>JAZKHE010000006.1:177913-386068 GCA_040385525.1 Bacteroidota bacterium
AGAAGCAAAACGCCTAGCGGATGAAGCAGCTAAAAAATCAGCGGAAGATAAAGCAAAAGCAGATGCCGAAGCAAAACGATTAGCCGATGAAGCCGCTAAAAAATCTGTAGAAGATAAAGCGAAAGCAGACGCCGAAGCGAAACGTTTAGCAGATGAAGCTGCTAAAAAATCAGCAGAAGATAAAGCTAAATCTGATGCAGAAGCCAAACGTTTAGCCGATGAAGCAGCAGCTAAAAAAGCCATTCAAGATAAAGCGAAAGCTGACGCAGATTCCAAACGTTTAGCAGAAGAAGCTTCTGCTAGAAAATTAGCAGAGGATAAAGCTAAAGCAGATGCTAAAAGAAAAGCTGACGAACTTGAAGCAAAAGCAAAATTGGAAGCAGCTGCCAAAACTTCTATCGAAGAAGAATTTAAACGCTTAGCTGAATCTCAGGCTAAAGCACTTGCTGAAAAAAATGCTAAAATTGCAGCAGAAAAATTAAAAGCCGCAAATGATGCAAAGAAAAAGGAGGAAGAAGAAAATGCTCGTTTAATTGCTGAAGAAGCCAAAAGAAAAGCACAAGCTTCTCAACAATTAGTTAGTGAAGATTTAAAGAAAACAATGAATAAGGAAGATTATCTTTCTGAGTTAGCTAAAAAATATCCTCAAGGTGTAACTAGTGAAGAAATTGATGGACTAAACTGCAAAATTTTACGAGTAATAGTAGTTACAGATACTAAGGCAAATGAGTTTAAAAGAATTACTTATAAGTATGGAACATTCTTTAAGAAAAACGATTTAGACATTACAGAAGCTACTTTTAAAAGAGAAACTAAGCTATAGTTTATTATTTTTCTCCTTCAAATTCTGTATAAAACTGCTCTAAATATTGCTCCATAAATTGATGTCTTTGTTCTGCAATTTCTTTAGCGGTAGCTGTTACAAAACCATCTTTTAATAATAAAAGTTTTTCGTAAAAATGATTAATGGTAGGAGCAGAGCTGTTTTTGTATTCTTCCTTAGTCATGTTTAAGTTGGGCTTAATTTCTGGATTATAAATAGCTCTATTTTTAAAACCACCATAATTAAAAGCTCTTGCAATACCAATCGCGCCTATTGCGTCAAGTCTATCAGCATCTCTTACTATGTCTAATTCTATAGAAGTGAAAGTGTTTTTTTCTTTTCCACCTTTGTATGATACATTTTTAATAATGTTCACAACGTTATTTATCACATCAAAATTCACTCCAATTTCAGTTAGAAATTTACTTGCTTTTTCTGGTCCAATTTCTTCATCGCCATTATTAAATTTTGAATCTGCAATATCATGAAGAAGTGCTGCAAGCTCTACTATTAGCATATTTTCATTTTCTTTTTGAGCAATTGTTTTGGCGTTTTTCCAAACTCTGTAAATGTGCCACCAATCGTGTCCACCTTCGGCAAATTCAAGTTCTTTTTTTACAAAAGCTATTGTTTTATCAATTATATTTTCTGTCATAATGAGTATAAATAAAAAAAACTAAAACGTTTAAATCGTTTTAGTTTTTATGTGGTAATTTAAATGCGAGAATTATTTTCCTTTTTTCTGTTTTAAGAAAACGTCTTTTAAATTTATTTCAAGTCGTTTGCCTGTATCTTCAATTTCAAAACTTTCTATTTTGGTTTCAAAACCTGGTGCTTCAACTATCATTTGATAGCTTGTTAGCGATTCTACAACCATTACGTAGTTTCCGTTTTTGCGATTGGAGTTATAAATACCAGCAACTTTTTCGCTCATTTGATCAATTAAAGTAATTTTAGCTTTAACGGGTTCTTTTGTAAGCTCATCAAATACTTTGCCTTTTACAATTGTTTGTAAATCTTCGTCAGATAAAAATTCTATTTTATAAATATCTTGTCCGCCAAATCCAATACCTTTTTTAGAAGAGTAATAAGCCACTTTTCCGCTTGCTACAATCGAAAAATAAATATCATCTTCTACACTATTAATAGGAAAACCTAAGTTTTCTGGCAAATTCCAAACACCAACAGTATCAACATCAGTTTTAAAAATATCAAAGCCACCCATGGTTGTATGACCAGTAGAAGCGAAGTACAAAGATTTACCATCGGCTGTAATAAACGGAGCATCTTCGTCCAATTCTGTATTTATAGTTGGCCCTAAATTTTGTGCAATTCCCCATTCACCATTGGGTAATTTAGAGCATTTGTATAAATCTTTACCTCCAAATCCGCCAGGGCGAGTAGATGAAAAATAAATCATATTTTCATCGTTTGTTAAACAAGCGCTAGGCTCGTAATTACCGCTGTTTACAGCCTTAGAAATAAGAACGGGTTGTTGCCAATTCCCATCTTTAAACTCGCAAGTGTATAAATCGCCACCTGTTAATTCTTTATTGGTTCTATAAATAATTAAAACGTTTCCGTTTGCAGAAATTCCAGCTACCGCGTCGTGCGTGTCGCTATTAATAGGAACGCCAATATTGTTAGATAATCCCCATCTACCATCAGCTTTTTGAGAAACATAAACATCTTCAAAATATTGATCAAATGGATCTTTTAAGTTACCTGTGCTACCTTGTCGGCGCGAAGTAAAAAACATAGTTGACTCATCTGATGTAACTAAGGGACCAAAATCTTGGGAAGATGTATTAATATTTGTACCAACATTACTAATGTTAACATTAATAGGTTTTTTAACCATTTCTTTGGCACGTTGAGAAATTTTTATGTAGTTTGAAACTTCTTCGGGAGTTCTTTTTATTCCTTCTTTTGAAAGGTAATTTTGATAATCAGTAAGCGCTTCGTCAAATCGTTCTAAAAAATGATAGGTGCGAGCTTGGTAGAACAAAGCCTCGAAATTATTGTTTTTTACCGCAAAATCAATATAAGGTTTCGATTCTAATTCTCTGCCTCTAATATTAAACAAACAAGCTCCCATGTAATAGTTTAAATCTAGGTTTAAGCTATCAATCTTATAAATATCTTTAAACTTTTCGTAAGCAGTAAAATACTCAGCTGCATCATAATATGTAACGGCTTCGCTGTATACTTTTTTTTGAGTTTTATTATATTTTACTTGAGCAAATGAACTATCATTTAGCAAAAACAACAACAAAATAACACCTATAATTCTTTTCATATTCCCACTTATCTAATTATCCCAAAATTTAAAAATGCTTTAGGGTAGAATTAAATCTACATATTTAATTATGCCTAAAAATACAAAAAATACTCGTTTAAAAATTGAGTTTAACTATTTAATTTTTACACAATTGTTTAAAAAAAAATATAATTTTAAGTTGCTGATAATTAATATTTTAAGATAATTAAGTTTAATTATTAGTATAAGGTTTTATCTACTTTATTCCTCCAAGCATCAAAACCAGCTAATGCTTCGTTTCGCATTAATTGAACAAAAGGTAGTTTTCGAGCATCAATTTTTAAATCAATTTCTTTGTATATAAAATCATCGTCAAAATTAATATCGGCGGCATCTTTTTTAGTGTTAGCATAATACACTTTTTTAGGTCGCGCCCAATAAATTGCACCTAAACACATTGGGCAAGGCTCGCAACTAGTATAAATTTCACAATCGTCTAACTGAAAAGAGTTTAAAACTTTACAAGCTTCACGAATTGCAACAACTTCGGCATGAGCAGTTGGGTCGTTGCTTGATGTTACTTTGTTGTAACCTCTTGCTATAATTTTACCATCTTTTACAATTACACAACCAAAAGGTCCGCCTGCACGTTCGTTTACATTTTCGATTGAAAGGCGAATTGCCTCTTTCATAAATTCGTTATTTTCCATAAAATAAATTAGCTAATCATTATTAATAAAATGGCTATTACAGCCAAAATAATTCCAAGCAAGTTAATAAAAGAAATCTTTTCTTTAAAGAAAAAATAACCAACAGAAGAAGAAAGCAAAACCACAGACATATTGTTTAATGGAAATAAAACTGACGATTGCAATACGTTACTTTCTATAGCTTTCATTATAAAAATGATGGAATAAAAGTTTAAAACGCCTAAAAAAATGCCAAAACCAATTGATTTTAGATTAAAATCGATTTTCTTTTTTTGTAAAACAGAAATTAAAAGTAGTACTAAACCTGTTAAAAAAGCTCCAGTAAAAGTAAACGAAAGCAATAATTGATTTGTAAATATTGGACTTGTAAAGTTAATTTGCATATAGTTTACAAATAAATCGATTGATCCGCCACCAAAAAAAACAATACTTGGCAATCCTATTTTTTGAATAAAAGAACTTGTTGATTTTGTGCTTTCTTCTTTTATAGAAGTTAGAACTACCGAAACAACTGCTATTATTAACCCAATTATTTTTAATCCGTTAACCGAATCGCCATACAAAATAAATGCTGCAATTACTGGAATTACTACCGACATTTTGCTAGCAACGGTGGCAACACTTACTCCAATTTTTTGTGTAGTTAGCGCCATTGCTTGAAAAACGGCTATAAATAAAATACCTGCTAATAAAGTTACTGGCAACCAACTTTGCTCTGTAATTATTTCAATAGATGGGATAGAAGGACTAATTAAAAAACCAAAAATGGCAGCGGTTAAATAGTTTACAATTATAGCCAAAAAGGTATTTACTTTAAAATAACCAAATAGCTTAAATAAGGTGATTATTAGGGTTGTAGTTACAATGCTTAAAACAATAAATAACATAGATTACTCATTTTTAACAATATACACTATATTGTTTGATAGTTTAATTTGAAATGAATTAGAAAAATTAAAATTCGGAGCTTTAACTCCTCCGCTTATATTAGTGTCGCTTTCAAAAACTCTAGCTTCGTCCCAAGTATTTAATTCAATAAAATGATTTAGTGTTTGTGCTCCACCTTCAACTATAACGCTTTGTATGCTTCTGCTGTGCAACTCGTTTAAAATTTCGTTTAAAAAAGTCGGTGGTTCAGTTGCATTTTCAATTTTAATAAACTCAATATTATCTTTAATTTGATTTTTAATTGTATTAAATATAATCGTTTTTTCTCTGCTATAATATTGATTTACAGTTAATTGTTTATCAATAATTAAACGAATAGGAGAGTTGCCATTTACATCGCGAGCGCTTAGACTTGGTTTATCAAGTAAAGCGGTTTTAGTTCCTACTAAAATAGCTTGTTCTTCTGTTCGCCATAAATGACTAAGTGTTTTGCTTTCAGCATTCGAAATCGGGAAGTTAGGCACATCGTTTTTACCAATAAAACCATCTTTACTTTGCGCCCATTTTAAAATAATATAAGGTCGTTTTTTATTATGAAAAGTAAAAAAACGTTTGTTTAATTCTGTACATTCTTTTTCTAAAACACCCACTTTAACATCTACACCTGCTTTTAAAAGTTTTTCAATTCCTTTGCCTTTTACCTTAGAAAATGGGTCAATCGTGCCAATTACAACATACGGTATTTTGTGTTCAATTATTAAATCTGCACAGGGTGGAGTTTTGCCAAAATGCGAACAAGGTTCTAAATTAACGTATAGTGTGCTCTTTTTTAGTAAAGTAGAATCTATAACAGAATTTATCGCATTTACTTCGGCATGAGACTTACCAAATTCTTGATGATAACCTTCGCCAATAATTTTATTATCGCAAACAATTACAGAACCAACTAACGGATTAGGAGCAACTTTTCCAAGTCCTAATTTTGCCAAATCAAGGCAACGTTGCATATAAAGTTGGTGCTCCATTTTTTAAATAAATTGCAAATCTAAAGGTATTAGCTATAATCCGAATAAAAAACTCCCATAATTACATTTAAAATATTATTTTTACAGCATTAAACTAAAGCTTTACGTTATGTTCACAATGGGTAAACATGTTGCAGGATATCACATGTTAATGATTTTATCTGATTTAGATAATGATTTTGATAGAGAAGAAGGAAAAGTTATTTTAAAGTATTTAAAAGAAAGCTTTCCTCATAATGACGATATTACTACTCAAAACAAGATTTTAAAAGATATTAAAAAGGAAGATTACATTTTGCATTTTTGCAAAGCAATGGATTCATTCTATCAAGATTCAAACAATGAAGAAAGAGCTCATTTTTTAGATTTTGCTGTAAAAATGGTAAAAGCAGATAATAAAATTACAAAAGAAGAAAATATTTACTTAAACGAATTGTTTAACGCTTGGGACGCGCAATAAACCTAAACTTATTACACATATGAAAACAAAATTAACAGTAAAACCAAATGGTTCGCTAGTAGTTGACGGCGATTTTGAAATAGTTGATATGCAAGGAAATGCATACGGATTAGGTGGTAGAACAATAGTTTCTATTTGCCGTTGCGGACAATCTAAAAACTTACCTTTTTGCGATGGCTCTCATAAAGAAAACTTTGTGCATGATGCTATAGCTTTTGATTTACCTCCTAAAAAAGTATAATTATGAAAAATACACTATTTATTTTAGCTCTGTTTTTAAGTTTAGCTAGTTCATCTGCAGTTTATTCTCAAGCGAACGAGCCCTATAAACTAGAAATTTCTATTACTGATTTTAAGAAGACAACGACCGTTGCTCAACTATACAAAAGTTTTGAGCAAAACATTAAAGTGGTTAGTTATACTATTGAATACACTTCAAATGGTTTAAATTCAGCTCACTTAGAAAATGGAAGACTTAGTGGAGCTCTCAAAAAAACGATTTTAGCTGAGTTTCCTAATCAAACTAAAGTGAGTATTACTAAAGTAAAAGCTAAAAATGCTGATGGTAAACTTATAGATGTTAAGTCGCTTACGATTACTTTGATTCAGTAAATTATTAAAGGGAAAATTCATAGATAATGAATTTCGCCTCAAAATTTAAAAACTCCGAATAATTCAATTATTCGGAGTTTCTTTTTTTGCAAGTACTAAATTTTAAAAAGAGCGAATAGCTCTAACTCTTACTAAAGAGTTTTTCAATTGATTGTTATCTCCAATACCTGGGAAAATATTAAAACATTTAGGGTAATTCAAATTATGTTCAGTAGAAGTAAGATATGGTCCACTTGTAAAATTGAAATCTCCTAATGGATTCGTTAAAGGTCTAAAAAAATTATACATTAGAAGTACCTCTACATAAGAAGGCAAGTACCAATCATTAAAACCATTTAATGTCAAATCATCACATCTTCTTGCCGCAATATCTGCAGTAGAACAAGCATTAATAATTTCTAAAGTATTGTTTTTACCTTCACCTAAATCCACTAATGTAGTACCTATCAATGTTCCAGGGCAACCCCATTGCGACATTGGTAAATCATTATTTGCAGCAATTAGACCATGTTGAATATTTGCATCGTAGCCTAAATCTCCTGGTTGTAAAATATAAAAGACAATTCCTCCTTGAAAATTGTCTCCTAAATTGGCTGGTGGACAAGGTCCCCAAGTTGGTACACCATTACAAACAGTTAAATTTTGACCATGACTACCAATTGGTATAATTATCCAATTTGAACCATTCCAATAATACATATCACCAGGATTTGATCCATTAGCAAATGTGCCTGTAGAACCTGTACTCCCTGTAACTCCAGCTACTCCTTGTGGTCCAGTAACACCATCATTACCTGTAGCACCAGTATTCCCTGTAACTCCAGCTAAACCTTGGGGGCCAGTAGGACCAGCAACACCATCATTACCTGTAGCACCAGTATTCCCTGTAACTCCAGCTACTCCTTGTGGCCCAGTAGGACCAGCAACACCATCATTACCTGTAGCACCCGTGTTCCCTGTAACTCCAGCTAAACCTTGTGGTCCTGTTGCGCCTGTACTTCCTGTTAAGCCAGTAACACCAGTTGCTCCAGTTGGTCCAACAGAACCACCAGTAGCGTTGCCTGCAGTTGCAGCGTATAATGCAAAGGGAACGCTTAATAATTGACTTGTTCCACTTATTGTATAATTTGTACCACCATTTACATCTGTTTCTAACTTAATAAAATAAGGTCCATTTGCCCAATCAATAGCAGAAAATACTCCAGAAATAATAGTTCCGTTTCCTATTTCAAAACTAATTAAACCATTTGCGTTGGTTGCAGGGCTTTGTCTTTCTGAGTAAGATACAGTTCCTAAAGCAGAGCCTTGTAAAATGCTTATTCTTATACCAACTACTGAATTTGTTACTAGCTCGCCAACACCATTACGAATAACAGCTTGATAGCTAATTTTATTTGGTGCTTGAGCTAACAAAAAAGAGCTTGTTAGAATAAATAAAAAAAGAAGTTTGATTTTTTTCATATTGAGGATTTAATTTTTTACGATTTTAAAAGATTGCAATTGTTCATTTTTGCTAACTATGTTTACATAATAAATGCCTGAAGCTAAATTGCTTCCACTAATTATTGTTTTTGATGAATTGATTTTATTTTCTTCGATAACTTTGCCTTGATTATCAAGCAAAATATAATTCAAGTTCCTATTTACATCAGCATCATCAATTTGTAATGTTAACTGATTTATTAACGGGTTTGGGTAAACTGATAATGTAATTGAATTTAATTTGCTAAGCCCAACAGTATATATTTCATAAGGTTGTTGCACACCTTCTATAATACTTCCATCAGTGCCAGAAAGTGATTGAAAATTAACTTGACCTATTGAGTAAGAAACAGTACCATTATTACCATAGGCTTCTCCACCAGCTGAATTAGCTGATTGTTGTGCATTTGCTGATAAAAATTTCATTAAAAAAACAATTACAAATACTAGTTTTAGAGTCTTTTGTCGCACTTTTATATAATTTAGTCTTCAAAAATAGTAAAATTAATTAACTCAGTATTGCTTAAAGTAGATTAATTATTAATTTATTGAATATAGATCGCTTTCTATTTCACTAATCAGCTCATTATCTAACATATACTGCAAAACACTTATAAATTCTGTTTTGTTGGTGTGTTTTGTTTCTTGCAAAAGTGTTTCTAAATTTTTGGATGATTCGGCTAATTTTAGCTTTATTAATTCTATTAAATCGTGTGTTTTCGCTTCAATTTTTAGCGCTTTTTTCTTTTCTATGCAAACATCACATTGTCCGCAGTCGTTTTTTTGCGCATCGCCAAAATAAGCTAATAACTGCTTACTACGACAAATGTTACTTTCTTGCAAATAATGCAACATGGCGTTTAGTTTTTCTAACGAAGCCAATTTTAAAAAAGCATAATTCTGCTCCGAAAAATAAATTGATTTTTCGTCTTGACGCTCTTTTGTAAACGTTAACTGTGGCAAAGTTTTGGCGGC
The DNA here is from genome assembly GCA_040385525.1 of Bacteroidota bacterium. GTDB lineage: Bacteria > Bacteroidota > Bacteroidia > UBA4408 > UBA4408 > JAZKHE01. Next base: position 187,149 of record JAZKHE010000006.1, read on the forward strand.
AACGTATTCAATTATTTGAAAACTATGCAAACGCTGTAATAATTTAATTACTTCGTCGCGAGGCAAACCAGCACGTTTTGCAATTTCGGTTTCGTAAATATTTACAAAGCCATCAAAAGCGCCACTGTAGGAGCGTAGTAACAATTTTATAAAATTATCGAGCATTACGTGTTTTACCTGAAAGCTGTACAAATCCATTTGGCTTACAGCAATTTTAAAACGCGACGGAATATAGCCGTTATCGCTTACACTCAGGTAATTTTCTTTTTCTAAAAAACGTAAGGAGTGATGCACCAAAACAGGATTAAGCTTAAAAGTAGAGGAGAAGCTGTTTAAATCGAAATCGAAACTTACGCCTTCGCCAGAACCAACTGCTAACTGATAATAATTACCAATCGATTTATAAACTCGTTTTATATCGTCGATTATTGGAAAAGATTGCTCTAAATTGTTTTGGGCTTCTTCAATATCTTTGGTTTCGAATAGGATAGTGGCATAAGCTTTTTTCTCATCGCGACCAGCTCTGCCAGCTTCCTGAAAATAAGCTTCTAAACTATCGGGCACATCTAAATGCACTACAAAACGAACATCGGGTTTGTCTATTCCCATTCCAAATGCGTTGGTGCAAACCATTACCTGACAACGATTTGTTTTCCAGGCTTGTTGTTTCCAGTTGCGTTCGTTAGGAGCGAGGCCTGCATGGTAAAAATCGCTCGATATTTTTTGTTGTTTTAAATACGAAGCAATTTCTTGTGTGCGTTTGCGATTGCGCACATAAACAATGCCTGTGCCACCAATATTTCTAATTATTTTTAATGTTCTATCGAGTTTATTCTCCTCAAACTGAACTATATAAGCAATGTTATTGCGCTCAAAACTTTTACTAAAAACATTGGGTTGTTTAAACTCCAATTTTTCTTGAATATCAAGCACAACTTTTGGTGTTGCTGTGGCTGTTAAGGCTAAAAATGTTTTGTTGGGCAACAGTTTTTTTAGTTCGGCAATTCGTAAGTACGATGGGCGAAAATCGTAACCCCATTGCGAAATACAATGTGCTTCGTCAACCGCAACAAAGCACACCTTCATTTTTTGAACCCGCACTTTAAACATTTCGGTTAAAATACGTTCGGGAGCAACGTACAAAAACTTGTATTTTCCTTTTACAGCATTGTCTAATGTGGTATCTATTTCGCTGTGCGCCATTCCCGAAAAAATAGCTGCTGCTTCAATTCCTTTTGCTTTTAGGTTTTCAACCTGGTCGGTCATAAGCGCAATCAGTGGCGAAATAACTATACAAACGCCATCTAAAGCCATTGCAGGAACTTGAAAACACAAAGATTTTCCGCCACCTGTGGGCAGCAATGCTAAAGTATCGTTTTGGTTTAAAACCGAGTTTATAATATCTTCCTGCAAAGGTCGAAACTCGCCAAAACCCCAAAATTCTTTAAGTATGTGGTGTATGTTTTTCAACTTTAGGCTAATGTAATGAAAGTTGAAACAAAACTAATTGAGTATCCACAAACATGCAACATAAATTTATTGATTATTCGTGTCATTCAAAAACGTCTTATAGAGCTAAAATTAACTAAATTCTGAACATTTTTTCTTTTTCCTTGACGAAAAAGAAAAAAAAATCAAGACTTCTGAAAAATTAAACGAAAATCTACATTTCAATTTTTTCACGTAACCAAAGCCGTTCGTGCCTCACACAAGGCAGTAAACTCACTCGTTGATTACTTAAAAAACGCCTGCGCTAAAAATCTCATTTGATTTTCTTGTTTTATTTTTCAAAGGTCGGTCGAGTAAATAAAACTAAACTAATTATTGTTTTTGTTTACGTATTTTAAAATAAAAGCTGCTCGTTCATCAACGTTTAATTTGGGTATTTCTATTGGATTGTAACCCAATTGGCGATAGGTTTTTTCTATCTGTAAATGTGCTTTAACGGCTTGTTCGTAGTTTTCTTTACGTTCGCCATCGTTAACAAAAATTTCTTGCCAAGGCGGTGTTAAAAACACATAAGTATTGTAATTGTATTCTTCTAAAGCTAAAGTGTATTTGCTAGGCAATTCTAGCTCATCGAGCACCATGTAGGCAATTACATCGGGAATTCCGCGATCGAAAAAACAAGTTTTATGAATTGGAGCTTCTTCAAATTGTTTAATTCTACGTTCAAACACAATACGACTAAAGGTTTCGAGGTTTTTCCAAGGTAAAATATCGCCGCCTTTGTCAATTTGTTCGCGAATAATACTGCGCGAAATTTCGTGCACGCTGTGGTAGCCTAAGTTTTCGAGTTGATTAATGATGGATGTTTTGCCAAAACCCGGTCCGCCGGTAATAATGTATTTGTTCGATTCTATAATTTCCTTCATACAGCATTCCAAAGCGTAAAAATAGAATTATAGTTTGAGATTACGAACGATTTTTGAAATGGATTTAAAAAATGTTTAAATTATTATAATGCTTTTATAGTTGTTTAGGGCAAACTTGAAGGATTCACATAACCATAGAAATACTTCCAAATCTCAAAACCAGAGTATGCAGCAGCAATTGAAGTCCCAACAGCAAGAATTACTGTCATCCAAAACATTTTATCCCCAGACCTTTCTTGACTCAATATCATTTTTTCGTCCCTTTCGAAATTCTCGAAATATTCTATAAATCTCCATCCGTTTTCTGTTATAACTAATAAGGCAAAATCTTTACCTTGTTTTGTCAGTTCCTTTAATTGCTTCGATATATTTTAATTCATATAGTTTGTGGAAATAATCTGCTTTTTCACATAGAGAGTTGAATTTCAGTACATCATTCGCAGTTTTTATTGATTCTACTTCAGGGATTTCATTTTTTAATTCACTTGCATCAATACTTCCGTCAGTAAAGGTTGAGTAGTAAAGTTTAAGATAATTATTTGCAAATGTATATAGCTTGAAAACTGCATAAAATTCTCTGTCTGGCGCAAGATGAATTTGAAAATGTTTATTTTTAGGCAAAAGTTTACATTTTATGCTTTGCGAACACGATTTAAGTCAAGATCCTAGAGATGCCGTAAATTCTGGTAGATTTATGCTAATGGATTATACCAAACATCCGTACGAAACAATTTATACGGTTAAATGTAATAGCTGCGGAAAAGCCTACAGGGTTAACGATCATCAGGGTTATCATCACGATTATTGGAGCTGGAGCGAAACTATGGTAATGGGCACAAATCAGTTATTAAATGCTGTGCCAGATGATGCCGAACTAGAATTGGGTAGTTATAGGTTAGCGCAAGAAATAGTGGTAAAGGATAAAGTTTTGGTTTTAAATTTTCCGTACAGTGTAAATACAAAACAAATTGTAATTTATTTTAAAGCCACTGGCGCAGAAGATTTAGTTGGCGAATTAGTTTTAGATTCAGAATCGCGTAAAACAATTTTTTCTAAAAACATTTTTACAGAACAAGAGTTTAATACCAAATTTTATAAAGCCAGTAACCGAAGTTCAGTACCAGCAAAATTGTTGTTAGATAAGAGCAAGTTCGACAAGTATTATTTAGACTTGTTTGTATAAAACGCCCGAATTCACTACAAATTCCATTCCGGGTAAATTACTTATAATTAATATTATGTTAAATAGATAATTTAAAAAGAAAGGAAGATTGCTCTCCCTTTACTTTAATTATTTACCTATTCTATCTTTTGTTGCTTTTGCTTTATCAGGTTGGTCTGTCATTAAATACAACTTCTGTAAAGTTTGTAACAACACCTTTTCTGTTTCTTTGTCTGGAGCTTTTAATTTATCAGCTTCTTCTAAATATGGAATAGCTTGTTTAAAAATATCATCAACACGTTTCATTTCTGAATCATATTTTTTCTGATCTTTTATGTTTACGGCTATATCGTTAATTTTTACCGCTTTGTTAAAATACAATGCGCCAATGTTGTATTGTGCATCAAAATAATCAGCTTTAATTTCTATTGCTTTTTTGTATGCTGCTTCCGATTTTGCAAAATAATCATTTATCTCTGCTTCTGTTGGCTGTGCTTTTTCTGGCGCTGGATTCGCTAAATTGTCAAACAACACACCTTTGTTGTAATACAATACGTGGTTCGTAGGTTCTTTTTCAATAGCTAAATCAGTATTTGCAATGGCTTCTTTAATTTTACCTTTTCCTAAATAATAGTTTAATTCATCTAAAATTAAATTTTTATCGTTCGGGAAAGCAGTTCTTCCTCTTTGAATTGTAGCTAATGTGTTGTCGTCGTCTTTTTTCTCTCTATAAACGTTAGCTAAAAAAGAATAGTATTTACCACCATCTTTTCCGCCATATTTATAATCTAACAAACGGTTGTAGTGAACAATTGCTCTATCGTAATTTTTTGCTTTATCACCAGCTAATGCAGCATTGTAAATTAAGTTAGTGTCAATTTTTTTTGTTCCTTCGTCGTTAATTTTAATGGCAGTTTCAAACCAGTTTAATGCACCAGCGTAGTTTTCAGCTTTAAAATCGGCAACACCAGTGTTTGTAGCTCTAGCAGCGCATCTGTTTAAGTAATCTTTTGCCTCAGGATAGTTACCTTTAACGTCTAATTTAACAGCTTCCATAAAAGCTTTGTAAGCTTCTTCTAATGCATTTGGAGCTAACTCAGTCACTTTTGGGTCTTTGCTATCCATAATTGAATAGTAAATTTCTCCTCTTTTTGTCCAAGCTTTAGCGCTAGATTTAGTTTCGGCGTGTTCTGTAGCTAAATCAATATAGTTTTTAGCTTCTTTTAAATCGCCAGGCGTTTTGTCTTTTTTATAATAACCCAAATAATTAATTGCACTTACTACGTTTTTGTTTTGTGCAAAAACAGCTGTAGAGCTCACTAAAATAGCTATTCCTAAAATTGTTTTTTTCATAATTTAAATTCTCTTTTCTTGTTTAAAATATTAATTTTCAGGTGTTTCGTTGTCAGTTTCTGCTTCTGCATCATCTTCGGCAACATCATCAGCATCGTTATCATCAATAACTGGGCCATCTAACACAGTTCCTTCAATTGCTTCTACTTCTTCTTCTTCATCTTTAGGGACTGAAGCTACCGCAGCAATTGCATCTTTACCTTTTAAGTTAATTAACCTCACTCCTTGTGTTGCGCGGCCCATAACTCGCATATCTGCTACGCGTAAACGAATTACAACGCCCGATGTTTTAATAATCATTAAGTCGTTTTCTTCGGTAACATCTTTAATTGCAATTAAAATACCCGTTTTATCAGTAATGTTCATGGTTTTAACACCTTTACCACCACGGTTAGTTACACGATATTCTTCAATTTCAGAGCGTTTCCCGTATCCTTTTTCGGCAACCACTAAAACTGTTGCTTGTGGATTATCGACACAAATCATACCTATCACTTCATTTCCTTCAAACGCGCCAGATAAGTTAATTCCTCTTACACCAGAAGCATTTCTACCCATTGGGCGAATTTTGCTTTCGTTAAAACGAACTACTTTACCTTGTTTAGAAGCCAACATAATTTCTGATTTACCAGTTGTTAGTTTTGCTTCTAATAAAACGTCGCCATCTTTAATAGTAATAGCGTTTATACCATTAGCTCTAGGACGAGAATAAGCCTCTAAAGTTGTTTTTTTAATGATACCTTTTTGAGTACACATAACAATGTAATTGTTGTTGATGTATTCCTCGTCATTAAGGTTTTTAACGTTTATATAGGCTTTTACTTTATCGTCGCTTGGTATGTTTATTAAGTTTTGGATGGCTCTTCCTTTAGAAACTTTAGTTCCTTCTGGAATTTCGAACACGCGTAACCAGAAACATCTACCTTGTTCGGTAAAGAACAACATATAGTTGTGTGTAGAAGCCACAAAAATGTGCTCTAAGAAATCTTCATCTCTTGTAGCCGAACCTTTTGAGCCAACTCCTCCTCTATTTTGAACTTTGTATTCTGATAGTTGAGTACGTTTAATATATCCTAATTTAGAAATGGTAATTACCACATCTTCATCAGCAATCATATCTTCTATTTTAAACTCATCAGCAGCATAAACAATGTCCGTTTTGCGCTCATCGCCATATTTTTCGCGAATTTCAACAAGTTCGTCTTTAATTATTTGCATTCTTAATCCTTCGTCAGCTAAAATGCTTTTTAAGTAATCAATATGTTTCATTAATTCTGCGTATTCTTCTTTAATCTTATCTCTTTCAAGACCAGTTAAAGTTCTTAAACGCATATCTAGAATTGCTCTAGATTGAATTTCGGATAAACCGAATTTACCCATCAACTCATCTTTCGCTAAATCTGGCGTTGAAGATTCTCTAATAATTTTAATTACTTCATCTAAATGATCTAAAGCAATTAATAAACCTTCTAAAATATGGGCACGTTTTTCAGCTTGAGCTAAATCGTATTTTGTACGACGTACAACTACATCATGTCTGTGATCAACAAAATGTCCAATCATGTCTTTTAAATTCAACATCATTGGACGGCCTTTTACCAAAGCAATATTATTTACACTAAACGAAGATTGTAGCTCAGTATATTTGTATAATTTATTTAAAACAACGCTAGCCATTGCATCTTTACGAATTTCGTAAACAATGCGCATTCCGTCTTTATCCGACTCATCACGTAAATCAGAAATACCTTCAATTTTTTTATCGTTAACTAAATCAGCCGTTTTTTTAATCATTTCGGCTTTGTTAATTTGATATGGTATCTCGGTAACAATAATTCTTTCGCGACCGCCAGGTAAAGTTTCAATTTCTGACTTACAACGTAAAACTACTCTACCACGACCTGTTAAAAATGCTTCTTTAACACCTTCGTAACCATAAATAGTTCCTCCAGTAGGGAAATCTGGAGCTTTAACATATTTCATTAAGCCTTCTATCTCAATATTTTTATCGTCGATGTAGGCAATTGTAGCATTAACAATTTCGGTTAAATTGTGCGGAGGCATATTTGTTGCCATACCTACAGCAATACCTGAAGCGCCATTTAACAATAAAGTAGGAATACGTGTAGGAAGAACGGTTGGTTCTTGCTCTGTGTCATCAAAATTTAAACGGAAATCAACTGTTTCTTTATCAATGTCAGCTAACATTTCTTCAGCAATTTTTTTCAATCTTGCTTCAGTATAACGCATTGCAGCTGGGCTATCACCATCAACCGAACCAAAGTTACCTTGTCCGTCAACTAACGGATAACGCAAACTCCAAGGTTGTGCCATACGCACCATTGCATCGTAAACCGATGTATCGCCGTGTGGGTGATACTTACCAAGCACCTCTCCTACAATTCTTGCTGACTTTTTGTATGCTTTATTAGACATTACTCCTAATCCCAACATACCATACAACACCCTGCGATGTACAGGTTTTAATCCATCTCTTACATCAGGTAACGCTCTAGAAACAATAACCGACATCGAATAATCGATGTAAGCTGTTTTCATTTCTTCTTCAATGTTAATTCTAATAATTTTTTCGCCTTCTGCCATTTTTTCCTTTTTTTACAAACAATAATAATTTGCACAGAATTTGTTTCTGTGTATTATAAGTTTCGAATTTAAGCTTTTTTTGTTAGCATCAAAGCTTTAAAATATTAGTTAATTGTAAACAGATTTCTGTTGATAAAAACGAATAAAGATAAATAAGGTACAATTATTGTTTTTTACTTTTGAAAATAGTAACATTGTTACACACAAGCATAATAAACTTAACAAAACACGACTATGGATGCAAATTTTTCGCCTAGAGTAAAAGATGTGATTACATACAGCAGAGAAGAAGCTTTGCGTTTAGGTCACGACTACATTGGCACGGAACATTTATTGCTTGGTATAATTCGCGATGGCGAAGGAATTGCAGTTAATATTTTAAACAGTTTAGGAGTTAATTTAACCGAATTGCGTAGAAGTATTGAAAATGCTGTTCGTCCATCAGGAAAACCTATGAATAATTTAGGTAATATTCCTTTAATGAAACAAGCTGAAAAAGTATTAAAAATAACTAATTTAGAAGCTAAGTCTTTCCGCTCAAACCTAATAGGTACAGAGCATTTGTTACTTTCTATTTTAAAATCTGACGATAATTTAGCTGCCAACGTTTTAATTACAAAATTTGGTATTAATTACGATGCAGTTAGAAATGAGTTAGAAGCAATGAATACAGGCGGTTCTACAGGCTCTACAAATTCGCAAGGTATGACAAGAAATAACCCAAGAGCAGAATTTCCATCGAGCCCAGATGAGGAATCTGAAGATGATAGCGCATTTAGCTCTAGCTCTAAAAAACCAGTTGATCCAAAATCAAAAACGCCTGTTTTAGATAATTTCGGAAGAGATTTAACTAAAATGGCTGAAGAAGATAAGCTAGATCCTATTGTTGGGCGCGAAAAAGAAATTGAACGTGTTTCTCAAATTTTGAGTCGCCGTAAAAAAAATAATCCAATTTTAATTGGTGAACCAGGTGTAGGAAAATCAGCTGTGGCAGAAGGTTTAGCGCTTAGAATTGTTCAGAAAAAAGTATCGAGAGTTTTATTTGGTAAACGTGTTGTTACGCTAGATTTAGCTTCTTTAGTTGCTGGAACAAAATACCGCGGACAATTTGAAGAGCGCATGAAAGCTGTGATGAATGAGTTAGAAAAATCTCCGGATGTAATTTTATTTATTGATGAAATACATACTATTATTGGCGCTGGTGGAGCATCAGGCTCATTAGATGCATCAAACATGTTTAAACCTGCTTTAGCGCGTGGCGAAATACAATGTATTGGTGCAACTACTTTAGATGAATACCGTCAGTATATTGAAAAAGATGGTGCTTTAGAACGTAGATTTCAAAAGGTTTTAATTGAACCAGCAACTCCTGAAGAAACGATTCAAATACTAAACAATATTAAATCAAAATACGAAGATCATCATAACGTAACTTACACCCCAGAAGCAATACAAGCCTGTGTGAGTTTAACTGCGCGTTATATGACAGATAGACACTTGCCTGACAAAGCTATTGATGCTTTAGATGAAGTTGGTTCTCGTGTGCATATTACCAATATTAGAGTTCCTGAAAATATTGTAGAAATTGAAAAGAAAATTGAGGACATTAAAATTGAAAAAAATAAAGTTGTAAGAAGTCAGAAATATGAGGAAGCAGCAAAGCTTCGTGATGTAGAAAGACAATTACACGAGGATTTAGATGCCGCTAAAAAAGTTTGGGAAGAAGAAACAAAATCTAACAAAGAAGTTGTTAATGCCGACCACGTAGCCGAAGTTGTATCGATGATGACAGGAATACCTGTGCAACGAGTTGGTTTAGACGAAAGCTCACGCTTAGTGAATATGTATGATGTAATTCACGATAAAGTTATTGGTCAAGAAGAAGCCATTAAAAAAGTGGTTAAAGCAATACAACGTAATCGTGCAGGACTAAAAGATCCAAACAAACCGATTGGTTCGTTTATATTTTTAGGTCCTACAGGTGTTGGTAAAACTCAGTTAGCAAAAGTTTTATCTAAATATTTGTTTGACAGTGAAGATTCTTTAATTAGAATTGACATGAGCGAATACATGGAGAAATTTGCTGTAACCCGTTTAATTGGAGCGCCTCCAGGATATGTTGGTTACGAAGAAGGCGGACAATTAACTGAAAAAGTTAGACGTAAACCCTACTCTGTTGTATTGTTAGATGAAGTTGAAAAAGCGCATCCAGATGTATTTAACTTGTTGTTGCAAGCTTTAGATGATGGACAAATGACTGATAGTTTAGGGAGAAAAATCGACTTTAAAAACACTATCATTATTATGACATCTAATATTGGTTCTCGCCAATTAAAAGATTTTGGAACAGGTGTTGGTTTTAATACTTCAGCTAAAAAAGATAGCGCCGATTCTGCTGCTAAGAGCGTAATTGAAGGTGCTTTGAAAAAAGCTTTTGCTCCAGAGTTTTTAAATAGAATTGATGATGTAATTATGTTTAACTCTTTAAGCAAAGAGCATATACACGAAATTATTGACATTGAGTTAGCTAAATTATATGGTAGAATAGAAACTTTAGGTTATAAAATTACTTTAACAGAAAAAGCAAAAGATTTTATCGCAGATAAAGGTTACGATGCTAATTTTGGTGCTCGTCCGCTTAAACGTTCTATTCAAAAATATTTAGAAGATCCATTAGCGGAAGAGATTTTAAAATCGAAGTTAGTAGAAGGCGATGTAGTTGAAGTTGATTTTGATGATGAGAAAAAAGAAATTACCATAAAAGTGCACAAAGGCGGTGCTCCTGGTGGTAAAAAGAAAAAGAAAGAAGAGAGTTAATCTTTAAATAAATAGAAAAAATGTCCGATAATTATCGGGCATTTTTTTATTAAAATTACTTCACCACATGCTTAAATTTAAAAACGCATTTTTTATTTTATTTGTGTTGCTCAGTTTTGTTTCTTGTAAAAAAAGAAAAGAGCAAAGAAATGCAGAAAACGATTCAATTACTATTAATGGCGAAAAGCGCGATTATTTGTGGTACGAACCTAGCAATTTATCAACAGCAAAAATTCCTTTATTATTTTGCTTTCATGGCGGAGGCGGAAGTGCAAAAAACACTTACACTGCTTATGGATTTAACGAAATTGCAGAGCGTGAAAAATTTATTGTTGTGTATCCAAATGGCTATGACAAAAACTGGAATGATGGTAGAAATGGAACTTGTATTGACCAAACACACGACGATGCAAAGTTTATTTCTGAACTTTTAGTTTTATTTGTAACAAAGTACAATATTGATACCACAAAAATATTTGCAACGGGTATGTCAAATGGTGCAATTTTTACTAATTATCTAGCACATAAATTGCCAGGTAAATTTAAAGCGATTGCACCCGTATGTGGCAGTATTTCTGAGCCAATTGCTAATTCATATGCCTCTTTGCCTTGTTCGGTAATTATGATAAACGGAACCGATGATGAATTAGTGAAATACGAAGGAGGTTTCGTTACAAAAAAAGAATGCAGAGGAAAAGTAATTTCTGTTGATGAAACTCTTTCTAAATGGAAATTAATTAACCAAATTAATTCTTATGCAACAGTTGAAGCGATACCAAATATAGTTTCAAAAGATGATTGTAGTGCAACGCTTTACAATTATATTGGTGGTGTAAACAATACAAAAGTGAGCTTAATTAAAGTTGAAAAAGGCGGACATCAGTGGCCTGGAAAAGATGCTCGAAAAATTACATCAGCAGGAAATAAGTGCGAAGATTTTAATGCAAGCCAAGTGATTTGGGATTTTTTTAAAACTTTGTAATTGTAATATTTGTTTTACACGTATAGAATTTTTATCTTTGTCGTATAAAGATTAAAAGTAATAAAAATGGACGCAAAAATTACACTCTCTTTTGATGCCAATGTAATTGAAAGAGCCAAGAAATACGCTGAAGCTCAAAACATTAGTCTATCGCGTTTGATGGAATTTTTATTAGATAATATTACAACTAATCAATACAAAAGTTTAGAAGATTTTCCTATTTCAGATTGGGTTAATATAGTTGCAGAAGGTCAAGCAGAATATATAAAAACTCCAAAAGCTAGTTCAAAGCTTAAAGCAGATTACCGTAATCGAAAAAAATAAATGAAAGTTTTTTTAGATGCCAATGTATTAGTTTCTGTTTTAAACAAAGAGTATCCTGTATTTCAATATAGCTCTAGGGTTTTGAGTTTGGCTGATAATTCAAAATACAAGCTTTACACCTCTCCTATTTGTATTGCAATTGCTTTTTACTTTGCAGAAAAAAAATGTGGCGCCGAATTGGCTCGAACTAAAATAAATTATCTTATTCAAAAATTAAAAATTACAACTGTAAATCAAAAAACGGCTGAAGCAGTTATTAAAAATAAAAAAATACACGATATTGAAGATGGTTTACAATATTATTCTGCTGTTGAAAGCGGCTGTAAACACATTGTAACAGAAGATTCTAACGATTTTTATTTTTCGGAAATTGAAGTTTTAAATAGTAAAAGTTTTTTAGAAAATTATATTTTTTAATTTCATTCCATTAAAAAGTTACCATTCTTCGTTATTGCCACCTAACTCTCCGCCTGTTGCTGATTTGCCCAAGCCAACAATAATGCTAAATCCAATATTAATTGTTTGCGTAAAACCTTTCTCATCCCCTACTTTTAAGCTAGTAATCGATTTGTCGAGCGCTAAGTAATACGGATTAAACGAATAAGCCAAGTTTTGATACGAAGCTGCAAATCCAATTGCAATTTTATCATTTGGCTTAAAATAATAATGCAAACAAGGTTCTAACGAAATAGCATTTGTATTTAAAACCGATGCCGGAAGCGAAGCTTGCTGAAGCCTTGTAAATAAAAGCGTGTTGTAACTGCTTTGAAACCCTAAAGCAAATACTGATTTATCTTGTTCCCATTCGTAAGCTAAACGTGCATTAACTCCGTGAACGTCTATTTGTGATGTACCTGGATAAATTTTACGCAAACCTGCTTTAAAACGAACGTATTGATAGCCTACTCCAAAAGTTATTCCTTTATATACTTTTCGGTGTAAACCCATGTTAAAATTAAAAACACCCGTCATACTTTTTTGCATAGCTGTGTTAGAAACTATTGCAGGAATTAACACATCACTCCTAACGCTCCACTTCATAGGGTCTTTAGTCTGCGAATAGGCAGAGAACGTTAGTAAAATAAAAAGTACTATTAATCTTGTCATAATCTATTCAACGCAAAATTAAGTAATTTGTTATGTCTATAAAAAACAAAAGCAATCATTGCTGATTGCTTTTAGATTAAACTAAACTAACTATTACTTACTAAACTTTTCCATTACTTCTGTTGATATACCAGTTGTAGAATAACCACCATCGTGGAATAAATTCTGCATAGTAACCATTTTTGTTAAATCAGAAAACAAACTCACACAGTAATCAGCACAAGCTTCTGCACTTGCATTACCTAATGGTGAAATTTGATCTGCGAAATTATAAAAAGATTCAAAGCCTGCAATGCCACTACCAGCTGTAGTTTTGGTAGGTGATTGAGAAATTGTGTTTACTCTTACTTTTGATTTTTTACCGTAGTGATAACCAAACGTACGCGCAATAGATTCTAACATTGCTTTAATATCTGCCATGTCAGTATAAAAAGGATACGCTCTTTGAGCTGCAATATATGTTAAGCCAACTACTGAACCCCAATCATTAATTGCGTCCATTTTGTAAGCTGTTGAAAGCATTTTGTGAAACGATAATGCAGAAACATCAATACCTTTTTGAAAGTATTCGTAATTTGATTCTGGGTAAGGAATGTTTTTACGGATGTTTACCGACATACCAATTGAGTGCAAAACAAAATCCATTTTACCACCCAAAATTTCTTGCGATTTTGTATATAAATTCTCTAAATCTGCAACAGATGTTGCATCAGCAGGAATTATTTGTGCATTACATTTTTCTGCTAATTTATTTATTTCGCCCATTCTCATGGCGATTGGTGCATTTGTTAATGTAATAATTGCACCTTCTTCTACTGCTCTTTCAGCTACTTTCCAAGCAATTGAATTACTATCTAATGCTCCAGAAATAATACCTCTTTTACCTTTTAATAAATTTCCCATAATTATTATTTACGCTTTTTTGTTGTGGTTTTAGCTTTTGATTTATTTATTGGTTTTGCTTTAGTTACTTTTTTTGTTGCAGGTTTAGCAGCTACTTTTTTAACAACAACCTTTTTAGTCGCAGTTTTCTTAGCAACAACTTTTTTAACAGCCGCAACTGTTTTTGGTTTTATTGTTTTTGCCTTTGGTTTAGATTTAGCTTTTTTGCTTGCAAATGCAGTTTTAGCTGCTTCTACATCTTTTTTAGAAACGTTGTTTAAAAATGGTGATTTACCAAACAAATCAACCGATTTTTTATCGTATGCAACAGCAGCTTCTTCAGCAGTATCAAATCTTCCTAAGTAGTGACGTTGTTGTTTATCATACAACATTGCTTTGTATTTTTTGCCGTCTTTTACAACGCCTCTGTAACCAGTTGCATTTTTAGATTTGTTTTGTGTACGCACCATTTGTTGCATATTTAAACTTTCTAAATTGCTTTCTTGACAATCGTGACGTTTACCGTTTTTAAAGTGAATAAACAATTTATCTTTTTTACCCACTTTTACGTTTAAAAAATCTTTCGCAATTAGTTTGTGTAAATAAATTGTAATGGTTTGGTAACTACCATCTTTTAATGGATAACTCTTTTGAAAAAACACATATCCGTGAGAATGCAATCGAAGATTATCCAAAAATTTTATGTCGTTAAGGTATTTACTTTTTGAAATAGAATCGTGAGCTTTTTGAGAAATTAAAGCCTTTTGATCGGAGTTTTTCAATTTTAATTTAACAACCATTTTCTCTCATTATTTGTTTGTTCTGCAATTATAAACAATTTTTTGTTAATTGTTAATAAAAATTAAAAAACTTTTTTTAAAAGTTCGCGAGCATTGTTAAGCGATGCTTCAGTTAATTCTCCAGAACTCAACATTTTCGCCAGTTCTTGCTCACGTTCGGCATCAGATAAATATCGAAGTTTTGAATTGGTTTTTTCGTTGATTATTTCCTTATAAACAAAGAGGTGTTGCTTGCCCTTGCTCGCTATTTGAGGTAAATGAGTAATAGCAAAAACCTGCATTGTTTTGGCCATTGTTTGCATAATACTGCTCATTTTCGCAGCTATATCGCCCGAAACTCCTGTGTCAATTTCATCAAAAATAATGGTTGGCAGCTTTTTCTTTGTGGCTAACAACGATTTTATAGAAAGTAACAAGCGCGATAACTCGCCACCAGATGCTACTTTACTCAATTCTTTAAACTCTATGCCTTTGTTAGCCGTAAACATAAATTTAATGCTGTTACAGCCGTTGTTGTTTAAATCAGCATCAACTTCTACATTAATTTGCAACTGCGCATTTTCCATTCCTAACAAAGCCAACACTTTTTTTACTTCTGCTTCAATAAACAAAGCTGCTTTTTTTCTGTATTCACTAATTTTATTGGCTGTTAGCCATAATTCTTTATTTAATTCTTCACTTGCTTTGCTTAGCCTTACTATTTTATCGGCAATAGAATTAAAGTTTAATAGCTGATTTTCTAAATTGTTTTTTATTTCAATAAGCTCAGCAATGGTTTTTACCTGATGCTTTTGCTGTAATTTGTATATTAAATTTAAACGCGCATCTACTTCTTCTAATCGAGCTGGGTTGCTAATGCTACTCTCTCCTACTCTTTCTAGCTCGCTAACAATGTCTTTTAGTTCTACATACGAACTATTTATACGTGTGCCTATTTCAGATAGCTCATTGTTAAATTTGCTCACACCATTTATTAAATTTTTACTTTCTAATAAGGATGAAAGTGTGCTTAGTTCTGCTTCGGATAGTAAATTTATTGCGCCTGAAATATTTTTCTGAATATTTTCGGCATTGGCTAAGGTTTGCTGTTCTTCTTCTAACTGCTCTTGTTCGTTGGGTTTTAAAGAAGCTTCTTCTAACTCGTTAAACTGAAACTGAAAATAATCGGATTCTTTTTTTGCTTTATTTTCTTCTTCAATTAGTTGCTGCAATTCGTTTTGCAGCTGTTTGTATTTTTTAAATTTTTCTTTATAATTCTGTAATTCACTTTCTTTATCGGCAAAAACATCTAACAAATTAAGCTGAAAATTTTCTTGATTGATAGATAGTGTTTCGTGCTGCGAGTGAATATCCATAAGGCGAATACCCAATTCTTTAAGCACAGATAAATTTACAGGCGAATCGTTTACAAACGCACGCGAACTGCCCGCAGGATTTATTTCGCGACGAATAATACATTCATCAGCATAATCTAATTCGTTACTTTTAAAAAACGATTGCAATTTATAGTTGGCAATTGCAAAAGTGCCCTCCACCACGCATTTTTGCTCTTTATCTAACAAAGCACCAACATCGGCACGCTGACCTAAAAGCAAACCTAATGCACCTAAAATTATTGATTTACCAGCTCCTGTTTCGCCTGTAATAGCAGTAAAATCGCTGTGTAAATTAATATCGAGTTCGTTAATTAACGCGTAGTTTTTTATAAATAAGTGAGATAGCATTTTGTAGTATTAAGCACACTAATTTAGCGAGAATTAGTAAAACAACAGCTATTTTTTTTAAGGAATTAACTATTTATTGTTTTAGCTTTTTTCAACTTATAAAAACATGTTTTGAATAGTAGTTTTAAAAAATTATATTTGGTAGATTAAAAGAATCATTCATTGGAGTATTTTTATCTTTGGCGGAGTTCCAATGCAAAGTAAATTACGCTGAAAACAACAACAAATAGACAAAACGTAAGTATGCAAGAAGAGGAAGTAATAAGGGATGAAGCAAAAGAGTTTTTTGAACGTTCGATTGAAGGTTCAGGTAAATCTAATGCAATAGACGATTTTCACGAAATTAAAAGTCGTTTGTATGACTTTTATTCCCCTGAATCAAAGTCAATTTTTTTAGACGAAATTGAAAAACAAATAACAACTTCACTTCAAAAACATAGGGACAAAACTCATGGAGGAAAGCCAGAAAAAAATTGTATCTACGAAAAAAAACCAGTTAAATTACTCTACTATATTAAACAAGAAATAGAGACATTGCCAATTGTTGCA
The DNA here is from genome assembly GCA_040385525.1 of Bacteroidota bacterium. Lineage (GTDB taxonomy): Bacteria > Bacteroidota > Bacteroidia > UBA4408 > UBA4408 > JAZKHE01. The sequence continues at coordinate 203,828 of JAZKHE010000006.1, forward strand.
CATCAAAAAAATATAACAAACCCAACACAAGAGAGAAATAAGGTTTTTATTAGTTATAGCCACCTTGACAATGAATATTTAACAGATATACAAAGACACTTTAAGCCATTCCTGAGTCATATCGACTTTTGGGATGACACTAAAATACTTCCAGGGCAAAAATGGAAGGAAGAAATTCGTAAAGCAATTAACGAAACGAAAGTTGCAATTTTATTGATCAGTACCGACTTTTTAGGTTCTGATTTTATATCAACTGACGAGTTACCTCCATTATTAAAAGCAGCAGAAGAGAATGGCGCAGTTATTCTAATTGTGATTTTAAAGCCATGCCTTTTTGAGGAGTTTGAAGCCTTAAATCAATATCAAGCAATGAACTCACCAAGCCGACCAATTCTTAAAATGGATTACTCCGAAAAAGAAGAATTGTATGTAAACTTAGTTAGACAAACAAAACGAATATTAAATGGCGAACGATAGAAAAACCAATACTAACAGACGTTTGGCAAAAAAGCGAGTTAATAACTTAGCTGATATAAAACTTCTAAATCGTGAAGTTTTTAATGTTAAATAAATTTCTATTCCATTAAATTTTCCAAATATTAAAAAAACACAAAATAATTTAATCACTATCACTACAATTTTGTTGGTGTTTTTTGCAATTACTAATTGCATTTTAGCTTACACCAAGATTAATGAACCATTCGATAGTAGCGAGTTTTCAGGTATTAAAAATGCAGCTATTAGTTTTTATTGTATGCTTGTTTTTATTTTTAGTGCATTACAAATTTTGAGCGCAGTATTTTTTTATAAATTAAAACGTTGGGCTTATTTTTTAAATATAGTGCTTGTAATTTTAACTATGCCTATATTAGGCTTTGGAAGCATTACTGCAGTTGTGTTTGAGCTATCTCCTGGTGCTAGCATTTCGTTTACAGCTGAAGTTTTACCTGCAATTATTTTGTTATTGCTTGTTTTAAATTTTAAAACATTTAAAAAGGTGAGCTAAAAAATAGATTCTTCACTGTGTTCAGAATGACAAACTAGGTGTGAGTTGAGCTCAGGAGATTGCGTTGCTCGTACCTTGCTCGCAAATTTGTTATTGCTGCATTTTATTGTATTTCTGAGTGTTTGCCGGGTTTATTAAATTTAAAACGGGTAGCAGTTTTGTTTTTTCGGCAGCAGGTGCAGGTTTAAAAATATTTACAATTTCATCTGCCTTAGCTTGAAAAAACACCAACATTAAATACGAATTCGGATTGGTTTGGTAAACTTTATCTAACGAAATTAAAGCATCTGCTATTGTTTTACGAGCTGTTGGTAAATCGTTTGTCATTTTATCTAAACCGTTTAAATGGTAATTATAAACGCAAGTTCTAAGTGTTTTAAAATTGGAATTCAATAAATTTTCAATTAACCAATATCTATTTTTATCGTCATCAAAAGATTTCCAACCTTTGTCTCCCCCATTTTGAGACAAGTTGGTAACGTTTAATGCTTTTTGAAAATAAGGCGTTCCTCCTTCTAACGAAAACGAATCGTAATCTAAGCCAACGGCTACATAAGCATAAAATGCAACCATTGAAGTTAAGTTGTTTGTAAACGTATTTTCGTTAAACTCAAAGGGTTGGTACTCTACATATTTAAAATTAAAATCGTTGTCGTTGTAGTTTAACAACATTGTTGTGTACGACGATTTATAAACTGGTCGGCGTGTTTGTATTTGTAAAGTGCCCGTAAACTGGTCGTTTGAAACCGCGTTGGTAACATTAATTAAAAGCGAAATTTCAATACGTTCTTCTTGTTTAAAACCATCTGTAGTCCATTTGGTATTATTTAAAAATTCGGTAATAGATGTTTCCATTGTTTTAAACACACGTTTATCAACGTTTGCCACTTGGTCGGCAACAACTTTTACGGTTGCTAAAATTTCTTGCGCCGAACTAGTTAAAGTTGATGCTAAAAATATAACAATGAGTAATCTATTTATTTTAGTTTTAAACATTAAGCAGACTTTTTATTTTAGCAACTATATCTTGCGCTACTTGTTGCTTAGATTTTAACTCAAAAACTTCTGTTTTATTGTGTTTGTCAATAATTGTTATTTTATTGGTATCAGCCGAAAAGCCTGCACCTGCATCATTTAAAGAGTTTAGAACAATAAAATCTAAATTCTTTTTTTCTAGTTTTTTTTGTGCGTTTGCTAATTCGTTTTCGGTTTCTAAAGCAAAGCCAACCAAAATTTGATTTGCTTTTTTTTGAGCACCTAATTGCGCTAAAATATCAGTTGTTTTTTTTAATTCGATGGTAAAAGTTGCATCGTTTTTTTTAATTTTTTGTTCTGCAATTGTTACAGGCGCATAATCGGCAACAGCAGCAGACATAACAGCTACAGAACACGAATCAAATTGGTTTTCGCAAGCTTGTAACATTTGTTGTGCTGAAGTAACTTTTATTACTTGTATATTTTTGTGCTCAATTTTTTGATGCGTTGGACCAGTTACTAAAACCACTTCTGCTCCATTTTCAGCAAGCTCTAAAGCAATTGCAAAACCCATTTTTCCGCTAGAGTGATTACCAATAAACCGAACAGGATCTATTGCTTCGTAGGTTGGGCCAGCAGTTACCAACACTTTTTTATTAGCTAACGAAGTTTTTTTTTTAAAGAAATTGGTTAAATAATCTACAATATTTTCTGGCTCAGCCATTCTTCCTTGACCAACTAAACCGCTAGCTAATTCGCCACTTTCGGCTTCAATAATATAATTTCCAAACTCAAGTAATTTGTTTCTGTTGGCTACAGAACTTGGGTGAATGTACATATCCAAATCCATTGCAGGAGCAACAATAACTGGGCATTTAGCGGATAAATAAGTAGCTAATAATAAATTATCGCACAAACCATTAGCCATTTTAGCAATAGTGTTTGCGCTTGCTGGTGCAATAAGCATAACATCTGCCCAAAGGGCAAGTTCTACGTGGTTGTTCCACTCTCCTGTTTCGTTATTTGAATACGTAGAGTAAACAGGATTTTTAGAAACTGTAGAAAGTGTTAAAGGAGTTATAAAAGACAAAGAAGCAGGTGTCATAATGATTTTAACATTAGCACCTGCTTTAGTAAGTAATCGAGTAAGATGAGCTGTTTTATAAGCAGCAATACTTCCGGTTACACCCAATACTATGTTTTTGTTTTGCAACATAAAAAGGGGTAGTTTCTATAAAAAATTATAGCGTATCTTCAGTTGTAGCTTCTGGATTTCTAAAGTAAACTTTACCATCAATAAACTCCTGAACAGCGATACTGCTTGGTTTAGGCAATTTTTCGTAAAATTTAGAAATCTCAATTTGTTCGCGATTTTCAAAAATCTCTTCTAAATTATCTGTGTTAGAAGCAAACTCTTGTAATTTGTTGGTTAATTCTTCTTTTAACTCAGCAGAAATTTGGTTTGCTCTTTTAGAAATAATAGAGATAGCCTCGTAAGTATTTCCAGTTTTAGCGTCAAATTCGCGTAAATCACGAGTGATAGTACTAGGTTCTGCGTTTGTTTTTTTAAAGTTAATTCCCATTTTATATATCTGTTTTGTTATTTATTTTTCTTTTCCATGTATTTAACAGCACTTTCGTACATCGATTCAGCACTTTTTAAATACTTACTATTTGGAAAATTATCTGCAAATTTAATGTAATATTCGCTAGTTGCACCATATCTCTCCATTTTTTTTTCGTCGATGCTATTATTTGCTAATAAATACGAAGCTTTTATAATTAAATAATTTACTTCTTCGCGGTATTTATTGTCAGGAAAATCTTTAAGCATATTGTTAAATGCAAAAACTGATGCCTTGTACTCGCCAATATTAAAGTAAAGTTTTGCGTTTTCGTAGGCTTTTTGTTCTAGTTTTTCTCTTAACTTATCTAAATACGCATTGCACTCGGGCATGTATTTGCTTTGCGGATAAAGGGTTACAAACATTTGAAACTCATTAATTGCTGAAATAGAATTAGATTGATCTAAACTATAACGTGGCGAATCGATAAAAAAACAATAAGCAGACATAAAACCAGCTTCTTCGGCGTATTTACCAGTTGGATACGTTTTTTGAAGATTTTTAAAATGGTAACTTGCTAGCAAATTATCGCCTACTTCGTAATTGCAGTAAGCAAAATAATAATAAACGTCCTCTCCTTTTGTAGTTCCTCTAAAAATGGTTACTAACTCTTCAAAAAGCGGCAAAGCTCTACCAAAATCGTTTTTTTCGTAGTATTCAACAGCTTTTTTATACTTTAATTCGTAGTCGTTACTTTTAAGCAAACGCTGGTAGCCATCGCAAGACACAAGGCTTAGCGAAACAAAAAGTATAAATAAAAGAGGTAATCTAAATTTCATTGGGTTGCAAAGTTATAAATTTAATTAAAACTAAAAGCTAAACGAATTCTGCTTAATAACAGTATGCTGTTCTTAAATTTATTTTGAAATAAAGCTATTTTTACTATAAATTTGTGTAAGATTTTATTCTGAACTCACGGAAATTAACAATTTATAAAAAGCAACACAGTGGATTTATTTGAGAAAATTAAGAAAAACAGAGGCCCAATTGGTCAACATTCTAAAGAATCGCATGGTTATTTTACCTTCCCAAAATTAGAAGGCGAAATTGGCCCTAGAATGTTATTTAGAGGAAAAGAGCGTTTAAATTGGAGTTTGAATAACTATTTAGGTTTAGCTAACCATCCAGAAGTTAGAAAAGCTGATGCAGATGCTGCTGCGCAATACGGAATGGCTTTACCAATGGGTGCTCGTATGATGAGCGGTAACTCAAATCAACACGAAGAATTAGAAGCAGGTTTAGCAAAATTAGTTCATAAACAAGATGCCATTTTGTGTAATTTTGGTTACCAAGCAATGGTTTCGGCAATTGACTGTTTAGTTGATAGACATGACGTTATTGTTTATGATGCAGAATCGCACGCATGTATTTTAGATGGTATGCGTTTGCATATTGGTAAACGTTTTGTTTTTCCACACAACGATATTGTTTCTTGTGAAAAACAATTAGAAAGAGCTACAAAAATTGTTGAAGAAACTGGTGGTTCTATTTTAGTTATTACAGAAGGAGTTTTTGGAATGAGCGGAAACCAAGGTAAATTAAAAGAAATTGTTGAATTAAAAAAGAAGTTTCAGTTCCGTTTATTTGTTGATGATGCGCATGGTGTTGGTGTTATGGGGCCAAATGGTGGCGGTACAGGCGAAGAGCAAGGTTGTCAAGATGGAATAGATATTTATTTTGGAACATTTGCAAAAGCATTTGCTTCTATTGGTGGTTTTATTGCTGCTGATGAGTTTGTGGTTGAATATTTACGTTACAATATGCGTTCGCAAATATTTGCAAAAGCATTGCCAATGCCAATAGTTGTAGGCGCTTTAAAACGTTTAGAATTAATTAACCAACCAGAACACCGCAAAAAACTTTTTGTAATTATTAAAGCTTTGCAAAGCGGTTTAAAAGAAGCAGGATTTAATATTGGAACAACTAACTCGCCTGTAACTCCTGTTTACTTAAATGGATCAATTCCTGAAGCAACAAACATGGTGTTAGATTTAAGAGAAAACTTTAACATTTTCTGCTCAATGGTGGTTTACCCAGTTGTACCAAAAGGCGTAATTATATTACGTTTAATACCTACTGCTGTTCACTCTTTAGAAGATGTAGCGTATACAATTGATTGCTTTAAAAAAGTATCTAGTAAATTGTTTAGTGGTCAGTATCAAGCAGATAAAATTGCTGCTCACTAAAAATAATTTCGTTTAATTTTAAAATCCTCGGTTGAAAAATCGAGGATTTTTTGTTTTTAATCGAAATATTATTTTATTTTTATAGAATAAAATCACAAACAAACATTTGCTAAAACTTAGTTGGGATGAAAAAAGTAATTATTGCCATTTTATTAGTTGTTATTTTTTTAATTGGGGGCTGGCTTATTTGGGAGCAAACAGGTAACGAAGCCGAATTTATGCAGCCCACAACAAAGTACGCTACTTGGGCTTTTTTAATTGGAGGTTTAATAACTATTTCTCTTCCACTAGGTGCTATGGCAGGATTAGCTTTTAATCCTAAAGCAAAAACAACAGCTATGTTTACCGCTTTTGGTGCAGGAGCACTTTTGGCTGCGTTGAGTGTTGAATTAATTGCGCCTACAGTTGAAGAAATTGTTGGTCAGTTGCATAGCCCAACAGGAATGGCACACGACAAATCGCATGCATTTAAAACCATGGGCGCTCTAATTATTGGTTGTTTAGCTGGTGGATTTTTATTTTATGCTTTAGATGAATTGATTAACAGTAAAGGTGGTTTTTTACGTAAAGTAGGTACTACAATTAATTTTATTCAACATAAAAAACACTCAGAGCATGTTTCCTCTACTGAGGTAAGTCACGAACAAAAAGAAGCTAAAGAAGAACATGGTGGTGCACCTATGGCTATATGGTTAGGTTTGTTAATTGACGGAATTCCTGAAAGTTTTGTAATTGGGGCAGGTTTTCTTTCTATCCTATCTATGCGTTTAGGTGCTGGTATCGACCCATCTTTTCTGAAGTATTGCCTTACACATTAGTTGCAGGTTTATTTCTTTCTAACTTTCCTGAGGCTTTATCTGCAAGTATTGGTATGAAAAAATCGGGAATGTCAACAACAAAAATTATGTTGATGTGGATGTCATTAGTTGTAATTATTGCAGTTGGTTCTTTAGTTGGTTATTATATTGGTTCGTCTATTCCGCACGAAATAGAAATAGGAATTGAAGGTTTAGCTGCTGGTGCAATGCTTACCATGATTGCTCAAACAATGTTACCAGAAGCAGTGCATATTGGCGGAACAAAAGTGGTTGGTTTAGCAACACTTGTGGGTTATTTAAGTGCTGTTGCTTTTAAATTATTTGAATAAATCACACTTTTTAATATTAAAAAACTCCAGAGATTTCTGGAGTTTTTTTTATTTTTTAGAGTTCGTTTTTTAGCGGAGCGTCAATAAAATTAGCAATCTTTTCTGCTAAAGGGAGAGCTATTTCGGCATCATTAACTGATGAAAAATAAATGGTTTCTCCACTTTTTAATTCTATAAAAATTTCAACGTAAATATTTGTTCTTGTTCGGTTAGAGTCGTTATCAATTCTTTCTTTACGTGCAACAGTTTCTATTTTAACAAACTTAATTTGTGAAAACTCAATAATTCTTTCTTTTAAAATTTTTGAAAAACTCTTTTTATGCAATCGCATTTTTTTCGAACTCTTTTCTATAAGTAATTCTTTATGCGTAAATAGTTTAAAAAGTAACATTATAAAAAAAGCCAAAGCAAAAAAGCACAGCACTAACATAGGAATCATTGGTATTTTACCAAACTTATGCTGAATAACAAAAAGCATAGCTAATGCGAAACTAAATCCAAACAAAAGCATAATTCGTGTGAAAAGTAGATGTTTTTTGTCCGAAAAAATTAAGTAATCGTATTCTTCTTTTTTTAACGATAATTTAAACGCTAAACGTTCTTTTATCATCTGCTGTATTTCGGCAATTGCTCCCATAAATTAAATTAGTGATTCCAATTATCTTTTTCTCTTTGCTCAACAGCATCAGGGTTTTTAGAATCGATTAAGGATGTTTTTGTAACTGTTGCATGAAACATTCTGCTTTCAAAATATTGTTTAAAAGTAAAATTTGCAGCGTTGTTTTTCGGATTCATTACTCTAAAATCTTCACGATTTAAGGCAATCACATCTTTATAATTAAAAACTGGTCCAAGCATATTAAATTTTTGTCCATATTTTTCGTACGAATAAACCAAACGAATATATTTAATATCATACACTTCTCTTGATGTGTTTTTATCAAATCGTTTTTGCTGAATAATGTCGTAGTTTTGCTTAAAACCATCTATTTTAGATGCATTTGAGTAATCGCAATAATTTTGTGGACAAACAATTTCTTGCGGAAAACAATGATTTGGACATTTAGGAATATTATACGGACAACATTCTGGAGTATTAACTCTTTTTAAAAATTCATCACTTGGCAAATAAGGAATTTGTCCGAATGCAAATTGGTTTTGAAATTCATAAAAACTGCAAGAACTGTCTACTCGCAAAGGAAAATATCCTTGAATTAATCCTTCGCAATAGGCTTTAATCAATAATACTGGAATTTCTTTTGCTGCTAAATTAAATTTTTCGTTTAATTGAATTTTCATTATTTCGCCCTGACTATAGCTGTTTTGTTGCGCCTTTGTAGTAGAAGAAACAACTAAAAACAAAACGATAATTTGCGCTAAAAAATATTTTTTAAAAAACATAGTGTGCTTTATTATTAATAAGTAAAACGGTTATTTAATTAGCATTCATTTTTGTTACTTTGGCTAACTCTGCAATAGTTTTAGGCTTTAAAGGTTGTTTTTCTAACACCATTTTAAATGTGGTACCTTTTAGTTTTGTTAAATCTATTGCATCTAAAGTTCCTTCTTTAAGCACAGCAAAACTTCCGTCAGAAAGTTGTGTAAATATTTTTATTCCTTTTTCGTTTAGCAATACAAAACGTTCTGCAAAATCATCTGGAATATATTTTACCAATGTATTTTTCTTTTCGTAAGCAACGCATATCTCTCCTATTTCGTTTCCAGAGTTAACCGAAAAATCGGGAATAAAAGCAATTGCATTTTGGTCGTTTATTACTGCATCGTAATTGTAAATACCAATTGTATTAATATTCATTCCTTTAAAAACTCCATCGGGTAAATCTAATGGCAAATATTCTCCCCAAACAATTGCAGTTGAATTATAACCTTCGTTTTCTAAATTATAATCTGCGGTATCTGCTGCAGGTAAATTAGCGTTTCCCCATAAATTAGAAGTGTTTGGTGGATTTTTTTTGTTGTACGAAAAATCAAAAACTTTCCCATAATCTACCCACATATTTTGTGCAAAATCGTATTTAAAGGCTTGCAAATTGGGTAGGTTTCGTTTGCTTTTAAAACGAACTTGTATTGTTTTACCTTGACAAATTTTTAATGGCTTACCATTGCATTCTGCTTTAATTTCAAACATTCCGGCTGATTCCAACATTTGATTTTTACCATTACGCTTAACAAACATGTTTAGTTTATTTACAAACATATCAGTTTGAGAATGTAATTCACGGTATTTAAGTACAATAGAATCGTTACACGCAGAGCCATCTTCATAACAAAACGAATTGTTGGGCACATATAGTAACGAACCGTTAGTGTGCGTAAAACCGCTACACTTATTGTTTGTGTAATTAAAAGTTGTAAAAGCTGTTGGAGTAATTTGTGCTTTAAGTTGAGTTGACAAAAAAAGCAATGCTAAAGGAATAATTTTTCTCATAAGTAAATTTGAATAGCTTAAGCAATTAAAGCAAAATTTACGAGAAAAGCAAGTTTAAAAATTACCAAGTTCCTGCAGGCGAGAATAATAGGTCGGTTGGAGAATCTACATCGTATAAAAACTGATGCGCTTTGGTTTTCTTTTTACAAAATGGTTCAATTAATTTTAGCATGTTTTTGTAAGCCGCTACAGTTAAATCACAATAAAAATCTACATCATTTTCGCTTGTAATACCTTCGTCTGTATCGCAAATACGCAATATTAAATTGCAGTTTCGGGCTTCTATAAAATCGATACTACTTAAATCAATTGATAAAGCGTTAGTAATTAATTGTTGAATTAAACTGCTAAACTTGTTGGCTTCTGCCATTTCAAAATCATACAATCGAACCACATTATCTCCGTATGCATTTATATTTTCAATGTAGTCGAGTTTCATTTTTAGCTTTTAGCAAATGTAATGAAATAAAAACCTTTGTCATGCTGAAGAATGAAGCATCTCTTTTTTAGATTCTTCGTGCCTCAGAATGACAAACTAGATGTGAGTGTGGAGAATAAAAAAAGCGTAGTTTTTTACTACGCTTTTAACACTGTATGAAATATAATTATTTTTTACCTTTTCCTTTTTCTACTTTAGTTTCTAGGTCGTTAAGCTCTTTTTCTGCTTTCTCTATTTTTTCTTTTTTCTCTTTGTATTGCTTATCGTTTACTTTTTTATCCTTTTTATCTTTCTCTAATTGATCTTTCGATTTTTTAATTTTCTCTCTTGCCTCTTTAGCTTTTCCGTCGCCTTTGGTTACGCTGTCATCCAACTCTTTCTTTTTAGTTTCTTTATTGGTTTTAGCTTCAGCAGCGCGTGCCTGACCAAATTCTTTACCGCTTAATTCGCCTTTGTTTTTTCCGTAAGCGTTGCCGTTATTCGATTTTGCAGTATCTTTTTTTTCGCCTTTTACTTCTTCTTTAGTTGCTTTTTTTTCTTCTTTTTTAGCTTGACCTTTTCCTTGAGCAATTACTAATGTAGTTGAAAGAGCAAGAACAATTGCAGTATTTAATATGTTTTTCATTTTCTATGTATATTAAAAATTAATATTATAAACCGTTTAATGTTTTCCCTAAATTCTCAGTAGCTTCTTCAATCTCTAACTTTAAGCTATCACTTTCTGTTGCTGCTGCTTCGTCAGCCTCAATTTCTGTTTTTAAATCTGTTGAATCTGCTGCTACAACTGTTTCTGTAGTTTCTGTTTTAGAACCACCGCATGAAGCAAGAAACATAGCTCCTATTACTGTTAAAGTTAAAATTGATTTTTTCATAGTGTATCGTTTTTTTTATAAAAGTATAAAATTATTTTAATATGGAAAAAGTTGTAAAAGAATAAAACTTATTTGATGTTTAGCACGAGCTACAATAAGCTCGTGCTAGCTTGGGGGTGTTAATTAGTTTAGTAAATCTTGAATGTGCTCTATATATCCTAAAGTATCATATTGTTCTCTTGGCTTTTTAGATAATTCAATCAAAATTTTATGCTTAGATAGAATTTGCCTAGCCTCAATTTTTGTTTTAGTATCTATTTCCTTATAAAACATTTCAATCAAATCAACAGCAGATTCTCTTATCTCCATATCACCAGTACACAATAACTCTATAAAATCTAAAAAATAATCTTTACAATTTAAAGGTTTTAATTTCATTGCATATAAAAACGAGCCGTTATAGTTTTTATATTTCTCATTTTTTATAACATCCATTATCATAGGCACAGCCTCATCTGCGCCTAATTCGCCTAAACTAATAGCAATTGCATTTCTTTTTTTCCAAGAAAGGCTTTCAAAATTATTTAATTCATTTATCAAATATGGTATTGCAGTTTTATCTCCTGTACTTCCAAAACCTTGGAGAGCTTCAACAATTTCATCTTCACTCAAATTTGGCTTTTTCAAATAATTAATAATTTGAATTACTTCGTTGTCTTTCACTTATGCATAATTTAACCCAAAACTAATAACTAATAATTCATAACTAAAAACTATCCAACCAAACTCTCTAACTCAGCAATTTTAGCAACTGCATCGGCTTGTTTTTTGCGCTCGTTTTCTACCATTTCGGGTTTAGCGTTAGCCACAAATTTTTCGTTTGCTAATTTTGCTTGCACCGATTGTAAAAAGCCTCGTGTATATTCTAATTCTTGTTTTAGTTTGGCTTTGTCTTCCTCGCTCAAAGCTTCGGTATTTCTTACAATTGTAAAATATACTTTTTCTGCTTCTAAATTCGTTAAGCCTTTTTCTATTTCAATATTTGCAACCAATTTAGGTGTTCCCTTTTTTAACAAGGTGTACACTATTTCGTTAAAGTTGTTTAATTTATTGTTTTCAATAACTTCAATTGTATTATACGTCAACTTTAAATTCAGAGGATTTTCGGCACTTACTTTATTTTTATTAAAAAAGTTTTTTACTTCTGTTTCTATCTCACGCAAAGTTTGATACGTAGTAATATAGCTTGTTTTAGCCGCTTTTGCTTCTGGCCATTTCGCAACAATTATACAATCTTTTTCAGTTCTATCTGCAACTAAATGCCACAACTCTTCTGTAATAAATGGCATTAACGGATGCAATACTTTTAAAATATTTTCGAAATAAGCAATTGTTGTATCGTATGTTGTTTTGTCAATTGGCAACGATTCTCCATCAACAAAAGCTGGCTTTATTTTTTCTAAATAATACGAGCAAAAATCGTCCCACACCAATTTGTAAGTAGCCATCAAAGCATCGCTCATACGGTATTTAGCGTAATGGTCGTTTATTTTTTCTAACTCCGAATTAAATACGGAATCAAATAAACTGCAAGCTAATTTACTGGTATCGGGTTGCGCTAAAGTTGCATCTACCTTCCACCCTTTTATTAATCTAAACGCATTCCATATTTTGTTCCAGAAGTTACGACCTTGTTCGCACGAACCTTCATCAAACAATAAATCGTTACCAGCTGGCGAACTAAACAACATACCTACACGCACACCATCGGCACCGTACTTAGTAATTAAATCAAGTGGATCGGGCGAGTTACCCAAACTCTTACTCATTTTACGACCTTGTTTATCGCGAACAATTCCTGTTAAATATACATTTGTAAATGGTTTTTGCCCTGTGTATTCGTAGCCTGCAATTATCATACGTGCTACCCAAAAGAAAAGAATTTCGGGAGCTGTAACTAAATCATTAGTTGGGTAATAGTACTTTAAATCTTTGTTTGCTTTTTCCCAACCGTTCTCAATAATTTTCGGATCAAAAACAGTTAATGGCCACAACCACGACGAAAACCAAGTATCTAATACATCTTCATCTTGACGCAAATCTTCAATTTTGAAGTTTGAATCTTGAATCTTGAATTTCTCAAATGCTTCCTCTTTTGTTTTACAAACAACTGTATTTCCTTTGTTATCGTACCAAGCCGGAATACGTTGTCCCCACCATAACTGACGAGAAATGCACCAATCGTGAACGTTTTCCATCCAATGATTGTATGTGTTTTTAAACTTTTCGGGTAACAATTTAATGTTGTCGTTCATTACATTTTTTAATGCTGGTTCCGATATTTCTGACATTTTTAAAAACCATTGCATCGACAAACGTGGCTCTATTACAGCATTTGTACGCTCTGAGTAACCCACTTTATTTTTTATATCCTCTATCTTAACAATGTGCCCAACAGCATCTAAATCAATGGCAATTTTTTTACGTACTGCAAATCTGTCTTCTCCAATGTAATGGCCAGCAGCTGTGCTTATTGTTCCATTTTCATTTAATACATCAATAACTTCTAATTTATGTTTAATACCTAAATTATAGTCATTAATATCATGCGCTGGTGTAACTTTCAAAGCTCCTGTACCAAATTCCAAATCGATATAATCATCATAAATAATAGGTACAGCTCTATTAACAATGGGTACAATGGCTTTTTTTTCTTTTAAATGCGCATAACGCTCATCGTTTGGATGTACACAAATGGCAGTATCTCCTAAAATAGTTTCTGGTCGAGTTGTAGCTACAGTAATCCATTCATCGGCTGTACCTTCTATTTTATAACGAACATAATACAATTTAGAATTAACTTCTTTGTGTTGTACTTCTTCGTCAGAAACTGCAGTTAATCCTTGCGGATCCCAGTTTACCATACGCACGCCACGATATATTTTCCCTTTATTATATAAGTCAATAAATACATCAATAACAGCTTCTGTTAAATCAGCATCCATTGTAAATTTAGTTCTATCCCAATCGCACGAAGCACCTAATTTTTCTAATTGCTTCAGAATAATTCCACCGTATTTTTCTTTCCACTCCCAAGCGTGTTTTAAAAAATCTTCGCGTGACAAATCTTTTTTATTAATGCCTTGTTCTTTTAATAGCGCCACCACTTTTGCTTCTGTTGCAATAGATGCATGATCGGTTCCTGGTACCCAACAAGCATTTTTGCCCAACATACGTGCTCTACGAATTAACACATCTTGAATGGTATTGTTAAGCATGTGCCCCATATGCAGCACACCTGTTACGTTTGGCGGAGGAATTACAATTGTGTATGGCTCGCGCTCATCGGGAACAGAACTAAAGAATTTTTTGTCCATCCAGTAGCTATACCATTTAGATTCGGTAGCAGAAGCGTCGTAAGTTTTAGGAATTTCCATAAAGTTTGGCAAAATTGTTGTTGTCTATTTTTTTGAAAGAATGCAAATTTAGAAAATATAAGTTTAGATTAAAATTTATACTTTTTGTTATGAATTTTGGCACGATTTTAGATGTTACTTTAAATAATTTAAAAAGGATTTTAGTTTAAATTGAATATTATTACATTTGCTTGACTTTAAAAATCAATTAGCTATGAAAAAATTATTACTTGTTTTATTTACCTCCCTATCGATGGGAGTTTTTGCTCAATCGCAAATAGCTTTCGATGAAGAAGTACACGATTTTGGAACCATTAACCAAGGTGGTAACGGAGTGTACGAATTCAAATTTAAAAACGCAGGTAAAGAACCTTTGTTAATTCAGTCGGCACAAGGCTCTTGCGGTTGTACAGTTCCTTTATGGCCTAAAGAACCTATTAAACCAGGTTCATCAAACAAAATTAAAGTAAGCTACGATACCAACAGAATTGGTGCTTTTACTAAAACAGTTACAGTAACAACAAACGACGCTGCAAATCCTACTAAAGTTTTAACCATTAAAGGAAACGTAAAAGAAGTTCCTAAAGTTGAAACTTTTCCTGTTAAAAAAGCAGCAGAAGGTAGCCCAATGGAAACAAATAATTAATAATAAACCAAATACAAACCAATAAAAACAAGCAAACTATGAAAAAAGTAATCTTATCATTAGGTATTTTCTTTTCAGGTGTATTGGCAGTTTCTGCTCAAGAAGCAGCTCCAAATCCAAACGCTGCAGAAATTACTTTTGAAAACGAAGTAATTGACTACGGAACAATTGAGCACAATGCAGACGGAAACCGTGAGTTTAAATTTAAAAACACAGGTAAAGAACCATTAATTATTACTAATTGTGCTGGATCTTGTGGATGTACTGTACCTACTTGGCCTAAAGAACCAATCCGTCCAGGACAATCGGCTACAATTAAAGTAAAATATGCTACAGATAGAGTTGGTGCTTTCGAAAAAACAGTTACTGTTACTTCAAACGCTAAATCTGCATCTAAAGTTTTAAAAATTAAAGGAGTAGTTAAAGCTCCTGCAGAAGCTGCACCAGCACCTGCTCCATCTACTAAAACTCCGTAATAATTGCTTAGTAATAATTTTAACTAAATTTTAGTAAATTTACAACCGCTCTTCAAAATTGAAGAGCGGTTTTTTATTTTATACGATATGCCAAAAATTTCAAGTAAAGCAGCGGCAATGCCCGCATCTCCTATTCGTAAGTTAGTTCCATTTGCTGATGCAGCAAAAAAACAAGGAAAAACTATTTACCATTTAAATATTGGTCAGCCCGATATTGAAACGCCAGAAACCATGCTAAATGCTATTCATAATTTTCAACCGAAAGTTGTAGAATATAGCCATAGCGCTGGTATGGAGAGCTACAGAAAAAAATTAGCTGGCTATTACAAAAGTTATAACATAAACGTTGAACACAACGAAATTATGATTACAAATGGTGGTTCTGAAGCCATTTTAATTGCCATGATGACTTGTTTAAACGAAGGCGATGAAATTATTATTCCTGAACCATTTTATGCAAATTACAATGGATTTGCAGTGCAAGCCAACGTTACGGTAAAGCCAATTCGTTCCTACATTGAAACTGGTTTTGCTTTGCCTCCTATTGAAGATTTTGAAAAAGTAATTACACCAAAAACTAAAGCCATAATGATTTGTAATCCGGGTAACCCTACAGGTTACTTGTATAGCAAAGAAGAATTACAAAAATTACGCGATTTAGTATTAAAATACGATTTGTATTTATTTTCTGATGAAGTATATCGTGAGTTTTGTTACGATGGTAAAGAATACACTTCCGTTATGCACCTTTTAGGTATTGACGATAATGTTGTTTTAATGGACAGTATCTCGAAACGTTATAGCGCATGTGGAGCAAGAATTGGTGCATTAATTACTAAAAATAAAGATGTAATGGCTGCTGCTTTAAAATTTGCCCAAGTAAGATTAAGTCCGCCAACATTTGGTCAAGTAGCCGCAGAAGCTGCAATAGATACGCCAGCTATTTATTTTGAAAATGTAAAAAAAGAATACGTAGCGCGCAGAGATTACGTTATTGAAGCATTAAATAAAATTCCGGGTGTTTTTTGCCCAAAACCAAGTGGTGCATTTTATTGCATTGCACGTTTACCAATTGATGATGCTGATGTGTTTTGCCAATGGTTGTTAGAAAAATTTAGTCACGATAACAAAACTGTTATGTTAGCTCCTGCTACAGGTTTTTACTCAACACCAGGTGCAGGTAAAAACGAAGTAAGAATTGCTTATGTTTTAAATTTAGATTCGCTTAAAAACGCAATGCTTTGTTTAGAAAAAGCTTTAGAAGTTTACCCTGGCAAAACAGAAATTAAAACTGAAAAAGTAGCTGTTAATTAGTTACAAACTAATTGATATAAAAAAAGGTTTCCGATTTGGAAACCTTTTTTTGTGCTAAGCAATTTCTATTTTATAATCGCTTAGGCTATGTTTTATTACTTCGTAAGCTTCTAACTTTCCGTAAATATGTGTTATTTCTACTGAATGTTTAATTTCGCCTGGCATATTTTTGTAGGTTAAAAAATAATGATGTAAACGGTTAATAATAGCTGCAGGAACATCAGAAATATCTTGCCAAGCATTATATACTTCATCTTCTTTTAAAACAGCTATAATTTTATCATCGGCTTCGCCATTGTCTAACATTCTAAAACCACCAATTGGTCGTGCATTTAAAATTAAATCACCATGACTGATGTGTCTGTCCGACAAAACACAAATATCCAAAGGATCGCCATCGCCTACTAAATCTGTTCTACCTGTTTTTTGTGCAGCAAACTCAGCCACTTTTTTTCCGCAATACGATTGTGGAATAAAACCATACAAGGCAGGAATTATATTAGAGAATTTTTGCGGCCGATCTACTTTTAAATAACCGCTTTTTTTATCTATTTCGTATTTTACAGTATCGGTAGGGACAATTTCTATAAAAGCAGTAACTACTTCGGGCGATTTGCTACCTACTTCTATTCCGTGCCAAGGGTGTGCTTTAAATTTTGAATTCATGTTTTTTTATTTTACAAATTTTTTAAATGCGTAATAAATCGCTGCAAATCCAATCAACGAAAAGCATAAATAAATTACTGTTTTCCAGCGGTTACTCCACTGATTTTCTCTTTTGGTAATATCTACCATACGGTTGTTTGGTGCATTTGCACTTTGCTCTATTTTTATTAAACCTATGTTGTTTTTTAAAAAATCAATATCATCGTTTAATGTGCTTTGCAAAACTGTAGCGTAAAAATCTTCAGTAGAATCTGCTATTCTTTTTCTGTTTCTATCGCACAAATTTGCAATGAGTTTACCATCTATTTGCTTTAAAAAAAGTAACCACTCCTCTCCTTTTTCAAAAGACATAGAGCAAGACGAAGCACAATCGAATTCAAACTCTAAGGATTTTTGAATATTGTTACCACGATACAATTCATTTATATAAAATATGGCTGAAGCATTTTTACCATCGCATTTTTCTATCAACTCAATTTTGCCTAATGCAATTACTTCAAATTTTCCGCACTCATTTTTAATTAATGCTTTTACTGGCGGACAATCGCAAGCCATAGCCTGATTGCCAAACAAAAGAACAAATGCTAAAAAAAGAAATTTATTAAACATGTTGTGCGTTTAAAAATTGAACTGATTTTTCAATTTCTGTATACATAATTTTGTCTTCTTTAACAAAGTCCACACTTTTTCTAAAATCAGTATGAAATTGTTCTAAAACTGCTGAAGATTTTTTAGGGCGACGGAATTCTAATGCTTGTGTGGCATTAAACAATTCAATGGCAATTACTCTATACGAGTTTTCAATTACTTTGTAGCATTTTGTAGCTGCATTTGCGCCCATACTTACGTGATCTTCTTGTCCGTTTGACGAAACAATGCTATCAATTGAAGCTGGCGTACACAATTGTTTA
This sequence comes from Bacteroidota bacterium, assembly GCA_040385525.1. Classification (GTDB taxonomy): domain Bacteria; phylum Bacteroidota; class Bacteroidia; order UBA4408; family UBA4408; genus JAZKHE01. The sequence continues at coordinate 221,896 of JAZKHE010000006.1, forward strand.
TTTGCGCTAACAATAGATGCTGCGGTATATTGTGGAATCATAAAGCCAGAATTTAATCCTGGATTTGCAACTAAAAATGCAGGTAAACCACGTTGACCGGAAATTAATAAATACGTTCTACGTTCAGAAATATTAGCTAATTCGGCAACAGCAATGGCTAAAAAATCTAAGGCTAAAGCCAATGGTTGTCCGTGAAAATTACCACCGGAAATAATTTCGTCGTGCTCTGGAAACACAGTTGGGTTATCGGTTACAGAGTTAATCTCTGTTAAAAAAACAGATTCGCAATAGTTAAAAGTATCTTTAGAAGCACCGTGAACTTGCGGAATACATCTAAATGAATATGGATCTTGAACGTGTGCTTTTTCTTGTTTTATAATTTCACTATCCTGCAACAATGTACGAAACGTTTTTGCTGTTTCTAATTGTCCTTTGTGCGGACGAATGGTGTGTATTGGTTCAAAAAACGGATTTATTCTTCCGTCAAAACCATCTAAACTCAAGGCTGCTACTTTATCGGCAAGTACACTTAATTTCTTAACTTTTAAAATGCACCAAGTTGCGTACGAACTCATAAATTGAGTTCCATTTAAAAGCGCTAAACCTTCTTTAGACTTAAGCTTTATTGCTTGCCAATTAAATTTTTTAGCAACAATTTCAGTAGCTACTTTTTTGCCTTCAAAATATACTTCGCCCATTCCTAAAAGTGGTAACGAAAGATGTGCTAAAGGAGCTAAATCGCCCGATGCACCTAATGAACCTTGCTGATAAACAACTGGAAAAACATTGTTATTAAAAAAATCTACCAAACGCTCAACCGTTTGTAATTGCACCGCAGATTTTCCATACGCCAAACCTTGTATTTTAAGCAATAACATAATGCGCACAATTTCTTGTGGAACTTCGTCTCCCGTTCCGCATGCATGCGACATTACTAAATTTTGTTGCAATTGCTCTAAATCTTTATCATCAATTTGCGTATTGCACAAGGAGCCAAACCCAGTATTTATACCGTAAATAGGCGTTTTTTGCGACAACATTTTATTGTCTAAATAAGTACGACAATCTTGTATTTGTTTTTTTACAGACTCAGCTAAAACAAGTTTTTTGTTGTTATTTAAAATGTCTGAAATAATTTCAAAAGTCAATTGTAAATTGGTGTCGATGGTAAAAGTGCTCATTATTTGTTTTTTAATTCTTCTATAATGTTTTCTATTGTTCTAATTTCTTGAATTCCAGTAAGCATATTTTTAAAAGCCAATTGTCCGCTATTAATTTCCTCTTCACCTAACAATATCACATAAGGAATTTTGCGATCATCAGCATAAGTCATTTGTTTTTTCATTTTGGCTGCATCAGGATATAATTCGGCATTAATTCCAGCCTCTCTTAATTTTCTAACAATGCCTAAACCAAAATCAGCTTCTTTTTCGCCAAAATTTACAATTAATACTTTTGTATTATCGAAATCAGTTGGAATATCAAAAAGTCCTTTATCTAACAAAACATCGTAAATGCGGTCAATTCCAAACGAAATACCAACGCCACTCATGTTGTTTAAACCAAAAATCCCGGTTAAATCATCATAGCGACCTCCGCCGCAAATGCTTCCCATTTCAGCATTTATAGCCTTTACTTCAAAAATTGCTCCAGTGTAATAATTTAAACCACGAGCCAAAGTTAAATCGAGCTCTATTTGTGCGGTTTTTAAGCCTAGTTTAGCAATTCTGTCAAAAATAAATTCTATTTCTTCAATACCTTTTAAACCAATTTCTGATGTTGTTAAATACGATTTTAAAAAAGTTAATTTAGCTCCTAAATCTCCTGAAAAAGTTAACAAAGGTTTTAGTTTTTCAATTGCTTCGGCACTTAAGTTTTTTTGTTGTAATTCTTCAATTACTTTATCTAAACCAATTTTATCAAGCTTATCAATTGCAACAGTTATATCAATAATTTTATCGCTTGCGTTTAACACTTCTGCTAAGCCAGATAATATTTTACGATTATTTATTTTAATACTTACAGGTAAATTTAATGTTGTAAAAACATCATCAATAATTAAACACAATTCAATTTCGTTTAGTAATGAATTGCTTCCAATTACATCTGCATCGCACTGATAAAACTCTCGGTAACGACCTTTCTGAGGTCTATCTGCACGCCAAACAGGTTGAATTTGATAACGTTTAAAAGGAAATGTAATGTCGTTTTGGTGCATTACCACATAACGTGCAAAAGGCACGGTTAAATCGTAACGCAAACCTTTTTCAGAAATTAACATACTAAATTTCCCACTAGTTATATTCTCAATTTCTTTAACTAAGCTATTAGAAGAAGCAGTCATTCCTTTTTCTTTATAATGATCTGCAATCATCTTCAAATCATCGAACGATATTCCATTTAAAAAATCGCCGCTGTTTAATATTTTAAAAAGTAACTTATCTCCTTCTTCGCCATATTTACCAAGCAAAGTAGATAGGTTTTCCATTGCTGGAGTTTCTATAGGCAAATAGCCATAACGCTGGTAAATCGATTTAATAGAATTAAAAATATAATTACGACGCTGCATTTCGACAGGAGAAAAATCGCGCGTACCTTTTGGAATTGATGGTTTCACTAAAAATTTGAGTTTTATTTTAAAGCTCGAATTTACGTGTTTTTTAGGAATTAATTATGTTTTCTTTCATAGCATACAATACCAAACTTGCAGTGTTGTTTATACCTAATTTAGCAAAAATGTTTTTTTTGTGCGTAACAATAGTGTGCGACGATAAACTTAAAATGTCTGCAATTTGTTTGGTAGTAAAGCCTTCGGCTATTAAACGTATAATTTCTGCTTCACGATTTGATATTTTTACTGCTTGGCACGAAAAGTTTGACGAACTATTTGGATCGTTGTGCGCAAGTGATTCTAGTATTTTGCCACAAAAAAAGCGCTCTCCTTTTGATGTAGCATAAACAGCATCTATAATTTCTTGTTTATCACAATCTTTAAAAATATGTGAGTTTACGCCTTTTTCAATTATTCTTTTTATAGAATCGTTGTTTACTTCGTTCGTAATGCACATTAAGCGTGCTATGTTTTTGTAGCCAACAACTTTTTCTATTTCATTTTCTTTAAATGTTGAGTAATCGATTACAATAACATCAACATCTTTTTTTAGCAAATAATCTTCTAATTCTGAACTGTTTTGTGCTTCGGCAACAACTTTAACATCTACTAATTCTTCTAAAATAGACTTAATGCCTTGTCGGATAAGGAAATTGGAATCGGCAATAACTACTTTAATTTTAGACATTCTTATTTAGAAAGATTTTAAATAATAACAAATGTAAGGCATTTTATTAAATAAAAATAAAATATTTATTCAACAGAATAAACGGTTCCTTCTTTTGCCAATAGCGTATTTGCAAACTCTTGTTGAGCTTCTTGTAACAGTGGATTCAAATCGCCATAACGTGCCGAATAATGACCAATAATTAACTGCTTTACATTTGCTTTTTGCGCCACCATGCCTGCTTCTTTACAAGTAGAATGATATGTTTCTGTAGCTCTTTCTTTTAAGTTGTGCATAAAAGTAGCTTCGTGATACAATAAATCAACATTTTTAACTGCTTCTATTACACTTTGTAAATAAGTAGTATCTGAGCAAAACGCATACGAACGAAGATTTGCAGGTGGATGCGTTAAAAATGTATTTTCAATTATTTTGCCATCTTCAGCAACAAAATTGGCTCCTTCCTTTATTTTTAAAATCTCGCTTGGTTTTATTTTATAGAAGGCAATTTTTTCTTTAATAACAGAAAGTAGTTTAGGCTTTTCTTTAAAAATAAAACCTGTGCAAGGCACTCTATGGTTCAAAACTATAGTTTCTACTGTTAAAACGTCGTCTTCAAAAATTAATTCTGCGTTTAACGTATTAGTAAAATGATAAATTAATGGGTAACGCAAACGCGTATCGGAGTGTTTAAATTGCAGTTCTAAAATTTCTTTTAAAGCTTCAGGACAATGCAAATGCATTTCGGTTGTGCGCCCCAACAAATGCAAACTCGACAAAAAACCCATTAAGCCAAAATAATGATCGCCGTGCAAATGACTTATAAAAACATGACTAATTTTATTAAATTTTATTTTAAATTTTCGCAATTGCATTTGAGTTCCTTCGCCACAATCAATTAAAAAATGCCTGTCTTGTATAGTTAAATACTGCGCAGTTGGATTTCTATCGATGGTTGGTGTAGCAGAACTACAGCCTAATATGGTAACTTGAAACGACATATAAAAAAAATGCCGCACTTGGCGGCAATTATAAAATAATAGTAAGTTTTATAAAGACGCTGCAGCTTCTTCTACAGAGTTTTTAATATTTAAAATTGAATCTAATTGAGAAATTGAAATTAATTTTTTAACCGATTCTTGAATGTTACAAATTACAAAATTACCATTTGCATTTTTACACAAACGATTTCCAACTAAAATTGCGCTTAAGCCAGATGAATCGCAGTAACGCGTTTCGGATAAATCTAAAATTATATTTTTTACACCGCCTGCATTTAATAAAACTAACTCCGATTTTAACTCAGGAGAAGCACTACTATCAAGCTTTTCGATAGTTAAATGTATTGTTGTATAATTATCAGTTTTTGTAATCTTAAATATCATAACATTAAAAGTTATTGTACAAATATAAAAAAATTGAATTAGCTATTCCTAATTGTTAGACAGATTGTTGCAATTTACTTGCTAAAAGGTATAAAACTGCCATACGAACTGCTACTCCATTTTCTACCTGATTAAGTATAATTGATTGGTCGGAATCGGCAACATCAGACGAAATTTCAATTCCTCTGTTTATTGGCCCTGGGTGCATAATGGTTATTTTTTTTGATAAACTATCTAAAATTGTTTTAGTTAAACCAAATTGCATGGTGTATTCCCGCAAAGTTGGAAAATATTTTATATCCTGACGCTCTAACTGAATACGCAACATATTGGCTACATCGCACCACTCCAAAGCTTTTTTAAGATTATGCTCAACTTTTACACCTAAAGTTGAAATGTATTTTGGAATTAAAGTAGTTGGCCCGCAAACCATTACCTCCGCTCCCATTTTTTGAAGGCAAAAAATATTTGATAAAGCAACGCGTGAGTGCAAAATATCGCCAACAATGGCTACTCTAACATCTTTTAAAGTGCCTAATTTTTCTTTTATTGAATAAGCATCTAACAAAGCTTGTGTTGGGTGTTCGTGCGCTCCATCACCCGCATTTACAATACTTGCTTTTACATGTTTTGATAAAAACAAAGCAGCTCCAGGATTTGGGTGACGCATAACAACCATATCCACTTTCATAGAAAGAATATTGTTGGTGGTGTCAATTAATGTTTCGCCTTTTGATACTGAGGAGCCAGAAGCTGAAAAGTTTACCACATCGGCAGATAAACGTTTTTCTGCCAACTCAAAAGATAGCTTTGTGCGGGTAGAATTTTCAAAAAAAAGATTGGCTATTGTTATGTCGCGTAATGAAGGAACCTTTTTAATTGGTCGATTAATTACGTCTTTAAAATTATCGGCTGTGTGCAGAATTAATTCAATATCAGCACTTGTTAAATCTTTAATTCCTAATAAATGATTTACGCTAAGTGCACTCATATTTTGCAGTTTTTGTTTTATATTTCTACTTGTTAATTATAAAAACTTTGTCTTCTCCATCGGTTTCTTTCCATTCAACCTTTACTTTTTCTTCGTTTATGGTATCTACTACGCAACCTACATAATTGGGTTGAATTGGCAAATCGCGCTGAAAACGTCTATCTACCAACACTAAAAGTTCCACTTTTGAAGGGCGTCCGTATGCTAACATCGCATCTAAGCCAGAGCGAATGGTTCTTCCTGTAAAAAGCACGTCATCAATTAAAACAACATTTTTTCCTTCTAAAGAAAAATCGATACTAGTTTTACTTGGTACCAAAGGCTTATCGTGGTGGCGAAAATCGTCGCGGAAAAAAGTTACGTCTAACTCACCATAAGTAATTACGTTATCTGTTTTTACAATTAAATCGAGTTGATTTTTTAATCTGCGGGCTAAAACAACACCTCTTGGCTGCATGCCGATAATTATTGTGTTTGAAAAATCGTTATGATTTTCGATAAGTTGATAGCAAAGACGTTGCAATGTTAAACTTAATTGTGATGAATTTAGTAACTCTCGCTGTTGCATAACTTATTTGTGCAAATATACAATTTTTAAAGATTTTTGCTTCATATTTCAAAATTTTACTATCTTTAGCTTGAAAATTCAAATTAGATTAACATTATTAATTTCAGGATAATCTATTTAGTACATAAGCTCGTTTAAGATTAGCTAGTTTGATTTCATTTACCTAACCTAACTAATATCTAAAAAATGAAAAAAACATTTATCGTATTATCTGCAATAGTCTTTTTTGCAGCTTGTTCTGAAAAGCCAACTACATTAACTGAAGTAAGTGTAAAAGGTAAATATTCAATTGTTCTTCCTGATTATTTAGAGAAAACGAATGAATTAGGAACTGAACCGTCTTTACAATATGTAAATCATAAAGACGAAGTATATGTTGTTGCTTATGACGAAAGTACTAAAGCACTTGCTGAAAGCGGATTAGACAATATTAAAAAATATTACGAAAGCGTTTTAGGGCACATTACCGAAGGAATGGAAAATTATAAAGTTGGAACGCCATTGGACACAGTGATAAATGGAAAACAAGCTATGATTGCCAAAATTACTGGGCAATTTAAAGTTCATGACGAAATACACGATTGTTTTTATGAAATGGAAGTTATTCAAGATTCATTAAAATCAGTTAAAGTAATTACTTGGACGATGGATCATCACGAAGATAAATTTGGAGGAGATATGGATAATACAATAAAGAGTATTAAGTTTTTATAGAAAAAAACTACAAAAACAAATCCCTCATTAGTTAATTAATGAGGGATTTGTCATTTTATATTGTTAAAGATAAAAGTATGTAGGTTAAGTAAATCATCTAAAAAAGAAAACCCTCAGCCTGTATAAATATACCGTGAGGGTTTTAAATTGGTTTGGCACCAGTGATTCCATCCCGATTAAAATCGGGAGACCTACTGCTTGATTTATTTTATTTATTATTTAATATTAACTTTTCAATTAAAACTCTACTTTTCCAGTTTTTAATTTCTTTTTCACGCTTCATGGCTTCTTGTTTTGTAGGAAATTGTTCTGAATATTTTAGCTCCCAATCTCCTAAACCACCAGTAAAACCTTTATGATTTGAATTGTGTTTTTTAATTCTTTCAACTACATCATCGCCAGTATAGCCAACGTAATATTTGTTTTTTGTAACAGAAAAAAGTATGTAAGTTGTGTAAATCATCTAAAAAAAGAAAACCCTCACAGGCGGTGAGGGTTTGTGATTCCATTTGGATTCGAACCAAAGACCTACTGCTTAGAAGGCAGTTGCTCTATCCAGCTGAGCTATGGAACCATTTTACTTTTATTATTCCTAGTTCACTTTCAAAAGACCTTCCCGATTGAAATCGGGATGCTCTATCCAGCTGAGCTATGGAACCATTTTACTTTTATTATTCCTAGTTCACTTTCAAAAGACCTTCCCGATTGAAATCGGGATGCTCTATCCAGCTGAGCTATGGAACCATTTAAAATTTAAAAAGTTTAAAGCTGTTATTTATTGCTAAACAAAAACTTTAAACTTTTTTGTCGGGATGGCAAGATTCGAACTTGCGACCTCCTGGTCCCAAACCAGGCGCGATGACCGGACTACGCTACATCCCGAGCTATTGGGGCAACAAAAGTAGTAATAATTTTATTGCTTCCAAATTTTTAAAGAACTTTTTGCTTTTAAGTACTGAGAATTACTCTAAGCATTGCTTGCGGTGAGGGCGGGATTCGAACCCGCGGTACAGTTACCCGTACGACAGTTTAGCAAACTGTTCCTTTCGGCCTCTCAGGCACCTCACCAATATCCTTTCGTTAAAGGACTGCAAATGTAATAAAACGATTTTTAATCACAAATTTTTTATGCTAAATAATATTTAGCCGTGCACTGTCTCCCTTTTTCCGTAGTTTTTAATTACTTCCGCTTCGTATTCTAAAAATTCTTTCCAGCGTTTATCTACATCTTCTTTGCCAGCATATTTTTTAGCTAGTTTTAAATAAGTTGTGTAGTGCCCTGCTTCGCTTATCATTAGTTCTTTGTAAAACTGAGCAAGTTCCTCATCTTTAATATTATCGGTTAAAACCTTAAAGCGTTCGCAACTTCGTGCTTCAATCATTGCCGAAAAAAGTAAACGATCGAGTAATCTCATTTCTGGTGAGCCTCCAGCGCGCATAAACTTAAACAACTCGTTTACGTAACTATCTTTTCTTTCTTTACCAAGTTTAAAACCTCGCTTTTTTATTATGCTGTGTACTTGCGAAAAGTGTTGTAATTCTTCTTGAGAAATTTCTAACAATGTCTCCACCAATTCGGTATGTTCGGGCCAACCTACAATCATAGATATTGCGTTACTTGTAGCTTTTTGTTCGCACCAAGCGTGGTCGGTTAAAATTTCTTCGATGTTTGTTTCTACTAATTTAACCCAGCGTGGGTCGGTAGGCAATTTTAGTCCTAGCATTTTATTTTCAAATTATTAAAAGCAAAATTACTTATAAAACTGCTTATATTTGCAAGGCATGAGCAACGATTTTGTAAATATTAAAAATAAAAGAGCCAGTTTTGAATATGAGTTTATTGAAACTTATGTTACGGGTATGCAATTATTTGGCACTGAAATAAAAGCTATTAGAGACGGAAAAGCCAATATTACTGATGGATTTTGCGTATTTATTCATAATGAATTGTATGTTCGCAATATTCAAATTAGTGAATACAAATTTGGAAATTACTACAACCATCAGCCTAAACGCGACAGAAAACTATTGTTGAATAAACAAGAATTAAAAAAACTTCAAACAAAACTAAAAGACAAGGGCTTAACCGTTATACCACTTCGATTGTTTACAAACGACAAGGGTTTGGCAAAATTGGAAATTACTTTAGCAAAAGGTAAAAAGCTATATGATAAACGCGAAGACTTGAAAAAGAAAGATTCTCAGCGTGAAATGGATAGGGCGAGTAAATTCTAAGTTAGAAAGTTTTAATGTTAATAAGTTAGAAAGTTCGTTAGTTATAAGTTAGTAAGTTTGATAGTTTTTAAACCCTAACTCCTATTACTAAGATATCATCAACTTGTTCGTGGTCGCCTTTCCAGTTTTCTATTGCAGTATCTAATATTTGCTCTTGTTTTTTGATGTCTTCTTTACTGCATTCTATTAGCAAATTATGGAATTTTTTAACCATAAATTTTTTGCCACTTTCGCCACCGAACTGATCCGCATAACCATCTGTAAAAAAGTAAAATGTATCTCCTTTTTGTAAATTGATGGTGTTGTTGGTAAAGTTATCTCTGTCTTGTTGCGCATTACCAATAGGGAATTTATTGGCTTTGTACTCGGTTAAAACTCCATCGCGTACCAATGTTAACGAGCGATATGCTCCTGCGTATTCTAACACATTATTATCAAAATCAAAGCTCAATAAGGCAATATCCATTCCGTCGCGTGTTTCGCCAGCCTTATTATCTTGTTTTAAAACATTTGTAATTCCTTTGTGCAATAAATCTAAAATTTCGCTTGGTTTTTCAATCTTACGTTCCTTGGTTATGTGATTTAATAAATCATTTCCAATCATACTCATTAAAGCTCCAGGAACACCATGGCCAGTACAATCGGCGGCGGCAAGAATTGCTTTGTTGTTTACCGTTGAAAAATAATAAAAATCGCCACTTACAATATCTTTAGGTTTGTATAAAATAAAAGCGTTTTTAAAAACAGAAAACACTTCTTCTTTTGGTGCTAATATTGCATTTTGAATACGTTTTGCATAATTTATACTATCTAAAATATCTTTGTTTTTTTGAGAAATTATTTCGCTCGATTCCTGAATTATTCGTTTCGATTCTTCTTCGGCTTCAATAATTTGTTTTATGTAACGTAGCATTATCAAAGCTATAAACACAAAAATGGCAATAGATATTATTAAATTAGTCGTTAGTTTTTTTCGTGCAGCAGCAATAAACACATCAAACTTTTCGTCAACTTCAATCATACCAACCACTTCGCCTTTCGAGTTTTTAATTGGAGCTATTGCAGTTAGCCAAGTTCCGAACTCATCGGTGTATTGATGAATTACTCCGCCTGTTGTATAAAACGTAATGAATTCAGGCATAAAATCATCATAAGGATCTCTAACGTATGGTGTATCTGTTGAGTTAATGATGTACGAAAACGTGCTATCAGAATTAAAAACTAGTGTGGAAATTTCGGTTTCTAATTTATTTACATCTTGTGCTTTGCGCAATGGTAGCCACAATTGATAATAAATATCATCTTGCTTATTGCTTAAAACTTCACCTTGTTTTTGGTAACGGCTAGAAATATAAGAATGATAATCGCCATTAATTTGGTGCGAAAGAGTATTTGCAATTGCTTCTAAACGAGACAGCGTGCTCTTTTCGGCAAAGCTTAAAAAACTAAAATAATTGCTAACTATAAAATAAGCAGAAATAGCAAATAAGCCCGAAAAAACGGTTATTATAATTTTTGAACTTGGCTTTTTTAAAGCTTGAGAATTAAAAAATTTCATTTCTGCTGATTCTTTTATACAATTATACTATTTTTAAGCAATTAATGCCAATTTATTTTTATTTAGTATTGCTAAATGCTTATTTTAAAACAAATAAATGAAACAAGAAAGAGACCAAAGCGTTGATATACTTAGAGGAATAGCCATATTTGCTATGATTGCTGCAAACATGGCGGCGCATAGTTTGCAAGAGCCTCACTCCTTTTTGTTTCGTTTATACGGAAGCATTGCCGCTCCATTATTTGTTTTTTTAGCCGGAATGATGGTGAGTGTAACTTCAAAAACAAAATCACACCCTATTCAATATTATTTAAAAAGAGCAGTAGCTGTTTTATTTATAGCATCGCTTATTGATATTTTTTTGTGGAATATTATTCCGTTTACAACTTTTGATGTGCTTTATGTAATTGCTTTTGCAATGCCTTTAATTTATTATTTTAATAAGCTTAAAACGGCTTTACGAATTAGTATAGTTTTCGTTTTATTCGTTGTTGCACCAATTTTACAAAATACGTTTGGCTACATCGAATATCCATTGGAAGTAAATGTTTTTAGAAACACGAATTTCAGCGAATTAAGTTTAACGCTTGTTTTAAAACAGTTTTTTATTGATGGTTGGTTCCCTTTATTTCCGTGGCTTGGCGTTTCTTTTTTAGGCGCAGTTATTGGTAGTTATAAAATTAAAACTCCTATTTACGAGTATAACAAACGTATGTTAATTACTGGTTTTGTTTTATTGTTTGTAGGAATTATTAGCTGGATTTATTTTAATCCAAAACTATTTATTCGTGAAGGTTACAGCGAATTGTTTTATCCGCCAACGCTTTATTATTTAGCGAGTATTTTAGGATTTATTTTTATACTAAGCGTTATTATTTATCAGTTTAAATCAAATAAATTTATAAATTTATTAAGCGTTTACGGGCAATCTTCGTTGCTCGTATATATATTACACACTGTATTAATTGTTTTTGTTTTTAATGAATTTGATAGTTACTCGCCACTTTTTTTTACAGTTTTGTATTTTCTACACGCTTTGGCTTTGTGGGCTGTTTGCTATTTTATTAAGCTGATTAAAAAGGATAAAAAGCTACCATTTTTAGTAACATTAATTTTAGGACACTAAAAATTAGTATTTAGAACGCGGTACCGTTTTCTTAATCACCTCTTTTTTACCGAATTTTAATCCCAATAAAATTTCGTGATTTATGCCCATGTTTTTGGCAATTGAACTAGTTGGGATTTCGTAATGATAACCAATTAATAAATTGTTAACATGCGCACCTACACTTAAGCCAACAGCATAATTAGTTTTGTAAGTTAAACCTGCCCAACCTAATTTAGGGTGACTAAAAATCCCATTAAAATCGTATTGCACTTTACCAGAATTACCTCTAATTAATAGTAAAGGCATGAACTTAATTTGCTTTGCTTTTACAATTGTAAAGTTATACTCTAATGTGGCATAAAAATTACGCGCATTTTTTATAGACGAATTTTTTGCTGGCTCGTTGTAACTTCCTTTTGCACCTAAAACCTGAGGGAAAGAAATACCCACTTCTGCTTTTTTATAAATATAATACGCACCAATACTTGCATCTGGAACAATCGCTGACTGAGAACTCGTCAATATTAACGGATCGTTAGGGTCGATATAAACTGCATCTGTAAAGTTTAGTTTAGAACTATACAAACCACCAGAAACTCCGAATAAAAAACGATTGTTTTTATCAATCTGTAATTTGTAAGCATAATTAAAATAAGCTCCTGTTTTATCTACCAAACCCGCTTTGTCGTTAAAAATTACGCCACCTAAACCTATTGTTCTTTTTTTAATTGTAGTTTCAAAACTCGCAACATTTGTTTTTGGAGCACCAGCATAATCTGAACCATATTGTGAGCGATGTTGCAAAAACACTCCGCTTTGATAACCATAACCAGTCATAGCAGGATTATACAACATTGGGTTTACAAAATAATGACAATAAAAAGGCAATTGTTGTGCGTTTGTGTTGGATTTGAATCCGCAACAAAGCACAATAAATAACAATGCTATTTTAATATAATTTCTCACTATTCGCCTCTTAAAATTGTTATTGATCCTCTTAATAATTTATCGTTATCAGAAAACTTTAATGTATAAAAATACGCTCCATCAGGCAGTTTATTACCATTTGTACTTCCATCCCAATTGTTTTGATATGCTGTTGTATGAAACACTTCTTGTCCGTTTCTGTTATGAATATACAATTCGTTATTAGGATAATGTTCTAAATTTTTAACTTCCCAAAAATCATTGTAACCATCACCATTAGGTGTAAATAAATTGGGAATTTTAAAGATATAATTAAAAACAACCGTAACAGTAACCGAATCTTTGTTTTGACATTGTTTTCCGTCAATAACAGTTACATAATAAGTAGTAGTTTCTTTCGGTTTTGCAATTGGATTAAAAATTGTAGAATCGTTTAACGTTTCATTATAAGTCCAAAAATAAGTAACTCCACCGCCAGCAGTAAGTTGTGCCTCATCTCCTACATCAATAATAGTATCTTGAGTTAATTCAATTTTAGGGCCACCTGTTGTAGATAATGTAAATACAGGTGTTGAAGCAATAGCACAAACACCACTTTTAATATTTGCTCTGTAATAAGTAGTAGATTCTAAATTTTTGAAATCAATAAAATTTGCTACCAATAAAGTGTCCGTAAAAGTTGAATTATCAGTAGAAGTTTCCCAATTAACAATGTCTCCAACATAATTAATTAAAGCTATTTTACCTTCGTTAAACTTCGGACAAATTATGCTATCTCCAGTAATTTTACCGGTTTTACTTTGTGGATCGGTAGATATTTCAACAACATTTGTATAAGTTACAGGGCAAGTTCCGTTAACAATTACTGCTCTGTATTGAGTTGTAGCAGCAATATTTGTAAAAGGTAAATTTGTAGATGTATTTGCAATTGCTGTATAATTTGAATTATCTATTGATGATTCCCACTTTTGAATAGTACCTACTTGTCCTGCCAAAACAATTGCACCTTCGTTTAGGTTAGCACATACTTTTGAAGAAGTTGATGAAATACTTCCTGCAACTGGCAAAGCATCAATTGATAAAGTTCCAGCAGCTGAATAACTAGCAACGCAAGTTCCACTTTTTACATTTGCTCGGTATAATGTTTCTTGCGAAACATTTGAATAAGGCAAGTTTACAGAAGTTGAAGTAACTGAAGCCCAATTAGAACCACCATCGGTTGATGTTTCCCAAAACATAACGCTGCCTGTGTTACCTGTTAAATTCATTGTTCCAGAGTTTCCAGCAATACAAGCAGTTTCGCTTGCAACTGTTCCACCTACAGACAATGGGTGGATAGTTATAGTTGCAATAGTACTTAGCGCAACTGCACAAACACCACTTCCCATTCTAGCTTTATATAACGTAGTTTGTGTTAAATTAGAATAAGTTTGAGTTGTTGTTGTATTTGAAATTCCAGTCCAAGCTGTTCCTCCATCTGTTGAAGATTCCCAACTTAAAATAGTTCCCGATTGACCACTTAAAGTCATTGAACCAGTATTCGGAGTAAAGCAATGTTGCGCTGAACCGCTTAGTGTTCCTCCAACTGGGGCTTGATCAACAGTAATTGTTGTTATAGTTGATGGCAGTGCTAAACAAACTCCATTTTGAACAATAGCTCTGTAGTAAGTTGTAGCTATTAAATTAGTATACGTTTGTAAAGTTGTAGTATTTGTAATATTTGACCAAGCTGATTGGTTTGGAGATTGCTCCCATCTGACAATAGAACCCAAATGACCCGAAAGTGAAACTGCACCTGTATTTCCTGAAGAACATACAGCCATTGTACCCGAAGTTGAACCAGCTACAGTTGGCGCATAGTTTATTACAGTTGTTCTAAGTGTATCGTTATTTCTATTTGTTTCAGCCGAATAATCTGTGTAAAAAGTTATTGTGTATGTTCCAGGTGCTGATAAATTAGCAAGTACAGAAAAAGAATAAGCTGTAATTGCTCCTGTAGTAAAATTGTTGGATACAACTTCTGTTACGGGAGTACCTCCATTAATTTGATATGATACATTTATAGAAGTATTAATAGTTGGGCCTATATTCCTAAATGCAAATTCCATTGTTTCTGTAGATGATAATGAACAGCCAGTAACTGGAGCAACCGCAGAAAAAGCAGTAAAATCCTGAGCTTTAACTAAACCAGAAAATGAAACAAACAATATAATATTTAGCAATAACTTTTTGATAAACCTACAAATTTTGAACGAGTTTAAAGATAGATAAAAAATTAATTAATCAATAGATTTTTTTAACTCATTTATAAACGCTTCAGTTACAGGCTGTCCTAAGTCTTTAGCTTTTAATGCATCGCTTAACGCTTCTTTGTTCTTTTTTATGGATTTATACGAAACAGACCTGTTAAAGTAAGCCCCTCCATTTTTAGGGTTTAGCTCTATTGCTTTTGAATTATCGTTAATTGCATTTACAAAATCTCCTTTTTTAAAGTGAGCCAAACCGCGATAAAAATATAAATTGTCTGTTGGTTCAATATTAGCCAAAACATACGTGTAATCGCTAATTGCTTTATCAAACTGATTTGTTTCTAAATATACATAAGCTCTGTTTGAAAATATTGAAACCGATTTCGGGTCAATCAAAATAGCTTTGTTGTAATCAAGTAAAGCTAAATCGTATTTTTTCATCATCGATAATGTTATGGCTCTGTTTAAATAAGCCTCCACATTATTTACGCTATCTAATTTTAATGCAGCAGAATAATCGGCCAGCGATTTTCCGAACTCGCCTTTTAAGCCAAATATATTACCTCTATTACTATAAATTTTAGAGTCTGATTTATTGATATTCAAGTAGTTATTAAAGTCATTTAAAGCTTTATCATACATCTTATTATCCACATAATAATTACCTCTGTTTTTGTAAGAAACCTCAGCGTATGGATACTTTGAAATAACGTCAGTCCATAGTGTTTCGCTGTTTTCCCACACTTTTATTCTATCTCTTGTTAAAGAAATCATCCAAATGGCAAATAATGCTCCTGCAAAAACAAAAATCATTTTAAACTTATTATTCTTTTCAATTAAATTAAACGACTGATTAGCAATAATATAAAAAATACCTATGTAAGGTAAGTAAGTATATCTATCTGCCATAATTGCCATACCCACCGACATAAATTGAAGCACCAAAACAATGGTTATAAAAAAGAATCCTGCACCAAAAATAAAGTCTTTAGTAAACTTTTTAGTGTAGTAAATTAAAAAAGCACACACCAAAAACAAAACTGGCATAACGTAATAAACATAAGGCAATCGGCTACCATTATCTTGTAATGCTGGGTAAGGGTAAAACGCTGACAAATCAAAAGGCAATATCATTTTGTACAAATACATCATTGAGCCATAAGTGCCAAACATTATGCGTTGTATCAATGTAAAAGCATCTATATTAGCAATTGCCTCGCCTACTTGAGCTTTAAACGCTACAATACCAAAGATTAATGAAATCAGTAAAAAAGGAACTTTTTCAATAATTAACCATTTATTGGTTAGTTTACGATTTTCGTAATAATCGATTAAAACTAAAACTAATGGCAAAACAACAGCCATTGCTTTTGAAAGAACAGATAAAACGAATAAAATAAAACAAAGTACAATCCAAATTATAGCTTTTTTGACTGTTTCTTGCTTGATTTTATATATTTGATAGGCAATTAAACTCAAAAAGAAGAAAAAAGCGTACAAAACATCTTTACGCTCAGATATCCACGCAACCGACTCCACATGCATAGGATGAACGCCAAATAAAACCGCAACAAAGAGCGCTACTCCCCACCTATTTTTACTTAATTTATAAATAAAAATAAATATAAGTAAACTATTGATTAGATGAAAGATAAAGTTTACTAAATGATATCTGTAAGGCTCTAATTTGGCTGAAGCATAATCCATTCCTAATGTTATCATTGTGAGTGGATGGTAATTGCTCGAAATTACTTCTGTAAAATATAATAGCAAATTTGCAAAAGGTGCTTTTTTTATCAAATCGCTTTTTTCAACGTAAACTGGATCGTCCCAATTGGTTAAACCATTTTTTAATGAAGGTTGAAAAGCAATAAATGTTGCAATAAACGTGATTAATAAACCTATATAAAACCAATTAATACCTGAATTGCTTGCTTTTACAGCGGTATTAGTTTGTGGTTTACTAAGCTTTGCTTTTGTTTGTTGAACCTTTTGTTTTGCCATAATTAGTGTGTAGGGAAAATAATTTTAGCAAGTTGTTGCGCTTTTTCGAATTCAATGTTATTAATTCCTGAATTTATATTGTGCTTTACTAAAAAAGCATACAATTGTTCTGTAGCCATATTTCCTGTTAAATCGTCGGCTGCCATTGGGCAACCACCCAAACCTCCTATTGCAACATCAAACTTTTTGCAACCAGAATTGTAAGCGGCTTCAATTTTTTCCATTGCTGTTTCTGGAGTTGAATGTAAGTGTGCGCCAAACTCAATATCGCTAAACGCAGGAATCAAGTTCTTAAATAAATACGAAATATTTTCTTGGTTTGAAACACCAATTGTATCTGCCAAAGCAATACTTTTAATACCTAATGAGCGAAGTTTTTCTGCCCATTTTATTACAATTTCGCTATTCCAATCATCTCCATACGGATTTCCAAATGCCATTGAAATATATACTAACAACTCTTTGTTATTTTTTACACAAAGATTTTGAATTTCTTGCACGCGAACTAACGATTCGGCTATAGAAGAATTGGTATTGCGTTGCTGAAAGGTTTCTGAAATGGAAAAAGGAAATCCTAAATAAGTGATGTTTTTATGTTTTACTGCGTCTTCCGCTCCTCTTGAATTAGCAATAATGGCTAATAATTTTGTTTTAGAGTTTGACGATTCTATTTGTTCAAAAACTTCGGTAGAATCAACTAACTGTGGAATTGCTTTTGCTGAAACAAAACTTCCACAATCTAATGTATCAAAACCAACTTTAAGCAATTGATTGATGTATTCAATTTTTTTATGGGTTGGAATAAATTCTTTTAAACCTTGCATAGCATCGCGCGGACACTCTGTAATTTTAACCGTTGTGTTCATTTTTAATATTGTTAAGTATAGCCTTATTTATTTTTTTAATTAGACTTGGGCCTTCGTAAATAAAGCCAGTGTAAAGCTGTATTAACGACGCTCCTGCGTTTAATTTTTCAATTGCATCTTCGGGCGAATGAATACCACCAACGCCAATTACCGGAAAAGCATGATTTGATTTTTGCACCAAATAACGAATAACTTCGGTTGAACGTTTAGTTACTGGTTTTCCTGAAAGTCCGCCTGCGCCAATAGAATTGAGTATTGAGCTATTAGTAGTTAGACCATCGCGAGAAATTGTTGTGTTGGTTGCAATTACTCCTGCAATGCCTGTTAGCTTAACCACATCTATAATATCATCTAATTGCGAATCGGTTAAATCGGGAGCAATTTTTAATAAAATTGGTTTAGGATTTGCTTTAGCTAAATTAAGCTTTTGCAAGCCATCTAACAGTTTTTGTAAAGGTTCTTTTTCTTGTAAAGCTCTAAGGTTTGGCGTGTTGGGCGAACTTATGTTTACCACAAAATAATCGACCACATCAAACAAACTGTTAAAACAATATTCATAATCTAAAAAAGCATTTTCGTTTTCGGTAACTTTATTTTTACCAATGTTTCCGCCAATAATTAAGTTTTTGTTTTTCTTTTTAGCCAAACGAATAACAGCTTCATCAACTCCGCCATTGTTAAATCCCATTCGGTTTATTAAGGCATTATCTTGTGGTAATCTAAACAAACGAGGTTTATCGTTACCGGGTTGCGCTTTTGGCGTTAAAGTTCCTATTTCAATAAAACCAAAACCGAGTTCGGCTAACTCGTCAAATAGCTTTGCGTCTTTATCAAAACCTGCGGCTAAGCCCACTTTGTTAGGAAAGTCTAAACCAAATAATTTTATTTTAAGTTGTTCGTTTTTATAATTGTAAATAGCTGATAATAAATTATTTAATACAGGTATTTTAAATACAATTCTAAGTAAACTAAAAACAAAATAATGTACTTTTTCGGGATCGAATAAAAAAAGAATCGGTTTTAATAGCTTATACATAATGGCTTATAAATCGAAACCAAAGTTAATATTTATATTGTTTTTATAATTGATTATTTTTTTGAAATGAATATATTTGATAAAATATATAAGCCTAATGTTTATAAGACCTATATTCAAGTTAGCACCAATTTAAAATGAGCATATCGCTAAAGACACATAAAATGATTTGGGGACGTTCAGGAAACATGTGTGCATTTCCTGAGTGTAAGAAAATTTTAGTCATTGACGAGACATCAACAGACGACCCATCAGTAATTGGAGAAGAAGCACATATTGTGGGGCAAAAGCAAGACGGCCCAAGAGGAATGAGTTCTTTGGCACCTGAACAGCGAGATAAATATGATAATTTGATTTTGTTGTGTAGTGTGCATCATAAAATTATTGACGACCAAGTGAATGAATATTCGATTGAAAAACTTCATCAATATAAAATCGCACATGAAAATTGGGTTAAAGAAAATCTCATTTTCGACAACAAAAAAATAAAGGATGAAGAACTTTATGCAACATATATTGAAAAATTCATTTCACTAACGGATTTGCATAATTGGAATAATTGGACCTCATGGATTCTTGGGTCAAGTGAAACATTTCCTAAGACGCAATTTGATTCACTTAAGACACTTCCAGACTACATCGTTTCAAGGATTTGGCCGAATAGATATAGACCTCTCGAATCGGCACTAATTAATTTTAAGAATGTGGTAAATGACTTGATGAAAGTTTATTATGAATATCCTAATGAAAGACCAGACGGATATTCAATAGAAAAATTCTATAAAAAATATTATCGTGAGAGATTTAATGATGAAGAAAGTTATAGTTTTGAGAACGAACAAATAGCTTTGAAAAAATATACATATCATGTGATGTTAATCGAAGACTTTGTTCTTGAACTGACAAGAGCTGCAAATTATGTTTGCGACCAAGTTAGAAATTTCATTTTTGAGGGTTTTAGAATTGAAGAAGGGGCTTTACTTGTAACACGTGGTGATATTTTGGGTTATAAAACATTCAGAGTTGAATACAGAGGTGAGCAAAGAGTTGAAATTCCATACCCTGGACTTAGAGCATTTATGGAGCAACGAGCGACAAGGGATATGCACATTGGTGAAGGAGTTGAGGAAGATTATTTTATGAAAATGCCGTGGGAAGAATAAACAGGTCATAACACAGATTTTGCGTCAGGCGGGCTGAAATGTAAACTTGGGCTTTGTGCTTCTAAAGAACTTTAGTGATTGATTGAAATTTTTACTCCGAAACCCGCCCGAACGCAAAGCCCAAAACGTTAGTAACAATTTTTGAAACAAGACCCGAATGAAATACTTTATATCAATATTTTTACTTCTTATTATCGCTTGTAAGTCCAAGACAGACCAAAGGGTTAGTGATAATAAACCATTGGACAATATGATATTTCAGACTAACCTTGACATGACTGACACAACTTGTATTATTGGGATTCAAAAAGCACGGAAAGACCTTGAAAATAAATTGTATAAAAAAATTTCATACGGTATTGTTGGTTTTAGTGATGAATATATTGAAGTAATGAAAAAGGACTATAATATTGAAGTTGAAAATATAGGATGTGTAGTAGATGGAAGTGAAGATTGTTATAATAGCATCATGGACAGTGCTATCATTGTTAAATTTGGGCGAGATCTGTTTTTAATTGCCCAAAAGAAGGCTGATAGCATAGCCATAAAAAATTCAAAATTACCTTCTCTTCAGACACTCCAACGCGTAGACGAAGAACCTAAATTTATAGGAGGCGAACAACAACTCATGAACTTTTTAACCCAAAACACAAACTATCCAAAATCAGCTATTCAAAATAAGATTCAAGGACAAGTATTTGTTCAGTTTACCATTGACAATTTAGGCAATGTGAATGAGGTCTCGATATTAAAAGGACTTTCATCTGATCTTGACAAAGAAAGTTTAAGGGTAATTAAATTAATGCCCAAATGGGAGCCAGCAAAATTGAATGGTAAAAATGTAAGTTATACAATGCGAATTCCACTTCGTTTTAAATTGGACAACAAATAAAAACTGGTACTAACTGCACCTACAAGAAATTGTCGGTTCAGTACTTAAATAAAGTTTTGCGCATCGAAATCGCCAACTTCTTGTAGCTACAAAACGTATAATACAACCTCGCCAATCTTCATAAATTGTTGTTTATTCCATATTTATTTTTGATTTTTACAAATGTAATGACAGAACAAATAGCGACAGCAACCTTAGTCAACAAAGACTATATTGAATTAACTTTTCTAAGGGAAAATATAACCCTTGACGTTAATGAGGTTAAAGAAGGCTGGTCAAAAGCACAAAAACTATCTCCAGACAAAAAGACAGCAGTTTTATTGAAAACAGGTAAATGGACTTTACTTGAAAATGAAGCGCGTAACTATGTAATGAACGAATTTAAGACTTGGCCCTGTGTTGCAATAGTGGTGGACAACCTTGGACAACGCTTAATGGGGCAAGTGGTAATAAACTTAACGGGAAAAAGCAACCAGATAAAGCTTTTTGAAAATGAATTAAAAGCAAAAGAGTGGTTAATAAACAAAATTTCCAAAAATAAATTTGAAGATAGAACATAGACTTGAGCAAGTTTTGTTACATAATTTGATAGTAAACAATTTAAAACAAAAAAACTTGCCAAATCTGTTACCAATACACGACGAAGATAAATCCGCTTGAAAATTTTTCAGGCAATTTTTTAACTATTTTTCAAAAAAAAAAGTTTCATTTAGAAACCATAACGGAATAATTAATTACCTTAACTAAAAAAATAGACAGATTATGAGAGGCATCGTTTTTTTATTTGTTGGAATTGTTCTTATTGCTGTAGGAATTATTGTTTCGCAATCTAACATGAAAGTAAAAATTAATCGTCAGCGTGCTAATGCTGAAGATAGCAAAACCGCCATAAGCTATGTTGCATGGGGACTAGAAGGCTTAGGTGGTATATTTGCTTTAATTGGAGTGATGGGTGTTATTCGTGGTAAGAAACAAAATAAGCGTAACCACTACATTCTGCAAAATGGCATTTCGGCTGAAGGTACAGTAACTTTTGTAGATAAGAATTATGCTGTTCTCGTTAATAAAAAACCTATTTACTCCATTGTAGAATATACCTATGTTGACAGTACAGGAAGTCAGCACACAAGAAAAGTAAGTAACATTAGTAGTGATATAGTTATTCGCAAGCAAATTTTGGTTGGCTCAAAAATCCAAATCAAGTATGCTTCAGAAAATCCTAGCGAAAGTGTAATGGTTTTGGCATAATCTTTTGTAATTATAAGGAATTCTGTAAGCAATTAATTAGTGTTGTTTTTCTAAACTCTATTATGAAATAAATTTCTGTACGATATACCTAAAAAAAGGTTTGTAAAAGCCTTAGAATTGGCTTAATTAACTATACCTACATTGCTAAAATTCATATCAAAGAGCTATTTTATAGTTGTATTTTTAAATAATTTCGGCGAAAAAAATACAATTCAATTTATAAATTAAAACATTAAAATTAGGCTTATTGCAATTTATTTTGCTATTTTGAAGCTTATGCAAACTAAAACAAAGTACTTAATAGCTGTAATTCCGCCAGAGCCTATTTATTCAGAAATAATAGCATTTAAAAACGAAATTCATAAAAATTATAATTCAAAAGGTTCGCTTAATTCGCCTCCGCACATTACCTTGCACATGCCTTTTGAATTTAGCGATAAAAAACTCGATTTACTTTATTCTTCGCTTGATGATATTGCAAAATCTGCTACCAATTTTGAAGTTGAACTAAGTAATTTTGGCTTTTTTGAGCCGAGAGTTATTTTTGTAGCTGTTGAAAAAAATGATGCTTTGGCTGATTTACATTTTAAAATTAAAGAAAAAGTAAAGCTAAAACACTTTATTTTTAATGCCAATTACAGAGATAGAATTGATTTTAGACCGCATATTACCATTGGTTTTAGAGATTTAAAAAAAGAACAATTTTATTTAGCCAAAACAGAATTTGAGAAAAAGGAGTTTAAAAAAAGTTTCGCTGTAAATTCTTTTTTTCTGTTGGAGAAAAAAGATAAAACTTGGGAAATTAAAAAAGAATTTACCTTTAATGCTTAGTTTTTAATACATGTCAGCAAAAAAAGACTTTCCACTTTTAGTTAAACTTTCCAGTTATATGCTTCCCTATCAAATTGATCAAAAAGAAGGGAAACTTACCCAATACATTGAAGTTGTAGTTGATGGCGGAAAATTGCTAATGAATACAAGCAAAGTAAATTATTCGTTTGGAACGCTGCATACAGTGTTTTTAGAAAGTTTTAAAAAGTTAGAAATTCAAAATCGCGAAATAAAAAAAGTATTGATTTTAGGTTTTGGCGGTGGAAGCATTGTTGCGATGCTAAACGATGATTTTAATATTAACACAAAAACCATTGGTGTAGAGGCAGACGACGTGGTTATTGAATTAGCAAAAAAACATTTTAATTTAGAAAAATATACTGATTTAACTTTAGTTAATGAAGACGCTTTTAATTACGTTTTGAACTGCAAAGAGCAATTTGATTTAATTGCAGTAGATATTTTTATAGATGACCTTACTCCTACTCAATTCTCGAATAAAGAGTTTGTTTTAGCATTAAACAAGCTGATTGCACCAAATGGTTTGGTGTGTTATAACCGAATGGTTTCTAAATCGGGTACTAAAAACGAAGCACAAAAACTAATACAATTAATAAACGAAACAGGCAATAAACAGCAGTTGTTTGAATACAAATTGGGTGGCTCTGTTAATTGGATGATTGCTTACGAAAGCAAATAAAAAAAGCGTAGTTTTTAACTACGCTTACTATTTTAAACACCTTTTTGCTTTTTAATTAGAAGGAATTTCTGAAGGAGTCGATTTTTTGTAAACGCCATCAATACCAATGTTTTTAAAAACAGCATTGTATTTTCCATCAAACTTACTCACTTCTGTACCACCGTTTTCATCAATAGAAATTTGTGTTGGCACCCATTTATTATTCACTCTCTTTGCTTGCATCGAAATAAATAATAAAGGTTTTTTTACAGTTGATGGCGTGTCAGAATCTTTCATCGTCATACCATCTTCTACTTGCTCAAAATCTGCATAACAAAGTGCATCACAATCAAAATACCATACCAATTCGTTAGCAGAAATCGCATTATCAACTTTAGTTTTTGAAGGTGTTATTGAATTTATTTTAAATACATTTTTTAAACCTACAACAGAACTTTCTTCAGTACCATTTTTTAATGTAAATTTTTCGTCTGCGGTTCCAATAGTATATTCTCTTAAAGCTTCTAAAATAGCAGTTTCTTTTTGCTGGTCGCTAATTACTAAACCACGAATAAAAGGGTATGTAATTTGAATCAAATCAAGCTCCCAATTATTTGTTAAGGCATCGTTTTTTAATCGTGAATAGCTTACTTTAACATTAATATCATAATAAATTCCGTCTGCTCCTTTTGGTGTCGTAATTGTTACTACTGTGTAGCACTCGTCTTCTGGAATTGTTTTCATGTTAACAAACAATTCTTTTGCTCTATCGCTCGATTTAGAAATAAACATTTTATCGCTTGGTATTTGCACATCTCTTTTATCACCAGAATAAGCAATGGCAGTAACTTTAAGTTGCGAAAAATCTTTAACACCATACTCTGTTGTTAAAACTGAATTTGGTTTTAGTAAATACGAGTTTTTAACCTGTAAAACTGCGTTTTCTCCAGTAGGAAATGCAGGCGTTTGTGCATTAGCTGAAGAAATTAGAGTTACTAATCCAACAAAAAATAATGTTATTTTTTTCATAAATGAAGTGTTTGTTTATTCAAACTTAAAACATAATTTTTAAGTAAAAAAATACAAACAATAATTTAACAAATTGTTTTAAAAAAAATTGAGTAATTTAGTTAAGACAAAACAAAAATAATTATCCCTTGTCAACGCATATTTCTAAATTAAAAACTAATTTGGTACTGCATTACAATCATACCGCGACGGGCTGATTTGGTTTCTACAATATCTCCATTTGTGTTGGTGTTAAACACTGGTCGGCTTTGATAATCTAAAGAAATTTTAGAATTGTTTCCGCTTTGCAACCAATTAATTCCAATATTATAAACTAAAACAGGATCAGCTAATTTTTCGTAATTAGCATACGAACCTGCCAAATAAGGTTGTAAAGTACCTTGCGATTTTAGTAAATCTTTTTTACATAAATAAGCCGCTTGTGTATATAAAACATTCCCTGTTCCTATTAACGGAAATGCATTTCCTGTTCCATTAAAACTTGCACCAGTGCCAACACCGTTAGCTGTATTCATAGCTCCTGCATTACGCAAATAATTTGGTCCAAAATTATAATTCAAATAAGAAGCATAAGCGGTAATGGCAGTCTGTTTTTCTTTGTTTAGTGGGGCGTCATAAAAAACATCTACACCAATTTGAGTTTGACTAACTTTAATTGTATCACTTGTTGTGTTTCTATACCACATAGCCTCTTTTTGGTTAAGAAAGCCCGCTCCTATATTCAACACTCGCTTTTTCCCTAAATAAGAGCCAATCATATAAGGCAATAAATTACTTTCCTTATCTAAAAACTGCCACATTGCATAACCTTGGTACTGAAGTTTTGGAGCTTTAGTAGAATAATATGCAGTATTAACTTGTGTAGCAGGCAAAGTTGCAACTGGTGATAAAGCTGTTTGCACTGGAAAAGGATTTGAAGCTGAAAAACGATAATCGAATCCACTCACTTTTCCTTTGGCATACACTCCTAGTTTTCGCACAAATTGATCGGTAACATCGTTTGTAGTTTCTTGTATAACAGGTAAATCCAACGCCATTATTGTTCCAACACTCGACGAAGAATAACGCGAAGTTCCATTCCACGCACTTAGTCCAGCACCTAATGTAAAATAATTTTTGTACACATTATACTCAGTTGTTGCATCATGAAAAAAGATGGGTGTTTTACGTGCAGAAATGTAATTAAAACTATTAATACCAATTTGCGTGTAAACAAAAACTTTGGGATTTAATTGCGCCATTACTTGGTAGCGAACTCTACGCAAACCTACATCAAATGTGTTTTTTTGGCGAGTCCCAAAAACAGTAGAGCCAGGATTATTGCTATTGTAACGCAACCAAATTTGAGCTAAACCAGTTGCTTTTACATAGCTACTACTATCAGAGTTTAAATAGATTTTTAAACCTTCTTTATATTTTGAAGTGCTTTGAGCATTAAGTTGTGTGTTCATAACTAATAAAGTACACAACAAACTAATTTTATTTATTATTGTTTTCATAGTGCAAATTTTAAAATGAAACGAATAACATTCTAATTCAATTTAAGCAAACAAGGGTTATTATGCAAAAACATTACTTTGTCTTGTTTCTTGCTTTAAAATTCTAGTACTTGTTGGCGCATTAGAAAGTTGCCTATGATTCTCAAAACCTTTAACTTCCATAACTCCTCCTGCTCTATGATAATTTTCTGTAATATCATTTAAAGCTACAATAGTTGTATGGTCTACAATTAGAGTTGCAGAAACATCAATTATAACTTTTTTTGATACTGGTAATTTCATTAGTTTATTTTTTAATGGAATTAAATTAGTAAAAACACTTGCGCCATTAATTTTCACTATAATTAATTCTTCATTTGTTTCTATATTAACATTAGATTTAAACATGTTTTTGAGTCCAGCTCCATTAAGTAAATGAATTATCATTTTTATAAGTACACCAAATGCAACGCCAAGCAATAAATCTGTGGCAAGGGTAATTATAATTGTAGAAACAAAAATTATAAATTGTTCTTTACCAACATGCCACATATGTAAAAATTCTCGAGGGTGAGCTAATCTAAAACCAACAAAGGTTAGCATTGCAGCCAAAGCAGCATTTGGAATCATTTCAATTAATGGAACAGCAACAAGTACGGCAATTAATAATAATATACCATGAAAAAAATTAGCCCATCTTGTTTTTGCACCATACCCAACATTTGCCGAACTACGCGCTACTTCTGAAATCATTGGTAAACCACCAAATAATGATGACACAACGTTACCAATTCCTACTGCATACAAATCTTTATTAAAATTAGAAATTCGTTTGTAAGGATCCATTCCATCAATTGCTTTCGCCGTTAATAAAGATTCTATACTTCCTATTAATGCAAACAGAACAACATATTCAATAAAGCCAAATGTGTGAGAAGTTATACCAGAAAAATCGACTTTAATAATTTGATTTTTAAAGGCTTCAAAAATATTGCCAACTTTTACCAAAGCAAAATTTTGAATAGCACCTTCAGTTTTAATGTGTAAAGCAATACCTAATGGAACAGCAACAATTAAAACAACTAATGGAGCAGGAATTTTTCTGATAAATTTATTTTTTATCAAACTAAAAATGCCCATAATACTTAAGCATGCTAATCCAATTTCTGTTATGTGTGCATTTTCGTGCATAATACTTGATGGTATCATTGCTATTAATTCCAATGGTTCTTTTCCCTTCAATTCAGCAGGGTTGATTCCTAACAAGCCATGAATTTGTTTTGACATAATTATGATACCAATAGCAGCCAACATTCCGTGAATAGCAGCACTCGGGAAAAAATCGCTTAATTTTCCAAGCTTCAATAATCCAAATGCAACCTGAACAATTCCTGCTACTAAAATTGCTCCTAAAGCAATATGCCAACCCATTTCTCCGCCACCAAACTCTGTTACTGCTCCGCTACAAATAACAATTAGGCCTGCAGCTGGTCCTTTTATTGTTAATCTTGAGCCTGCAAAAAAACTCACAACTACACCACCAATTATAGCAGTTACTAAACCAAAAATAGCAGGAAAATCACTGGCTTTAGCTATACCTAAACTTAAAGGCAATGCTAATAAAAACACTAGAAAACCAGCTGTTGCATCTTTTGAAAAATTTTCTTTTAAACCTGCAATTCCATCTACAGGTATATATGATTTTGATTTTGACATGATTTTAATTTTTAAATAGTTAATTAATTTGTTTTAATTTTTTTCAAACTATTTAAGAATCAAATACGGTAATTTTTTATTTTAATATAAATTGGTAAACAACTTACTTTATAAGTATTTAAAGCCCGTTTATTTGTTTTAAAATCAGCTATTGAAGCAACGTTTTTATTTTGTTGATACAATTGTGCAGCATAAAATTTAATTGCGGGATGAAAACTTAAATTTAATTCTGTTTCAACTTCATTTTCAGTTTCTTCAAAAATTAAATCTAAAATAGAAACATTCGATTTCTCTTTTTTTAGAGTGCTGAAATAATTTTTAGAACTTAAGTCGTTACTATTAACTGCAATTAATACAGTTGGAGTTACCAAGAATAGTAAAAAAATTAAGCTTATAAACTTTGATTTACAATTACATTTCATCATAACTACGAAGATTTATATGCTGATTCGTGATATGTTTTTACATGCGGCCCTAAAAATATGCGAGCATACATTCTTATAAGGGCAATTCCATCAATAATAAAACTAAATGAAACTAAAAAAGCCAATAGAATTTGATTTTCATGAATGTGGCTAAATATTAAATCTTCTCCAATAAATGTTGGTGTAACCGGAAATCCAGATAGACCAAGCGCTGTCAGCAAAAATAAAAATGCTAAACGAGGGTGCTCGTATGAATGACCTTGAAAATCATCTAAATGAATATGGTTCTCTAATTTTTTAAGTTTTCGTAAAATAAAATAACCAAAAATTCCAGCTAATACCACTCCACTTAAATACAATGCAATATGATCTAACTTATAATTCTCGTTAAATGATACAGCCAATGCTATCCAAAAATGGTTCATAATAATTAGAATCCAACTTTTAAAAGCACTTTTTCGTTCGGAAAAAGATTTCAAAACAAATACTAATCCAATTAAAGCAAAAAGTATTGGTAACATCTTAATTAATGAAACTGGAAAATACTTTTGATTAAATAGTAAAATTGTGCCTAAAACAAAAAAAGGAATAAAGAAAAGTAATACTCTTTTTAGCGTTAAAAATTTTAGCTTCTCTCCTAGTTTCTTTATTGGTTTCCAAATAAACCAAGACATGATATAATCTAAATTCCACTCTTTAAGTGATAAAAGATAAATTGTATATTCTACTTTTTTTGGAAAAGAATCTTCTATTGTTTGTTTTCTTGGAACAAAATTATAGAACTGCTCGCGAATTAAATAACTAACAACAGAAGGTGAAACCAGCAATTGATAAGTTCTTAAAAATGCATTACCCGCAAAATGCAGTAATGCTACGTTTTCAAAACCTAAAGCAATTTCAATAAAAATTAATCCTATTTGTGCTATAGACGAATATGCAATTTGACTTTTAACTGTTGATTGCACTCGAGCTGTAAAAGTGGCAATAATGCTTGATACAATACCCAAAACAATTATTAATACTCTAACCGAAAATTGATGTTCCCAAAAAGGAAATGTTCTTAATAAAACAAATGCACCGATATGCACCGATAATGAACCATAAAAAATTGCACTAGATGGTGTTGGTCCTTCCATTGCTCTTGGAAGCCAATAAGAAAAAGGAAATTGAGCCGATTTAGCTGTTGCAGAAAGTAAAATCATAATTGATATTGTAATACCAATTAAGCTATGATTTTGCAAATGCTCGCTTACTAAATTATAATTGCTTAATTGCAAAAATGTAATGTTGGAATGAAATAAATGATGGCTTAGCCACATTGCTAAAATTAAGCCCACATCGCCAATTCTGTATATTGAAAAAACTTTAACTGCATTTCTAACAGGTAAGTATCTATCTCTATAAAAGGCTATTAAAAGAAAAGAAGATATTCCTAAAATTTCCCATCCCACAAATAATGTTTCGAGATTACCTGAAAAAATAATTATTGTAAAGCCTAAATAAAAAAACAAAATCGTATTAAAAAATCGTTTGTAACCATTTTCTCTATGCAAATAATAACGGCTGTAAACAGTTACTAAAAAGGTTAATAAACAACCAACAAAAACAAAAACAGCTACGATTTTATCAAAGTAAAAATCGATATAGAATTCGTAATTATCTGTTTTAAACAGAACAAAATCTTTTAAGTTTAGTACTTGAAATCCGTTTAACAGCCATATAATTAAAAATACAATAAAAAAAGTAAAGTGCACACCAATGGTTGTAAATGATAACCAAGAAATTAATTTTTCTTTAGATTTTGGAATTACCAAGCTTAGCAAAAAACCAAGTATGGGTATAAGTATAAATAGTTGAAGTGCTTTTTCCATTATAATTCGTTTTTAATTAAATAAACTGGTAAATTTTCTTTACTCGACTCTATTATTGAATTATAGTTAGAAGCAATATTTAATGATCCATCTATTGGTTGGTAATCAACAAAACTTTCGTTTTTAAACCAATACATTTTTTTTGTAACGGGATGAATAGCCACCAAATGAACCCATTCATTTAAAAACCATTCGTATGTTGCATCGTTTCTTTTAATTACTTCTTCTAAAATTTCGAGCCTTTGCTCTACAATAACCAAAAGCCTAACAGGGTCATGAACCTCAATCATTTGGCTAGGTAAGCCAGTTCTTAAGTCGCCATCAATACCATTTGCAACACCAAATAAACCAACAACATTGTGTGGTAATTTTGTACCAGCTCCCAGTTTTTGATTATCAACTCTAGAAAAATAATACTCTAAATTAATACCTCCACAAACAGGAGCTGCTGCTTTTAAAATTGAAAACAAAAAATCCCCTGTTTTATCAACTTCGTAATCATAAGAGTTCATAAACGCTCTCCTATCTAAAAATAGATCTTGTGTTAAATCTCTTTTGCCTACAATGCATAATGCGTTAGTTGCATGATTTAATTCTGGACGAGGCTCAAACAAAGAAACAGAACGTTTTTTAATTTGGCTATGAATTAATTTAGCATTAAGGTTTGTATTTACTGAATCAAATCTTCGAGAACGTTCCTTTGAATTATTATCTAATGCTATTTCAAAATTTGACTTATTAATTTTGTGTTGTTTTAACAAATCATTGCTTAATTTATCTTCATCAAAAAATACAATTTCGTCTCTTGTAGTGTCGTGCAATGCTCCAATAAAAGTTGTTGTTTCGGGAATAACTATTCCTTTTTCAACTAAAATTTCTCTTACTTTTTTATGATTTGCCATGTAACTAATTACTCTAGCATTAACAGAACCAGGTCTGCCAGAGCAAGCACCACAATCGTAAGCAGCATAATGTGGGTTATTTATACTACTAGAACCATGACCAATTACATATACAAACGGAGCAAAATTATTTACTAAACCAGTGCTTTTTAAAAGGCCTTCAACTCTAGTTACCATTTCGTTAATTGTAAAACCTATTTGCAAACCATCTTCAACATCTGCTTCAGATTTGTTTTCAATAGTTAGCGAAGACGAACTATACATGTGGTTAAACGAAACTGCAGTTGCAGGACTAATAGACGGTTTAAATATGCTTGCAAACAATTTAAATGCTGACCAAAAACCTACAGTTTGACTAATTAGCCATCCGCCAAATAAGGAGTGCGTTTGTTTAGTAAAATGTAAATCTTTTTTGCGTTTACTCTTTACTCCTTCTTCTTTAATTAGATATTTAGGATTAATTGGAGCTGGACAAACTTTAGTGTGAAATTTACCATGTTCTGGTTTAAAATAAAATTCAACATTAAAAAAGCCTGGTGTTCCATAGGTTTCACAATTAGCATCAATCCTTTCAATATGCCTTCTTATTGAACACTCTCTATCATCAATGCAAAAAAACGCTTGAAAACTTTTCTCACTTTTTGATATTGTTTGCTCAGCATTATTTGTTTTAATGGCTAATAAAACTTCGTTATAATAAGTATATTCAAAGGCTGTTTGCCACAATTCTAAAACAATATCTAATTCAGTTTTAGGCGATAGAGTAAAATAATTCTGTGGAAATATTTTTATTTTCGCAGCTAATGGCAACCAATTTTCTCCAAACTGATAATCTAAAGCATCAATTTCTAATAATAGTTCAAATACAATTAAATCATGTAAATTTATTTTTTTTGTATCTAATAAAGTTTCTGGATTAAGTTCAATTGCCCCTACAATACCCGACCATCCTGGGTGTGCAAATTGCTGGTCAAACAAATATTTTTCAAATAATCTTTCATCACCAACTAAAACCGATAATAAATTCTGAATAGTACAATCATTATTTAGCAAAATTATTTTAGCTCTACTCGTTTTAAATAAACTTGTATAACTTTTAGATTCCATTTCTTTTACAGAATCGATAAATGATTTGTTTTGAATAGGAAAATTCCAAATTGAAATTCCTTGGTCTAAATAACTACTTAATACTCGGAAAAGTAAAGGATGTATTATTGCATCTAAATCAATATTATATTGTTTGCGCCAATTTGCTCTTAATTCGCCAACTCTTGGTATAATTTGCGAATCGTAATTTGTTTTTAGCAATTTGTTTAGCCACTCTTCATTGTTTTCTTTTCCAAATTTTTGCTCAATAACTTGTAATAAAGCGTTATTGCTTATTTTTTTATCAGCAAAGCGTTTTCTATAATCTTCTATTGATAAAAGTAATTTATAGCCAAAAACTTCTGATGCTTGTTTTATAGCATCAAAAAATTTTTTATCCTGAAAAGAATGAAGTGTATTGTGATGAATAAAATCTTTTAAAGGAGCTTGTGCTGGCAAGTAATGTTTTAAAAGATGCAGAATTTCGTGCTCATTAAAGCACAATGAATTGTTTTGCATAAGGATATTGGTTTTGTATTAATTTTTTTAAAAAAAACTAAGCTTTTCAAATCATGAAAAGAAAACCAAATATCAAATACGGAAAATTTTATTTAGAAGATAAAGACAACGTAATTCCGAATAGTTTTGTAAACTATAGAATTTACTTATTGCTTTGTTATAATAAGAATTGTGAAATGAAAAAACTTGAGAATTTACTAAAAAATTACTTTCAAAACTCTTGTCAAAGTCTTCTACATCTGCATCATTGTCTTCTTTTGAAATTTCAAAATAAACACCAGAATCAAAAGCATCTTCACCACCAGCTTGATAATATGTTGTTTTGTCGGATTGTGGATGTGCAGAAAAAGCAAAAAAAGGCTGAACAAGAAAAAACCATGCAAAAATTGCAAGTAAAAAATTTGTGAAATATTTATGGCTTTTTCTCAATTTATTTTTTGCTTATACAAAGTTACTTGTTTTTTTTAAACCAAAATAATTTAGTTCTAAAAACTATATCTCTCCGTCTACTTTTAAGTGATAAACTTTAGATAAGCCTCTATTGCTATTAAATGTAACATTTAGGTTCTTAAGTTTACCTGTATTCATATCATAAACCCAACCATGCACGTAAGGAAATTCGCCTCTACTCCATGAGTTTTGAATAATACTTGTTTTACATAAATCGTAAACTTGCTCAATAGTGTTTAACTCAACCATTCTGTTAAATCGAGTATCTTCATCTGCAATATTATCTAATTCGTTTTGGTGTAAACGATAAACATCTTTTATGTGTCGCAACCAATTATCAATTAAACCAAACTGATTATTTCCCATAGCAGCTTTAACACCACCACAGCCGTAATGCCCACAAACTATTACATGTTTAACTTTTAATACTTCAACAGCATAAGATAAAACGCTCAACATATTCATATCGGAATGTACAACCATGTTAGCAATATTTCTGTGTACAAAAATTTCGCCAGGCTCTGTCCCTGTAATATCTTCAGCCGGAACTCTACTGTCAGAACAACCAATCCATAAGTATTCTGGTTGCTGCCCCATTGATAGAGAAGTAAAATAGTTTGGATCTGTTTTTAGTTTTTCATCAACAAAGTTTCTGTTATTTGCTAATAAACGTAAATATGAATCTGACATAAAATTTATTTTTTAATGAGCATCAAACACTTCTATTGTTTTGATGTTATGCAAACTTAGGTTTATATTTTTCTTTTCAGCATCGTGCTTAAAATTTTGAATAATTTCTAATACATCATTATCTATGTATTTCGAATTTGTACCATCTATTAAAACAACACTATTATTGGGAATCTTGTTTAATGTGTTAAAAAGAACTCCTTTGTTTAAAAACGAAACTTCTTCTCCTAATTTGATATTAAATACTTCGGTATTTCCTTCTTTTCTTTTTTTCAAATCAAAATGAACTCTGTAGTTATTTCTTAAAATAAAGAAAAACGAAACAACAATACCAATACCAATTCCTTTTAACATGTCGGTTAAAACAATGGCTACAACGGTCACTATAAATGGCAAAAACTGATCCCAACCTAGCTTAAACATATTTTTAAATAATTCAACTTTAGCCAATTTATAACCAACAACCAACAATATACTCGCCAAACATGATAAAGGAATTTTGTTTAACAACTTTGCAAAAAACAATATTGCAATTAACAACAAAAACCCATGTAGTATTGCAGATAGTTTAGTCTTACCTCCAGCATTTATATTTGCAGAACTTCTTACAATAACCGCTGTAATTGGCAAACCTCCTAAAAAACCAGCTAATATATTGCCAGAACCTTGCGCAATTAACTCACGGTTTGTGTTGGTATGCCTTTTTTCTGTATCAATTTTATCTGTAGCTTCAATGCTTAATAAACTTTCTAAACTAGCTACAATGGCGAGTGTTATAGCAACTTCATAGGTTTTAATATTTGTAAGAGCATTAAAATCTGGAAACGAAAATAAATCTAAAAAATCTTGCATGCCTTGGCTTGGCGGTATAGAAACCATGTGGTTTAACGATAAACGCATTACTGGGAAATACGCATTAAACATTTCATTCATTAAAGTTCCAACAACTACAACAATTAATGAAACGGGGAGTAATTTAAAAATCTTAAGTTTTTTTACACTTTTAATTTCTCCAATTATCAATAAAAATAAAGATACTATTGATATTAAAACAGCTCCTTCTGTTAAAGAAGTGAACTCAATTATTGAATAAAAAATTTCGGAAAAAGTATTTTTTCCGTCAGAAGACGCGAAATTTTGGTTACCAAAATAATCGGCATCGTAACCAACAGCATGTGGTATTTGTTTTAATATTAAAATTATGCCTATTGCAGCTAACATGCCTTTAATAACCGATGATGGAAAATAAGTACTAATTGTACCTGCTTTTATTAAGCCCAAAATAATTTGGAAAACACCACCAATAATTACAGCTACCAAAAACAATTCAAACGATTGAAGTGTTTGAATTGCAGTAAAAACGATTACAGCTAAACCAGCTGCAGGACCACTAACACTAACTTGCGAATTACTAATAAAACCAACTACAATACCACCTATAATACCAGATATTAAACCCGCTAACATTGGTGCTCCAGAAGCCAATGCAATACCCATGCAAAGTGGTAGGGCTACAAAAAAAACAACTAAACCCGCAGGTAAATCAGATTTTAAACTTGCTAAACTAAATGATTTTGTTTTGTTATCCATTGTTCTATATGCGTTTGGTCGTATTTAAATTGGTACGCAAAATACTATTTTTTTTGGTAAAAAAGCTGTTAAAAAAAGTTATTTTTAAATTAATTACATTAATCACACTTTAGCTTTAATTTGGTTATATTTGAACTATAAAATCTATTACTTATTTGACTATGAATTTGGAATTTAATAAAAACGAAGACGTAATGAAATTAGCCATTTCGGCTATGGAACAAAAGTTAGAAAAAATTTATTTAGGCGGCGGACAAAAACGTTTAGACAAACAACGTGCTGATGGAAAAATGACTGCTCGCGAACGTATAGATTATTTATTAGATAAAGATTCTAAAACAATTGAAATAGGCGCTTTTACTGGCGATGGCATGTATGCCGAACACGGCGGTTGTCCTGCTGGTGGCGTTGTTATTGTTATTGGTTACATTGCCGGCAAACAGTGTATTGTTGTAGCAAACGATGCAACTGTAAAAGCAGGCGCTTGGTTTCCAATTACTGGAAAAAAGAATTTACGTGCCCAAGAAATTGCTATGGAAAACCGCTTACCAATTATTTATTTGGTTGATAGCGCAGGTGTTTATTTACCAATGCAAGATGAAATATTCCCTGATAAAGAACATTTTGGGCGTATTTTTAGAAACAATGCGATTATGTCGGGAATGGGAATTATTCAGATTTCGGCAGTTATGGGTAGTTGTGTTGCAGGTGGCGCTTATTTGCCAATTATGAGTGACGAAGCCATGATTGTAGATAAAACTGGTTCAATTTTCTTAGCCGGATCGTACCTTGTTAAAGCAGCAATTGGAGAAGATATTGACAACGAAACTTTAGGTGGTGCAACTACTCAAAGCGAAATATCTGGTGTTATAGATTATAAATGTAAAGATGACGCTGATTGCTTAACACGCATTAAAAACATAATGAGCAAAATTGGTGATTTTGATAAAGCTGGTTTTAACCGTGTTGCTCCTCAATTACCAAAAGAAAACGAAAAAGAAATTTTAGGAATTATTCCTGATACGCGCGATAAACAATACGATATGCGCGAAGTGATAAAACGCTTAGTTGATGAATCTGATTTTGAAGAATACAAAGAAGGATACGGACAAAGCTTACTTTGCGGATTAGCGCGTATTGATGGCTGGGCTGTTGGTATAGTTGCAAATCAGCGTAAAGTTGTAAAAAGCAAAAAAGGCGAAATGCAATTTGGTGGTGTAATTTATAGCGATAGCGCCGATAAAGCAGCACGTTTTATTATGAATTGCAATCAAAAGAAAATTCCTTTGGTGTTTTTGCAAGATGCAACTGGATTTATGGTGGGCTCACGTTCCGAGCATGGGGGAATTATAAAAGACGGTGCAAAAATGGTAAACGCAATGGCAAATTCTGTAGTTCCTAAATTTACAGTAATTATAGGAAACTCTTTTGGTGCAGCCAATTACGCAATGTGTGGTAAAGCATACGACCCGCGTTTAATTGTTGCATGGCCAAGTGCACAAATTGCAGTTATGGGCGGTGCACAAGCTGCAAAAGTATTATTGCAAATTCAAGTAGCATCATTAAAATCGCAAGGCAAAGCCGAAATTACAAAAGAAGAAGAAGAAAAATTATTAGCCGATATTACCAATAGATATAACCAGCAAATGACCCCGTATTACGCGGCTTCTCGTTTGTGGGTTGATGCAATTATTAATCCCTTAGAAACACGCAAAGTTATATCAATGGGAATAGAAATGGCTAACCACGCTCCTATTACCAAGCAGTATAATGTGGGTATGCTGCAAACCTAATCAAATTATTTTTTAATAAATTATGTATAAAGAACTTTTAAAATTTCAAAAAGATAATAATTTAGATTCAAACACAAGTTATTTCGATTGTAAAGGAAATCCAACCGAATGCAAGGTTTTTTTGGTGGGTTATACCCCATCTAAAGAATTAAATACAACAACAAATTTTTGGAATTATTTTAAGGAAGATAATTTATTTCGTTTTGACGAATGGATGGCCGACTATAAAAAAGATGTGAGTCCGAAATATAAAAATGGTTTAAAACCAACACGAAAAAGGATTGAAACCTTAAGAAGCAATTTAGAAAAAGCTAAAATAAATTTACTGAACTGTACTATTTTTGTTTCGCCTTCGTTAAAAAAAGAAGACCTAAAATCAAAATATAAACAAGTAGAGATTTTAGATTTATTACTAAATGAAATACATCCAAGTTTTCTTATTCTGCAAGGTACAGATACTCAACAATATTTTTCAGCTAAGTATGTAAAAGACAGTCCGAAGTTTAAAGAATGGAAAGTGTATGAAGTTACTTTAAATGATACAAAAATTAAGATTTTGCCAGTACCGCATTTATTTGATTTGGCTATGAGTGCACAACAAAATCCAACAGAAAACATTGAAGTTTTAAGTAAACTGATTAGTAGTAATTTATAAAACGAATGCTCGTATTACCAAACATTGTAATGTGAGAATTTTGCAAACCTTAAAATAAAATAATTGAGAATTAAAGCAATAAAATTAATATTCTTTTTTATGTGTTTAAGTTGTACAGCTTTTGCACAATTTGGCATTACGAAAACGGACTCTTTAATTTGGCAAATTCAAATTTATGGTAGTTCCTCTCCCACTGGCCCAGGTCAAGGCCCAACGTATTTTAATTATTTTTATAATTATTTTATAAATGGTGATACTGTTATTAATGGATATCCCTATAAAAAACTTTACAAATTTCATTCAGAAAAAAATGTTGGATTTACACCTCAAACAGCAACATTTTCTAACACAGTTTATGAAGAAAATAATAAAGTGTATATGGGTAAAAAAGGGAATTCAATTATAATACAAGATTACAATTTAACTGTTGGTGATTATTTTCAATTTAATGGAGTAACCGATTATACTTCACATAAAGTTACATCTATAGATTCAGTTTATTTAGTTGACAAATACATAAAACGCTTTACTTTTAATAATAGAGTTGTGTGGATAAAAGGGATTGGAGATGTCACTTTTGGACATCATTTCGATTACTATGGTTTTTTAAACTTCCCTAATCTTAACTACAACGTTAAATTTCTTTGTTATTCTGAAATAGAAAATAAAATACTTGGAAATAACTGTTTCTATGCTTTCACCGGAAACAATGAAATCGAAAAAGAAAATGAATCTATAAAAATGTATCCAAATCCATTCGATGATAAAATAAATTTTAACACTGATTTTTTATTTAAAAATTGGAATTCAAATTATTCAATAATTAATCAAATTGGTGAAGTAATTTATCATTCAAAACTAAATTCTATTTCAATAGATACAAAAGAAATTAATCCAGGATTATATTTTCTAATTATCGAGTCAAAAGACACTAAATATTCTTACAAAATTTTAAAACATTAATCTCAACGCTCTTTCATGATCCTTACTCTACTTTTAAAAGAGCAAATTATATTGCACTTACAACAACTTATTCAAAACAAAATTGAGGCTATACAAAGCAATCAAAATTCAATTAACGAATCTCGTTTAAACGAAACCAAAAGCAGTGCTGGCGATAAATACGAAACAGGACCTGCTATGCTTCAGCAAGAAGAAGACAAAAACAAAATGCAATTGCAAAACGCATTAGATCTTAATGAAGTTTTATCGAAATTAAATACCGAAAAAATACACGATAAAGTTGATTTAGGAAGTTTAGTGGTAAGTAATTTAGCCACTTATTTTTTTTCGATTGGTTTGGGCAAAATTGAAATTAACAACGCAGCTATTTATTGCATATCTTTGCAATCACCTATTGGCATTGCTTTACAAAACAAAAAAGTGGGTGATAAAGTTATATTTCAAAACAACGAAATAGTTTTAAAAGAAATACTTTAGCTTTTATTTCTTATATTTAATAACAAAAAAACAAAATGACTAATTACGCAATTGCTATACACGGTGGAGCTGGAACTATTTTAAAAAGCACCATGACTCCCGAAAAAGAAACACTTTATAAAACGGGTTTGCAACAAGCAATTCAAGCTGGCGAAGCGGTTTTAAAACAAGGTGGTTCATCGTTTGATGCTGTTGAAAAAGCAATTATAGAATTAGAAAATAATCCTTTGTTTAACGCAGGCAAAGGCGCTGTTTTTACAAACAATGGCGTGCACGAATTAGATGCTTCTATAATGAATGGAAAAGATTTAATGGCTGGCGCAGTAGCTGGTGTTCATAATATAAAAAACCCTATCGCATTGGCACGAGGCGTTATGGAACAATCGGAACACGTTTTACTAACAGGAAAAGGTGCTGATGAATTTGCAAAAAAAATAAATGCTCCAACAGAAAACGATGATTATTTTTTTGTTCAACTGCGCTACGACCAATTGCAGCAAGCCATTAAAAGCAATAGCATGGTTTTAGATCATACTGAAGATAAGTTTGAAAACGGTGAAAAAAAATTTGGAACAGTTGGTTGTGTTGCACTTGATATACACGGCAATTTAGCTGCTGGTACAAGTACTGGTGGTATGACAAACAAAAAATATGGTCGTGTTGGTGATAGCGCGATTATTGGTGCAGGAACTTATGCTAACAATAATACATGTGCTATTTCGTGCACTGGTCATGGCGAATTATTTATTCGATCAGTAGTTGCTTACGATATTTCGTGTTTAATGGAATACAAAAATTTAAGTTTAAAAGAAGCTTGCGATATTGTTGTGATGGACAAGCTAGTTAAAATTGGTGGCGAAGGCGGACTAATTGCAATAGATGCAAAAGGAAATATAGAATTACCTTTTAATTCAGAGGGAATGTATAGAGCAAGTAAAAAACAAAACGAAGAATTATTTATAGCGATTTATAAGTAAATTATGAGTTATTAATTATGAGTTTTGAGTTATAAAAATCGAAAAATAATTTACAATATGAAAAAAATATTTATTACTACATTATTTGTTATTGTCTTTGTAGCTGTTGCTATTGCACAAGACTCAACTAAAACAAATCATAGCAAAAACAAACCTAAAGCAACTTATAGAGTTGGTGATGCTAACTTAACGGTTTGGGAAAACACAAATAAAAATGGTGAAAAATGGAAAAATATTACTGTTGAAAAAATGTACAAAAAAAACCAAAAATGGCTTAGTTCAAATAGCTTTAATGAATCAGAATTACTTGATTTAAAAGCTGCAATTGAAAAAGCAATAATTGAAGAAGGAATCAAAACTTCTAAATAATTATTTAATAGGTTTTAGTGCGTGCAATGTTAATTTTTTCGATTTTAAATCGAAATGATCGCCATACGACATAACGTGCACTGTTAAATTATCAATCGAAACTGGCTCTCCCATTTCTACTTCAGTAATATTTGTATGTCGCATGTGTGTTGCATCTACAAGCATAACCAATCCAGAACCAATTGCTTCCATATCGTTTCCATTGGTAATAAGTAAGCCAGTATCTTCTCCTAAACCAATTCCTAAATTAATTGGATTGCTCGCGCAAGCATACAGCAAACGCCCAATACGACCACGTTGTACGAAGTGCGTATCAACTATTACGTTATTAATTAAACCTAAACCACCTGTAATTTTAACTTCACCTTTTAATAATGCTTCATGACTACTTCCTTGGTATATCATGTTGTTTGAGCTAGCCGCAGCACCTGCAGAAGTTCCAGCTTTAATAAAATTTTCGTTTTGATACTTTTCTAACAACAAATGATGAAACGTTGTGCCACCAAAAATAGATGTCAATCGCAATTGATCACCACCTGTAAACATAACGACATCAGCGTTTTTAAGTCGCTCAACATTTTCGGGAGCATTTGCTTCTTCGCGTGTTTTTATATTTAAAACACCAACGTTTAAAACATCTAACTGTGCAAATGCTTTTACGTATTCCTCTCCTACTTCTTCAGGAATGCTTGATGCAGTTGTAATAATCTCAAAACGAGATAAATTGTTTTTTGCAGATTCGGTAGTAATTCTTTTTAAAATTCCTTTTTCAAAAAATTTTAAACTTCTTTGCAAATCAACAGGACTTTCAGAAAAACTTCCTCTATCAACAGAACCACCAATAATTACCAATTTACCTTTTGGAGCACTCATAGCTTTTATTTTTTTTAGAATAACAAAAATACCTTTAAAACCTTAACAGAATTATCTTTTTGCATTTTGTTTTACTATTATTTTAAACAATGAGTTGTTTACTAAAAAAACAAAAGTTATATTTAAACAAATTGCTTAAAACTCTTATTTATGAAAATCATCGAAATTAAAGTAATGCGCGGACCAAACTATTGGTCGATTAGCAGAAAAAAACTAATTGTAATGAAATTAGATTTAGAAAATCTAGAAGAGTTACCTACCAATAAAATAGATGGTTTTGAAGATGGAATTAAAAAATTAATACCAAGTTTATTGCATCACCGTTGTTCTGAAGGTAAAGAAGGCGGCTTGTTTTCTCGCATAAAAGAAGGCACTTGGATGGGGCATGTTATTGAACATATAGCTTTAGAATTACAAACTTTAGCAGGAATGGAATGTGGTTTTGGCCGTACAAGAGGCACAGGAACACATGGTGTTTACAATGTTGTGTTTTCGTATATGGAAGAAGCGGTAGGAATTTACGCAGCAAAAGCAGCTGTTAAAATTGCCGAAGCTTTAATTAATAAAGAGAATTATGATATAGATTTAGATATTCGTAAAATGCGTGAATTGCGCGAAAGTGTTCGGTTTGGACCAAGTACAGGTTCAATTATTGACGAAGCCATTGCGCGTGATATTCCGTTTATTCGTTTAAATTCAGAATCGTTGGTTCAATTAGGTTATGGTAAAAATCAAGTTCGATTTAGAGCTACAATGACGGATAGAACAAGCTCTATTGCTGTTGATTTAGCTAGTAATAAAGACGAAACAAAACGTTTATTAAAAGATGCTGCAATTCCTGTTGCTAAAGGAGTTTGTATTTCAAATCCTGATGAT
This sequence comes from Bacteroidota bacterium, assembly GCA_040385525.1. Classification (GTDB taxonomy): domain Bacteria; phylum Bacteroidota; class Bacteroidia; order UBA4408; family UBA4408; genus JAZKHE01. Next base: position 264,367 of record JAZKHE010000006.1, read on the forward strand.
TTAGAGAGTTCAATTAAAGAAATTGGATTTCCGTTGGTATTTAAACCGCTTGATGGGAATCACGGAAAAGGTGCTTCCATAAATGTAAAAACATTGGAAGAAGCTAAACAAGCTTTTGATCACGCAAAAAAATATTCGAGAAAAATAATTATCGAAAAATTTATTACTGGTTACGATTTTAGAGTTTTGGTAATTAATAATCGTTTTATAGCGGCTGCTTTGCGCGAACCTGCACACGTTATTGGCGATGGAAAATCTACCATTCAACAACTTATTGATAAAGAAAATTTAGACCCAAGAAGAGGTTATGGTCACGAAAATGTTTTAACCGAAATTAGTATTGATAGAGAAACGTTAGAGCAATTGGCGAAAAAAGAATACACACTCGAAACTATTCTTAAAAAAGACGAATTGTGTTATTTAAAAGGAACCGCAAATCTTAGTACTGGCGGTACTTCTACCGACATTACAGATATTGTACATCCGCATAATATTTTTATTTGCGAACGTATTTCAAGAGTAATTGGATTAGATATTTGTGGTATAGATATTATGGCTTCTAATCTTAGCGAACCTCTAGAAACTACTGGTGGAGTTGTGCTTGAAGTTAATGCTGCACCAGGTTTTAGAATGCACTTAGCCCCTGCAAAAGGTTTGCCACGTAACGTTGCTGCACCAGTAATTGATATGTTGTATCCAACAGGAAAATCGTGCAGGATTCCAATTATTGCCATAACAGGAACCAATGGAAAAACTACTACAACACGATTAATATCACACATTGTTAAAAACAACGGATTTAAAGTTGGTTTTACAACAAGTGATGGTATTTATGTTGGTAATTCAATGCTTACCAAAGGCGATACCACAGGCCCAGTAAGTGCTGAATTTATTTTAAAAGACCCAACCGTTGAGTTTGCTATTTTAGAAACTGCTCGCGGTGGAATTTTACGTTCTGGTTTAGGATTTAGTAGATGTGATGTAGCTGTTGTTACTAACATTCAAGAAGACCACATGGGACTTTCTGATATACATACTTTAAAAGATATGGCTCGTGTAAAAGGCGTTGTTGTAGAAAGTGTAAAAAGAAATGGTTATGCTGTTTTAAATGCTGATAATCAGTATTGCGTTGGTATTGCAAAAAGTGCGCACTGCAATATTTCGTATTTCAGTATGGACGAAAACAATCCTGTAATTCAGGAACACTGTAAAAAAGGAGGTATTGCTGCTATTTACGAAAATGGTTATATCACTATTAAAAAAGGCGAATGGAAATTTAGAGTTCAAAAAGTTACGAATGTACCATTAACTTTTGGAGGTAGAGTTTCGTTTATGATTCAAAATGTTTTGGCTGCAACTTTAGCTACTTACGTTTATGGTTTTGCAACAGAAGATATTGCAACAAGCCTAGAAACCTTTATTCCATCGGCTGCACAAACACCAGGGCGAATGAATATTTTCGACTTTAAAGATTATAAAGTGATGATAGATTTTGCACATAATGCAGATGGATTTAGAGGAATAAAGGAATTTTTATCAACGATAGAATCAACTTCAAAAATTGGAATTATTACAGGAACTGGCGACAGACGTGATGATGACATTAGAGATATGGGTAGAATTTCTGCACAAATGTTCGATCATATAATTATCCGTCAGGATAAATTTTTACGTGGCAGACAAGCTGATGAAATTGTAAAATTATTAGTAGAAGGAATTCATGAAGTAGATGCGAAAAAATCGTATGAGTATATCCCTAAAGAGGTAGAAGCTTTAAATCATGCATTTGGATTAGCTAAATCGGGCTCTTTTATTGTTGCTTTAAGCGATGTAATTGATAATGCAATAGAAGTAGTTCACTCCTATTTAGATAAAGAACGAGAAATGAAAATTTAGCTTTAATAGTTTAGAAAAGCCACTTGAATAAAGTGGTTTTTTCTTTTACTAAATTTACACTTAGTTTTGTAATCGTAAAGCAAAAATTAGTACCAATAAATAACATAGCATTGCAACTATAAAACTTTCTAACTTTTAAACCTAAATGCAAGAAGAATCGACCACACGAATAAATAAATATTTAAGCGAAGTTGGCTATTGCTCGCGCAGAGCAGCAGATAAGCTTATTGAAGAAAAACGAGTTACCATTAATGGACAAGTTCCAGAAATGGGAACAAAAATTAAAAAAGGGGATGAAATAAGAGTTGATGGGAAATTAATTTCTGAATCAAAAGAAAAACACGTTTATATAGCTTTTAACAAGCCTGTTGGAATTGTTTGTACTAGCGATACAAAAGTTGAAAAAGATAATATTATAGATTACATCAATCATCCAAAACGTATATTTCATATTGGTAGATTAGACAAGCCTAGCGAAGGTTTGATATTATTAACGAGTGATGGCGATATTGTAAACAAAATTTTACGTGCGCGCAACAATCACGAAAAAGAATATTTGGTTTGGGTTAATAGAGAAATTACAAAAGATTTTATTGAAAAAATGAGTAAAGGCATTCCTATTTTAGATACTATTACAAGAGAATGTGTAGTAGAACAATTAGGAAGAAACAGTTTTAGAATTATTTTAACCCAAGGCTTAAACCGCCAAATACGCCGTATGTGCGATTACTTGCAATACAATGTAACCAAACTAAAACGCATACGCATTATGAATATAGAATTAGATTTACCTATTGGTAAATGGCGCGATTTAACCGAAAATGAATTAGAAGAACTAAACAAACTAACTTTAGATTCTACTAAAACTTTTGATGTATAAAACATGAAAAATAATTTAGCTTCTATTTATTTTGTTATTCTCTTATTCTCTGTTTTTACAATAGTTTCCTGCTCTAACGAACCTAAAGAAATACCCATTTACGAAAAAGATTTTTGCGCTTCAATTCACAGAAACGATTCAGTAACACTGAGTGAACAACTTAAAAAAGTTGATACTTTGATGCAAACTAAAACAGGTATTTATGTTTTAGAAGATGGTGGAAACTCAATGATTGCAAGAGCTTGGCTGAGCGAATATGCAGAAAAAACAATTGATGTCCAGTATTTTATTTTTAGTACCGATAATGTTGGTTTAATTGCATGCGATTATTTAGTGCGCGCTGCAAACAGAGGAATTAAAGTACGAATTTTAGTTGATGATATAATGGTTGATGCTGAACCTCATGATATTTTAACAATGGATTCTCATGAAAATATTGAGATTAAAATTTATAATCCTGGAACAAATATTGGTAAAAACATATTACAAAAAATTGGTAAACTAAAAACTGATTTTAGAGGTGCTAACCAACGTATGCACAACAAAACATTTATTGTTGATGAAAAAGTTGTGATTACTGGCGGAAGAAATATTGCAGATGAATATTTTGATTACGACCACGAATATAATTTCCGCGATAGAGATATATTGTTGTTGGGCAAAACCGTAAAAACCGTTCAAACATCGTTTAATGATTATTGGAATAGCAGCTATTGCATAAATATTGCCGATTTAGTTAAAGATAAAAGCATAAACAATTTAGATACAAGTAGATTTAAAAGATTGCATCAATATGCTTGCAATCCCGAAAATTTTTGGCCTCAGGTGCGCGAAAAAATAACTAACATTCCTTTTATATTTAATGAATTACAAGAGCAAGGCAAAATAATCTGGACAGATAGCGTGAGCTTTGTTGCAGATATTCCAGGTAAAAATGATGGTACAAAAGGATTATCGGGCGGAGGAGTTTGCACTAGCGCATTAATCGATTTAGTTAAAAACGCGAAAAATTCTATAGAAATACAATCGCCTTATTTAATAACTACTGAGCTCGGTAAAAAACTTTTTGAAGATGCAATAAAACGAGGTGTAAAAATTAGAATTTTAACCAACTCATTAGCATCTACCGATAATTTAGAAGCATTTAGCGGATACAAACGTGATAGAGAAAAACTATTAAAAACTGGTGTTCGCATTTTTGAATTTAAACCCGATGCAAAAGAAAGATTTAAAATAATGACAGGAGAATTACAAACCAAAATAAATTACGCACCAATTTTTGGTTTACACGCTAAAACAATGGTTATTGATAATGAAATCATTGTGATCGGCACATTTAATTTAGATCCGCGTAGTGCAAATTTAAATACCGAATGTCTAACAATTGTAAAATCAAAAGAAATAACAAAAGGAGTTTTAGAAGGAATTGAAACCGAATTTTTACCAGAAAATTCTTGGGAAACAACATTGCTATGGAATCCTGATAAAGAAGCAGGGATTAAAAAAGTAGTTAAGGCTGCAAGCAGACGAGTTGTGCCGAAAAGTATTTTATAAACTAAAAAATTAAAACAAGATGAAACTAATAAGCGAAATACTAATAGGCCTAGTGGCTTTTGAACACTTATACATTTTATGGTTAGAAATGTTTGCGTGGGAAACCAGAGGAAAAAAAGTTTTTAAAGGTTCATTACCCGATAATTTATTTACACCTACCAAAGTGTTAGCTGCTAACCAAGGACTTTACAACGGCTTTTTATCAGCAGGTTTAATTTGGACTTTTTTTATTAGCGACCCAATTTGGAAAACAAACATTGCTATTTTCTTTTTAAGTTGTGTAATGGTAGCTGGTATTTATGGTGCTTTAACAGCAAGTAAAAAAATATTTTTTGTGCAAGCCATGCCAGCAATTATTGCTTTGATTTTTGTTTTATTTGCTAAATAATTATTAAAATACAAACCCTTTATTTATGTCTTTTTCAAAATTAGGATTATCAGATGCGCTTGTAAAAATTGCGGCAGAATTAAACTATACAAAGCCCTTCCCTATTCAAAAACAAGCTATTCCCGAAATTTTAAAAGGAAAAGATGTGCTTGGAATAGCGCAAACTGGCTCTGGAAAAACAGCAAGTTTTGTTCTACCTATTTTACATCAAATTCAACATTTAGCTCCATCAAAAAATCGACATGTTAGTGCCTTAATACTTGTTCCTACCAGAGAATTAGCCATTCAGGTAAACGACGTTTTTAAATTAGTTGCAAGCCATTTGCCTGACAAAATAAAAACAATGGCTGTTTATGGTGGTGTTTCTATAAACCCGCAAATGATTGCCCTACAAGGTGTTTCTGTATTGGTAGCAACTCCCGGGCGATTACTCGAATTGGTTTCGAGCAATGCCGTTTCTTTATCGGAAGTAAAAATTTTAGTATTAGACGAAGCAGATAAAATGCTGAATTTAGGATTTGAAGAAGAAATGCGTAAGCTATTTTTATTGCTTCCTAAAAACCGACAAAACCTTTTGTTTTCGGCAACTTTAAACGATGATGTAAACTACATTCATAAATATTTATTAGACGAACCCGTAGTTATAAAAGTTGAAGAAGAAATTCAAAATTTAGATTTAATAAAACAGTTTGCTTATTTAATTGACGAAGAAAAAAAAGGTCCTTTGCTTCGTTACATTATTAAACAACAAAACATAGAACAAGTTTTAGTATTTACATCATCGGTACACAAAGCAGATACAGTGTGTTTAAAACTAAAACACAACGGTATTGATGCTAAAGCTATACACAGCAAAAAAAGTATGGAAGCTCGATTGGAAGCTTTAAATTTATTTAAGTCGGGTAAAATAAAAGTGTTAGTAGCTACCGATTTAATTTCGCGCGGTATAGATATTAAATTTTTACCTTTTGTAATTAATTATGAATTGCCTCGCTCCCCAAAAGATTATGTACACAGAATTGGAAGAACTGGAAGAGCAGAAGCAGCAGGCGAAGCCATCTCTTTAGTTTCTCCAGAAGAAGAACATCATTTTAAAGTAATTCAAAAAAAGATGGGAAAAGTGGCTACTTTAATTAATGGGAACGAAATTAATTTGCATGGATTTTAATTAAACGCGGACTCCAATAACGCAAACATCGTCAACTTGTTCTAAAGTACCTTTCCAGTTTGTAAACGATTCGTCTATTTTTTCTTTTTGTTGTTGCATGGGTAAATCTGCAATACTCAAAAATAAATTCTTTAAATTTTTAATCATATATTTTTTACCATTCTCTCCGCCAAACTGATCGGGCATGCCATCAGTTAACGTGTAAACAACATCGCCATTTTGTAAATCAAAACTATGCAAAGTAAATGGAACGTTGTCATTATCGTGTTTACCCACCGGCATTTTGTCGGGTTTTATTTCAATTAGTAAATAGCCATTAGGCATTTGCGAATAGGTTATATTCGATTCTTCTTTTTTACTATTGCCTATTACCAATTCATTATTTACTTTTCTAACTATAAAAACTGGATTATTAGCTACTGCAAAAGATAGTTTTGTTTTTTCTGCATTAAATTTTAACAAGGCACAATCCATTCCATCTTTTCCGCCTTCTTGTGAACCATCATTTTTTAATGTTTCAATAATAATTTTCCGAGTATTGTTTAAAATAGCATCAGGTTCTGTTAAGCCAGCGCTTACCGATTCTTTTAAACTATTCATGTTCATCATACTCATAATAGCTCCTGGAACGCCATGCCCTGTTGAATCGGCGCAAGCTAGTAAAAACTGATTATTTTGCATTTTTTTTGCCCAATAAAAATCACCACTAACTTTTTCTTTAGGATTAAAATACACAAAATAATTTTGTTGTAAAAATTCATCCAAAGTAAGGTGATTAGCCATTAATGAACGCTGTAATCGCTCAGCGTAATTTATACTGTCTGTAATTTCTTTATGCTTTTCTTCAACTAAATGTTTTTGTTCAGTAATAATATTTTTTTGTTTACGGGTAATTTGAAGGCGGTTAAACACAAATACTAAAAACAAGGCTAGCAACACTAATCCAACACCAATTGAATATGTAATTACTTTTTGTTTGGCTTTGGCTTCTTTTTCTATTCCCATTTGTTTTTCGTGCTGTGCATCATCAATAGCTTTTTGTTTTTCGTATTCGTATTTGGCTTGTTGTTGAGCACTAGCTTTTTTGGTTCCTTCGTTGTTAATGCTATCACGCATGGAAATAAAAAGTTGGTGCATTTGTAAGGCAGGCATACCTTTACCTTGCTTTTCGTATATTTGAAACAATAATTTAGCAGCATTTCTAATGTTTCGAGGAGAACCAATTTCTTGCGACAACACCAAACTTTTTTGTGCATATTCTAATGCTTTTGGGTATTGCTTTTGGTTATAAAAAATTACAGCAATGTTATTTAAAGAGTATGCGATACCATTTTTATCTCCTATTTCCTCACGTATTTTCAAACTTTGGTGGTAATAATCTAAAGCTTTAGGTATGCCGGCAATTAGTGCGTCATTTTTGGAAGTTGTTACAGATGGGTCGCCATATTTAGAAAAAACACTACCAATGTTGTTTAAAGAAGTTGCAATACCTTGCTTATCTCCTATTTCTTCTTGAATTTTTAAACTTTTATGATAATATTCTAAAGCTTTTTGAGTGTTAGCTTGATTATCATAAATAGCCCCAATGTTGATTAGGCATAAAGCTATACCTTGTTTATTACCAATATCTTCGAGCATTTTTAAACTTTTATGGAAGTATTCTAAAGCCATAGAAATATCGCCTTGCTTATCATAAATATTCCCAATGTTGTTTAGTGAAGCAGCAATACCAGGTTTATAACCAATTTCTTCTTGTATTTTTAAACTTTTGTGGTAGTATTCTAACGCTTTAGGTATATCTCCTTTACTATCATAAATAAATCCAATGTTGTTTAAGGCAGCGGCTAATGCATTACGCAAGGCTTTAGTAACAATTGGAGATTGGTTATTTGTAAGTTTTTTTTCAATGAGCTTGTATTGAAAATATTGGTATTTATGCCAACTTTCATCCATCATGTTTTCACAGATTGCACTTAATGCATTTACCATATCTGTATCGTGTTTGGCGTTACTATATATTTTTAGGCAACTGTCTAAAAGTAATTTTTCTTCTTGAGCAAGTTTTGTTAAATCTAAACTGTCAATCAAATAAAAATTTTTATCTGCAAATTTTTGTGCAAATCCAAAGTATGAGGCGAACATCAAACTTATAATAAGTATTTTTTTCATCCTATTTTTATTTCAAATTAAATTCTAATCACTTCAATCATCATCCCGAAAAAAGTTCGGGATTGAGATGTCTAAAAGTTTTGTTCGTCCACTATACGCGGACTCCAATAACGCAGACATCATCAACTTGTTCTAAATCGCCTACCCAATTTTTAAATGTTGTTTGTAATAATTGTTTTTGTTCGTGCATAGCTAAATTTGCGTTGGCTAAAAGTAATTCTCTTAGTTTTTTACTCATAAATTTTTTACCACTTTCGCCACCAAACTGGTCAGGGAAACCATCTGTTAAAGTATAAACAACATCTCCGTTTTGTAAATCAATTTCGTGTTGGGTAAATAAAACATCTTGTTTATCGTGTTTACCAACTGGCATTTTATCGGGTTTAATTTCGATTACTTCTGTTCCTCGCACAATCCAAACAGGATTGTTAGCTGCTGTTACAAAAAGTTTACTTCTGTTAAAATCGTAAACGGTTAAACTACAATCCATACCATCTTTTCCACCTTCTGCGCTGCCATCTTTTTTTAAACGTTCAATAATTGTTTTACGCGTTGCGTTTAAAATTTCTGAGGGTTGAGTGTAGCCATCTTTTATGGCTGATTCTAAACTGGTAATGTTTAATAAACTCATAATTGCACCAGGCACACCATGACCAGTGCTATCTGCTGTGGCTAATGCAAAGTTTCCGTTGCTTAGTTTTGTTGCCCAATAAAAATCGCCACTAACAACATCTTTGGGTTGAAACAAAACGAAATAGTCATTCAAATTTTCATCCAACAGTTCTTTTGTTGCTAAAAAACTACGTTGTATTCTTTCTGCATAATTTATGCTATCAGTTATTTCTTTGTGTTTTTCTTCTATAATATGTTTTTGCTGTTGCGTTTCTTTTTCTTTTATTTCTATAATTTGTTTTTGCTTGTTGGTAACTCTAAATCGGTTATACATAAAAACAGCGAAAACAATTACTAAAGCAAGTCCACCATACAAAGCAAAGCGCTGTGTTTTTTCTTGTTTCATTTGTGCATCTATAACTTTTCTTTCTTCTACCGCTTTAACACTATCTGCTGCTGCTTTTTTATCATAATTAAATTGCATTTCTTTTTGAATTGCTGCTTTTTGGTTTTCTTCACTATTTACACTATCTCTATATAAAATATGTTCTTTGTAATAATGGAGAGCTTCTTTATGTCTTCCAGTTTGAAAATATAGTTCAGATAAATAAGAAGAAACATCTTTTAAATTATAAAAAACACCCAAGTCGCGATTCAATTGTTCGGCTTGTTTAAGGTACTTTTCGGCTAAAGTATATTTTTTTAGTTTTGTATACAAAGCCCCAATATTTCCAAGACTCATTGCCTGACCACTTTTGTCACCAATCTCTTCTTTAATTTTTAATGCTTTTAATAAATAGGATAAAGCGTTGGAATAATCGCCCTGTCCATCATAAACATTCCCAATATTTCCAAGAGTGATAGACTGACCTTTTTTGTTATCTGTTTCTTCGTGAATTTTTAATGCTTTGAAATAATAATCTAAGGTTTTAGAATAATCGTTTTGCAAATAATAAACAGCCCCAATATTTCCGAAAGTAGCTGCCAGTCCTTTTTTGTTGCCTAATTCTTCATTTATTTTTAATGCTTTAAAATGATAATCTAATGCTTTTGGGTAGTCGTTTTGTTTTTGATAAACAATTCCAATATTTCCGAGAGTGGATGCTTGTGCTTTTTTATTACCACTTTCTTCATTTATTTTTAATGCTTCAAAAAAATAGGATAAAGTTTTAGAATAGTCTCCTTGCACATCATAAACAATCCCAATATTTCCAAGAGAAGCAGCCTGAAGTTTTTTTGCTTTAGCTTGCAGTTTTGTATTTTTATTAGCAACACATTTTTGCGCTATACTTAGCGATTTCTCATAATTTTCTAATGCTTTTGTATAATCACTTTTTAGATAATAATCCCAACCAGTTGCTCTAATTGTTTCTCCTTCCCTTAATCTACCATCATCTCCAGGTATTTTTCCCGCAATCAATCTTGCTTTGTTGAGTATATAAATAGCTGTGTCAGGATTTGTATTTTGAAAAATAGATGCAATTTCTGAATAGGCGTTAAATCGAGTTGTATCGTGTTTGGCTGTTTTGAGTAAGTTGTTTAAAGAATCGAGCTTTTTATTTTGTTGTGCAAAAGATTGATTGCCAAAAGTGGTAATTAAAAAGAAAGAAAATAATAGCAGTTTTTCCATGTAATAAATCTAATTTTTTTAATTGATTTCAGCAATTAAACACATATAATATTTTGATAACTAAACTGAATTTATGATTATTACGAATATTAATTTCATAAAATTTTGTCATTTCAATACAAGATAGTACCTTTCTTGTCTTAAATTATAAAATATGGCTACTACATCTGATATTTCGAGAGGCGCGTTTATACGATACAATAACGAGTTGCTTAATGTGCTTGAATACGACCACATTACTCCTGGAAAAGGAAACGCAATTTATTCTGTTAAATGCAGAAATGTGGAAACAGGAAAACAAAGTGAAATCCGTTTTAGATCGGGCGAAAAAATTGATTTAATTCGTGTTGATGATATTGAAATGCAATATCTTTTTACTGATGGCGAATATTTGGTTTGCATGAATCAAGAAAACTTTGAGCAAGTAAATGTTCCTTCAGTTATTTTTGGCGATTCTATTAATTACTTGCAAGAAGGAATGATTTTAAACATTCGTTTTGATGACAATGAAAAACCATTAAGCGGTAATTTACCTAAATATGCTGAGCTTGTGGTTACTTATACCGAAGATGGCGTTAAAGGAAAATCATCTAAATCAGCGGAAGTTGAGGGAGGAATAAAATTACAAGTTCCAGTTTTTGTTGCTATCGGCGACAAAATAAAAATTAATATTGAAGCGAATGAATACGTTGAGCGTATTATGAAATAATAATTTAAACCAAAGCTATTATTCCCAATAGCTTTGGTTTGCAAAATCCATTACCACAACATTTTTTTCTTTTTTGTGTGGCTTAACCGAAATACCTATAAATTTATTTCTAGGATTTAAAATTGCTTTTCGGTGCTCTACTCCATTTACTCCTTCATCAATTAACCAACTCATAATTACGTGTTCTGGTTCAAAAGGACCATAATAAATATTTTCGGCAACGCGAGAATTTTTAAATTTAATGGGTAATTTTTCTATTCTATCTGCAAACTTATCGTGACCTGTTTTTCCATTTTTTTCTTGCGATAAAGCCAACTCATCGCTCATTTTTTGCAAATCTACATCAGGAATTAAATACTGCACCGTTTTGGCTTCGTACAATTCTTTTTTTAGTGATTTTAAAAAACTGTTATTGTCAATGTTATTTTCGTCAATGTATTTTTGAGCGTAAGTTTCCCAATACAACTTAGGATTGTTTCTAACCAAATTGATAAGAAAGACCAATTCCTTTTCCTTATTACCAATGTATGTTGCATTTTCAGCAGTAGCTGCATCTTTTTTAACTTGCTCATCCCATTTTTCAAAAGGATATTTTTTGTCTTGAGCAAAAATTAGTTTAGCAGTTAAAATAAAAACGATTAATAAAATATTTTTCATGATAAATTGTTTTAGTTAGCGAAATCAATAACTGAATTATATTCTGTTTTTTTATGTGGTTCTATGGCTGCGCCAATAAATTTGAATTTTGGATTAAATATATTTTTTCGGTGTTGCATTGTTGTTGAACCTTCGTCGATTAGCAAATACATAACAATATTTAAAGGATTAGAATCTCCATATTGAATGTTTTCGCCCAATTCAAATTTTCCAAATTTATCTCTTGGCAATTCTTCTGTTCTTTTTTCCCACTTACCATTTCCTGTTTTGCCTTTTAAACCCATTGCTACTGCGTGATCTTTAGCCATATTGTAAATTTCTTCTTCTACATTTAAAACAGGATAAGCATATTTCATTCGTTTAATATCTTGTTTTAACGAACGCGTCCATTTTGTTTCTTTTATTTGCGCAGAATCTAAATAATACGTAACATACGTTTCTAAAAACAATTGCGGTTTTAATCTACAAAGATTAATAAGCATAACAATATCTTTTTCTTCTTGAGTCATATAATCTGCTGTATCAGCTGTTTTTGCTTTGTTTACAGTTACAGAATCCCATTTATTCCATGCAACAGCAATTGGTTTACGTGTAACAATTTCTGAAAAATCGATAACACAATTTGAAAATTCTTTTTTGTGAGGGCGAATTGCTAAACCAATTTTATTAAACTTTGGATTTAATATATTTTTTCTGTGTTCTAAGCTTTCTACTTCGTCATCTAAAAGCAATGCCATCACAATATCAATCGTATTTGTATCGCCATACTGTCGGTTTTCTGCAAAACTATTTTGTGTATATTTTTTAGGCAACAATGCTTTTCTGGCTTCAAAATTCCCAGGTCCTTCTTTGCCTTTTTCGCCAGAAAATTCTGCGTGTGCTTCTGCAAATAATCTTAATTCTTCATCTAATTCTAAAACAGGTAAAGGCAATTTTAATCGTTTTAAATCGCCTTTTAATGATGTTGAATATTTATTTTCTTTAAAACTAATCGAATCTAAATAATGTGTTACATATGTTTCTGCAAATAACTTTGCATTTAATCGACATAAATTAATTAGCTGAATAACTCTTTTTTCTTCTGCAGTTGTATTGGTGTCGTTTTTAGCTGTGTTGGCTTTGTTTAAAGTAATTGTATCCCATTGTTGCCACGGAATTGTAACTGGCTTATATTGCTTTTGCGAAAAAGCAGTGTAAGGTAAAATCGCAACAATGAATAATATGCTATATTTTAAAATTAATCTTCTCATTCTTTTCTTATGCTTGTTGTTGCGTTCGCCTGAAATTTTGGTGTAATTACTATATCGTTAAGATTTACATTATCTGCTTGAGCACCAGCAAAATAAACTGATTCAGCAATATCAATAGCATATAATGGTTCAATGCCTTTGTAAACGGAATCTGCTCTATTTTTATCGCCATTAAAACGCACTAACGAAAAATTAGTGTTTACCATTCCGGGTGCAATGTTGGTTACTTTAATGCCATAAGGCAACATATCAATTCGTATTGCTTTTGATATAGAATCTACCGCGTGTTTTGTAGCGCAATACACATTTCCGTTGGCATAAGTTTCTCTGCCAGCAATTGAACTAATATTAATAATGTGTCCGCTATTTTGTTTCAACATTATTGGTGAGATTAATCGTGTAACGTAAAGCAAACCTTTTACGTTTGTATCTATCATTGTATCCCACTGGCTAATATCGCCTTCGTGAATTGGTCCTAAACCTAATGAAAGTCCTGCATTGTTAATTAAAATATCAATTTTTGTATCTGTTAATTGAGTTAGTTTTTTTTCTAAATCAGAATAATTTCTAACGTCTGCACAAATTATTTTAATTGAAATTGAATACTTTTTTTCTAAATCGTTTTTAAGTTGAATTAATTTTTCTTCTCTCCTAGCCAACAATATTAAATTGTAATTATTTTGCGCAAATTTTTCTGCACAAGCTTCTCCAATACCCGATGTAGCTCCTGTTATAAAAACTGTTTTCATTCTAAATTTATTGTGTTACTTGTTCTTTAGCTAGTTTACTATTTTTAATTCCGTATGCAAAATAAATGCCAACTCCTACCAATAACCAAATAGAAAATCCAATCCAGTTGCTTAAACCCATTTCGCTCATCATGTACAAACAGCTTGTTAATCCTAAAACAGGAATTAACGATAAGTTTTGTTTAAAACACCAAAATGTAATTGCTATTGAACTTAAAATAAATACCCAAAATGGAATATTGTGCTTAAAAACATTCCAACCTGAATTGTATTTTTTTGCTTCATCAATTGGTAATTTTTTAATTACATCTTCATAATTAGATTCGCTCATATCTGTAAAATAAGCTAATAGCTGATTTGGCGAAGCAAAAATATCTGTTCGTAATGGCTCAGTTTTTACAACGTGTTGCATTACTATATTTTTTTCTGATTCATCTAAACTACCTACAAAACTTTCTGCATTTTTGATTTCTTTACTCGATAAAAAAGCAAATGTATTTTCTTTATTAATTGTAAATGATAATGTAAAGCCCACTAACAATAAAACTGGAGCAATGTATTTACTATTTAAATAAGGTGTTTTAAATTTTCGTTCGGGTAGCGTTTTATCATTTTGCATTTTTAAAACGCCACCACAAACCAATACAAATGCAAACAAAGTTCCTATACTACATAAGTCAGTAACAGCTGTTAAATTTAAAAACAATGCAGGTATAGCAACTACAAAGCCAGTAACAATAGTTGCTGTAGATGGTGTTTTAAATTTTGGGTGAATTTTAGAAAATGCTTTTGGTAACAAACCATCTCTACTCATACTCATCCAGATGCGTGGTTGACCTAACTGAAAAACCAATAAAACACTCGCCATAGCAACTACTGCACTTACCGCAATAATTCCAGAAATCCATTGTAAGTTAACTTTTTGAAACACAAACGCTAATGGATCACCTACGCCTAGTTCGTTATACTTAACCATTCCTGTTAATATCAAAGCAATTATTACATACAAAATTGTGCAAATAATAATTGACCACATCATACCGCGAGGCAAATCGCGTTGCGGATCTTTACATTCTTCGGCAGTTGTAGATATTGCATCAAAACCAATGTACGCAAAAAACACAGCCGAAATACCTTTTAAAACACCCGAAATACCGTTTGGTGCAAATGGCGACCAATTATTTACATCAACATAAAACGCACCAACTGCAATAATTAAAAGAATAATACACAACTTAACAATTACCATTAAGTTACTAGCGTTTTTACTTTCTTTAATTCCTTTGTAAACTAAACGAGTTATAATTACAATAATAAAAAGTGCTGGCAAATCTGCTATAATTCTTAATCCGAAAATTGATGGAGCAGACTGCCAAGCATTGTAGCCTTCTCTTAAACTAAACGAAAGCTCGTTTAATGGTTTGCCCGAAGTAATTAAAACAGATGCTTCTTTAAATGCTTTTGATGCGCTTAAATAATCCATTGAGGCCCAAGCAGGAACATGAATTCCGTTTATTCCTAACGATTCAATATGAATTATTGATAACAATCCTGTAAAATAATCGCTCCACGAAATAGCTACTGCAATGTTGCCAATTGCGTATTCCATAATTAACGACCAGCCAATTAGCCAAGCGATTATTTCGCCAAAAGCAACGTAAGAATACGTGTATGCGCTACCAGAAACTGGTACCATCGAAGCAAATTCGGCATACGCAAAAGCAGAAAACCCACAAGCTATTGCCGTAAAAATAAATAAGAATACAACTGCGGGACCACCAGCTGCACTTGCATTACCAATTGTAGAGAAAATACCTGCGCCAATAATTGCAGCTATGCCAAATGCTGTTAAATCTTTAACACCTAAATGCTTTGAAAGGGAATGATTTTCGCCATCTGTTTCACCAGATGCGGCTTGTTTTAAAATTTGAGTTACAGATTTTTTTCTAAAAATATTTTTTATAGCCATTTACTATTTAGTTAAACCATTTGTAAATAAAAGGAAATTTTGTTTTAATTTTTTCCATATCGAAAGTTAAAAAAACAAACATTAAAAAGAAAGGTAATGCAGGTATTTTATATCGAACTATTGCGCCAATAACAGGAGTAGTTAAACCAATTAAAATAAATAAGATAGATGAAAACGATAGACAGAAAAACCAAACATCTAAATTATTTTTAACAGGAATTTTAAAAAATAAAAGCGACAAAGCAATTGCAAGTAAAAAAAGTAAATTTTCTCCTGCTGCAATTAGCGATAAAATATTTTTTGCTTCCCAAATAAATGGTCTAAAAATACTATTAAACAATGCTACTGGCGCATTTTTTATTACGCTAAATATATTTGGTTCTAGGTTAGGAATATTGATTCTGCTGTTTGAAGGAACTAGCGTTATAAACACATTCAAATCTTTAAAATCATTGGGAGCGATTAATGAATCAACGATTCGGCCATTTGCAAAACGATTGTATTTAGAGCCTTTTGGTAAAGTAAATAATCCGTTTTCTTGTTCTACTAAAATATTTTTATTTTCTAAATTAATTCGAATAGAATCTCCAATCGTTGTTCTATCCATAAACACGCCTCCCCAAGCTACATTTTTAAAATCTTTTTCTTTTTTAGAAAGCATTGCAAAAGGTTTATAAATGTTAGAATAATCTGCGATTAATGCACCTGCCAAAAAAATTAGCGTTGCTAACAAATAAGTGTAAACAGGATTACTATTTTTTAATTTCGGAATTTTACTCAATAAACCTGCGCCAATTGCTGGCATAATAGCAAAAACAATATAAAACTTAGAGAGCATCACAAAGTAACAAAACAACAGAAATAGAAAAATGTATTTGAATGAATTTAAGTTTTTAATCAGTTTAAAATAAAAATAAATTAAAAAGCCCATTGTAAACAAAACAATACCTTCTTTTAAAATTCCGGATCCCCAAAACAAAACGCCTGGCACTAAAAACACAGCAAATAGCAATAGTTTTTTTCTATCTATAAATTGTTTTTCAACTGTTTTGTAAATGGCAACCAAACCCGAAAAAGAAAGGAAACACACAAAAAGTGTGTGTATATGCATGTTTCCTCTAGAGAAAAAATAAGCAATTGAGTTAAAACGAATTACAGTGCGCGTATCATTATAAACTCTACTACCATCTTCTAAAAACCAATAATTAAAACCTAAAATATATTTTTGTAAATAATCGGCATCAGTATTTATTCCGAATAATAGTTGAAAATAATGAAGTGGATTTTGACTAAAAATATTGTTTAATGTAACTCCATCAACAAAAAATTTATGCACATCACTTGTTTCTTTTAAGGTGTAATGATGTGTGTAAATCAGCAACAATGCTGTGCCAAAAACAAATTTTAAAACAAATAAAAGGATTAGGCTTTTTCTTGATAATGAATCAATTGAAAAGAATTTTGCTTTACCAACAATGTAAAGTATAACCGCAAGATATAGTAGTAATAATATATAGCTCATAAAGAGAGTAAATATTACAATTTTTATCTACTATATCAAGAAATGTTAATAATATGTGAGGATTTATTTAATGCTAATTTATTGAGGCTCTTGCATTTTTAAGCGAGCGTTTTTATTTTTTCTATTCTTTAAAATATTTACATATTGTAATGCTAATCTATTTCCATAATTTTCATAGGCTTGTTGCGCCCAATGTATTGCTCCGTCTAAATCTCCATTAATTTCGCCAATAATAGCCATATTATAACAAGCTCTACCTGCAATTTTTCGTTTTGGATTTAAAGTTTCTTTTTTCCACAATTCGGCTGCGCCATCCCAATTTCCTGTTCTTGCCTTACGCATGGCAACCTTAAAATTATAATTTCCTTTTATGTAGTAATCTCTGTTTACACGAATTGTGTATGGTAAAATGCTTTTTGCATAATCTTGTCCAATGTAATTTGCAGCTTGTTTAACAGCGTCTTTTCTACCCATTACAGCATTTACAGCCGCCATAGGGTTTATTCCTCTACCACTAAAATTAAGGTTTCTGTTCATGCTGTACTCATCAATAACCAACTTGTTTACGTTATCGTAAATTCTCCAACCTGTTTTAACAATAGTAAGCATATTGGCTTGATGCTCAACCGCAGGAATACTTCCCAAAGGTGTATTTATTGTAGTGGGAATTTGTGCGTAACTCACTTTTGTATCCGAATCTAAAAACTCTAGAATATACAAACCTTCTAAACCATTTTCGGTACAAATTTTATTTATTTCGTCCCACGATAATTGCGCCGGAAAAACTCCAGAACCTGTTGTGTTTGTTTTTACTTCGGGTAATTTTTTAACTAAAGTGAATCGCTCGTTTTTCGACAATTCGTTATACAAACCATCAATTGCTGCAAGTGCTCCTTCTTTATCTAATTGCGGACCTTCGGCTGATAAAATCTGTTCTACTTTATCAAATTTTTCATTCTTTTTTTCAATTGTTGTTCGGTTAACAACACCCATTTTTTTAAGGTATGGTGGTATTGAAATTGGAGCGGGCTCAATTACATTCATGTAAACCAAATTGGTTTTACACGATGATAAAATGATTATTAAAACTATTAGCGAACTTACTGCTAAACTCGAAAATAGCTTATTTTTTAGTTTTTTTAGTTGCATTGTATTCTGCATTTAAACCTTTAATTACTTCGTTAGTTATATCTAAACTATCGTTAGCAAGAAGTATGCCACCACCTTGTGAGTAGCCTAAAATGTACATGTACTTATCAGAATAATTGCGTTTTAAATAATCAGAAATAAATTTATGCAAAGCTTCTGTTTTATCGGCTTCTTTTTTGCCTAATTGCTCTTGTAGCTGCGCTTGCATTTCGCCTAATTGTTGCTCTCTTTGTGCTAATTCTCTTTGTTTTGCTTCGCCTTGCTCCTGCGTCATGTTAGCAGCGCGCTCTTGCAAATCTTGTATTTCTGACTGAAACGCTTGTACTTTTGCTTGAAAACTATTTTCAGACGCTTTCCGGCTACTTTCTAACTCTTTACGAATTACTTTAGTCATTTCAAACTTCTCTAACAAAGTATCTGAGTTAACATATACAAACTGAGATGGCTTTAAATCAACAACTAAAGGCGTTTTTGCGCCTGTTGAATCTGTAATTACTATTTCGTTTTTAGCGTTTGAGTTTCCGTTTTTGCTCGAAAAATGCAAATAAAACAAAATGGCTACAGCAACAGCCAAAACAGCATTAAATACTAAAGATATATTTTTCACGATATTGTTATTTTCCTCAAAGATATTAATTGCTGTTTAATGATAATTATCATTGTTAATATAAAATAATGTTCTTTTATTTGGAATTAATCTAAATAAGCATAATTTTGCAATCGCAATGGAAGAAAACAGTTTAAATAACAGCAAACTAATCGATACTATTAAATTTAATAGTTGCGCTTTTATTACGTTATTTGCCGAAAGCAAGAAAAAATCGAAGTGTTGCAAAAAATACAAAAGCAGCAAACCCTGTAAAAGTTGTCCTAAACATTAATTGTTTTACACAACAAAATACCATACTTTTTTTACTTTTGCAGGCTAAATAAAATTTATGGCCAACGAACAAGAAATAGCTAAGCGCAGAACTTTTGGTATTATTAGTCACCCCGATGCCGGAAAAACTACTTTAACAGAAAAACTATTGTTGTTTGGTGGAGCCATTCAAGTTGCTGGTGCTGTAAAATCGAATAAAAACGCAAAATCAGCTACTTCCGATTTTATGGAAATTGAGCGTCAGCGTGGTATTTCGGTTGCTACATCGGTAATGGGTTTTGAATACAGAGGAATTAAGATCAATTTATTAGATACACCTGGTCACCAAGATTTTTCTGAAGATACTTACCGCACACTTACTGCTGTTGATAGCGTTATAATGGTTATTGATTGCGTAAAAGGTGTGGAATCGCAAACAGAGCGTTTATTAGAAGTTTGCCGTATGCGCAATACACCTGTAATTGTTTTCATTAATAAATTAGATAGAGAAGGTCGAGACCCTTTTGATTTGTTGGACGAGATTGAAAAAAAATTGAACATAAATGTTTGTCCCTTAAGTTGGCCAATAAGCATGGGTAAAACTTTTAAAGGTGTTTACAGCATGTACGAAAAGAGTTTAAAACTTTTTGATGCAAGCAAAACTAGAATTAGCGAAGATGTAATTAAAATTGATGACATCAGTAGCAAACAAGTGGATGAAATTGTTGGCGAAAAGTATGCGGCAAAACTAAGAGAAGACGAAGAATTAATTAGTGGTGTATATCCCGAATTTAAAAAAGAAGATTACTTAAACGCACAAATTTCACCCGTATTTTTTGGTAGTGCGGTAAATAATTTTGGTATTAAAGAGTTGCTGGATTGCTTTATCGACATAGCTCCTATTCCGTTGGCACGCGAAACAGAACAAAGATTAGTAAAACCCGAAGAAAATAAATTTACTGGTTTTGTATTTAAAATTCATGCCAACATAGATCCAAAACATAGAGATAGAATTGCTTTTTTACGTATTTGTAGCGGAAAATTTGAACGTAATACAAACTATTTTCACACAAGAATAAGCAAAAATTTAAAGTTTGCTAACCCTACAGCCTTTATGGCGCAAGACAAAAACATTATTGATGTTGCATATCCTGGAGATATTATTGGTTTGTACGATACAGGCAATTTTAAAATTGGTGATACCTTAACCGAAGGCGAAGTGCTTAAATACAAAGGTATTCCAAGTTTTTCGCCAGAATTATTTCGTTATGTAATTAATGCCGATCCAATGAAATCTAAACAACTGCAAAAAGGTTTAGAGCAATTAACTGACGAAGGAGTGGCGCAATTATTTACAAAATGTACAACACAAGCAAAAATATTGGGCGTTGTTGGTATGCTTCAGTTCGAGGTAATTCAGCATCGATTAAATAGTGAATATAGTGCTTCATGTAATTTCGATAACATGAACAT
Source organism: Bacteroidota bacterium (assembly GCA_040385525.1). Lineage (GTDB taxonomy): Bacteria > Bacteroidota > Bacteroidia > UBA4408 > UBA4408 > JAZKHE01. The sequence goes on from JAZKHE010000006.1 coordinate 285,001, forward strand.
TCACAAAGCAGTTTGGGTTGATTGCCCTGATAAGAAAAAACTTAATATTTTTGTAGAAGACAAATACAACTACATGGCTAAAGATAAAGAAGATAGATATGTGTTTTTAGCAGAATCGGCATGGGCATTACAAATGGCGCAAGAAAAATATAAAGACATTCAATTTCATTTTACATCAGAATTTTAAATGGAAACAACTCCCGTTTTTGGTTTAATAGTATTAGCACTCTTAAGTGGTGTGTTATTTATTTTGTTTGCAATTTTGGATATTATTGCCATAGTTAACCGCAAAAAAAATAGAATAATTGTATTTAGTGTTTTAACTGTTTTGTGTTTAGCAGGCGTTATAACTCCTCTAGTTACTATGTTTAACCGAACACGTAACTTTTTTAAAGAAGGTTTAGCTACAACTCAAAAACAAGCTGAAAGCTATTCAGAATATGGCGAATCGTCTATTGAATTTGAAAAACAATTGTATAGAGATTCGATAAAAAAATTCTCAGAAAATTACGAACAAATAGATGCCGATTATTTTAACAGCTATGGGAAATCAGAATGGTTTAGAGTTCCGTTGGTGTATCCGTATAGTTTAAACATGCTTGATGAGTTAAAATATGCATCAGTAAAAAACGATAAAAACACGAATTACGCTAAAGGCGAGTACGATGTTAATATTATTGAAAACATTTCGTATGCAGCTTTTGATCCTAAATTTTTATTGTGCCGTGTAGAAAAAGTAGTCAATTCATCGCCCGACGAAAATAAAGGAGAACCAGATTACATTTTATTTAATTTAAAAACAGGCAAAACCGAAAAATATAAAAATTTTGAAACCATGCTAAGCTCAGCTAAAAAGCTGGGCTACATTGGCAGAGAAGACTTAGTGCCAATTTCTGAAATATATTATCAATGGTTTTAATTAGCAAATTAAAATCGTTTATACACCAAACAGAAAAAGAAAATTCTGTTTCTAATTCATTTTCAAAAAACACCGCAATCACTTTTGCAATTAGTGCTTTTAGTTTAACTTGTATTTATTATTTAGGTGGTATTCGAAAATTGTTAATACTACTTAAATCTGTTGGTTTAGAAGAAAAAGCAAATTCACTTTTAGCATGGCTCGAAACACAAAACAATCCTCAACTAATTCAACTAACGTACTGGGTATTTGTGTTAAGCATTTTTTATTTATTGATACCCATTTTAACCGTAAAATTTATTTACAAAGAAAATTTAATTGACTACGGATTTAACATAAAAGGAGCACTAAAAAAATACAAAGTATATGTGTATTTCTTTTTGTTTATGCTGCCTTTGGTGTTTATGGTTTCTTTTAGCAAAAGCTTTCAGAGCAAGTATCCGTTTTACGATTTAGCACAAAACGAAAGCCTCTATCCTAACTTTTTATTGTGGCAAGTTTTGTATTTAATACAATTTATTGGCGTAGAGTTTTTTTTTAGAGGCTTTATGGTACACGGCGCAAAAAAAGGAATTGGTATATACAGCGTTTTTGTTATGACAATACCCTACTGCATGATACACTTTGGAAAGCCCATGCCCGAAACCATAGCAGCCATTGTTGCCGGAATTGTATTAGGATTTTTAAGTTTAAAAAGTAAAAGTATTTGGCTGGGAGTTGCTATACATTATAGCGTTGCCATTACTATGGATTTGCTCTCGCTGTGGCAAAAAGAGTATTTTTAAAATACTCCACCTAATTTTATTGTTTATTAAATAATTGTATATTTGAGTAGATGAATAAAAGGCTATTAAATATAGCAAGTTGAGAGTAATTTAATCTCATATGTCAGAAAATATCAATAAAATTTCAGTGATTGCAAAACCTTACATTGAAAAAATATTCAATGAAGTTTTTAAAATTATTGAAAATGATTTAGGTGCATTAATTAAAAATCATCCTGAATTCAATGAATCCTTTCGTTACTTATCAATATTTGAAGTTAGAATCTCAAGAATTATACATGGTATACTTGATTTATTATTAAAAGACAATTTGTATAGTTGCAAAATCTTATTGAGACCTTTGATAGAACATACTCTTAAATTAGATTACCTAATTCAAAAATCATTAAGTGATAAAAACGATAATATTTTTAAAGAGTATGCATTGTTCTGTGATTTATATGAGGAACTTCAATACCAAAAAAGCCTTGATTTTAAATCTAAGATTTTAACGGGTGAAGAAATTGATGAAGTAGCTTTTCAAGACCTGATCAAAAGAAGACCAGAGATTAAAGAATATAGTAGAAACAAGATTATTGAAAAAGCAAATCAATTTACTTTTAGGAACATATTTAAATACCTAAATGAAAACCATGAATATGATTTTATCAATAGTTCTGATGAAAAAATGAAGAAAAGTTATAAGACATATCTTCAAATTGGTTCTTTATATTCTGACCTTTCGTCTTTTATACACGGAGGTACTTTTGCGGATGGATTTGAGTTAAAAATTCAACTTGACAAAGAAATTAATGATTTTGAGATAATTGATATTTCTGAATATGTTGTAATAATGAATTTCTATGCAAGTATAGCCTTTATTGGATTTTGTAATACCCTTGAGAATAAATATGATGAAAACATAAAAAGGGTTGTAGATTATCAACTTGAATATTATAAAAAAATATAACCATCAAACATACAATTTAGCCAGTAAGTTTTTTTTGAAAATAGTATAATTTTAGTCTTCTTAAATGTTTGTTTACTTTAATAAGAAATAGCATGAGCAAGCTTACCCGAAATTCGGAATAGTAAAAGAATTAACTAACGTTTTTGCCCCAAATAACTTTGTGAAATAATATGATTAAATTAGTTTAAATTAGCTTTTAGGCAAAAATCACCAAAAACAATTAGCTTTGTTTTCACAAACTTAAAATGAAAGAAAAACTAAAAATCATCTCTACCCATTTACTAGAGCAATATTGTTCGCAGGTTAGCGATGATTTGCCTTTTTTGTTTGATAAATTGCAAGATGCGGAAATATCGAGCGAAAATTTTAGTTTTTACACTTCAGTTTCTTCTGTTTTTTCCAGCAAAATCGAAGGCGAAAATATTGAACTCGATTCGTACATCAAACACAAAAAATTTGGTATTGAATTTTTACCCGATTACACTAAAAAAACTGACGATTTATACAATGCGTATACTTTTGCTAAAACAGCTATTTTAAATAAACAAAACATCGTAGAAGCGCATAAATTGCTAAGTAAACATATTGTAGCTAACCACCAACAAGGTAAAATACGCACACAAAATATGTATGTGAGTACACCCGACGGAAAAATAGAATACGTGGCTGCTTCGCCTTTTGAAGTAAAAACTGAAATGGAAAAATTTTATAGCGATGTTGATTTTTTGTTACGACAAAATCTTAACACAAAACAAGTTTTCTTTTTTGCAGCAATGATTCATTTGGTTTTTGTAAAAATTCATCCTTGGAGCGATGGAAATGGTAGAAGCGGACGATTACTTGAAAAATGGTTTTTAGCTCAAAAGCTTGGCGATAAAGCTTGGTTTGTAGATAGCGAAAGATATTATTATCAGCATCACCAAACGTATTACAATAACTTACGAAGTTTAGGTTTAGAATATCCAACTTTAGACTACAACAAAGCATTACCTTTTTTGCTAATGTTATCTAGTTCTGTTACAGAAAAATAACTAGCGCTTTTGCTCCAAATAACTTTGCAAAATTATAGTAGCGCTTATTTGATCTACCGTTTCTTTATTTTGGCGGTCTTTCTTTTTTAAACCACTATCAATCATGGTTTGAAATGCCATTTTAGAAGTAAAACGCTCATCAATACGCACTATAGGTATTTGAGGAAAATGTTTGGTAAGTTGTTTTATAAAATTTACAATGTGTTTTTCTACATCAGAGTTTTCGTTGTTCATGCGTTTTGGTTTGCCAACTACAATAGTTTCTACATTATTTTTTAAAAAATATTCTTTTAAAAAAGCAAGCAAATCTTTTGCGTGTATGGTTGTAAGTGCCGATGCAATAATTTTAGAATCGTCGGTTACCGCCAAACCCACACGTTTTGTACCATAATCTATTGCAATAACTCTAGCCAATTTTGTAAAAATTTATTGGTAAATATACATTATATTTGTTTTAAAATAAGTGAAAATAAGTATGCAAAGCATTATTGAAAAAGCCTGGGAAAATCGTGAGTTACTAAACAACCCAGAAACGCAAAATACCATTAGAGAAGTAATTGAACTTTTGGATAAAGGCAAACTAAGAGTTGCAGAGCCAATTGCTAACGGCTGGCAAGTAAACGAATGGGTTAAAAAAGCAGTTATTTTATATTTTCCGATTCAAAAAATGGAAACCATAGAAGTGGGTCCTTTTGAATTTCATGATAAAATGCAATTAAAAAAGAATTATGCTTCACAAGGTGTTCGTGTTGTACCACATGCAATTGCTCGCTATGGTTCGTTTTTAGCAAGTGGAGTAATTATGATGCCGAGCTATGTAAACATTGGTGCTTACGTTGATAGCGGTACTATGGTTGATACTTGGGCAACTGTAGGTAGTTGCGCGCAAATTGGTAAAAACGTACATTTAAGCGGTGGCGTTGGCATTGGTGGTGTTTTAGAACCTGTACAAGCTGCGCCTGTAATTATAGAAGATAATTGTTTTATTGGTTCGCGTTGCATTGTGGTAGAAGGCGTGCGTGTTGAAAAAGAAGCTGTTTTAGGTGCGAATGTTTGCATTACCATGTCAACAAAAATTATTGATGTTACTGGCGATAAACCTGTTGAATACAAAGGTATTGTTCCTGCGCGTTCGGTAGTAATTCCGGGTTCTTACACCAAGAAATTTCCTGCAGGAGAATTTCAAGTTCCTTGCGCTTTAATTATTGGAAAACGTAAAGAAAGTACAGATTTAAAAACTTCGTTAAACGATGCTTTGAGAGAGAATAATGTAGCTGTTTAGATTTTAGAAGTGAGATATTAGATGTTAGACTCAAGACTGTTTACTTTATAATTTTAAAAACACTAATGATAAACCAAATTTTATCTTTGAATATTGAATTTTAAATTTTGAATATATTAATCATACAAACAGCCTTTATCGGTGATGCTATTTTAGCGACTTCGGTGCTCGAAAAGCTTCATCAATTCTTCCCTACAGCTCAAATCGATTTATTGGTGCGCAAAGGAAACGAAAGCCTTTTTGTTGAACATCCTTTTTTAAATGAAGTATTAGTTTGGGATAAAAAACAAAATAAACTCAAAAATTTACTAGGCTTAATTAATAAAGTACGCTCTAAAAAATACGATAAAGTAATTAATTTACATCGATTCGCTTCAAGCGGAATAATTACTGCTTTTAGCGCTGCTACAGAAAAAATTGGTTTCGATAAAAATCCACTTTCGTTGTTATTTACCAAAAAAATAAAACATGTTATTGGTGATGGTAGACACGAAGTAGAAAGAAACCAAGAATTAATTGCTGATTTTACCGATACCAAATTTAACAAACCTCGCCTCTATCCTACCGCTAACGACTATAAAAAAGTAGAAGAATATAAAACACAGCCTTACGTTTGTATGGCTCCTTCTTCGGTTTGGTTTACCAAGCAATTGCCCGAACAAAAGTGGGTGGAGCTAATTAAAAAAACAGATTCAAACACTAAAATATATTTATTAGGCGCAGCTAACGATACCGAAAAATGCGATTTAATCATTAAAAAAAGTGAAGCGAAAAACTGTGTTAATCTTTGCGGAAAACTAAATTTATTGCAGTCGGCAGCGCTTATACAAAATGCTGAAATGAATTATGTAAACGACTCCGCTCCTTTACATTTAGCAAGTGCTACTAACGCTAATGTAACTGCATTTTTTTGCTCTACCGTTCCGGCCTTTGGTTTTGGACCTTTATCAGATAAATCAATTATAAAACAAACTACAGAAAATTTAGATTGCCGACCTTGTGGTTTACATGGGTTTAAAGAATGTCCGAAAGGACACTTTAAATGCGGAAATACAATTGAAATTTAGTTATGGAACAAGAACTACAAAAAGCATTAGAAGTATTAAAAAACGGAGGTGTAATTATTTATCCTACCGATACCGTTTGGGGATTGGGTTGCGATGCCACCAACAGTAAAGCCATTGAAAAACTAATTGAAATAAAAGGCAAACAAGCTAACAACGGACTAATTGTATTGGTAGATAAAGACATTAATTTAAACAAATACGTTGACGAAGTTCCAGAAGTGGCTTGGGAAATAATTGAAGTTTCTGATAAACCCATCACCATTATTTACGACAAAGTAAAAGGTATTGCAGCGCAATGTATTGCACCCGATGGCAGTGCAGCCATTAGAGTGGTGAACGATGAATTTTGTAAAAAATTAATTTACAAATTAGGCAAACCTATTGTTTCTACCTCGGCTAACTTTAGCGGACAACCAACTCCTGCTAACTTTTTAGAAGTAAATAAAGACTTACAACAAAAAGTAGATTACGTTGTAAACTGGCGCCAAAACGAGAAAACACAAGCAGCAGCTTCTTCCATAATTAAAATATCAAACAGCGGTAGCTTTAAAATTATTAGGAAATAATTTAGATACTGTTTGCTACTTTATTTAAGTTATTCATAATTCTATTAAAACGTTCTTGTTTATTTTCATAATACAAATTAGCCTCTATTGCTTCTTGTTTTATTCTGTCATTTATAATTTTTTGAAATTCTTCTATCAAAAAATCTTTAACATTTTGATTAGCATTTTCTATTAGTTCAACAAAATCAAGTCTGTTATCCATTATATATCCTATATCTTCAAAATCGCTACTTGTAATAGGGTTGTTTTTTCCTCTGTTATTATATGCTTCAAATTTTGTAGCTAAAAAATATGGTAATGATAATATTTGAATTTGAAAATCTTCAATTTTAATTTTTTCTCTACTGCTGTAACCTTTTTCAAACCAAGAGTTTGCTGGCGCCCAATCAATACTTTTTGTATTCATCACATCTACCAATATATCTTCGTATTTAAATCTACAAATAACATCTTCATCAGCTGTTTGCTTAAATCCTTTTGAAATTAAATCAAGTCTTACTTTTTCTAATTCACTTATTGATGCAACAGACAAACTAATATCAATATCCTTTGTTGGTCTTACATCATCAGCCGCTGGGTCGTTAGCATAAATACTAACTACAGCACCACCAACATAAATTACATTGTTATTTAATTCTCCTAAAGCTTTAGCAATTCTCTTTATTACGTTTAGATTAAAAATTGTATTTTTCATTAAATTCTTTTTTTAAGCTCTTCAATAGCAATTTTTTTCTCTCTTACTTTTCCAATCCTTAACGTATCAATCAAAGAAAGAATTTCGTGTAATTTTTTATCCCGCTTACAAGCTATTGGTACATTTACGTGTAAAGGATTTATTGCTTGCCCTCTAGTATCTCCTTCTGAATATGGCCAAACTACACTCTCATTGCTTTGTATTTCTTTTGCTAAGGGATTAGCTGAATATGCAGTAACCATTCCTCTAACCAAAGCTCCTGGTTTTTCAGGAAACACATATCTAAAACCGTGCTCTAAAAATTCAATTAACGATTGCTTCATTAAACGTTTTTTATCCGACGCTAATAAACCCGCATAAACTGATCTATTTATACTTTCACTTATTTCGCTTGCGCTAATACCTAATTCATAAGCTAAATCTTTCATCATCCAGTTTTCGTTATCTTTTGCTGCAATTTTTGCTAAAATTACCAAATCATGAGGTCTCATGCCGTTATGTTTTTTCATTTATTTATTATTAAGCATAACAAATATAGAAAATATATTCTCAATTTGCAAATCGCGAATTGAGAATAGTTAATTTAACATAAAAATAATCTCTTCTATAATTAAAATATCAAATAGCGGTAGCTTTAAAATTATTAGGAAATAAAAAGTGTTTTAGAAACTTTAATTAGTTGGTGCTGTTATAAAAACATTACTTTTTTTTGTTTTAATTTTTAATATATTTGTTTAGAAATATAAGTTGATAGTTTCAAACATATTTAACCAAAGTTTGGCGTATATCTGTTACTTTACAATACATGTAAACAAGTTAGGTGCAAGTATTAGACTGACATTCCGCTAGAAAAAATATTTTACAAAAAGCTAAAGACAAACAATATGATTCCAGTTCATTTCCACGATACAGACGAAGGCATTAATTTCACCGACTTTCATGATAAATTAATTGAGATTTGCACGGAGCATCAAAAAACTGGTCGAGCTTCAGCCTTTGCTTTAATAATTTATGACTTTCACAATCCTCACATGGAAAGGATTTTGCGTGACTCTATTTATTGGAAATCCTTACATAATATATCAGGACAATATCTAACAGTTTTCAGCATTTTCGACAACAGCTTTAAAAATGAAGTAGAGGAAAAATTGAAACCGACCTTAGGACCAAAGAAAATGACTTTTTCTGCTACAGCTATTAAAACCGATCAAAACCATCATCTTGGGTATGTTCAATTATTAGAGAAGTTTTTTAACGGCTTGGAGTTTAAATCCCCATCAATTCTGTTCTTTCAAGTTAATCAATCAAAAATAAGCAATCATTTTTTAATACATTTAAAAGAGGACAAATTTGAAGAAGGCTTTAATGAAATTAAAAAAATAATCAAGACAGGTGCTGATTCAGTATCCGGCATATTTCCTCAAAACAAAAGCAATTACGATGAGATATTTGAATTAATTCAAAAGGATGTCGATTCAGCTATTTTTTGGCTTAAAGTAAAAAAGAAAGTTCCTATAATTGTCGAAATCGCAAACTTTGCAGGACTCTTCAAAACTTAACAGCAGACGTCAACGTATCGTATCTGTTTGCCACCAACCTCGTCCGCGTTTGAAACGCAGACGTTTTATTAAGCAACTTCTATTAAATTAAAATATTCACAATAAAAAAAGCGTAGTTAAAAACTACGCTTTTAAATTATTTGCTATACATTTTAATGATCATTTAAAGGTAAACCTCTTTTCTGGAACTCAATCCAGTTTAGGTATTCATCTCCTTTACGATGTTCTTCCATTGTAATACAATCTTTAACAGGACAAACAATCTGACACAAATTACATCCAACACATTCTTCTTCTTTAATTGTATAGGTATTGTATGGATTTCCTTTTTCGATGTTGATAGATTGATGCGAAGTATCTTCGCAAGCTATATAACAAAGTCCACAATGTATACATGCATCTTGATTTATTTTTGCTGTAATGTGGAAATTAATATCTAACTCTTCCCAACGTGTAACTTTTGGAACCGATAATCCCACAAAATCATCAATTGTTTTATAGCCTTTTTCGTCCATCCAATTGTTTAAACCATCACATAAATCAGTAATAATTTTAAACCCGTATATCATAGCGGCAGTACAAACTTGCACGTTACTAGCACCCAATAAAATAAATTCGGCTGCATCTTTCCAAGTGGTTACACCACCAATACCAGAAATGGGTGTGTTACGAATTTTTTCTTCTTGCGCCAATGTAGTTAACATTTTTAATGCAATTGGTTTTACTGCTGGTCCGCAATAACCACCAAAAACAGATTGTCCTCCCACATTTGGATTTGGCACTAACGTATCTAAATTTACACCCGTAACCGACTGTATAGTATTTATTAAAGATAAACCATTTGTACCACCTTCTATAGCAGCTAACGCTCCAGGAACAGCCGAATGAACATTTGGTGTAAGCTTTGTTATAACAGGAATATTTGCAACTTCCATTACCCATTCTACTACCATTTTTGCAATTTCAGGATCTTGTCCAACAGCAGCGCCCATACCTCTTTCCACCATTCCGTGCGGACAACCAAAATTTAATTCTATACCGTGTGCACCCGTATCTTCTACTTTTTTAACCATTTCGTGCCAACTTTTTCTATCGTTATCTGCCATCAACGATACAATCATTGCGCGATCAGGAAAAAGTTTTAATACTTCTTTTATTTCTTTTAAATTTATTTCAAGAGGTCTATCCGAAATAAGTTCGATGTTATTAAAACCCGCCGCTTTTTTTCCGTATAAATCTAAAGATGAATATCTTGAAGAAACATTTTTTACTTGCGAACCTAATGTTTTCCATACAACTCCACCCCAGCCTGCTTCAAAAGCACGTAATACATTTATTTTTTTATCCGTTGGCGGTGCCGAAGCTAACCAAAAAGGATTTGGAGATTTTATTCCGAGAAAAGTTGATTCTAAATTTGCCATAACTTTTTTAATTTGATGATTTGAAAATGTGCTAATTTGCTGATGTTAAAAATGATTTTTTCAATCATAACAATCTGCGTTATCAGCGTTCAATTATTTTATTTTAAGATAAGTTAAAATGCCATTCGCACCATCTTTACCAGCTTGAACTGCATCCACTACTTCTTTTCCACCATTTACAGCATCACCACCAGCAAAAACACCTTTTAAATTGGTTTCGCCAACATTGCCCACAATAATTTTTCCACTATTGTTTTTCACATCAGATTTTTTAACTAAATCCTCAAAAGGAATTTGTCCAGCTGCTTTAATTACCATATCTACATCAAGTGTAAAAGTTTCGCCAGTATCAACAGGCGCTCTACGTCCAGAAGCATCAGGCTCACCTAACTTCATTTTGGTACAAACCAATTGTTTTACTTTGCCATTTTCGCCAATAATTTCTTTTGGAGAAGCCAACCAAATAAAAGAACAACCATCTAATTTTGCAATATCTAACTCAACATCAGTACATGGTTTTTCGTTTTCTGTACGGCGATAAATCATAGTAACTTCTTTAGCACCTAATCGTTTAGATTGTGTAGCAGCATCAATAGCCGTCATACCCATACCAATTACAGCCACTTTATCGCCAATTGCAATTTTAGAATAATCATTGGTGCGTAAATCGTAAATAAATGAAATAGCATCAACAACACCTTCTAAGTTTTCGCCTGGAATGTTTAGTTCGCGAGCTATACCAACACCAATTCCTAAAAATACGGCATCGTAATTTTTTTGTAAATCAGCTAACGTAACATCTTTACCTAACTCTTGTTTGTATTTAATATCAATACCTCCAACAGAAGTAATATAATCAACTTCATCCTTACAAAACTGGGGAGTAACTTTGTAAGCCGCCACACCATAGGTCATTAAGCCACCACCTTTTTCTTCTTTTTCGTAAATAGTAACATCAATACCTTGTAAAGACAATGTATGAGCGCAAGATAAACCCGCAGGGCCAGCACCAATTACGGCTACTTTTTTTCCATTAGAAGGTTTACGTTCAAACAATTTCCATTTAGCTGCAATTGCTTTTTCGGTAGAATAACGTTGTAGTTTTGCAATTGAAATCGGTTCTTCGTGCAATAAATTATACACACAAGCTCCTTCGCACAATTTTTCTACTGGACAAACTTTTGAGCAACCAGCACCCATTATGTTTGACGATAAAATTGTTTTTGCAGAACCTTTTACATTGCCAGAAGCAATTTGTTTTATAAATAAAGGTACATCAATACTTGTTGGACATGATTTTGTGCAAGGCGCATCGTAACAATTAATACAACGATTTGCTTCTATTATTGCACCTTCTTCATGATCGTAAGGAGGATGTATATCAGAAAAATTATGTTTTAATTCTTCTGTTGATAAACGATTGTTTTGTATAGCCATTTTTATAAAATTAGGAGTTATGAATTATAAATTATGAGTTAAAAATAAAGAGCAAAAAACTCAAAACAATTAACTCATAATTTATAACTAAATATTATAGTTCAGTTAAAACACCATACGTTTCAGGTCTTCTATCTCTAAAAAATTGCCATGTACTGCGCACTTCATCAATCATCTCTAAATCAAAATCTGCAATTAATAATTCGTCATTGTCTCTTGATGCTTGTGCAAATATTTGTCCTCTTGGATCTACAAAATAAGATTGTCCATAGAATTTACCTAAGTTCCAAGGTTTTTCTTCGCCAACGCGATTAATGCAACCCATAAAATATCCATTAGCAGCTGCGTGTGCAGGTTGTTCTAATTTCCATAAGTATTCGCTTAATCCTGCAACAGTGGCCGAAGGGTTATAAACTATTTCTGCTCCGTTTAAGCCTAAACATCTTGCACCATCAGGGAAATGTCTATCATAACAAATATAAACGCCCACTTTTGCGTATTTAGTTTGAAAAACTGGATAACCTAAATTTCCTGGTTTAAAGAAGAATTTTTCCCAAAAACCAGATGTATGTGGAATATGATTTTTTCTGTATTTACCTAAATAAGTTCCGTCTGCATCTATTACTGCTGCTGTGTTATACAATACTCCTGCTTGCTCTTTTTCGTAAATAGGAACAATAATAACCATATTGTATTTTTTAGCATACGTTGCCATTAAATCGGTTGTAGGACCAGGAACAGCTTCTGCAGATTCGTACCATTTTTTATCTTGACCTGGACAAAAATAAGGTGTGTTAAAAATTTCTTGCAAGCATAAAATTTGTACACCTTTTTTTCCTGCTTCTTCAATCATAGGAATATGTTTTTGCACCATTGCGTTGCAAATTTCTTGAACAGTTCCTTCTCCTTCTGTCATTGGTAGACTCATTTGTATAAGTCCTGATTTAATCATTCTTGCCATAGTTTTTAGAGTTTAGAGTTGTGAATTAATAGTTTATAGTTATGAGTTAATAATTAAATTATGTTTTCTAATTTTTTTCGTTTAATGAACTGTCCATTACCTTTTTGCAATTGTAATTTTTCGTTTTCAATTGCAATTTTACCACGCAACAAAACTGTTTCGCATTTACCAGTTACTTCTAATCCTTCGTAAGCCGAATAATCAACGTGCATGTGGTGTGTTTTAACAGAAATAGTATGTTTTTTTGTTGGATTAAAAATTACAATATCAGCATCAGCTCCAATAGATAAAGTTCCTTTTTTAGGATACATACCAAATATTTTTGCCGCATTAGTAGATGTTATTTCTACATATTTCGATAAAGATATTTTTCCTTTATTTACACCTTCCGAAAACATAAATTCCATTCGATGCTCAATAGCAGGGTGTCCATTTGGAATTTTAGAAAAATCGTTTTCGCCCATTTTCTTTTGCTCCCACATAAACGGACAATGGTCGGTACCAACGGTTTGTATCAACCCCTGATTTATTCCATTCCATAAAGCAACTTGATCTTTTTTCTCACGCAAAGGTGGACTCATTACCCATTTTGCACTTTCAAATCCTTTGTCGTACAAGCTTGCGTCAATCATTAAATATTGCGAACAAGTTTCTACATATACTTTTTGGTTTCTTAATGTTGCTCTACGTACTGCATTTAAAGCGCCTTCGCAGGTCATGTGCACAATATATCCAGGGCAACCTGTATAAAAAAGCATATCAGAAAAACGCGCAGAAGCTTCGGCTTCAGTAACTTCTGGCTGAGATAAATAATGATATAATGGAGATAATTTTCCTTCTTTACGATGTTTAGCAATTAAAGAATCAATCATATCTCCATTGGTAGCGTGCACGGTAACTAAGCCTCCATTTTCTTTTACTACTTTCATTAAGTTTACCATTTGCCCATCATCAATCATTAATGCGCCTTTGTAAGCCATAAATGTTTTAAAAGAAGTTATTCCTTCTTTCACAATCATATCAACTATTTCTTTAGCAACATTATCATTAAAATCGGTAACCGCCATGTGGTATGAATAGTCGCAAACTGCATCTTGAGAACGCTTTTGCCATGCGTGCAGAGCGTTATAAAGTGTATCGCCTTGCGTTTGCAAAATAAAATCAATCACAGTTGTGGTTCCGCCGTGTAAAGCTGCGCCAGTACCTGTTTCGTAATTATCGCTAGATGATGTACCCATAAAAGGCATATCTAAATGCACATGCGGGTCTATTCCACCCGGAAAAACTAATTTACCAGTTGCATCAATTATTTTATCGGCTTTGTAATTTAAATCTTTTCCGATAGCAACAATTTTTTCACCTTCAATAAAAATATCAGCAACAAAATCTTCTGAAGCTGTAACTAAATGACCATTTTTAATTAATATCGACATTTTACTTTTATTTTAATTTTTTTATCGCCTTACTATCAAGCAGCGATTTCATTTGTGCAATTGCTACTTTATTCAATTGTTTTAATCTTTCCTTTTGATCTAAATTATGAGAAATTAATAAAGCATTAATACTCTCCATATTACTCAATACTACTAACTGTTCTAAACTAGCACTATCTCTAATATTATCTTTTTTATTGATAGTAGTTTCTCTCCATTCTTTAGCTGTTAAACCAAACAAAGCAACGTTTAATAAATCTGCTTCGTTTGCATAAATAAAATTAGCTTGTGTTTTTGTAATTTCATTTGGAATTAGATTTTCTTTAATGCTATCAGTATGTATTCGGTAATTTATTTTTGAGATTACACGTTGCAAATTCCATTCTAAATGATGTTGACTATTTTCTACTTCTTTTAAACGTTGAAATTCTTTAATTAAAAATAATTTAAAAACTGGACTTATTGCAGAACAAAATTCAAAAGCAATATCTTTATGTGCATAGGTTCCACCGTATTTTCCTAATTTAACTAAAAATCCAATTGCATTTGTTTTTTCAATCCATAAACCAGCACTTAAAACAAAACTTGGTAAACCTGCTTGCATTTTAAAGTGGTCGAATTCCACCACTTTAAAATCAGGATTATAAAGTTGTTCCCAAGTGCCAATAAATTCAATAGTTGTACGTGTACGAATCCAGTTCTTAATTATATCTGCTGCACGAGAATCACCATCTTTAGAATTAGCAATATCTGTTAAGCAAATATAATCGCTATCGTTGATCGAAATCACCGACACATCAATTCCTTGAACTTTTATTATGTTGCTTTTTGTCAATTTTAAAATTTTGTTTCAATTAATCAACTCCAATATCTTCATTCCAAAGTTTTGGATTTTTATCAATAAATTTATTCATCATTTCAATACATTCTTCGCTATTCAAATCTATTACTTCAACACCGTGCGATTCCATAAATTCGCGCGCACCAGAAAATGTTTTTGATTCGCCAGCATACACTTTTTTTATGCCGAATTGAACAACAGTGCCTGCACACATATAACAAGGCATTAATGTAGAATAAAGTACTGAATCTTTGTAACTCCCTACTCTACCTGCATTTCGTAAGCAATCAATTTCAGCATGTGTCATCGGGTCATTGTCTTGTACACGTTTATTATGTCCACGACCAACTATTTTTCCATCTTTAACCAACACACTTCCTATTGGAATACCTTTTTCGCTTAAACCTGTTTTAGCTTCTTCAATAGCAGCTTGCAAAAATTTATCCATGCTGTTTTACTTTATTAAAATTGTTCATCAAAAAATAATACACTAATCCCGAAACAATAAAACCTACAAACCAGGCATAATGATATAAACCAGAAAGCCAATGCCACACTGCATTTTCATCAATTACTTTTATATTCGTTAAAAAACCGGGTACGTTTGGTAATATCCCAACAATCAACGCTATAATTGCAATACGATTAAATCCTTTGTTGTATGTATATTCTCCTTTTAGTTCATACATATCTTTTACATTCAATATTTTTTTACGAATAAAAAAATAATCCACAATCATAATTCCTCCGATGGGTCCAAGTAAACTTGAATAAGCAATTAACCATGTAAAAATATATCCAGTTGGATCAGCAATTAATTTCCATGGGAATATTAAAAATCCAATTATTCCTGTAATATATCCGCCTGTTTTAAATGTAATTTTTGATGGAGCTAAATTTGCAAAATCGTTTGCAGGGCTCACAATATTTGCTGCGATATTTGTTGCTAATGTAGAAATTGCAACTGCTATCATGGCAACGCTTATTAATAATTTGCTTTCAAATTTCCCTGCTAAAACCAATGGGTCCCAAATGGTTTCGCCATAAATAATAAACGTAGCTGATGTAACAACAACTCCAATAAAAGAAAAAATAGTCATGGATAATGGCAAAGCAAAAGCTTGTCCCATTACCTGTGCACGTTGGCTTTTAGCATAACGAGTAAAGTCGGGAATATTAAGTGAAAGTGTTGCCCAAAAACCTACCATACCCGTTAGAGCTGGAAAAAAATAATTCCAAAACTGTGTACTGGTTTCAAATTTTGAAGGTTGAGCAAGTATTGGTCCTAATCCATTTCCTGCAGAAATAGCCCAAAATAAAAGTGCAAGAGCTGCAATAGGAAGAAAAAATGCTTTAAAAACTAATAGTTTTTTTATGCTTTCAATTCCTAAATAAACAACAAACATATTCAATAACCAAAATAGAAAAAATGTAATTGCCGGACCAGTTTGTAAACCTACCCATTCTGGAAAAATTTGTGGTAATTCTGCAATGGAAGGAAACCATACTTTTAGCATTAAAAAGATGGAAAAACCACCAATCCAAGTTTGAATACCAAACCAACCACAAGCCACAATAGCACGTAATACAGCTGGTATATTTGCTCCGTAAATTCCAAAACTTGCACGCGCAAAAACGGGAAATGGTATTCCATATTTTGTACCCGCATGACCATTTAAAATCATTGGAATAAGTACAACTACATTGCCAATAAAAATAGTTAGTATGGCTTGCCACCAATTCATGCCGCCATCAATTAAAGAACTAGCCAACATATACGTTGGGATGCATAAACTCATGCTTATCCACAAGGCAGAGTAATTCCACGTATTCCACGAACGTTGAGATAATGATATAGGCGATAAATCTTCGCTATAAAGCGGAGATTTATCAATTCCTGTTGGTATATCTACTATTTCGTTTTGCATTTAAATTTTATTACAAATTAATTGCAATGCTCATCCGCAATAGAAATTGCTTTAGAAATAATATCTAACCCTTCGTCCATTTGTTCTTTATTAATGGTTAATGGAGGAGCTGTGAAAATCCAGTTCCAACGAACAAAAGTGTACATGCCCAATTCATTTAATTTAGCAGCCACTTTGTTCATTATTTCCATCTCGTTTGGCGATGCATTCCAAGGCGCCATTGGCTCTTTTGTTTTTCTGTTTTTAACCAATTCTATACAACCTAATAAACCTGAGTTACGGAAATCACCAATGCTTGCGTGTTTGTCTTGTAACTTAAGCATTTGTTGGTCTAAATAGCTACCCATATTAGCTGCATTATCAATTAATTTTTCGTCTTCGTATACTTTTATTACCGCATTAGCAGCGGCGCATGCTACAGCATGTGCCGAGTACGTTAGTCCGATTGGTAATGGTTTATTATCGAAATGTTTTACAATTTCTTCTTTCACAATCATTCCACCTAATGGAATGTAACCCGCTGTAATGCCTTTAGCCATACACAAAATATCTGGTTCAACACCATGATGATCAATTCCAAACCATTTTCCTGTTCGACCAAAACCACTCATTACTTCATCGCAAATAGTTAGTATTCCATATTTATCTGCAATTGCTTTTATTTTTTTCCAATAGCCAACAGGATATTTTATACAACCTGATGAACCACTTTCACCTTCCATTAAAATGGCGGCAACACTTCCAACTCCTTCGTATTTAATTAAGCGTTCCATGTGAGCCGCTGCATTTTCTGCGCACTCTTCTGGTGTTGCACTGTTCCAAGGACAACGATAGAAATAAGGGTTTTCTGCATGAATAATATTTGGCACACCTTGGCTATCATGCGGAATACCTCGTGGATCTCCTCCTGCACATAACGCTCCGTAGGTTGCTCCATGATAACTTTGATATAAAGTAATAATTTTATGACGACCTGTGTATAGACGCGCTAATTTTATTGCATGCTCAATTGCTTCGGTACCGCCATTTGTAAAGAAGGTTCTATTTAATGAACCTGGAGTAATTTCAGCTAATTTTTTTCCAAGCAATCCTCTTGCTTCAGTAGCCATTCCCGGATTAACATAACTAAATTCGTTCATCTGTTTTACTACAGCTTCTGTAATAGCCGGATGTCCGTGACCTATGTTTACGTTCATTAATTGAGAAGTAAAATCCAAATAACGTTTTCCACTTCTATCGTAAATATAAACTCCTTTTGCACGTTCAATATTTAATGGGTTTAAACCACTTTGTTTTGACCACGAAAAAATAGTGTGTTCTAAATTATTTTTTAAAATCTCTTCCGTTGAAGATTTCGATAATGTTTGTGTGCTCATGTAATTAATTATAAAATACTAAAACTATAAACTTATAACTCCTAACTATAAACTTTTGTTAGCTCATCCAATTGGTTTTTGCTTCTGCATTCCACTTTACAGTTGATTTTTTGTTTTGTGTCCAAAATTCAATAGAACTTTTTCCAGTAATATCTCCCATACCAAATTTTGAATCGTTCCAACCACCAAAAGAAAAAGGCTCACGAGGAACAGGTACACCAACGTTTACACCAATCATACCAGCACTTGCTTTTTCCATTACTTGACGAGCTAAACTACCGCTTTGAGTAAATACTGCAGCAGCATTCCCATAAGGATTAGCGTTTTCAATTTTTAATGCTTCATCTAAATCTTTAGCACGAATAATTGAAATAACTGGTCCAAAAATTTCTTCTGTTGCAACACTCATTTCTGGAGTAACGTAATCTAAAATTGTTGGCCCAACATAAAAACCACCTTCTTTTCCTTCAACAACGCAATTACGACCATCTAACAAAATTTTTGCTCCAGCTTTTTCTGCTGCACTAATATATGCTTCAATTCTTTCTTTAGCAGCTTTGCTAATAACAGAACCTAAATTTTTTCCTGGAACAATTTTCTTTGCTTCATCAACCATTTTATCAATGATGTGTTGCACTTTGTCAACACCAATCATTACAGCTGCTGCCATACAACGCTGCCCAGCACAACCCGACATAGATGCAACAACATTTGAAGCAGTCATATCTGGAGACGCATCAGGAAGAACTAATAAATGATTTTTTGCTCCGCCTAAAGCAAGACATCTTTTTAAATTTGATGTAGCTCTTTTATAAACGATTTGTGCAACTTTAGTAGAACCTACAAATGAAACTGCTTTAATATCTGGATGATCACAAATTGCTTCTACAATTTCTTTTCCGCCATTAACAACATTAAATACGCCATCTGGCAAACCGGCTTCTTTTAATAATTCGGCCATACGCATTGCGCTCAACGGAACTAATTCAGAAGGTTTCATAATCATAGTGTTTCCAAGCACTAATGCATTAGGCATAGTCCAATGTGGAACCATGTTTGGGAAATTAAATGGTGCAATAGAAGCAACAACGCCTAAAGGTTTTTTCTCAATTCTACACTCAACACCTTTACTTACTTCTTGCACTTCGTTTGCAATTATTTGTGGAATTGAAACTGCAAATTCGCAAAGCTCCATACTTTTTTCAATTTCAGCTTTTGCTTCATCGTATGTTTTTCCGTTTTCTAGTTGAACTAACTTTGTAAGTTCATCCATGTGTTTTTCTAACAAACTTCTGTAACGAAAGAATATTTGAACACGTTCTTTATATGTCATAGTCGACCAAGCAGGATATGCAGCAACGGCAGACTTAACAGCTAAATCTAAATCATCGTAATTTGATAAAGGCAATTTTGAAATAACTTCACCTGTTAAAGGACTGTCAATATTCATTGTTTCTCGTTGTGATGTAACGTACTGCCCACCAACATAATTTTTCACTTCAGGGTATTTCATAGCTATTTTCTCCATTGTTATTTTTTACAATATGTGAATTAAAATTTAATAATAAACGCTTTTAAATTTGTTTCAAACTCTTACACTTTATTGATTCTTGTTGAGTTAGAGGTGTAGGGTGATATGAGAAAATCATGTTTGACTCTAACAAAACGATAAAACAAATTTAATTTTTAAATTTAATAAAACAAATTTTTATCTAATTATTTTAAAAAATATACATTATATATAAGTGTATAAATTTATAAGGAAAATGAAGTTTTAATTGATATTTCTTTAATTTTGCTGCCCATGCAAAACTATTTACAACACCCCATTTTTAACATTGTTAAAAACGTAGCTTCTCAATTAAATTGCGAAGTATATGTTATTGGTGGTTTTGTGCGCGATTGCATTTTAAACCGACCGAGCAAAGACATTGATATTGTTTGCATTGGCGATGGTATTGCTTTAGCAAAAGAAGTTTCTAAAAAAGTGGGGAATGCAAAAGTTTCTATTTTTAAAACATTTGGAACTGCCATGCTACATTACCAAGATTACGAAATTGAATTTGTTGGTGCTCGTAAAGAATCATACACGCATGCATCTCGCAAACCAAGCGTAGAACCTGGTACTATTGCCGATGATCAAAATCGTAGAGATTTTACGATTAACGCATTGGCTATAAGTTTAAACGAAAAAACGTATGGCGAAATGATTGATCCCTTTAATGGAATTAATGATTTAGAAAACAAAATTATTAAAACGCCATTAGCGCCAGGAATAACTTATTCCGACGATCCATTGCGTATGATGCGTGCCATTCGGTTTGCTACACAACTTAACTTCACTATCGAAAAACAATCGTTTGATGCCTTGAGCGAAAATAAAGAACGAATTAAAATTGTCTCGAAAGAGCGAATAACAGACGAACTCAACAAAATAATTCTTTCGCCAAAACCATCTATTGGTTTTAAATTACTTTTTGATACGGGTATTTTGCACATCATTTTTCCAGAAATGGTGTTGTTACAAGGCGTTGAAACTGTTGAAGGAAAAGGACATAAAGATAATTTTTACCACACTTTAGAAGTGTTAGATAATATTTGTAAAAACACTGATAACCTGTGGTTACGTTGGGCTGCTATTTTACATGATATTGCAAAACCACAAACCAAACGTTTTGAGCAAGGTCATGGTTTTACCTTTCATGGGCACGAAGACAAAGGTTCGCGAATGGTTCCTAAAATTTTTACGCAATTAAAACTTCCGCTAAACGAAAAAATGAAGTACGTGCAAAAGCTAGTTTTACTGCATTTGCGTCCAATTGTATTAGCAAAATCTGAAGTTACAGATTCTGCTGTGCGCCGTTTACTTTTTGAAGCGGGAGATGAAATTGATGATTTAATGACGCTTTGCGAAGCAGATATCACTTCTAAAAATCCTGAAAAAGTTAAACGTTACATCAATAATTTTGAGTTGGTAAGAACCAAACTAAAAGAAGTTGAAGAAAAAGATAAAGTGCGAAATTGGCAACCACCAATTAGTGGAGAAGACATAATGAAAGCTTTTGATTTAACGCCAGGCAAAGAAATTGGAATTATTAAAAATGCAATTAGAGAAGCAATTTTAGATGGCGAAATAAAAAATGAATACAACGAGGCTTTTCATTTTATGATTAATGAGGGCGAAAAGCTAGGTTTAACGACAAAAAAATGAATTACAAACGGAAGTAATAATTTGTTTGTTTAAAATAATTAAAATTCCGAATTTCGTACAAATAACAACACAATTATGGCAGTATATCGTTTTAGAGTAACGTTTGAAGATTATGACGAAGTAACTCGTGATATTGAAATTGGTTACGATCAAACTTTTGAAGATTTGCACAATGCAATTCAAAAATCAATTGGTTTTGATGGAAAAAATATGGCGTCGTTTTACATGACTAACGATACTTGGAAAAAAGGCAAGGAAATTACTTTAGTTGATATGAGCGATGATGAGGACGAAAGTAAAATCCCTATTATGTCGAAAAGTGTGTTGTGTGATTTTATTGAAGATCCACATCAAAAAATAATCTACATTTTCGATTTTATGGCAATGTGGACTTTTCAAGTTGAATTGATTAAAATTGTTCAAGAAGAAAAAGGTGTAAAATATCCGCAATGCATTAAAAGTGTTGGTGTTGCCCCGAAACAATACAAAAACATAAAAGCGCCAGGCATAGATGATGAGGAAGATGATGAGCCAAAAAGCAAACGCAAAAACAAAGAGAAAATATTTGATGCAGCGGAAGTTTTTGACGAAGGTGGTGATGATGAAGATGATGAATTTGGTGAAGAAAGCGAAGAAGAAGATGAGTTTGGAACAGAATATGGCGGAGAATACGACGACAATATCCGCGAAGACGTTTAATACAAACCAATAAAACTAAAACACAAGGTGTGAAAAAATTATTAGTAGTAGTTGCCGGACCTACAGCAGTAGGAAAAACAGCTACTACTATTGAATTAGCTAAACATTTTAACACAGAAATTCTATCAGCAGATAGTCGCCAATTTTACAAAGAATTAGCAATTGGTACAGCTAAACCAAGTCACGAAGAGTTAGCTCAAATTCCACATCATTTTATTGATAGTTTATCAATTACAGAACCTTATACTGCTGCTAATTTTGAGAGTGATGCTCTGAAATTACTAACTACACTTTTTAAAAAACACAATGTTGTTTTTGTTTGCGGAGGCACAGGTTTATTTATTAAAGCTTTGTTAGAAGGCTTAGATGATATACCAACAGCAGATGAATCTATAAGAATTGAATTAGAAATTAGTTACACTGAAAAAGGCATTGAGTTTCTTCAAAACGAATTAAAAAAAGTAGATATTGAAAGTTATACTACTATTGATATAAGCAATAAACAGCGAGTTATACGTGCCTTAGAGGTTTATAAAGCAACAGGAAAGCCATTTTCATCGTTTAAAACAAACACCAAACAAAAACGAGAATTTGAAAGTTTACAACTAATTTTAGACTTACCACGCGAGCAACTTTACAACAGAATAAACCAACGTGTAGATGCAATGATGCAACAAGGTTTATTGAAAGAAGCCGAAAGTGTTTTTGAATTTAAGCAAGCAAATGCACTACAAACAGTAGGTTACAAAGAACTATTTGATTTTTTTGAGAATAAAATTACGTTAGAAGAAGCTATCGATAAAATAAAACAACACACACGCAACTTAGCAAAACGGCAGTTAACGTGGTTTCGTAAAGATGAGAGTTCGCATTGGTTTAATCCCTCTCAAACCAAAGAAATGATAGCCTTAATCAATCAAAAATTACAATAGATTGTGCTATCCTCCTACCGAAATATTGAAAAACCAATTTTAAATTTAATTTCTGCGGAGTTTTTTATTCAATTAATAAATAGCGCATTTTTATCAATACAGCTTATCTACATGCAAAAAAGCGGTTATAGCGATTATGCTAGTGCAGGCTTTGTTTCCTTTCGGTTTTTGGGTGTTTTACTTTTAGCTTACCCATTAGGCATTTATTTAAAAGGCAGAAAAATTAAAAATTTATTTTTAGTTTCAGCAATAGGAATTCCTGTATTTTCCATCTTAATTATTTTCGCAATAAAGTACAATATAAATTGGCTTTTATATGCTTCACAATTTTTTTGGGGAGTTAGTTTCACCTTTATGCAAATACCTGTTTTACCCTTTATTTTAAGAAATTCATCACTTCAAAATCAAACCGAAGCCATTTCGCTAAGTTATGCTAGTTATAGCTTTGGTGCTATTGCTAGCGGTTTAATTATATTTTTTTTAACGAAAGTTAATCCTGTTTTTTTTAGTGAGCAAAATGTATTGCTAACTATTTGTATCTTAAGTTCAATTGGAATTTACTTTGTTACAAAAATAAATTTAAAAGAAAATGTACCTTTTGAAGGCGAAAAAAAGCAAAAAACAAATGCAGCCGATTGGAAAATAATTTTTAAAGCACTCTTCCCTACCCTAATTATAGCTGTTGGTGCAGGTTTAACAATTCCTTTTATTGGCATTTTCTTTTTTAATGTACACGGAGTTGATAGCGATAATTTTTCGATAATAAACGCAGTTGCAGCAGTTTTAGTAGCTATTGGTGCTATTTGGGTTCCAGAAATTAAAAGGCAAATTGGATATAAAATTGCAATACCTGCAACACAGTCGTTTGCTGTACTAGCTTTAATATTAATGGCTACAACGCAGTTTTTTAGTCAAATGCAAATTGCAGTTTATATTGCTGTTTTATGTTATTTAATTCGTCAACCACTGATGAATATGGCAGGACCAATGACAACAGAAGTTGTTATGAACTATGTTGGCGAAAAAAACAGAGAAATTGTAAGTGCTTTAACATCAGCTATTTGGTCGGGAAGCTGGTTTATTAGCTCGCTTGCCTTTAAAGTTTTGCGCCAAAACGGAATGGCTTATGGCTACATTTTTTTGATAACAGCAGCCCTGTATACATTTGGTGTTGTGCTTTATTATTTGTTGGTTTTAGATTATTCTAGAAAAAAATAAGCTAAAAATTTAATAAGTTTAAAACATTTTTATATATTTAGGCGAACTAAAAAAATCAAAACTTATGGGAAAAGGAACAATTAAAACAACAAATCCAGGAAAAAACGATGGTATTATTGTTGATAATAGTGGAAAAGAATATCCATTTTATCAACCTGAATTAAGTGATATGGCTGTGGCTGTTAATTATGTAGTAGAATTTGACTTATTAAACATTGATGGAACAAGCGAATTAGCAACGAACTTTGTACCACTGCGTACTGCAACAGTTTCAAAAATTACAAAAGATACAGATGGTTTTTACATTGGAGAATTAACAGATAATGTAACTAAAATTGCTTACGCTTTTAAATCTGCTTTTGCAAAAAATAAAATACCAAGCGAAGGAAATACAGTACAGTTTAATTTGGTTAAAACAGCCGAATGCAAACCCATGGCAATTAACGTTACCTTATAAATAATTTTCTTTTTTATGAAACACACAGCGCAATTTTTAAAAGTAATAATTGCTTGCTGTGTGTTTTTGTTTTTTAATAATGCCTACACACAAAATGTTTATTTAGAAAAAAAAATAGACAATATTACAAACGATCAACAATTGTTGAGTTGCTTAGAGTCAATCGATTCACTTATTTTTAGTAATCCAGACGAAGCGATACTTTATTCAGAACTACTTCTAAAAAAACAAGAAAAAAAAACAAGCGAATTAAATCTTGCTAAAATTAGTACCTATTTAGCAAAAGCTAAAAACGCGAATGATATTGATGTAACAGAAACAATTAAAAAAGTTTTACCAATATTTATTAAAAACAAAACACGCGATTTTGAAGCGCTCGTTTATATTCTGCAAGCAGATTTAGCAGATGATGAAAATGATTTTGAAAACGCATTAAACAAAGCCCTTGACGCCAATCGAATTTATTCCGAATTAAAAAATAATTTAGGTATAGCGCGTTCCTATTTGATGATGGGACATATTTATTCTGAACTCAGACAATATAAAAAAGCAGAAGAAACTTATTTACAAGCAGCAGATTTATATAAAAACGATATTCGTTATTTGGGCAGAGTTTATCATAGTTTAGGTGATGTTTACGAATATAAAAATAATTTGAAAATCGCTTTCGATTATTTTTTAAAAGCATTAGAAATTAAAAAGAAATACGACAATAAACACAATTTAGGAAGGCTTTATGCTGCTATAGGTTCTTATTATACCCAAGTAAAAAATTACGACAAAAGTTTCGAATACTATAATAAAACCTACATAATAGAAAAAGAATTAGGAAGTAAATATGGAATGGCATCTGCATTAAATAACATGTCAATTTCATTTTATTTTAAAAAAGATTATGCCACCTGCGAAAAATATTTATTACAAACTTTAGCATTGGTAAAAGATATTGATGATGTAGATTTTGCCCAAAAAACATACGAAAACCTTGCCGAAATAAGCCGTGTACGTGGTAATTACGAAGACGCCTTAGGTTATATGGAAGAATCGTTAAATTACCAAGACACTATTTTATCGAAACGATTTAAAAATAACATTGCCGAAATGCAAGCCAAATTTGATGTAGAAAAAGCTCACGAAAAAACCGAAAACGAAAAAATGTTGCGCGCTGCCGATAACAAAACAGCTAAATATGTAATTATAACAATTGCCTTGTTGGTAATATTAATGAGCGTTGTAGCTATATTTTTATACAAACAAAGTACGCTACGAAAATATGCAAACGCAAGATTAGAAATTCAAAAACAACAAATTGAAATTAAAAATCACGAAATAGAATTAAAAAATAAAGACATTACAGATAGCATTAAATATGCAAAACATATACAAGAAGCGATAGTTCCTCCAAACGAATTTATACAGAAATTTTTACCACAATCTTTTGTACTGTATTTACCTAAAGATATTGTTGCAGGCGACTTTTATTGGGTTGATGACCAAATAAACGAAAACAATGATTTATTAGTTTATTTTGCGGTGGTTGATTGTACTGGTCATGGTGTACCAGGCGCAATGATGAGTGTAGTTGGAGCTAACGGTTTGTATAGATGCGTAGATGAATTTTCTTTACGCGAACCAGCTGCTATTCTGGATAAGTTAACAGCGATTGTAGAAGATGGATTTAAACGCGGAGGCAACGTTATAAACGATGGAATGGATATTTCAATTGGTAGATTAAATTTAGGAAATGGCAAAAAAAATAGTTACGAATTAACTTGGTCGGGTGCTAATAATCCATTATGGATTATTAAAAAGAATGGCGAATTTATTGAGATTATAGCCGACAAACAACCTATTGGAAAATTTGAACACAGAAAACCATTTACACAACACAATTTGATTGTAGAAAAAGGAGACTCATTATACTTATTTACCGATGGATACGCCGATCAATTTGGTGGTCCAAAAGGAAAAAAAATGAAGTATGCAAAACTTAAACAACTCTTAATAGAAGTAAAAGAGCTCGATACTGAAATTCAGAAAAATAAAATACATACTTTTTTTAACGAGTGGCGTGCCGATTTAGAGCAAGTAGATGATGTATGTGTAATGGGAATTAAGGTCTAGATTTAATAAAACAATAAACAAAATGATTCATTTAATTCAATATAAACTAATTAAAATATCAATTTTATCTTTATTAATTTATACAATTTACATACCATTTTCTTTTTCTCAAAATTCAAATATCGACTCATTAGAATTGAGTTTAAATAAAGGTAAAATTGATACCAATAAAATAAAAGCTCTAAATCAACTTTTTTTGCATTATGAATTTACTGATACAACAAAAGCATCGATGTATTTAAACAAAGCTATAATCTTATCTAAGAGTTTGAATTTCAAAAAAGGACTAGCATTATCCTATTTGCATTTAGGCTTTTTAAAAGAAGATTTTGGCGATTATAATAACGCTTTGCTGTATTACAATAAATCGAAAAATGAATACAAAAACATAAACGATGAATTTGGAATTGCAACAACTTCTGTATCTATAGCAAATGTGTATAAAACAAAATCAATGTTTAATGAAGCTTTTATAAACTACAAAAGTGCTCATGATTATTTTTTAAAAACCAAAAACGAAAAAGGCTTAGCAACAATTTACAACAACTACGGAATTGTGTATGATGCAATGGGCAATTATAAAAAGGCTACTGAAAATTACATCAAAGCAATTTATTTATACGATAAAATTAATTTTAAACTTGGATTAGCTGCTACTTATTGCAATTTGGGTGTAATATTTCAAACACAAAAAAACTATCCATTGGCTATTTCATATTTTAATAAATCAATTAAAATTTGTCAAGAAATAGGCCACAAAAATTATGAAGGAAATAATTACAATAACCTAGGAGATATTTATGAAGCTGAAAGTAATTTTGAAAAATCATTATATTATCATTTTAAAGCGCTAAAAATTAGAGAAGAAATAGGCGATAAATTTGGAATTGGCAGCACTCTTTGCAATATTGGAGGCATTTATGCCAATATGGATTCTGTAAAAAAAGCACTAACATACTTAAACAAAGCAGAAAAAATTTATTTAGAATTAGACAGCAAAAAATTTATTGTTAAAACAATACTTAGAAAAGCTTCATTGCAAATTAAAACCAATCAATTAAACGAAGCAACTAAATACATAAATGATGCAATAACAATTTCAAAAGAAATTGGAGCAAATGCCGAATTAACAAGAGCATATTATATTGCAAGCGAGTTATATGAAAAAATTGGTAATACTTCTAAAGCACTAATGTATAGCAAAATGTATATTACTAATCAGGACTCTGTTTTTAGTGCTGAAAATCAAAAAACAATTGCAGAATTAGAAAAAAAATACCAATCAGAAAAAAAGGATAACGAAATCAAAATACTAAATCAAGAAAATATTTTAAAAGAAAAAGAAATTGAACGTTCTAATCTCATTAAAAAAACACTTCTAACTGGCGTTATTTTAGTTTTACTTTTACTTGCAGTAAGCGTTAATGCATATCTTTCTAAAAAGAAATCAAATAAACTTATTACACTTCAAAAAACCGAAGTAGAAAAAGCAAAAGACATAATTGAAAATCAAAAACATTTAGTTGAAGAAAAAAACAAAGAAATTCTTGATTCGATAGTTTATGCTAAACGACTGCAAGAAGCAATTCTTCCGCCACAAAAATTAGTAAAACAATACTTAGAAAATTCGTTTATTTTATACAAACCTAAAGATATTGTTGCAGGAGATTTTTATTGGTTAGAAGCTAAAAACGATTTAGTTTTATTTGCTGCCGCAGATTGCACTGGCCACGGTGTTCCAGGAGCTATGGTTAGCGTTGTTTGCAGCAATGCTTTAAACAGAACTGTAAAAGAGTTTGGAATTACTGAACCTGGAAAAATATTGGATAAGGTAAAAGAACTCGTTTTAGAAACTTTCGAAAAAAGTGAGAGTGAAGTAAAAGATGGAATGGATGTGAGTTTATGTGCGTTAAATTTATCATCAAAAAAATTACTTTGGTCGGGAGCAAACAATCCACTTTGGTTAATTAGAAATAAAGAATTAATTGAATATGCTCCTGATAAACAACCAATAGGGAAAACAGACAAAGAAAAAAACTTTATAACACACGAAATAGAACTGCAAAATAACGATAGCATATACATATTTACAGATGGTTATGTTGACCAGTTTGGTGGAGAAAAAGGAAAAAAATTAAAATCCACAAATTTAAAAAAACTGTTACTTTCAATTAATAACGAAAACATGTCATCTCAACGAGATAAAATTAATCAAGAATTTGAAAACTGGAAAGGCGATTTAGAACAAGTTGATGATGTATGCGTAATAGGAGTTCGAGTTTAAAGGCTGAAAGAAAACCTGTACTTTCTTTTAATGAAGGATTACTATGCGAAAAATCTCTTTTTCAATAAAAAATCCGTACCTTTCTATCAATGAAATTTACAGAACTAAACCTACACGAAAATATATTGGAAGCATTATCTCACATGGGATTTGAAAACGCTACTCCAATACAAGAAATGGCTATTCCAAAAATATTAGCCAACAAAGATTTAATTGCTTGTGCACAAACCGGAACTGGTAAAACAGCTGCTTTTATTCTTCCTATTTTAAATAAATTAATCAATAGAAAAGAATCTACTATTGATACTTTAATTATTGTTCCTACGCGCGAATTAGCCATACAAATTGAGCAAGAAATACAAGGTCTCTCCTATTTTGTTTCGGCAAGTTCAATTGCCATTTATGGCGGTGGCGATGGTAAAACGTGGGAATTAGAAAAAGATGTTTTAAAAAACGGAACCGATATTATAGTTGCAACACCCGGAAAGTTACTTTCGCATTTAAACATGGGATACGTAAACTTTAAACACGTAAAACATTTGGTGCTCGACGAAGCTGATAAAATGCTTGACATGGGCTTTGTAGATGACTTGGAAAAAATTATTAATTTTCTTCCTAAAGAAAGACAAACACTTTTGTTTAGTGCCACTATGGCACCAAAAATTAAAAAGCTAGCCGAAAAAATATTGACTAATCCTGATGAAATAGCGCTTTCTATTTCTAAGCCAGCAGCGGGAGTTTCGCAAAATGTTTACCTAACGCACGATGAACAAAAAATTCCTATTATAAAACACATTCTGCAACAACGCCCAGACTATACAAGCATAATTATTTTTACATCTGCTAAATTAAAAATTAATGAAATAGTACATAGCCTTAAAAAGTTTGGATTTGAAGCCAAAGGAATTTCATCTAATTTGGAGCAAGACGAGCGCGAAGAAGTGTTGCGTGGTTTTAGATCTAAACGCACACGTATTTTGGTTGCTACCGATGTAATGAGCCGTGGTATTGATATTAAAGAAATAAACATGGTAATTAACTTTGATACGCCGCGCGATGCTGAAGATTATGTGCATAGAATTGGGCGCACAGCAAGAGCCAATACAAAAGGCGAAGCTTATACTTTGGTGAATGAAAAAGACATGTTTAAAATGCATCAAATAGAAAAACTAATTGAAGCAGAAGTACCTCGTTTAGAAATGCCTATAGAAATTGGTGTTGCACCAGCTTGGAATATTAGCTCAAAACCAAAAGGTAAAAAGAATTTTAAACGCAAACCAAAACCGCAGGTTAAAAAAGAGTAAATAAGCTATTTTTAAAGTCATAGAATAAGAATTAAGTGCATGAATTGGATTGAACTAAAACAGAAAATATACTATTGTGATGGTTCACTTCGAGATATTTATGTTCTTCAAACTAGCGTTGACGACAATAAAAAATTGACGGAATATGTAAATAAAAACTATCCTCTTAAATGGTCTAATAATTTAAACCAAACTGAGGAAGACAAAATTGATTTTAATATTATTAAGTTGTTTTGGGAAGGAAATCTTAATTTATTCTCTACAGTTAAAGTGCTCATCAACAAAGTTCAAGTTAATAATCATTTTTTTGCTCCAAATGAAATTGAAAACGATGTTGACCCAAGAGAAGTTAATTCTCTTGATGACCACAAAAATATTATTAGTTATATGTCTGACTTATCAAATTTATTGAATAAGCCAGTAATTTTAACACCAGAAAATGAACAAGGAACTATACTTATTAAAGTAACAAAAAACAGTGTAGAATATTCATATACCCCTATCTAGCGCAAGCGTCCACTTGTGTTTTATTTCTATTATTTAAATTACAAAATTGAATTTACTAACAACGATAAGACTGCTTCGTTCCTCGCAGATTATACGAAACACTATACTTTGCGAGGAACGAAGCAAACTAATGAGCACAACATTTTATTTCTCCTCTATCATAGACGCTAAACAACCCTTCTAGCGCAAGCGTCCACTTGTGATAAGACTTTAACTTATTTACTACAAGTACTAGACTGCTTCGTACCTCGCAGATTTTACGAAGCACTATACTTTGCGAGAAGGAACGACGTGGCAAACTAATGAGTTTAGCAAATAACAATAAAGCACTCCCTTCTAGCGCAAGCCTCCGCTTGTGATAAATCTTTAATTTATTTACTACAATTATTAGACTGCTTCGTACCTCGCAGATTATACGAAACACTATACTTTGCGAGGAACGAAGCAAACTAATGAGCACAACATTTTATTTCTCCTCTATCTTAGACGCTAAACAAACCAAAAAACTAAGGAATATGCATGTATTTATGCGTTTGGAGGCTAGTTTGCCAGCGTGGGTTTTGCATAACAAAGTCCACAATTAATGGTATAACTTCTTCTCTTTTACTCCACTCGGGTTGCAAATATAGTTTACAAAAGTCGCTTACTTTTTCTGCGTTTTCTTGCCCCCAAGCAAAATCATGTTTGTTGTAAACAATTACTTTTAATTCGTGTGCGCGTTTAAATATTTCGGGTAAGGGTGCTTTTGTTTTTTTAGGCGATAAACAAATCCAGTCCCACTCTCCTGTTAGCGGATAAGAACCCGAAGTTTCTATAAATGTTTGTATTCCTCTTTTTTTAAGTTCGGTAGTTAAGTATGTTAAATTGTATTGCGATGGTTCGCCACCAGTAACAACAACTGCTTTACCCGGATATTTTGAAGCGTTTTCAATAATTTTATCGGTTTCGGTAAGTGGATGCAAATTGGCATCCCAACTTTCTTTTACATCGCACCAATGGCAACCCACATCGCAACCGCCAACTCTAATAAAATAAGCGGCTTTGCCAGTGTTTGCACCTTCGCCTTGTATGGTGTAAAACTCTTCCATTAATGGAAGCATTTGTCCGTTTTCTAATGTCTTTAATTCCAAAAATTCTAATCTATAAATTCTAAATCCTAAGCACCAAATTCTAAATCCTAAGCACTAAATTCTAAATCCTAAGCACTAAATACTAAACTCTAATTTCCTAATCCTAATGCCTATTGCCTAACTTCTAGTCACTAACTTCCACCGCTTGCAAGGTATTCATCATTAACGATACAATGGTCATGGGTCCTACTCCGCCTGGAACTGGTGTAATATAACTGCACTTAGGTGCAACTTCATCAAACTTTACATCACCCTTTATCGTGTAACCTTTAGCAGAATTATCACTTACTCTTGTTATCCCAACATCGATTACAACGGCGCCTTGTTTTACCATATCTGCAGTTAAAAATTCTGCTTTGCCTAATGCGGCAACAATTATATCGGCTTTGCTTACTATATCTTTTAAATTTTGTGTTTTGCTGTGACACAAGGTTACTGTGCAATTGCCAGGGTAATCGTTTTTAGAAAGCAAAATACTCATTGGCGAACCCACAATATTACTACGCCCAATTACGACACAATTTTTTCCTGCTGTTTCTATTTTATAACGCTTTAGCAATTGCATAATGCCAAATGGTGTTGCCGATACAAAGGTTTTCATGCCTAAGCACAATTTACCAACGTTTATTGGGTGAAAACCATCTACATCTTTTTGCGGAGAAACGGCTTCAATAATTTTTTGTTCGTTGATGTGTTTTGGCAATGGCAACTGAATAATAAATCCATCAACACTTGCATCATTATTTAGTTTTTCAATCTCACTTAACAATGCCTGCTCCGAAATGCTTTCGTCTAACTTAACATGACTAGAAATAAATCCTACTTTTTCGCAAGCTCTAATTTTACTTTCAACATAGGTTTTGCTAGCACCATCGTTACCAACAATAACTGCAGCTAAATGCGGAACTTTTTTACCAGCTTGTTTTCTAGCGTCAACAGCTAGTTTTATTTCTTCTAATATTTCTTGCGAAACTTTTTTTCCGTCCAACAACATTGAGTTATGAGTTATGAATTATAAGTTATGAGTGCAACACACTAAGCACTATTTACTATGCACTAACGACTAAAATTTCCCTCCCATTTTAGGCATATTTTTCATCATTTTTGCCATCTGATCTTTATTGCCCATCATCTTCATCATTTTGCGCGTATCTTCAAATTGTTTTATCAACTTGTTTACTTCTTGTATCGATTGTCCGCTACCAGTAGCAATTCGCTGACGACGTTTTCCGTTTAACAACTCAGGATTTTCGCGTTCAGCTGGTGTCATCGAATAAATAATGGCTTCAATTCCTTTAAAGGCATCGTCTTTAATATCAACATCTTTCACCGCTTTACCAACACCAGGAATCATACCCACCAAATCTTTTATGTTACCCATTTTTTTGATTTGCTGTAATTGTCCTAAAAAGTCATTAAAATCAAACTGATTTTTAGCAATTCTCTTTTGTAGTTTACGTGCTTCTTCAATGTTAAACTGTTCTTGCGCTTTTTCAACAAGGGATACAACGTCACCCATTCCTAAGATACGGTCGGCCATACGCTCAGGATAAAAAATATCCAAAGCTTCCATTTTTTCGCCAGTACCAATAAACTTAATGGGTTTATCTACCACATAACGAATTGATAAAGCTGCTCCACCACGCGTATCACCATCTAATTTGGTTAAAATAACACCCGTAAAATCTAATCTATCGTTAAAGGCTTTTGCTGTGTTTACAGCATCTTGCCCTGTCATTGCATCTACTACAAATAAAATTTCGTGCGGATTGGTTGCTTTTTTTAATTCGGCAATTTCCTTCATCATCTCCTCATCAACCGCCAAACGGCCTGCAGTATCTATAATTACAACCGTATTGCCATTTTCTTTAGCTTGCTTAATGGCTTTGTTGGCAATATCTACTGGATTTTTATTTTCTTTATCTACATAAACATCTACACCAATTTGCTCTGCTAACACCTGTAATTGGTCCATTGCAGCGGGGCGATACACATCTCCAGCAACTAACAAAGGCTTTTTACCTTTTTTAGTTTTTAAAAAGTTAGCTAATTTACCCGAGTGCGTAGTTTTACCCGAACCTTGTAAACCTGCCATTAAAATAATTACAGGATTAGCAATGTTTTCGAGTTCTACTTGCTTGCCACCCATTAGTTCGGCAAGTTCGTCGTGCACAATTTTAATCATTAATTGCCCTGGCGAAACGGCTGTAAGCACATTTTGACCTAAAGCCTTTTCTTTAACGGTATCGGTAAATTGTTTGGCAATTTTAAAGTTAACATCGGCATCTAACAAGGCTTTACGTACCTCTTTAAGAGTTTCGGCAACGTTAATTTCTGTAATTTGTCCGTGACCTTTTAATATTTTAAAGGCGCGGTCTAACTTATCGCTTAAATTATCGAACATAGTGATGATTTTGAGTGTGCAAAAGTAAACATTTTAGCTGAAACTAGGAAGAGCTTGCCCTTTAAAAGTTTGTAGAACCAAAAAACGAATAAAAAAATCAAAAATCAGGTATTTATACGTGTTGTTTGGGTGAAATTATGTTCTTATATTGTCTGATAATTAAATAAATAAAGGCTGTTTTGTTACACTTATCTATCTATATTGGTTTGATATATGTAACAGAACACAAATCTATAAGTTATCTGCAACCTTAAAAAAATAGACAAAAAACAATACTATGATAAGAATACTACATTTAACCGATTTCCATCTAAATAATAGAACATTGCGTGATTGGAATGATTTTTACAAAGAATCATTCATTGACAAGTTGAAAGAGTTTCATGAAAAGTGTAAGATTGATATTGTCGTATTTACGGGTGATTTAATTGATAAAGGAGGAAAAGATTTAGAAGGTGCGGCAAATGCTTTTGATTTGTTTGAGCAAAATATAATTAAGCCTGTTATTGAAATCTTAGGATTAGATATTTCAAAATTTATTATCTGCCCCGGAAATCATGATATTGAAAAGTTAGCAGATGATGAGATAGATGAGAACGGATTAAAGGCAACTTTAACCTCAAGTGAAAAGGTTATATCATTTATTGAAAAAGCGGAAAAAGAAAATTCATATAAAAGGATTGAACGTATAAAAAAATATAAAACGTTTGAACATAAATTATATGAAAATATTCAAGTTGAGAAAATTCAATCAATTTTTTCTTTTTCGTTAAAATTTAAAATTAACAACGATAAAACAATTGGCATCAGTTCATTAAATTCATCATGGAGATGTTATAATGATAATGATTTTGGAAATATCCTAATTGGAGAAAATCAGTTAAATAATAACTTCAAATTTGTAAAAGATTGTGATATCAAAATTGCTTTGTTGCATCATCAATTAGACTGGTTAGCTGTTTCAGAGAAAAGGACTATAAATTCACATATAAATAAAAACTATGATTTAATATTTTCGGGACATGTTCATGAGGGAACTTCAAATATGATTACAGGTTTTACAGGCTCTTGTTTTCATAATGTTTCACCATCTGGATTAAATCAAATTAGAACTGACAATATCAACTTTGTTAATGGATTCACAATAATAGATTATAATGAAAGTATAACTTGTCATTATTTAAAATACAATCATGACCAAAAAATATTTGTAGATAATACAGACATAGTTGACACTGGAAAGAAAACATTTCATAAACCACCATCAGACACGATCTCAAATATTGAAAATTATCGTCAAGCAGTTGAAAATATAATTGAAGACCATTATTTCGAAATGAATAATCACTTCATTACAGGAAAGAAAAATGAAGAAGAAGTATCTGTTAAAAGTGCTTTTATCTATCCACCGATTGATGATGGTAATAGCTTCTACGAAGAGAGTGTAACTCAAACAAATTTCATTGATATAATTAACTCCAACGAAAACATGTTATTTCTAGGTTCTCAGGAATCAGGTAAAAAAAGTTTATTGTACCGAATTATCGTTGAACTTGTTGATGATTATGATATATATAACAAAATACCAGTTTTCATAGATTTTAGTGAAGTGAAAAATAAGGAATTTATAACGATTATTAAAGAATATACTCGACTAAGCACCGATAAGGTTAGAGAAATACTTGAAAAAGGAAAGTTTGTGTTTTTATTTGACAACCTCAGTTATCATGAGTCTAAGGATTTTGGTAACCAAATTAACAGACTTCATAAATTTCACAAGGAATTCCCTAAGAACAGAGTAATTGGAACTTACGAACATGATAACATAGGTATAATACCAACTGAAATTATTAGTTATTGTAAAATACCATTTTCATATCAATTTGTTAGAGGTTTAAAATCAAAAGAGATTAAACAAATTATGAGACAATGGCTTCCTTCAGAGGATGCTTTGAAAAACGAAGAGAGTTTAGAGAAATTAGTTAATACATTTTCTTCATACCATTTACCCAATAATGCATTATCTGTACATTTATATTTATGGTGTTACGAGAACAGTACTGAAAAACCAATTAATCAAGCGGTTTTAATGGAGATTTATGTGGATTTAATTTTAGAGAAATTAAACAAAGAAAATATTTATAGAAAAACTTTTGACTCAACAAATAAAATTCAGCTCATTGCAATGATAGCTGAAAAAATAATTAAAAAAGAAGATAAAACCTATGTTTTATCTTATTCTGATTTTCACAGCATAATACATGAATACTTAAAAAACAAGGTAGGTTTCACTTATGATGAAGATGTCATTATTAATTACTTGTTAGAAAGGAAAATATTTACAAAAACCATAAAAAATGAAGTAAAATTTTCGCAGGTGTGTTTTCTGCATTTTTTTGTAGCTAAAAGAATGCAAGATAATCCTAAATTCAAAAATTACATTTTGGATGAAAGTCGATATTTTAACTATCAAAAAGAAATAGATTATTACACTGGACTTGTTAGAAGTGATTTAGAAACATTTAATTTAATATTTGATAGGTTTAAAAAAGTATTCAAACCAATGGAGTTTATATTAAAAGGCATAAATCCAGACGATTACTTTAATGTGAAAATTAACAAAAAAAATAATGAAGTAGAACCTCTCGCTCGAAATATAGAGGTTGCAAAAATAAAAGAGAATAGGCCAACAGATGAAAAAATTGAGCAGCAATTTGATGAACAATTAAATCGAATCTCAAACATAAAAAAAGAGTCAAAAGAAATGGAAAAAATTGATTTTGATCGTATGTTATTAATTATGTGCAATGTTCTCAGAAATTCAGAAGGTATTGAAGACCTTAATCTAAAAAAAGAAGCTTATAACGAAATAATAAAACATAATATCACATACTCAATTCTTTATACTCAATTGTTAATTCGATATATTATTCAACACAAAAAACTTCCTGCATCTATTCCACCAAATATTTCACTGGACTATTTACTGCAAAATTTACCATATCATATCCAACAATCCTTAAACTCTCACTTGGGGACACAAAAATTAGAAGTTGTTGTTTTAGATAAGATTAATAAAGACAAAGCAGGGAAATCGAATTCAAATTCTGAAATTGAAAAATATCTTTCAGTAGCTCTTTTTTCTGACATACAAGGTGAAAACTTCGATAAGTATTTGAAACAATTAGTAAAATCAACAAATACTGTCCCTGTTCAGAACTACCTACTTTACAAGTTAACTGAATACTTATACAAAAGATCGAGGGAAGGTTCTGAAAATGAAGAAATGTATTTAGACCTAATTTCGGATTTGAAAATAAGGAGTCAAAAACTACCAAAGAGATTAAAGGAACAAATCATGAAAAATCTAATCGAAAATAAAAAGAAGTTGACAAAGTATATGCGACTCGAATGATAAATCAAAGGGCAGCAAATAACAGCACCTACCCCTCTTTCGTCATCGATTAGCATACTTATCGAGAATAATATAGCTATGCGTTTGTTGCGCTTTGAAAAAATTAAACATGTGTTAAAAAAACACTTCGTATTTGCGAGGAAGAATGACAAAACAATTTTTTAAAAGTGTGATTGATGTAATTTTTTAAAAAAATTATATAACACACAAACACAAAAAGCTTCTCACATTTACCAAATAATTAAGTGTTTTAGCGTGGTATTGTTTTGTCG
This sequence comes from Bacteroidota bacterium, assembly GCA_040385525.1. Taxonomy (GTDB): domain Bacteria; phylum Bacteroidota; class Bacteroidia; order UBA4408; family UBA4408; genus JAZKHE01. The sequence goes on from JAZKHE010000006.1 coordinate 323,207, forward strand.
AGTTTTTATCTCTAGCCATAAATGAAAATTAGTGTACTAAAAATTTCATTTATATTTCTGTTTTTCACATCGTGTATTGTGCAGTCGCCTGTATACACAACACTTCCACAAGTATTGTGTTTAGAAATTGGAATGTCTAAAACCATGGTAGAAGATACATTAGGAATTAAACCCTACAACATTAAAACACTCAACGATTCTAGCACTGTTTTTATTTATGTTTATCGTTTAGCCGATCGCAAAACGTTTTCTTTTGATACGAGATCTAAAAATGGAAAAAAGGTAAAAGGAAAATATGTTCAATTGGCTGTGGCTTACTCAAAAGAAGATAAAGTTACAAGTATAGAATCGTGTAGTTTGTGTCCCGATAATTTGGTAACCGAACGTAAAGTAAATTTTGACAAAATTATTTTGTTTGTAACCGTTACCTTGCCAGTGCTACTAATTTATTTAGGGTTGAAGGCTTAGAATTTATACCGATGAGAAACGAGTAATGGTCCTATTCCGTTTCACTACATTGCATCAAACCCCACTCGTCTTCGTTTAGCTTGCTTAACGAGGATGCTTTGCTAACACGCAAAATAATTAAGTCAATTATTTTTTCAAATTCAAAGCAAATTTGTTAAATTGCATATAATTAAAATTTGCAAAGCAAATGAAAAAAAACGTATTGCTTATTTTATTAGTTTGCTCTTTTCAACTTTTGTTGGCAACAACAATTACTTCTATAAAATGTAGCAACTGGACAGATGCTAGTACATGGGATTTAAACAGAATTCCGATTGCTAGCGACACAATTGTAATTGATAGTTTTGTGTATTTTGATGCAGATTTTACATCAGAAAATCCTGGTATGTTAATTATAAATTCTGGTGGCTCATTATGTGGCAACAAAACTTATACAGGTCAATTTTTAAATAATGGCTTTTGCTATTTATACACCATCATATTAAACTACGGACAGTCTGAATCAAACCAATTTTTGAATATTAAACAACTTATGACTGTTCAAAATGGGGCTAGTTATTCTACTAATAGAGCAATGTGTGTTGGTTGTAGTTATTCTTGCGAAAACTGCACTGCGAATAAAATTGAACAAATTGATTCAACCGAAATAAATAATGAATTAAACCAAACAAAAATTGATAGTTTAAATAGGATTAACATTATTTTTTTAGCAACGCATTTTTCGAATATTGATATTTCTATTTTCCCAAATCCGAGTGCTCTATTTTTTAATATTGCTGGTATTACACAAAACACAAGCATATCTCTCTACGATAATTTAGGAAAACTATTATTTAAAACAGCTGCAGAAAATGATGTTCTAATTAACACTGAAGGTTTAAGTAATGGAACTTACACCTTACTTTTAGAAAGAGATTTTTTTAAGCAATACAAAAAAATTGTAGTTTTAAATTAATGTTTATATGCCTGTAGCCATACAAAAATCAACTTTTCAGTTTTTAAAAGAAATTGCTAAAAACAATAACCGCGAGTGGTTTAACGAGCATAAAACTGCATACACCACAGCGCAAGAAAATATGGCTGCGTTTGTAGATGTACTAATTGCAGAAATGAACAAACACGATGAACTTGAAACTGTTTCGGGTAAAAAAAGTTTGTATCGCATTTATAACGATGTGCGTTTTAGCAAAGATAAATCGCCATACAACGCTCGTTTTGCTTTTGGTTTAAAACGTGCTACCAAATTTAAACGTGGTGGTTATTACACGCACATTCAGCCAGGAAATAGTTTTTTGGCTTGCGGATTTTTTGCTCCAAATGCTGATGATTTAAAACGTATTCGCGAAGATATTGCTGCGAATTACAAAGACTGGAATAAAATTTTAAACGGAAAAAAGCTAAAAGAAAATTTTGGCGTACTACAAGGCGATACCGTTGCTACTGCTCCACGCGGATTTGATAAAAACCAAGCAGGAATTGAATTGATACGGCACAAACAATTTATTTTGCGTCATAATTTTACTGATGCAGAAGTGCTCTCTCCCAATTTTGTAAAAGATGTAAATGCAATTTTTAAATCGGTTCGTCCATTTTTCGATTACATGAGCGATGTGCTAACTACAGATGCTAACGGCGTGTTGAACGTGTAATAATGGATAGTGTTCACCCAGATTTGGCAATTGCTAAAAAACAATTGTATGCTAACAACAATTTAGAACAAACGAATTTTAAAGCCGAAAAAGAAAGTGCAGAATACGCTGCCTCTACCTTTACACTAAATAATTTAGCAGTTATTTATAGAGTCGCTAAAATTACACCTACCAAAAATGGTCAGTTTGTAACTATTTGGAAAAGAAATAGCAAGGGCATTACAGAACCGTTTCATGTTTCAGATTCATTTGATTTTATTATTATCAGCGTTCGCAATGAAGCTAATATAGGGCAGTTTATTTTTCCTAAATCGGTGTTGCTTCAACAAAAAATAATTTCGGGAAATAACAAAGAAGGTAAACGCGGTATGCGTGTGTATCCTCCTTGGGACAAGCCCATGAGCAAGCAAGCCGAAAAAACGCAAGAATGGCAATTGAAACATTTTTTTTCGATAAATAATTCTCTTTCTTCTGTTGAGTTAGCACAACTAAAAAAATTGTTTTGAAACATAATAGTACAGAAGCAGAAATATTATCTGCTAATTTTGTAAAAGAGGTAGATACAATTTATAAAAATGAGTAATCCATTTTACGATTCTTTAAGCGGTTTTAGCGATTCTTTTAAATCTATTTTTGAGGTATCTCCTACTACTGAAAGTAACAAACAAATACTAAACATAACTCGCATTGAAACGCCTTTAGCGCCAATGTTTGCTTGTGCTGTTGATGATGGTATTTGCCTTTTAGAATTTACGGATAGACAAAATTTAGAATCGGAATTAAAATCATTACTCAAACTTTTAAACGCCACTATTGTTCCTGCCGAAAACAAACATTTTGATGTACTGCGCAAACAACTTGATGAATATTTTAAAGGTTCGCGAAAAAAATTTGAACTACAATTAGTTACACCCGGAACTGCTTTTCAACAGCAAGTTTGGGAAGAATTACAAACCATTCCTTTTGGTTCTACACGTTCGTATAAACAACAATCAATCGCATTAAAAAATCCGGAAGCAATAAGAGCTGTAGCCCACGCAAACGGAATGAACAGAATTGCAATTATTATTCCGTGCCACCGAGTAATTGGTTCTGATGGCGATTTAACGGGTTATGCGGGAGGTATTTCTAAAAAAAAGTGGTTGCTTAATCACGAGCAAGAATACAAACAAAGTTCGTTAGAGTTTTAATCGATACTCGCTATTAAAACCCTTTAGGAACTGCCATATAAGCTATATGATAACGTTTGACTGTTGCGCTTGGACTTTGCTTTATATTTAATATCATTACGCCATTTTTGTAAGATAAAATTTCGTTCATTTCCTGTTCACCAAAAACCAAGGTTACCATCATAAATTTAGTTCCTACTTTTTTAACATCACTTAATTTTGTTGCTATGTTTTCATCAAAAGTGGTATGGTTTACTTTTAGCGAACCGTCTTTGTAACGAAACAAACTCATATCATAACGTACTCCTTTTGTAGTATACCTACAAAAATTAAACTGATTACTTGCTTGTATTTTTTCGCGACTTTCTAAATCATCTAAAAAATAAGAACTATATTCTTTATCATAAAAATAATAGTTCGCTATTTCGTACCAATCGTATTTTAAAAGCGTGTCTTTAAAACCATTAGGAATAACTTCTGCTTTAGCTGCTATTAATTGTGCTTGTGATGGAATTACAGGCAAAACGAGCTTTTTTAAATCTTCGTAATAGCCATTTTTAGGTTGTGTTTTATAATCGATTTGCGCAGTGGCAGCAAAACAAATTAAAAAGAAAAATGCAAAAGCAAAGTTTGTTGTTTTCATTTTATGAGAATTATTTTAGAAAAATAAATTTAAAATTACTGATAGCTTTTTACAGGTATTTCTCCGTTCAAACCGTCTAACGAATTTTTCTTTTGGTATCCGCCTCCATTAATATATGTTTCGCTGTAAACGTAATATATTGCACGCAACTCGCCATCAGGCATTTTAAATAACATTCTTCCGTTTTTAGTTCTGTGATCAGGAATTTTAAAAACATCTAATGTTATTGACCATTCTCTACTATTCATTTCATTTTTAATAATAGTTGCGCCAGGGCGTAATGCCAATAATTCGTTTTTCGCTAAATTTTGTATGTGAGCCTCTGCAGGTCCTGGAGTGAGCCCTTTTCCATATATGTAAGTTATTGGCATATTTGCAGGACGAATATAACTTTCGTAGGTTGACTTATTACCAAAAGTATTGGCGTAATTGGGTGTAGAAACTAAATAAGCATCGCTCCCTTTTGGCCAAATAATTACTGCTGGCACCCATGCTTCTTGATCGCCACTTGATGTTAGCAATTGTACTTCTTCTCCAATTTTATACTTTGCGTTTTTTAATTGTTGTGGATCGCCATAATATTCTCTGTTACCTGCTTTATCAAACAATGCAATTTGATCTTCTTCACCGTTTTCTTTGTAAATAGTTATTAATCCAACATATTTATCTTTTTCGCTATTTACTTTATCAATGTAAATGCATTTGCATTTCCAATACAATTGTCCGTTTTTATAGTAAAACGAAATATCATCATTAACAGCTTTATTAGGGCCTGCTGGTTTGTATACTCTACAGTATTTAGATTGAGTAATATCGCACACATTAAATTTAGCATCCAAATATTCAATAATTTCTCCGTTTGCAGGAGTAGGATATGAATTTTTTGGAATCATCATTTTTCTATTTTGCTCCGTGTTCGAAGCATCATATTTAGAAAGGATTTCTGTATGTTTTACTTTTATCGTTCCAGTTTCGCGTTTTACATCGTAATAATCTTTCGATTCTACATTTTGCGAACTTACAATTGTTCCAATAAAATTATCAACTCCATTTGATGGAGAATTTATCCACACTTGCTCCCCTTCTTTGTATAACGTTCCGTACGATGCCATTCTAGCTTTTGTAGCTTCGTTACGAGTATCTTCAGCATTCTTTTTTGATGTTGCTTTTAATTCTTTTGGATAAGCATATTCGTACATCGATTCAGAAAATTTTACCTGATAACGGCCTGCGCTACTAATAGGAGAAACTACTTCAGCATCAACCCATTTATCGCGGTAAAAATATTCAACCAAATCGCCTACTCTAAATGTGCCAGAAGAAGCGCTGGAAGTAGAAGTTGTTGAACTTGATGTGCTTGAAGAATTACTTCCTCCCAAACTTTTTAAACGCGCTGTTGTAACCCATGTATCATATTTAGGATCGTAACCATCGTAATGAATTTTATATTTATCGCCGTTAACTTCCATAATATAACCAGGATACCATTTAGCATTTTCTTCGATAGAGACTTTATCGTTTACTTTATAAGCAGCTTCACTAGAAGATGTTGTAGAAGAATTACTACTAGAACTTTTTGCTTTTTCGGGCTGAGATTTTTCTTGTTTGTTTTCAATCTTAACAGCCGGAACTTTTATTTTTATTTGAGCTTGTACCGAAATTACTGACAAAACAAGAATAAGTAGTGTGATTTTTAGTTTCATAGTTTGAGCTTTATTTAAAAATAAATTTATTGTATGAAGTAAACCTAAACTAAAAAAACTAGATATCCTAAATCAAAAAACCAAAATTCTTACTAAAAATTTTGGTCAAATACATAAAAAATAAAGGTGAAACTAAGCTATAACTGGTTTGTTTTGTTTTGTTTTTAGTTAAATCTTTTTAACTAATTCATCAGGACTAATAACTGAAATTTCAGAATCTTTAAAATCTTTTATATTTCGAGTAACAATGTAATCAATTCTATCAACGGTATAAGCACTTATTATTTGAATTGCATCTTCAAAGTCTTTGTGCTTAGATTTAAGCCCTTTTTTAAGAATATCTGTATCTACAGAAATAACATTAATGTATTCCATTAAATTATATAAAATAGATCTTAATTCTTTTTCTTCAATATATTTTTTAAGCAAATAATGTGTGGTTGCTATAGAATGAGAAGAAGTATATAGTTTTACTTTTTTATTTTCAGCTTTATTAAAAATTTCAATAGCAAATTTACTGAACGGTTTTCTATCGGCAAGTAAGTCAATTAAAATATTGGTATCAACAAATACTTTAATCATAGGTGTTTATTTTCTAAATAAGAACGCAATTCTTTTTTCTCATCAAAATTTTTAGGCAGTTTTACTGAACCAACAATTTTCTTAAGTTTTGGAGAAATTTGATTATTTGAATTATCTTGAATAATTGTTTCCAAATAATTCTCAATCAGCTCTGAAAGACTTCTACCTGTTTGTTTAGCGTAGATTTTTGCCTTTTCAATAATAGATTTTTCTACTGTTAAAGTTAGCTTGGTAGTCATAACACGTGTATTTATTTCAAAGATACGTATTTTATTCTAAATAGACAAACTAAGCTATGCCTCGCTCCTTTTTAATTTTTTCGTAGGCTTCTTGCACACGCTGAAATTTTTCTTTGGCGTCTTTCTGAATTTCTGCACCTAAATTACTTACTTTATCGGGGTGGAATTTAACCGCCATTTTGCGATAGGCTTTTTTAATTTCTTCGTCGGATGCATTTTTATCTATTTCTAAAATTTTATAATCGCTGTCCACATCTTTGTAAAACATGGCTTTCATTGAGTTAAAATCGGCAACCGAAATTCCTAAATAACCTGCTATACTTTGTATAACGTCTAGCTCCTTTACGGAAGTATGTCCGTCGCTTTTAGATAAACCAAACAAAAAGTGAATAAGCTGATAACGCGAAGCAGCATCCATGTTGTGACGTATTTGATTACACACATCATACAAAGGAATATCTTGTTTTAAAATTTCGCGAAACAAAAGCATTTGCTCTTTGGTGTGGTCTACTCCAAAATGTTTTATAAAAAAGCTTTTAACGTAATCTAATTCTGTTTTTAATACTTTGTCGTCGGCTTTCATAACAGCAGCACAAAGCACCAATAAACTAGCTGTAAAATCGCTTTCAGCAGTATTGCGTTTAACACCACTTTTTTGCACAACAACTTTTGTATCATCTAAAACAGCACCTAAGGCAAAACCTATTATGGCACCAATTGGGCCACCTAAAGCAAAGCCTAAGCCACCTCCTACTAATTTACCGAAAAACGACATGGTACTGTATTTAAAATTTCTAAACAATTTTTTAATTCAAAATTTAAGATTCAAAATTCAAAGCGCTTAAAGTTAAAATATTATTTTAACACACTCCGAACTTTGAACCTTGAATTTTAAACCTTAAACTATGATATCAATGCTGCGCTTAATAAAATTGGTTAGCTCTTCGCCTTTCAATAATCCTTGCGATAACAAAGCTAAATCGGCTGCTTGTTTTGCTAATTTCTTTTGTTCATCAGCATCAACCATTGCATTCATTTTTGTAATTAATGGATGATTCGAATTAATTACCAAATTATACATTTCGGGCATTTGTCCGTAAAAGCCCATTCCGCCTCCGCCCATAGCGCTCATATCTTTCATACGGCGCATAAACTCGTTTTGCGTAATTAGCATAGGTTGGTCTTTTTCGCTTAAGCTCTCAAACTGTACTGTAAACTTTTCTTTTGGAACAACACCTTCAATAATTGGTTTTAATTTGTTTTGTTCTTCTTCCGAAAGCTTACTCGGCATTGCCTCTTCTTTATTGATTAATTTATCAATAGTATCGGCATCAACACGGGCAAATTGAACGTTTTCTAACTTACTTTCCATTTGGTTTACAAAGTGTGAATCTAACGGTCCGTCCATAGTTAACACATCGTAACCACGCTCTTTTGCTGTAGCAATAAAACTATGTTGTTCAACAGGATTGTTAGAATACAACATAACCAATTTGCCTTCTTTATTGGTTTGTGCTGCTTTTACTTTTTCTTGGTATTCTTCAATAGTAAAGTATTCGTCGGCAGTGTTTTTAAACAAGAAAAACTTAACCGCTTTTTCGTAAAACTTATCGTCGCTCAACATTCCGTATTTAATAAACACGTTAATATCGTTCCATTTTGCTTCAAAATCTTTTCTATCTTTTTTAAAGATTTCTTCTAATTTATCGGCAACTTTTTTAGTAATGTGAGAGCTTATTTTTTTTACGTTACCATCACTTTGTAAATAACTACGCGATACATTTAACGGAATATCTGGCGAATCGATAACTCCTTGCAAAAGCGTTAAAAAATCGGGTACAATATTCTCTACTGAATCGGTTACAAAAACTTGATTTGAATACAATTGAATTTTATCTTTTTGTACTTCCATTGATTTTTTCAATTTTGGAAAGAACAAAACTCCTGTTAAGTTGAAAGGATAATCAACATTTAAATGGATGTGAAACAATGGTTCTTCAAAATTAAATGGATACAATTCTCTGTAAAAAGCTTTGTAATCTTCGTCTTTTAAATCGATTGGTTTTTTAGTCCAAGCTGGAGTTGGGTTATTGATAATTTTATCAGAAACAATTTTTGCTGCTTTTTCGTCAACTTTTCCATCAGCATCGTAAACACTTTGTTCTTTAGTGCCAAACTTAATGTTCACAGGTAAAAATTTGCAATATTTAGTTAATAAAGTTTCTATTCTTTGGTCTTCTAAAAACTCAACAGAATCATCAGCAATATGCAAAACAATATCAGTACCACGACTTGTTTTTGTAGTATCATCAATAGTGTATTCAGGCGATCCATCACACTCCCAACGCACAGCTTTTGTTCCTTCTTTAAACGATTGCGAAAAAATTTCGACTTTGGCTGCCACCATAAAAGCAGAGTAAAATCCTAAACCAAAATGACCAATAATGGCATTGTTGGCTTCTGCTTTGTCTTTGTACTTATTTACAAACTCTTCTGCACCCGAAAATGCAATTTGTGTAATGTATTTTTCAATTTCTTCGGCAGTCATACCAATACCGTTATCACTAATGGTAATGGTTTTAGCTTCTTTGTTTATTTTAACTTCAACCAACAAATTACCCAATTCGCTTTTGTTTTCGCCAAGCGCAGTAAGTGTTTTTAACTTTTGGCAGGCATCAACAGCGTTAGATACTAACTCACGCAAAAATATTTCGTGGTCGGAATACAAGAATTTTTTAATAATTGGAAAAATGTTTTCCGTTTGAACATTGATTTTACCAGTTTGTGTAGCCATAATATATTTAGTTAAAAAAATCGTTTGCTCTATCTATTCAAAGCCTATGCCAATAGAAGTTTTGTGACAGAATGACATAAATTGAAAATAAATTCTAATTTTGTAAGTTCAAATAACTGAATGGGCAATTACTTACTGTATTACTTAATAATAAAACCTATATCCTTACTACCGTTTTGGATACTTTATCGAGTATCAGACATATTTTATATTTTAGTTTATTACATTGCTCGTTACCGTAGAAAAGTTGTCTATCAAAACTTAACAAATGCATTTCCTAATAAATCTGCTAAAGAAATTGACCTAATTGCTAAAGAATTTTACAGCCATTTTTGTGACGTTATAGGAGAAAGCATTAAGTTAATTTCGATGAGTGAAGCGGAATTGTTAAAGCGCTTTAAACTTTTAAATCCAGAAATTTACGAACCTTTTGTTAAAGAAAATAAGAATTTAATACTAATTGCAGGTCATTACGGAAACTGGGAATGGCTTGCGAGTTCTATACCAACACATAGTTCTAAACATTTAATTTTTGGAGTTTACAAACCTTTAAAAAATAAGTTTTTTAATGATAAAATGTTTAAAATAAGAAGTAAAACAGGTATTAAACTTATAACTCCGCGAGAATTGCCTCACACTTTTTCAGAAAACAAAAACAGGTTAAGCGGAACTGCTTTTTTAATAGATCAAGCTCCTTCCGACCCATCAAAATGCTATTGGACAACCTTTTTAAATCAAGACACTCCAATACTTACAGGTACAGAAAAGTTTGCTGTAAAATATAATTATCCGGTTTTAGTAGGTAAAATAAAAAAAATAAAACGCGGCTATTATACAATTGAAAGTGTTGTTTTGTGCGAAAATCCTGCAACTACAAGTAAAAACGAAATTACAGAAATGCACTCACGCTTTTTAGAGCAAAATATAATTGAAGACCCAGCCTATTGGCTTTGGAGCCACAAACGTTGGAAACACAAACGAACTAATTTACAATTGTAAAAATTAAAATTCTGATAATTCCTGATATTGTATATTTTCAATTTTCGCAATAATGCATACTACAACTACTAGTTTAATAGCAAAATAATTAATGTGTTTTAAAAATAATTTATAATCTTTTTGATTAAAATTAATAAATGGGAAATTACCTTTTATATTATTTATTTTTAAAACCACTTTCTTTGTGTCCATTTTGGGTACTCTACCGTGTTTCTGATACTTTGTATTACATTACTTTTTACTTAATTAAATATCGAAAAAAAATTGTTTATGAAAATTTAATAAACTCTTTTCCAGATAAAAGCGCTAAAGAAATTGAAGTTATTGCAAAAGAATTTTATAGCCACTTTTGCGATTTAATGGTTGAAAGTTTAAAGTTTATATCCATGAAGGAAGAAGAACTTCATAAAAGATATAAAGTATTAAATAAAGAAATTTTGATTCCGTTTGCCGAGCAAAATAAAAATTTAATTATAACGGCTGGGCATTATGCAAACTGGGAATGGCATGCTGTTTCGTTACCAAGTCATAACAAAAACTATTTGGTTTTGGGAATTTACAAGCCATTAACAAACCCATTTTTTAATAAATTAATGTTTGATTCGAGAAGCAAAACTGGAATGAAACTTATTGCTGCACCAGAAGTTACTTCTACCTACAAAAATTTAACTGAAAACAATACATTACATGCAACTTGTATTTTTACCGATCAAGCACCAAGCAATCCATTAAAATGCTACTGGACAACATTTTTAAACCAAGATACTCCAGTTTTGTTTGGAACAGAAAAATATGCTAAAGAATTTAATTATGCTGTGCTTTTTGCAGATATTAGAAAGGTTAAACGCGGGCATTATACCATTAAATATAAAGTATTAGTAACTGAACCTCAACTAACAAAAAAATACGAAATAACCGAGGCACATACGCGCGCATTAGAAGAAGCGATAATTGAAGAACCTGCATATTGGTTATGGAGCCACAAACGTTGGAAACACAAACGTCCAGAAAATTGGAAACCTTAATAAAAACAAAAAGCGACGTAATAATTACGTCGCTTTTTTAGTTTATAAGTAGAATTTATTATCTGTTTATTTCCACTCTACCTTTAAATACAGGTTCACTATTTAATAAAACTCTAACTTCGTAAACTCCTCTCGCAACAATGTTTACTATATAAGCTTCTTTTAAGTCAACTTGTATTTCGGCATAATAAACTACTTGCCCAAGTGTATTGTAAATTTGCACAATTTCGCCTTTTTTAAGGTTTCTTAAATAAAACTCTCCATTACTAGGATTAGGGAAAAGTGAAATTACAGCTCCATCTTGCACGAAGTTTTCGTAAACTAAAATTGATTTAGTTGCAGAGTACGTACAGTTGTTTTCGTTTTTAACAGTGTAGGTTAAAACAAATGTTCCAATGCCAGAATAAGCAGGATTAAAAGTGTTTGCAATAACTCCAGTTCCGAATAGTGTTCCGCCTAATGGACTAACCTCAATAGCTAAAACTTCATCGGTAACACAAACAGAATCTACACTTGTTTTAATAATTACTTCTGGAGTTATTGCTACAGTAATATCAATTGAATTTTCTGAATTAATGCCACAAATAGTTTCGGCTTTAATTGTTAATTTACCCGACGTTGCTCCTGCTCCAAAACTAATTAAAAGCTCATTTGCATTGGCTGATAAAGTAGCGTCTGATCCAGAATAACTCCAAGTATAGGTAATATTATCTTTACTAACTACTGCATATTTAACAGCATTTTGCAACTGACAAACTGTTAGAACACTATCTGTAAAATAAGGAATTGATGGTAGTGATGATATTGTAACTAATTGTGTTAATTCTGCACTAACACCACAAGTGTTAGAAGTTACAACACTCACATAACCACTTACAGCTGTTTCATCATAATTAAATATGGCTCCACTAGTTAATACATTAATTGTTGCTCCAGTTTCAGAAAAACTCCAATTATAAGTTAAACTTGCTTCAATTGGAGATACTGAATAATAACCCGCATCGCCTGCACATAAATTTGTATCAAAATCAACAAAAGATGTTGGTGCTATTGGTGTTGTTTCTATTGTGAGTGTAGCTACTTCTGATGTTTGTGGAGTACCCGTTATACCTGTTACAACACATTGATAAGTGTATCCATTCATTAATGATGTAACGCCTGTTAATAATAAAGTTGATGTGGTAGCATTGCTATAAACGCCTCCATTTACAATATTTGTAAAACCAAAGCCATCATTTTGTTGCCACTGGTATGTTAAATTAGAACCAGTTGCAGAAATACTAAAAAAAGTATTTAAACCACCACAAATGGCAACATTTAGGGGATTACTTGTAATAGAAGGTGCAATAGCAGTTGCTGTAACAGTTAATGTTACTACAGAAGAAGTTATGATTGAACCACATGCATCGGTAATAATACATCTGTATAAATCACCATTCATTCCTAAAGTGGTTGTCATAACATCTAAAGTAGGTGCATCAACATTATTATGAATACCGTCTAAAAATAAATTATTAAAACCTGCTCCATTGTTAGCTTGCCATTGATAAGATAAACCATTACCATTTGCAACAACTTCAAAACTGGTGCTAGAACCTGCTACAACGCTAATATCTGATGGCTGACTAATAATTGTTGCTGTATTTAATTCAACAAAAACTGATGTTGAATTTGATGATAATGAACTAGCAGAACAAGTTACACGACAACGATAATAAGTATTTTGGGATAACGAAGTATTTAATGTAGAAGAAGTAGCTCCAACAATATTGCTATACGAAATATTGTTAGTTGAGCTTTGCCACTGATAAGTAAAACCAGTTACAAAAGGTAATCCTGATAGGCTTAGTGAAAAAATGTCGCTACTACAAACATTAGTACTACTAGCAATTGCAGTTGAAATATCAGGTGAACCTGAACAACTAGCTGTTGTTGATTGTGTACACGAAACAAAAGCATCCCAACCACTTGCAGTTACAAATTGATCCGAAGTAAATTGAACTGTAATTGCCCCTGTTAAATCTGTAGATTCTAAAATACCTGGAAATTGAAATCCAGAACCTGGACCATATAATACTGGAGAAAATGCATCAGGTCCATTAAAAATTGTAATAAAATCCCAATCTTGCTCTGTATCAAGAGAATTAAAGTTCAATTGAATAGAACCTCCTCCTGCTTCTGGATAAAAAGTGTGCGTTAAATTTTCGTCATCCATGTAATTACCAAACAAACCTCCTGTATCGTAAAAATTAGCGCCACAAGTTGTTGTTGTTCCATTTGTCATAATTACATCGCAAGCAACAGAAACCAATACAGATACTGAGTTAGATGATTGTGAACTACTCGTACAAGTTACAACACATCTATAATAATTGTTAGCACTTTGTGTTGTAACTAAAGTTGTAGATGTAGCGCCAGGAATTGGAGTGAAAGTTGTATTGTCTGATGATATTTGCCATTGATAAGTTAAACCTGTTGATGGCGATGAGCCAGACAAACTCAGTGTAAATGGCGTATTACCACAAACAGTTGCTAAGTTAGAAACTGAATTGCCACCTGATGGAGTTCCCGAACAAGGTCCAGTTAAAATTGTTAACGTGGCATTATTAGTCATAATAAAATTACCACAATCATCAAATAACTGACATATATACTCATTTCCATCTAAAGCAATGTTTGCATTAGTAACGGTAAGTGTGGCTGTGTTAGTTCCACTATAATTACCGCCATCAAAAATAAAATTGAAACCAAAATCGTCAATAACAAGCCATTGATAAGTTATACCAGAACCTGTTGCACCAACTGTAAAACTTGTTGTACCTCCAACTATTACGCCTGTTGATAATGGCTGACTAGTTATTGAAACAGTATTAATTACATCAATTAGTAACGATGTTGAATTTCTAGTTAAAGTACTAGAAGTACATCTAACAACACATCTGTAATATAAATCTTGAGTTGGAAATAAATTTAAAGTGCTAGCAGTTTCACCTACAAGATTTGTAAACGAAACATTATTGGAAGATGTTTGCCATTGATAAGTTAATCCTCCCAAATCAGAACCTAATCCGGTTAATGATAATGACAAGAAACCACCTTCGCAAATTGGATTTTGATTTGTAACAATTGTTGAAGCGTTAGGAGTACCTGAACAAGGAGGAATTACTAAATCTAATGTAGCTCCATTTGAATTTATAGATTCAAAACAAGAATTGTAAACTAAACATCTAAAAATATAACCATCCATTTCAGCTGGAATATTAATTATATCTAAAGTTGTAGAGTTTGTATTGAAATAAGTACCATCATCAAAAATATCAAAAAACCCAAAACCTTGGTCAACTTGCCATTGGTAAAAATTACCAGTTCCAGTTGCTGTTATACTAAAGTTTGTATTATCGCCAGGATTTTCTGTAACTGAAACAGGTTGTGATGTTATAGTTGATAATGGAGTCATTAAAACTCTAACAGGTAATGATGTAGCCGACAAACCACTGCTAGGGCAAGTAACAACACATCTATAATAGGTAGCTTGATTCTGACTTCTATCTAAAGTAGAAAAATTACTCATCGGAATGTTGTTATACGTAACGTTATTTAACGATTGCTGCCACAAAAAATTTAAGCCCGACGAATTACTTCCTAATCCATTTAAACTTAATGTAAACTGTTCTCCAGGGCAAACAGCATTTGCACTCGAAATAGTTGTTGCAACATTTGGTGTACCAGTACAAGGCAATGTACACGATACTGTTGCTTGCCAACCAGCTAAAGTAAGCGATTGGTCTGATGTAAATTGAACTGTTAATGCTCCTGTTGGATGTGTAGAGGTTAATGTTGGTATGGTTAAGTTTCCAGAAGCGGGACCATAAATTACAGGTGCGCCTATAGTTGGACCGTTATGAATAGTTATGAAATCAAAATTTTCTTCAGATATAAATGACGAAAATGCTAGTTGAATAGAAGCTCCAACTGTTGATGGATTAAATGTATGTGTTAAATTTTGGTTGTCGCTATAATTAGTAGTAGTTGAGCCACTATCGTAAAAATTAGCACTACAAGTTGATGTGCTTCCATTACTCATTAACACACCACAACCCATATTTAAAAGTAAAGGTGTTGAGTTTGATGATAAAGAACTGCTTGCGCATGTTACAACACATCTATAATAATTGGCAACGCTTTGGGTTGTTACTAATGTTGCAGCTGTTGCACTCGAAATATTTGAATATGTAACGTTGTTAGTAGAAATTTGCCATTGATAAGTTAAACTAGCTACTAAAGAAGCTCCTGTTAAACTTAAAGTAAATGGAGCATTATTACAAACCGTTGCTACTGATGCAGTTGTAGTTCCTGCATTAGGCGCGCCAGTACAAGCTGGCAAAATAACAGATAATGTAGCAACAGATGAGGTTTGGAAACCGCCACAAAAGCCACTTACAAAACATCTATATCTATATCCGTTCATAGGTACTGTAATACCAGTAACTGTAAGTGTTGGCGAGTTTTGTCCGGTATGAATTCCATCTGGGAAAATTGGATTAAACCCACCTCCAGTATTAATTTGCCATTGGTAATTTAAGTTATTACCCGTTGCCGAAACAGAAAAACTTGTTGTACTACCTGCCGCAACTGTTACAGATGCTGGTTGCGAAGTTATTGAAGTTATTGTTCCAACTGAAACAGATATTGTTCTTGCTGTACTAGCTCCACAGCCATTAACCGCAGTTACACTTAATACACCAGAAGTTGCTATATTACTATAATTAATAAGTACACTATTTCCAGTACCGTTAATTGTTGCCCCTGCCCCAGAATAAGACCAAGTGTAACTTACAGCTGGGTTGTTAGTAACTGCATACAAAACATTATTTTGACCTTGACAAACATTTGGAGAACTAAAAGTAAAGGCTGAAGGCTGTGCTGGTGGGTTTACAATAGAAATTGCAATACTTCGGGGCGAACTAACTCCACAACTTGTAGTTGCTCTTACACTTAACGTTCCAGCTGTTGCAGAAAGAGAAAAGTTAACAGAAACTGAATTTCCTGTTCCAGTAATTGTTGCGCCAGCACCAGAATAAGACCAAGTATAAGTTGCCAATGTATTATTTGGTACAGTATAAATAACATTGCTTTGTCCTAAACAAACGCTTGATGAAGCAACTGTAAAATTATCGGGTTGATAATCGATAATATCGTTATTTACAGTTCGAGCAACGTTTATTGAACAACCATTATCATCAGAAATTAAACATGTATAATTACCTGCAGATAAACCAGTTATATTTTCTGTTGTAGCTCCATTATTCCATGCAAATGTATACGGACTAGTTCCGCCAGATACATACAACAAAACAGAACCCAAATCATTATTACATTCTTCATTTGCAACAATAACATTATCTAAAACAAGAGTTCCTGAATTATTGGTTACATTATATACTGGAGAAAAAATTCTGCAATTATTATTATCTGTAATTCTACAGGTATAAGTTCCAAAAGAAAGTGCGCTAATATTTTGGTTAGTAGAACCATTACTCCATAAAAATGAGTAAGGAGTTTGTCCTCCACCTATTTGCAATTGTACAGAACCTTGATTATTATCACAAATCTCAGCAGTAACTAAAGCATTTGTAATTGCTAATGTGCCCACATTATTACCCACAATAACCGTTTTTATTACACTACAATTGCCCGCATCTTTTGCTGTAACGGTATATGTTCCTGCTGTTAAACCAGAAATATTTTTGTTGGTAGAACCATTACTCCAAGTATACGATAATGGGGCAACACCACCAATTGTTGTTAATGAAATACTACCTAAACTATTGCTACAATTTTCGTTTACAGCAGAACTTGTTAAGCTAAAACCAGACGAAGTATTTTGAATTAAAACATTACCAGTATTTACTTTACAGTTTAAAGAATTTTTTATTGTACAGGTATAAGTGCCTGCTTGCAAACCTGAAATATTTTGAGTTGTAGCACCATTACTCCAAGTATATGTTAGTGGCGAACCTGTAACCGATAAATTAATTGAGCCTCCAGAATTTCCACAAACCTCGTTATTAGCTGTTATAGAATTAATTGCTAAAGTTCCTGTTTGGTTTAAAAGTGTACCCGATTCGTTTGCTTTACAACCATTGTTATCTCTAACTTCTACTGCATAATAACCAGCTACTAAACCTGTTAAATTTTGATTAGTATTTGCGTTATTCCAAGTATATGCTAAAGGTAAACTACCGCCACTTGTTACAATTGAAAAGGCACCATTTGCGTTTCCACAAGTTTCGTTAGTAATTGTTTTGCTTGTAATTTGTAGCGTTCCTTGTGTGTTTAAAATACTTGTATTAATGTTTAACTGACAATTATCTACATCTTTTATAATACACGAATAATTACCTTCACTAAGATTAGTTAAATCTTGCGTGTTTGAAAAATTACTCCAAGTATAAGTTAATGGCTGCGTTCCTCCTATTACTTCAACATCAATAGCGCCTAAATTATTATCGCAAATTTCGTTAGTAACGGCAATACTTGCTAATTGTAAAGTTCCAGTTGCGTTTTGAACTTCGAGTACTGGAGTATTTACTACACAGGCATTAAAATCTGTAATTCGGCAAGTATAAGTTCCTGCGCTTAAAGTATTTACAAACTGATTGGTAGAACCATTACTCCATAAAAATGAATACGGAGTTTGACCACCAATCATGTCAACATTAATTCTTCCGTTTGTATTACTACACACTTCATCATAAATATCAGTATCGAATATGGCTAAAGTGCCCGATTGATTTGTTACAACATATTGAGGTGTATATATTTTACAACCCGCTAAATCTGTAATTGTGCACACATAAGTTCCAGAAGAAATATTTATTAAATCTTGCGTCAACTGACCTGTATTCCAACGATAAGAATAATTAGGATTACCACCTGCAATTGAAATATCAATTGAGCCTCTTGAATTGGTACAAACTTCGTTTACAGCATTACCATAGGTTTGTAATAATGTTCCGCTATTATTTAAAATTGTATACGGTTGAACAATTTTACAATTTACAGCATCTGTAACGGTTAGTGTATATGTGCCAGCACTTAAACCTGTAATATTCCTGTTTGTAGCACCATTACTCCATAAAAATTTGTAAGGTAAAACCCCACCACTTACCGTGTGAGCTATTGCTCCTACTTTGTTTCCACACGTTTCGTTTGTTACAACAGGGTTAGATATTACAAAACCACTAGTTTGATTAATTACAGTGTATGTGGCAGTAGCTTCGCATAAATTATCATCAATAACAACAACAGAATATGTACCAGCAAATAATCCAGTAATATCTTCGGTGTGTTTATTATTATTCCAGTTGAATGTGTAAGGAATTGAACCATTTAAAACACTTATATTAATTGCACCATCGGCATTTCCACAATTTTCGTTACTTATAATTCCACTACCAATTTCTATATTACAATTAATTACACAATTAGAAACTTCGTTAATTATAGTATAAGTTGCTGTTGTTGTACACAAATTTGCATCTCTAACTGTTAACGAATATGTGCCAGCTTGTAGAAAGTTAATATCCTCATTAGTACTGCCATTACTCCACTGAAAAGTGTATGGCGTAGTTCCTCCAGCTATTGTTACAGCTACTTGTCCGTTTTCTTCGCCACAAGTTTCGTTGGTGGCCGATGCGTTAATTGATAATAATTGTGGCTGAGTAATAGAAACTGATTTTAAAGCCGAACAATTGGCATTATCTGTTACTTTAACGTTATAGTTGCCTACTGCTAAATTTGAAATGGATGCATTTGTTGAACCATTACTCCATAAATAAGTAAAGTTTGGTGTGCCTCCAGTTACAGCAACTGAGGCTTTTCCGTTATTATTTCCATTACAAGTAATTAATGAATAAGTTATACTCGCTAATAATGTTGAATTATTTTGCAATAAAAAAGTAGTATCGTAACTACATAAATTAGCATCTATTGCAGTAAGTTTATAAGCACCAGAAGAAAGATTGCTAATATTTTTAGTTGTTGCTCCATTGTTCCATGAGTATGAAGTTATACTAGTAGGACTTGTTGTAGTTATATTTATAAAACCATTTGTTGCACCACAAGCTGGTTGCCCCATTGTTGCAGCAAAACTTGGTCTAACAGGTTGCGTTAAAACTACTACAGAATCTGCATCACCAGCATTTAAGCTAATTCCCCAATCAAAAACCCAACCATTATCTTGCGGATTAGAATCTGTAACACGAAGCGTCCAGTTTCCATTTAATGGCGCACCAACTAAACCAGCTAAAGACTCATACGATTGATACGAACCTGCTGGTAAATATTTTCCTGTTAAAGTTCTGCCAGTTAAATCTACATAAGTGTGCGTGTAGTTACTTCTTTCGCTTACCATCGTTCCGTATGTTGGCGTTGGCGTAAAACAATAACCATATCCAACACCTGGGTCAACATTAGAGTTGTTTCCATCTACAGGACCTTTTGCAATAGGCTCACCTAAATCGGCTGGAGCATTTCCTTTTAATTCTTTCAACACAATTACTCGCCCATCTGGCGCAATTAATTCTATTAAAACTTCACCCATTGCTGAGTGTTCCATGGTCATACAAATAGAAGTTAATTGATTTAAGCTAGTTAATGTTTGTCCTGCTCCAAAACCAGAAATATTTAATGCAGTTTGATAAACTTGTCCGTTTCCATCTGGTAAAAAAACAGGACCACCAGAATAGTTAGAACCAACAGCAACAGGGCCAGCAGCGCAACCATACGAATCACTAACTCTTACGGTATATGTGCCAGCGGGCAAATTAGTTATAGGCGATGTGGTGTAACTTCCTAATCCTACAACTGTATAATTGTAAGGCGAAAAACCTCCCGAATTTGCAATATTTATCTGTCCGCTGTTGTTGCCATTACAGCCTAAATTTGTGCCCGACAAGGTATAATTGAGTGGATCAGAATCGTTGATGTAGAGTTTAACAGTGTCTTTTGGAGCACAGGGATAAGGTTCATAAATTAAAAACACACTTTCGTTTCCTTCAGTGGTTCCATCTGTTTTAGGAACCATAAATACGGTTGCACTAGTTTGTCCTGCTGGAATTGTAAAAATAGAATCGATGTAATTATAATCAACACCATTAATGGCAGAACCTCTAATATTAAATTTAATTTGTGTGTTGGTTAATTTTGCTTCGTTTAAGTTAAAAGTAAAACTAGCTTTTGTACAACCTTCAAAAGCATTTGAGTTACCATTAGGCGAATTGCTAATTGCAGAAACAGTTCCTTGCACTAAGCTTCCTTCTTTTAGCATTACTCCGCAATCCCAAGTATCATCACCAGCATCAGAAATTGCAAGTTTTAGCGTATAAATTTGACAAGGAATTAATCCTGTTTTTTTTGCTTTTAAAACTGTTGTAAAACCATCGTACTGAATTCTTTCGGCTCCACCACCGCCCCAAGGATTATCAATGTAGTATTGCCAATAATTATTTTGATTGACTGTTCCTGTTGATATGGGTACGTTAGTAGCTGGAATAACAGCCATATTTTCTTTGCCAACAATGCCCGGACCACTAATGTAAAAAGCAAAAACATCATTGTACTGCCCCAATATAAATTCGGTATATTCATCAGAACCAAATACATATTCAAATTCTATACTTTCTGTTTGTACTTGAAAATCAAATTGAAGATAAGTGGCATCAAAAGTGGGTTGCTCTGCTAAAATTGTTAAATCAGCATCACCAGGAGTGTTATTTACAGTAGTTCTATTTGAGGAATTGTTTGGCCCAAGCATGTTATTAATGCTACCAGAAGTTAAAACAACTCCATTGTTAAGCCCTAAATTAGTAGCTGTTCCACCTTGAAACTTTCCATAAGAAACAGGTGCGCCAACTATTTGTGCATTAAAAACAGTAATATTTGGACCAGCTAACGCTTCGGCTAATTGCTGTGCTGTAAAGCCCCCAGAAACTGTTAATTGAGAAAATGCATTTAAACTTACAAGAAGAAAAAAACATACTGAAAAAAAATTCTTTTTCATAAACCTTAGATAAATTAAAAAACCCAATAATTTTCGGGACTAAAAATCCTATCTAAGGTATAATTTTTCTGTTATTTAACAAACAATTCTATGTTAATTTAAAACGACTTTAAGTAACCTTTTTTAAAGAAATTTAGTTTTTTATTTCCTTGCGTATAAACAAGCACTTCAGTTTTTGGTTTAACTCCCTGTTTATCAAGCTTATCTTTAGCTCCATAAGCTTTTCCTAAATCGTAAAGCGTGTATTTGTAGTTTTTAGGATTAATGCCTTTTTCTGCCAAAACTTTACACATTGCCAACGACTTATCGTATTCTTTTTTCTCTAAAAAGTATTGCGCTAAATGTTGTTGCCATTTTGTATTACCTCTTTTTACGCCAAAATCAAATAACGATAAATTAACTAAACCCAATTTACCAACCTCTAATTGATAAAAATATTTCTCAGTAGCAATGTACTTTTCTACCGCTTCTTTGTAGCGATAACTATCCTGCAATTCAACAACTTGATTTATTAATTTTTGATAAGTTGCACCAGGCAAATTCGTTACTTGCTCATCTCTTAAAGTTGTGGTGGCAAAATTACACATTGGATATTCGTCCATAATAGCAATTGCCTGTAAATACAACTCATCTGCTTTTATAAACGCTTTATCTTTTACTGCTTGTTTGGCTTCGTTATGTGCTTTTTTAATTTCGACCAAAGCATTAGCACATTCTTGAGCAAAAATGGCTTCTTGCAACTTATCTAATTTTGCATTTAATTCTTTGTCGTTTAGCAAACCATAAGTAGTTTGTTGGTTTTCAATTTGTTTTCCGTTTGTTTTAGCTGCATCTAATTTGTTAGAGTTAGCAAGACTTAACGCCTCTTCTACTTTTGATAACAAAACAGGTTTTGCAGATTCTGCTCTTAATTTATCAAAATTTACATCATGTTTTAGTTTATAATTTTGTTTTAATTCGTCGGCAGTATTAAACAATTGCAAAGCTTTAGTATAGTTTTTACTTTTTAAAATAGTTTTTGCTTCAGATACAACTTGGTTATATTCTATTTGTTTTACTTTAGCCATCAACGCATCAACTTCGGTTGTTGAAGTAATTTCTTCGTTATTTTCTCTTTGATAAAAATAGGCTTCGTTTGCTTTGTTTTCAGCTTGTTTTAAATTTCCTTCGTTAAAAAACTTTGTTCCTTCTTTTACAATTGTAGTGTAAATACCATTTTTTGCACGCGCTATATTGGCTTGCATTTTTTCGTTACAAACCAAACCAGGGATTGTAGAACAAACGCTTTTTGCTCTTTGCAAATTATTTAATGCTTGCTGATAATTTCCTTTTTCGTTTTGCTCCTCGCCTAACGCTGTATATTGCGAAGAAATTTTTGCAGCCAACTCTCCACTATATTGTTGCGTTTGCGGATCGGGATTCATTTTAATAAAAATGTCTTTTACACGAGCTTCTGCATCGTTTAAATTTCCGTTTGCAAAATCAATTTTTGCTAATTGCAATAATGATGGCGCAAAGTTTGGATTAACTTCTAACGAACGTGTAAACCATTTTTGTGCAACAAGAGTTTGATTATTAGCTAAAGCTTCTAAACCTCTATTATAATACGTTTCGTGCAGTGTTGCGATGGCAAAATTTATGGCATTACGCTTTACGTTAGCTTGGGTTTGCAAAGCATTCATTTTTAAATTAAACTGAATGGGATCAAAATCATTTAAGGGTAAATTCTCCTGAATTTTTTTTGAATTTACATCAGCAATAATGTTTTCGCAGTTTAATAAATTGGTTTGATGCATGGGTATATTATCAACATCCATAGGGTTTACCAACTGTAACAATTGCATTGCATTTGCTAAAGGAACGTCGCTTAAATAATAATTATTTATTACCGAAGTTTTAAAATTGAAATTGCTAATGGCGTTATTTGAGTAAAAAAATCGCAAATCGTAAATTACTAATTTAAGTTCTCTTTTAAGTGTATCAATAAAACGTTCCTCAACTAAATCTAACTCTCTATTTTTAATAGTAACGTCTTTAAAATCAAATTTTCTTACAATATTATTATTTCTGTCTAACACATCAATTTTAAATGCTGCATTGCTTGGTATAAGTTCTTGATGCAACGAAAACCCTCTATAATTAATATCTCCACTTGGATTTAAATTACTTAAATCAACAAATAATGAATGATTATTTCCATCTTTAGTAATGCGTAAGTTTTGTTTTAAATTAATTGTAAACTCAGTTCTTACAACACTTTTACCATTTCCTTCGGCTAAACCTTTTATTAGCTGATTTGCATTTGAACTAAGCGATGATGTATTGTTAAACAAAACATAGGCATCTATTTTTTCTTGAAAAACAACTTCAGTTTGTGCCTTTAAAATTGTGTTTGAAAAAGCAACAAGAATTAAAAAAAGTGTAAAACGTTTCATAACGAGTATATTGAATTATTTTGAAAAGAGTCAAATTTTGTACCAAACAAAAATAAGATAATTAATTTAACCATTATAGTTTTAAAATGCTGAACTTTATTGTCAAAATTATGTTGTTGTAGTATGCTTGGATTTCAATTTAGTAAACATAATGCAAAAGAGGAAACTCCTTTTGAAAAATTATTTGGAATATTTAAGGAATTACTATTGCATACCAATGGAGATGTGGATGAAGCGTTTGATTGGTTAAATGAATTAGATAAACAATATGGCTTAACAACTAATGAATATACTTTAGAAGACTTTAAGAATGATTTGAAAAAGAAAGGTTTTATTAAAGATGACAAGCAAAACGGAGGTATTTCAATTACTTCAAAAACCGAACAAGAAATACGAAAACAAGCCTTAGATCAAATTTTTGGAAAATTAAAAAAATCAGGACTTGGCAATCATAAAACGCCTTTTATTGGAAAGGGTAACGAAATTTCTTCTGATAAAAGAGAGTATCAATTCGGCGATTTACCAGAGCAAATAGCAATTACAGATTCCATTAAAAATGCACAAATTAACAATGGAACAGACAATTTTATTTTAACAGAAAAAGATTTAGAAATTAATGAATCTGAACATAAAACACAGACTTCAACTGTGTTAATGATTGATATTTCACATTCAATGATTTTATATGGAGAAGATAGAATTACTCCTGCAAAAAAAGTAGCACTTGCTCTTGCAGAACTTATTAAAACAAAATACCCAAAAGATACTTTAGATATTATTGTATTTGGGAACGACGCTTGGCCAATTACACTAAAAGATTTACCCTACCTGCAAGTTGGTCCCTACCACACCAATACTGTTGCAGGATTAGAATTGGCAATGGATATTTTGAAAAGAAAGAAAACAAGCAACAAACAAATTTTTATGATTACAGATGGTAAACCAAGCTGTATTATTGAAAATGGTGAATATTACATGAATAGCAATGGTTTGGATAGAAAAATAGTTAACCGAACATTAAATGCAGCGCATGCTTGCAGAAGGTTAAAAATTCCTATTACAACTTTTATGATTGCGCGAGATAATTACTTAATGCAATTTATTGAAGAATTTACCGAAGCCAATCAAGGAAAAGCTTTTTATACCAGTTTAAAAGGTTTGGGAGAATTTATTTTTCATGATTACACAACAAACAGAAGAAAAAATATAAAATAAGTATAACGCTTTATGAATATAGATAAAATAAAAACATTAGGGGATTTAAAAAAGAATGGCTTTTCGTACTTATCAATTAAAGATGAATTAAGAAAAAATTTAATTGCTAAAATTAAAAAAAACGAAAAGGTTTTTGAAGGTGTTTTAGGATATGAAGACACCGTTATACCTGATATTGAAAGAGCCATTTTATCTCGACACAATATCAACTTATTGGGTTTACGTGGTCAAGCAAAAACAAGAATTGCACGATTAATGGTTCAACTTTTAAACGAATATGTCCCTGTTGTTGAAGGCTCTGAACTTAATGATGATCCCTTTAAACCAATTTCTAAATATGCAATTGAATTAATTGCAGAAAAACAAGATAACACTCCTATAACTTGGTTGCACAGAGATGATAGATATTCTGAAAAACTAGCGACACCTGATGTAACTGTAGCCGACTTAATTGGCGATGTTGACCCAATAAAAGCTGCAAACTTAAAACTAAATTATAGCGATGAAAAAGTAATTCATTTCGGATTAATACCTCGCTCAAATCGTTGCATTTTTGTAATTAACGAATTACCCGATTTACAAACACGCATACAAGTTTCGTTATTTAATATTTTACAAGAAGGCGATATTCAAATTAGAGGATTTAAATTACGTTTGTTGTTAGATATTCAGTTTGTGTTTACTGCAAATCCAGAAGATTATACAAACCGTGGTTCAATTGTTACGCCGTTAAAAGATAGAATTGGCAGTCAAATTTTAACGCATTATCCAAAAAATATTTCAATTGCTAAACATATAACGCAACAAGAAGCAAAACTTACTGCTGAACAAAAACAATTTGTTGGCTCTAATGATATTGCAGAAAGTTTAATTGAACAAATTGGTTTTGAAGCTAGAAAAAGTGAATATGTTGATGTAAAAAGTGGAATTTCAGCCCGCTTTAGTATAAGCGCTTTCGAAAACTTAATCAGTTCCGCTGAGCTCAGAGCATTAGTAAACAATGAAAAAAACACTCACATTAGGTTAACCGATTTTAATGGAGTAATTCCTGCTATTACAGGTAAAGTAGAATTAGTTTACGAAGGCGAGCAAGAAGGTGCGGGCATTGTTGCGCAACATTTGCTAAGCAAAGCTATACGAAGTTTGTTCTTAGATTATTTTCCAAGTCCAGAAAAATTGAAAAAGAAAAAAGGTGAGCAAACAAATGACGAATCTTCTGTTTATCAAGAAATTGAAGATTGGTTTGCAAGTGGAAACCTAATTAATTTGCTTTCAAACGCAAATGATTCTGATTATAAAAAAGCACTAAACACTGTTAAAGGATTAAAAAATTTAGTTCTAAAATATTATCCAAAATCAAACGAAAATGAATTGTATTTTTTAATGGAATTTGTTCTATTCAGTCTTGCAGAATATTCTAAATTAAGCAAAAAAGTTATTTCTAATGGCTTAGAATTTGGCGATTTGTTTAGCTCTATGTTTAATACTAATTCAGAAGAGTAAAAAAACTATTCCTTTTTATTTTCGGTTGTAGCGTAGCTTCTTAAATTATAAATAAAAGTTACCAAAAAATATCGGTTAAGCACTTGTGTTTGGCTGTCTTCAATGTATGTATCGTTCACAATTCGATTAATACTTGTGTTTTTGTTTAGTATATCAAATACCGAAAATCTTAGCTCTGCTGCATTTTTCTTTAAAAATTTATAGCCAATTGCAGCATTCCACAACATAACTTCCTGATTAAAAGTTTGGCTTAAACCTGTGTAATTATAATAGCTGTAGTCGGTAGAAAAAACTAATTTAGTCCAAGCAATATAATTAGCTTTTATTGATGCTTGTTGCACTAAATAATTATTGTTTGAACTCGCTATAATTGTGTTTTTAACTAATGCATACGAAGGAGAATACGATAAAGAAAAATCGATTTTTTCAGAAATATTACTGCTAATTACCAAACCCGATGAAATGGAATTATTTAAAGAAAAGTTAGTTATTCCGTTAATTAAACTGGGTAGTTTAGTGTAAGAATAACCAGCATTAAAAGATAAATTACATTTAATAAAAGCTACTGGCAAGCCATAACTCATCGATGCACGATAAGTTTTAAAACCTTTTAAATTTTGAGGTTTAGAAAACTGTGCTCCTTTTAATAATGAGATTCCGTTTTCTACAACAGTATCGTTTTGCGCTATAATTGTGGAGTTAGCAATGTAGTTGTTTAGCAACATGGCGTTTCCAAAAACAGAAAAACTTCTTCCTTTATCTGGATTTGTTTTTCCAAATCGTAAAGTAATATTATTTGAAAATTGTTGTTTTAAAAACGGATTACCCGAAGTTAACAACATTGGATTTGTATTGTTTACAACACTTTGCAACTGATTAACAGATGGTGCATTGGCGTTAGTTCTATAAAACATTCTTAAATTAGTTGTTTTAGAAAACTTATAATTAAACATTGCCATTGGCAAAATGCTATTAAATTTTATGTTAGAATTAAAAGCAAATGGAAAAGTTTGATTGTTTACTAAATTTAATTGCTGCAAATTAGTTCCCAACATAAAACCTAATTTTTTATCACGAACTCTATAACTTAAACCCGCTTTGTGCGTTAATACTTGCGAATTAAAAACACTAGAAAGTGTTGAATCTAATAAAGAATACGAATCTGACGCTGTGTTAAAAGAATTGTTTCGTTTATCGGAAATCGTGTTTGATAAAGAAGGATTGTAGTTTATTTGAAACATACCGATTTTAAAAAGTCGCTCAGTATACGATAAAGTTGCGCTTAATGTATTAGCGTTGTAGTATTGAATAGTTTGCTGATCTAAATCTATTGTTGTATCGTTTGCAGAATAATACTGGTTGATTGAATTTAATGTAGAATTGTTATCGCGATTATTTCCGTCAAAGGCAGTATTTAACGAAATGGTTCTTCCTTCTTTTGCAAACTTATGACGTAACAATAAGTTTAATGAAGTGTTGTAAGCTACAGATGAGTTCGTATTTAACGTATTGGTATTGTTCAATAACGAATCGGTATTTATAAAATTTGTACCCGTAAAATCGCTTTCACTTTCAGAATTTTGCCAGCTAATTTTTGGTGTGAAAATAATCGAGTTATTAGTATCAACATTCAACTCTAAGCGCGCATTTAATCGGTGATTAAAACTATTTTGAGAGGAAGTATTTTGCTCTTCGTAATTTCTACCATCATTATTTTCAGTAAAATAATTTCTGCTTAAAGAGTTTGTGTTATTGTTTTGTAGTGTGTTAAAAAAATAACTTCCGTTTACTTTAAATTTTTCGCTAGTATTGTCACTAAAATTAACACCTATTGAAGAAGTTTGTGTTATACCATTTTGCTGTCCAACTAAAAAATTTGAACTCGGATTTTCTTGTTCTGCTCCGCCTCTACCCATACCACCGCCACCTCTACGCGTATTAGTTTGCGGACCAACAACTCCAGTTAAATCTTGCGCAGAAAAATTTTGCTGATTAATATTATTCGACATTCCAATCACAGAAACTCTTCTTTTTTCTTTAAAATAGTTTAAGTTTCCTCCTGCCGAATATCTATTATTATCGCCATAACCAGCGTATAATTTCCCAAAACTACCTTGGTTTTTTCCTGGCTTGGTAATAATATTTATTGTTTTTTCTTGGTTACCATCATCAAATCCTGTAAAACGAGATTGTTCACTTTGTCTATCAAAAACTTGCAATTTCTCTACTACTTCAGCAGGTAAATTTTTTAATGCCATTGCAGCATCATCACCAAAAAATTCTTGACCATCAATTAAAACCCTTTTAACTTCTTCGCCATGTGCTTTTACAACGCCATTTTCAACTGTAATACCTGGCATTTTTTTTATCAAATCTTCTACATTCGCATCAGGATTTGTTTTGTAGGCATTGGCGTTGTATTGCGTTGTGTCTTCTTTTTGCTCAACCCTAACTTGTGCGGTTTCTATTTTTACTTCTTTTAAAACTTTAGTGTTTTCATGTAAAACTATGTTTCCCAAATCAACATCTTGATTAGTAATGTTTACTTTTTTAAAATTTATTTTAGCGCCAATAAAAGCTGTTTTTAAAACATAATTACCAGCAGAAACATCAGTAAAAACAAAATTCCCATCAAAGTCACTTGCTGCTGATTTTAAAATAGTTGAATCAGGTAAACTTAACAAAGAAACAGAAACGCCGATTTGCGATTCGCTATTTTTATTATCGATTATTTTTCCTTTTATAGAAAAATTTTGTGCACTTATAGTAATACTAAAAAAAACTGAAAGGCTTATAAATAGGTTCTTTATTAACTGCATTACACAAAGTTAACAAATAGAAA
The DNA here is from genome assembly GCA_040385525.1 of Bacteroidota bacterium. Lineage (GTDB taxonomy): Bacteria > Bacteroidota > Bacteroidia > UBA4408 > UBA4408 > JAZKHE01. The sequence goes on from JAZKHE010000006.1 coordinate 352,536, forward strand.
ATACAGGAAAGAAAATTAACTTATTTTTAGATTATCGAGTATAGTCTAAATAATCTAAGGCATTGTTTTTTAAAACGTTACGAGCCTCAATTATTTGTTTTGCTGTGGTTGTATTTTTTATTGAATTAAAACGCAATCTACCTCTAAACTTTTTTAAATAAATTGAAAAGAAATGCGTAAAAATTCCGCTAATAGGAACTAGTAAAATATACGCAAGTGTACAATACGAAAAACCACCAATTGCTAATGCTATTGAAAAAAAGAGCATATAACTAATCAGCACTAAAAACATACCAGCATTGTAATTTACGGAACTAAAAAATTCAACATTTTTAGCTGCTTTTTTAGCTAACTTATATGCGCCAATGTATTGAAAATAGTGATGCACCAATCCAAATAAAAATAAGGGCAACGTAATAGAAAATGTGAAAATAAATAAACAAAGTTGTAGTATTCCAAATTCGTTTTTTGTTTTTATAACCCAATCGCGCAGATTGTTTTGTTTTAACAAAGAACAATATTTTTTTGCGTATTCTCTCAATTCAATAGCTTTATCAGTATGTTTATCAGCTAAATTATTTATCCTTGTAGCTAAATTTTTTCTTAATTTGAATTTACGTTCTAATTCTGCTTTTGTAATTTGTTCTTTTTTCGCTAAATCTTCAATCAACATTTCATCTAAAATATTGAATAATTCATCATCTTGCTTATCGTTTACAATTAGCATTAAGTCGCTCAACTCATTTTGCATACGCTGTGTAAGGGCAATCATAGCCTTGTTGGCATCTGCTTTATATAAATCTTCGTATTCCGAAACATCAAAAGGAGTTCCGTAAACAATATCTATATCGGCTCCAAATTGATTAGGTCGATTGTAGTTTAAACCAGCACAAATAATTTTAGAATTCAATTTAAAATTAGCATCTTCTTCGGCTGTAAAAGCCATACGTGCTGTGCCTTTACGGAGTTTACGCAAACGCCTTTCTTGCACACAAATACCTTCGGGATAAATAATTACGCGTTCGCCACTAACCATTTTATTAATAATGTTGCGCATTGCACCTTCATTTTTAATAGTGCTATCTGCATCATCTTCCTTACGGTGAATAGGTAAAATGTGCATTTTGTTTAACCACCAAGCTGCGGTTTTATTTTTAAATGCGTCGCCACGCGCAACAAACCAAAAATTACCGCTGTGATATTTCCCAACCATTAACGGATCAATAAAAGCATTTACGTGATTGCAAGCCACAAAAAGAGGACCTTTTTTAGGCATATTTTTTTTATTAATTTCTCTAACTTGCTTAAAAACAAATTTAAAATTAATGGTAAGTAAAAATTTAATGATGTTGTATATCACAAAATTTTAGTTTAGCGACTATAATTAGGAGCTTCGCGAGTAATAATTACATCGTGCGGATGATTTTCTCTAACGCCAGCCGAAGTGATTCTTATGAATTTAGCCGATTTTAAAGCTTCAATATTTTTTGCGCCACAATAGCCCATTCCTGCTCTTAAACCACCAATCATCTGGTACATTACTTCGCTAAGTGTTCCTTTATAGGGAACGCGACCAGAAATACCTTCGGGAACTAATTTTTTAATATCATCTTCCACATCTTGAAAATATCTATCTTTTGAACCTTGCGCCATAGCTTCGATTGAGCCCATTCCGCGGTAAGATTTGAATTTTCTTCCTTCAAAAATAATAGTTTCACCTGGCGATTCTTCAACACCTGCAAATAAACCACCCGCCATAATAGTTGAAGCGCCTGCTGCAATTGCTTTTACAATATCACCCGAAAAACGAATTCCACCATCAGCAATTAAAGGAACACCAGTATCTTTTAAAGCTTCGGCAACTTCGTAAATAGCAGACAATTGAGGCACACCAACTCCAGCAATAACACGCGTTGTGCATATTGAACCAGGTCCAATACCCACTTTTACTCCATCTGCACCAGCATTAACTAAATAACGTGCTGCTTCGCCTGTTGCAATATTTCCAACAATTACATCAATGTTAGAATGGTTTGCTTTTACTTTTTTAAGCATTTCAACCACTCCTTTTGTATGTCCGTGAGCTGTGTCTATAATTATAGCATCAACACCCGCTTTTACAAGCGCATCAACACGTTCTAACGTATCGTGTGTTACACCAACAGCTGCTGCTACACGTAATCTACCTAATTCATCTTTGCATGCGTTAGGGCGAATACGAGATTTAATAATGTCTTTATATGTAATTAATCCAACCAATTTAAAATCGGAATCAACAACTGGTAATTTTTCAATTTTGTGTTGTTGTAATATGTCTTCTGCTTTTTGTAAATCTTTACCTTGATTAGTTGTGATAAGGTTTTCAGAAGTCATAACTTCTTTAACAGAACGACTCATTTTTTTTTCGAAACGTAAATCTCTGTTGGTAACAATACCTACAAGCTTTTTATCGTTGTTAATTACAGGAATTCCGCCAATCTTATGCTCCTTCATCATTGCCAAAGCATCAGCAACAGTAGCTGTTTCGTGCAAAGTAACGGGGTCTTGAATCATACCACTTTCTGAACGCTTTACTTTACGAACTTGGTCGGCTTGCGCCTGAATGCTCATGTTTTTGTGTAAAACTCCAATTCCGCCTTCTTGCGCTATAGCAATTGCTAACTGATATTCTGTTACAGTATCCATTGCAGCCGAAACTACAGGCGTTTTAACAGTAATATTTCTCGAAAATTTAGATGTTATGTCAACTTCTCTGGGTAAAATTTCGGAGTAAGCAGGCACTAATAATACGTCGTCGTAGGTAAGGCCTTCGCCAAGAAATTTGTCTGGTAGCAGATTCATAGGTTCAAAAAACTTTTGGCAAAAGTAATAAATTAAATTTTACAGGGCACAAAAAAAGCAGGTAATTAGCCTGCTTGTGTATTATAAAATAATTAAATTATTAGTTTGGTTTTAAAGCTACGTTTGGTTTAGCTATTGCCAACACAACCATTCCGCAACCAGCAAAGCCTTTAAAGTAATTAAACTTAAAATCGTACATTCCAGTTTTCATACAAACAAACTCTAACTCTTGGTAAAATTTATTTGTTTTTGGATCGTAGCTACTTGCAATTAATCTACCTGCAGATTCAATATTACAAACTAAACGAGCTTTTGCTTCGTCTTCGCTGTGAACGTATACTTTATACTTAACGCCTCTTGTTAATAATGCTTGCTGCGAAGATGTTTCGTCTCTACCCAATACAACTTTGTAATCCTTAATAAAATTACTCTCCCCAATTAAAGTAAGAATATTTTTAAGCGGATTGTCTTTACATTGAGCATTGGCAACAAAAGCCAAAGCAATTAAAGCAACAAATACAAATTTAAAAGTCTTTCTAAAATACATTTCTAACTATTTTAAACTTTCTAGTTTCAAATAATATGCCAAATATATGTAAATCATAGATGTAAAAACAAATTTTAATGTTAATTTTTTTGTGTTTTTTTTCACAATTGCGTTATTTAGGTAAATATACGAACAAATTAGCCTATTTACTTGTTGTTTAAATAAGTATAAATAACCACAGCGAATAAAACTAAAAATGGCTTATTTTGCGAACTGAAATTAAAATACGAATAAATGATTACTGAACAAATTGACTTGCTAAATAGTTTTCTTAAACAAAAATTTAATTACGATTTTTCTAATTACGCAATATCCTCATACGAAAGAAGAATTGATAGATATTTAATGTTACGCAAAATAGATAACATAAGTGCGTTAATCACTTATTTAGAGGCAAGCAAAGTAAATCTTGACGATTTTATTGAAGAAATTACGGTAAACACAACCGAAATGTTTAGAGATCCTACGGTTTGGTCATCGTTAAGAAACAACATACTTCCTGTTCTTAATAAAAATCAAAATATACGCATTTGGCACGCTGGATGTTCGTCTGGCGAAGAAGTTGCTAGTATGCTAATTTTATTAAAAGAATTAGGAATGCTAGAAAAATGCAAACTTTATGCTACAGATTTAAGCACACAAATGCTAAACCACGCTAAAGAAGCTAAGTTTAGAGAAAAAAACATGGAGCTTAATCGCGAAAATTATTACAAAGCTGGTGGTAGCAATAATTTTAACGATTTTTTCGATTACAAAAACGAATTTTATCATTTAGACAAATCTTTAATTGATTTTGTAACTTTTAAAAGACACAACCTTGTTTCAGACGCTGCCTTTACAAAATTCGATTTAATATTATGTAGAAACGTAATGATTTATTTTAATAAAGATTTACAAGATGTTGTTATTGAAAAATTTAGTCAGAGTTTATTTAAAAATGCATTTTTAGCCATTGGAAAAAAAGAATCTTTAATTTTTTGTAAGCATGTAGATTTATTTTCTGTTGTTGACGAAGAAAATAAAATTTACAAAATGGACAGAAAAGCATAATTAAATGAAAAGTTTTTCTGAAAAAGCAATTGTAATTGGAGGCTCTGCGGGTAGCTTTAAACCTCTGTGTAGCATATTAAGCGGACTTAATTCTGATTTTAATTTACCAGTATTTTTAGCGCTTCACCGATTAAAAAATGTAGAAAAAGGTTTTTTAGAAATTCTATCATCCTTCTCCATTCTCCCTATATCAGAGCCTTTTGATAAGTATGAATACAATGATGGAGAAGTTTTATTAGCGCCATCAAACTACCATATGTATGTAAACAGCAATAAAACAATTTCGTTATCTACCGAAGAATTAATTAATTTTTCTCGTCCCTCAATAGATATAACAATAAATTCTGTTGCAAAAGCTTACCAAAATAATGCAATTGCAATTTTACTTTCTGGAGCAAATAAAGACGGCGTGTTAGGCATGAAATCAATTCTAGATGCAGGCGGAACAACTATTGTGCAAGATTTAGACGAAGCCGAAATTACAACAATGCCAGGTACTGCTTACGAAAATTATGCAATTGATTATTGCTTAAAAACAGACGAAATTATTCAGTTTTTAAACAAGTTATAGTTTTTTACCTAAATTTTACAACTCATTTTTATACTTATTTCTATTAAGACTTATTACTTATTTTAATTTGCTTGTAAACAAAAAGCTTCAAAAAAACTTATTTTTATAGATAGTCGCAAAAATTTTGTTTTATTATGAGCCAAGAAAAAATATTAATTGTTGAAGATGATGAAGTTGTAAGCTTTATTTTAAAACAAATCTTAACTGAATTAGATTATGCAATTCTTAGCATTGTTAGAGATGGAGAAAGCGCTATTGTAGAAGCGGAAAACAACAAGCCCGATTTAATTTTAATGGATATATCGCTTGCAGGTAAAATAAATGGAATTGAAGCTGCTATAAAAATTAGAGAAAAAAACGATATTCCTGTTTTATTTCTTACAGCATTTGTAAACGAAGATTTATTTAAACAAGCTATTGGTACCGAACCTTATGGCTTTATAATTAAGCCATTTAAAAATTTAGAACTAAAAAGTGCAGTTGAATTAGCAATAAAAAAACATAAAAAAGAATTAAAAGCTAAAAAAGAAAAAGAGAATTTACACATTATGCTTAACGAATTGGAGCAAACTAATAATAATTTAGTTGCTGCAACTTTTAGAGAACGAGAAATAAAAAAGAAATTAGAACAGGCTATGAACGAAATAGCCAATCTTAATGAAATAGCCAAAGCAAAAGAAATAATTGAAAAACAAAACATAAAAATTAACGAAAGTATAAACTATGCGCTGAAAATTCAAAATTCAATTCATGTAAACCAAAAGCATTTAAAAGAATTTTTTACAAATTCATTTATTTACTTTAAACCCAAAGATGTTGTTAGTGGCGACTTTCCGTGGATGTTTAAAAAACAAAATTATGTTTATGTTGCCGCCGTAGATTGCACAGGGCATGGTGTTCCTGGTGCTATGATGAGCATTATTGGCTCTCTTTTATTAAACGATATTGCAAACGACGAGCAAATTAACACACCCGCCGAAATACTAAATGCCTTACATAAAAAAGTAGTTTATACATTAAAACAAAATACAGATGCAGCCAACTCAAACGATGGTATGGACATTGGTTTGATTAGAGTTGACTTAACTACTAATGAAATTGTTTTTAGTGGTGCACATCACAAACTTTTATATGCCAGCAACGGCGAGTTAAATCAACTAAAAGGAGATAAATTTCCTATTGGGGGTTTGCATTACGAAAAAAAGAGAACGCCTTACCAAAACAATACAATTTGCCTAAATAAAAACGATTTATTATTTTTATTTACCGATGGAATTGTCGATCAAATTGGTGGCGAAAATTCAACAAAATATATGTTTAAAAATCTTGAAAATAATATTTCAAAAAACATTTTTAACCCTATAGAAAACATTTCTGAATCTATTCGGTTAGATATAAATAACTGGATGCAAAACCATAAACAAGTAGACGATATGCTTTTAATTGGCATACAATTATAAAAATACAATTAGCTAAATACTAAAAAATGAGCGAGCAAAATTCATCAAAAAACAGTGGAAAACCTCCTATCCCTAAAAACGAAAGCGAACGATTGCTAACACTTTTACGCTATAATATTCTTGATACAGAAACAGAAGATACGTTTGATGAAATTACAAAATTAGCATCGCTAATTTGCGATTGCCCAGTTTCGTTAATTAGTTTAATTGATGATAAAAGACAATGGTTTAAATCTGCAATTGGGCTCGATATTAAAGAAACGCCCAGAGAACATGCTTTTTGCGCACACGCCATTTTAGAACCCGACAAAAATTTTGTAGTAAACAATGCTTTAATTGACGAGCGTTTTAAAAACAACCCTTTTGTAAATGCAGAACCTTCTATTCGATTTTATGCCGGAGCGCCGCTAGTTACTAAAGATGGCTTGGCTATCGGCACACTTTGTGTAATTGATAATAAACCCAAAACTTTAAGCGAATTTCAGCTAAACGCCTTAAAAACATTATCTAATCAGGTAATGGCGCAAATTGAATTGCGTAAAAAAATACAAGATTTACAAAACACACAAAACGAAATAATTAAAGTACGTGGCTTTCAAAAATCTCTTTTAGATTCTCAAACAAACTTTTTAATCCGAACAGATATGTTCGGTAATTTTATTTACGTAAACAATCGTTATTTACAAACTTTTAATTTAAAAGAAGAAGATATTATTGGTACAAATAGTATGGACACCGTTCATCCAGACGACTACCAAACTGTAATAGATTGTGTAACAAATTGTATTAATAACCCCGGTAAAATATATCAATGTACCTTTAGAAAGCCACTAAATAAAAAATATATTTGGACAGAATGGGAATTTGTAGCCATTACAAATCATAAAAACGAAATAATAAAAATACAAGGTTTAGGTACAGATATTAGTAGGTTAAAAGAAGAAACCGAACAGTTATTATTAAAAAACAGAGCATTAGAAGGTGCTGCCGAAGGAATAATTATTTCAGATTTAAGAGAAAATTTTAGCCCTGTAATATATGTAAACAAAGCATTTACAAAATTAACAGGTTACAATCAGAGTGATGTTTTAGGAAGAAATTGTAGCGTATTACAAGGCCCAGATTCAGATTCATCAACTATAAATAGAATTAGAGAAGCAATAAAAAACAGACAACCATTTACTGGCGAAATTTTAAATTATAGAAAAGATGGCAAAAAATTTTGGAACTTTTTAAACTTAACTCCAGTGCCCGATGAGCAAGGAAATATTACGCATTACATTGGTGTGCAATCAGATATAACCGAACGAAAAAATCAAGAAGAAGACATTAAAAGAACATACGAATTAACTTACGAGCAAAACAAACGATTAAATAATTTTTCTTATATTATTTCGCACAACCTTCGCTCCCACTTTTCAAACATTCGTTCACTAATTAATTTAATTGATACAAAATCATTAAACGATACTAACAAAATAGTTATTGATAAAATAGATTTGGTTTCTAACCAACTCGATAACACAATGGACGATTTAAATCAAATAGTTAACATTCAACTTAAACCAAATATAAATTACGAATTGCTTAATGTTTCCGAAAGTGTAAACAAAATTATATCGCTTTATACTTCCGAAATTAATTCGCACAAAATTGAAATTAAAACTAATATTCCGCAAAACTATAATATTAGCACAAACCCAGCTTACTTTGATAGTATTATGTATAACTTTATATCAAATGCTATTAAATATTCTGATACCGATAGAATAAATAAAATTAGTATAACCGCAAAACAACTTGGCAATAAAACATACATTGAAATTAGTGATGAAGGAATTGGAATAGATTTAAATAAATACGGCGACGAACTTTTTGGTTTGTATAAAAAATTTACAAATAAAACAGACTCACGCGGCTTAGGTTTATTTTTAGCAAAAAATCAAATTGAAGCTTTAAATGGAAAAGTTAGCGTAGATAGTAAAATTGGAGTAGGAACAACTTTTAAAATTATTTTATAATGAAAAATATTTGGATTATTGACGACGACGACATTTTTCAGTTTGTAATGAAAATAAACATTTCACGAATTTTAAACGATGTTGATATTAATTTTTTTTCGGAAGGCCTAAGCTTTTTAAAAACAGTAGAATTAGTTAAAAAAAATGATGAACCATGCCCTAACATTATTTTTTTAGATATAAACATGCCTTTAATGAATGGTTGGGAAGTTATTGAAAAAATTAAAGAAATGAATTGTTTAGATATGCACAAAACAAAGCTATACCTTTGCAGCTCATCAATCGATGCTAGAGACCTTGAAAAAGCAAAAAGTAATAACCTAATTACTGAGTACCTTTTAAAACCAATCGATTTTGATAAACTTACATATATTGTAAATAATTAAGAATTAAAAACAAATGAAAAAAGTTTTAGTTTTAGAAGACGATACTGTACAATCATCATTTTTAGCCATAAAATTACAGCAAAATAACTTTGATGTATTTTGTTTTAAAACCTACGAATCGGCTATAACAGCTATAAAAATTGATAGTTTTGATTATTATTTTGTAGATATAAATTTAGGCGAAGAAAAAAATGGAATTGATTTTATTGAAGAAGTACGAAAAAAAACTAACGCACCAATAATTATTACTTCCGATTTTACACTAAAAGCAGAATTACACAAAAAAGCATCGCATTTATTGGGTTATAATTTAAATGAAAGCGAACAAGTTTTTGAAACTAAAAACATTCATTTTTTTATTAAGCCAATTCCTTACGAAAGATTATTTACAAAAATAACAGAACTTGAAAAAGTATGAGCAATAGTTATTTAAACGATATTAAAAATTTTCCAGAAGAAACTAAAAAAGAGTTTTTACTAATTTTAAAAAAAAATTTAAATGAATTTTTTACAAAAATTGAAATCGCTATACAAAATCAAGATGCAGAAGCAATTAGCCAATTGGTGCATAAAGTAATGCCTACACTTATAATGTTAGAGTTAAAAACAAGTCAAGATTTTTTCACTAATCTAAAATCAAATAAAAATAATTTAAACAATATATCACAATTGCTGTTAGACTTAACAAACGAAAAGCAAAAAGTTACTGCAAACGGCTGGTTGTAAAATAATATTCGCAACTTACTCTAGTTAAGCTTTAAAGTAAATTTGTTTTTCTTTAAATCTTACACAGTAAAGTATGCGTATTATCGATTTACCTCAAAACGAAGAACAAAGACTTTTAGAGCTTTACAGTTACGATATTTTAGATACTGAACACGAAAAAGAGTTTGACTCTATTGCCTTGTTAGCAGCCGAAATTTGTGATACAGCTTATGCCAAAATATCTTTAGTAGATAGAAACAAGCAATGGTTAAAAGCTAAATTTGGTTTTAAACACAACGAAACCGAACGTTTATTTGCATTTTGCAATTACACTATACAAAACTCATCGGCAACCATTGTAACAGATGCAACTGTTGACGATAGATTTAAAAACAATCCTTATGTTGTAGGCGAACCTAATATTAAATTTTACGCTGGTTTTCCGTTAATTACGCCAAAAGGTTTTTGTATTGGCTCACTTGCTGTTGCCGATACACAATCTAAAACACTGAGCGATGCGCAACTTAAAACATTAAGTTTATTTGCCAAACAGGTAATAAATTTAATGGAAATACGAAAAAAAAATATTGAAATACAAAAAACATCAACTAAATATAAAAATTTGCTCGATAACCTAAACGAAGGCTATTTTGTTGATGATTTAAATGGAAATGTTGTATTTGCCAATAAAAAATTTCTTGAAATATTTGAACTAAGCAAAGATGATTTAAACAATTTTAGTATTGATGATTATGTAGCTGAAGAAAGCATTGATGAAGTTAAAAACAGACATTTAAAAAGAATAAACGGCGAAGAAGCATTGGCCACTTTTGAATACCGAGGAAAGAAAAAAAACGGAAAAAAAATTTGGATTCGTGCAAACGTTGAAAACCTCTATCAAGAGAATAAAATAATAGGTACACAAACCCTACTTTCTGATATTACTGCAGAAAAAAATTATTTAGCAGAAATTAAAAAGAAAGATGCAACACTTTCCGCTTATTTTAATAGCGAAACAGATGCAGTGTTTATTATAAATAAAGATTTAAAAATTATTGGCTATAATAAAGTATACCAAAAATTTTTATCAGAAACCGGAATTAATTCAGAAATAGAAGAAGGAAAAAGTATTTTAGAGTATATACAAACTCAAAATCACGAAAAATTTTTGCAAAATTTTAATAAATGTTTATTAGGCAATACCGAAATAGAAACCTTGTATGTAAACTACAACAACAAAAAAAATTGTTGGAAATTTACATTCGTTCCTGTAAAAGACGAGCAAAATAAAATAATTGCCATTAGTTTTATTGCTAAAGATATTACGCTCGAAAACGAATTATCGATTAAAAACTCTAACTATAACGACTTGTTAGAGGCTTTAAACATGATAAATAGCTTATTGCTAGGCTACGATAATGCCAAAAACATAAATTATAGTATTTGCGATATTTTAGTAAATATTGCTAATTTTAATATGGCTTGGATAGGCTGGGTAAATGAAGTTACACAACAAGTTGAACCCGTTTCTGTTTACGGCGACAAATATAATTACGTTAAAAATATAAAAGTATATGCAGACGAGCGCCCAGAAGGTATGGGACCAATTGGAATTTCGATTAGAGAAAACCAATACCAAATAGTTAGAAATGCTGACAAACATAGCAGTTTAAAAATATGGCAAGAAGAAAGAAATAAAACAGGTTGGCAATCATCTATTGCAATGCCAATTATTTTTAATAATAAAAATAAAGGTGTTTTAGTAGTTTATTCAATACACGAAGATTATTTTGGACATAAAGAAATACTTGCCCTTAACTCTATTGTTACCAACTATATTATTGCACACGATAGATATCAATTAAAGAAAAATATTATAGAAAAAGATTATTTTTTAAATACAATTGCTAACAATGCACCAGCTTTACTTTCGTTTTGGGATAAAAATTCTATTTGCAAATTTGCTAACAGCGAATTTGTTAATTGGTTAGGCTTGCACCCTGTACAACTAGTTGGTAAACATTATAAAGAAATTTATGGTAACGATTTATACATTGCAAATCAAAAACTAATTACCGATGCATTAGCAGGTAACCGCCAAATATTTGAAAAAAAACTTGTAAAAAAAGATGGCACTGTAGGTTATTTTTCTGTGCAATATGTTCCGCATATTGTATTGCAAGAAGTTGTAGGTTTTTGCACACTAGCTTACGATATAACTAAATTAAAAGAGCAAAAAAACAAGCTTCAATTTGATGCTTCTATATTAAAAAACATACACGATGCTATTTTAATTTCTGATGTAAACAGAGAAATGATTTTTTATAATGCCATTGCAGAAAATATGTTTGGCTACACCGAAAGCGAAGTTTTAGGCAAAAAAGCTTTATTTATTCAGCACCCAGAAGGTGAAGAAAAAGCCGACGAAATTTATGAAGAAGTACTAAGCGGAAAAGTAGTTACCTCCGTTTGGAAATGTTTAACAAAAAACAATAAAACAATTTGGTTAAAAATAAACTCATCGCCATTTTACAACGATGATAATAAAATTGTTGGCGTTATAGGTTCTTGCATAGATGTTAGCGAACAACAAACAAGTTCTACAAACAATTTGTAATTTTTTTGTTTTTTTAATGAAGTGTTAAATTACATGCACAAAAGTTATTTAGATTATATAAATGAATATCCTGAAGAAACTAAAAAGGAATTTTTATTAATAGTAAAAGCTAGTTTTAATACCTTTTTTAGTGAAATTGAAGTAGCAATTAAAAATAAAGATACCGATACAATTCTAAAATTAATTCATAAAGAATTTCCAACATTAATAATGCTCGAATTAAAATCGGCACAACAATTTTTTAGTCAGTTAAAAGATACTACTATTACTAGTTCAAATTGTTACGAAATTCTTACTAAAGTAAATCAAGAAAAAAATCAAATAATAAACCAAGGTTGGCTGTAATAATTAATTGGTAAATCCACATAAAATTAAATGTGTATACATAAAACACAATGATTTCAACAAAAAAAATGCTTTAATTGCATGAGTTTTAAATTAACATATGCAAAAACCCGCTATACCAGAAAACGAAAGTCTAAGATTAGCTGAGTTACATAGTTATGCAATTATTGATTCTGCTGAAGAAGCAGAATTTAACGATATTGCCCTTTTTGCAGCCGAAATTTGCGGTACAACAATAAGCTGCATCTCTTTTATAGAAAAAGACAGACAGTGGTTTAAAGCCAAACATGGTATTGAGGCAAACGAAACCGAACGCGTTCTTGCTTTTTGTGCGCATACAATTTTAAATGAAAGTCCAAATATTGTTAACGATACCACAAAAGATGAACGATTTAAAAATAATCCTTTTGTAATAGATGAACCAAAATTACGATTTTACGCTGGTTTTCCACTAATAACACCAAATGGCTTTAATATTGGAACAATTGCAGTTGCAGATAAAGTTAGTATAACGCTTAGCAATATTCAAATTAAAAACATGATGCTTTTAGCAAAGCAATTGATTAATTTGATGGAGATTCGCAGAAAAAACCTTCAAGTTTTAAAATCAAACTCAAAGTATAAAGATTTACTTGATAATTTGAATGAAGGCTATTTTGTTGATGATTTAGACGGGAAAGTTGTTTTTATAAATAATAAATTTTTGCAACTATTTGGATTAACAGAAAATGATATTTTAAATTTTAACATTGAAGATTATGTTGCTGATGAATATTTGAATGAGATAAAAGAAAGACATTTTAAACGAATTAATGGCGAAGATGTAGCCACAAGTTTTGAATATTTAGGCAAGAAAAAAAATGGCGAAAAAATTTGGATACGTGCAAACGTTTCTAAAGTGTATGAAGCTGATAAAATAATTGGCACACAATCTCTTATTACTGATATTACCGAACGCAAGCAATCCGAGGAAGCACTGCGTCAGAGCGAGAAGCAATTCGAGGCAATGGTAATTGCCACGTCAGACATCGTGTACCGCATGTCGGCCGATTGGTCGTCGATGCACCCGCTAGACGGTCGCATGCTGGTTGCCAGCAACGACGTGCCGCTGTCCGGCTGGGCGTGGCTGAAGCAGAACATTCCGGCCGACGAACACGCCCGCATCAGGCAAGCCATCGGCGTTGCCATTGCGCAAAAGGCTTTCTTCTCGCTCGAACATCGTGTGCTGCAATCTGACGGCTCCATCGGCTGGACCGCGTCTCGCGCGGTGCCGATACTCGATGCGCACGGCAACATAAGTGAGTGGCTCGGTGCGGCGAGCAACATCACCGAACGCAAAAACCTTGAAAATCAACTACAAAAAAAGCAGATAAATCTTTTGGCTTTAATTAATAATAGTAGCGACACTATTTTGAGTATAGATAGGGAATACCGACTTATTGAATTTAATCAAAATTTTGAATCTGCAATTTTAGCAACATATAAATATTCTCCTAAAAAGGGCGATTACATCCTAAGCTACCTATCAGAGAAAGACCGTGAAAAGCAAATAAATATTTACAAAAAAGTTATTCAAGGACAAAAAATAGTAGAAATAGATGAATACACAATATCCACAGATGCTGAAATAGCAACTTTTGAAACTACCTATAATCCAATAAAAAATAATAAAGAAGAATGTATTGGAATTTTAATTTATACAAAAAATATTTCCGAAAGTAAAACAAAAGAAATTGCGTTAAAAAATAGCGAACAAAGATTAAGTTTAGCGCTTGAAGGCGGTAATTTAGGTTTATGGGACTGGGACGCATTAACTAATAAATTAATTGTAAATGAAAGGTGGCTTAATATGCTCGGCCTTAATCCTTCAAAAACTATACTCACATTAGATTTCTGGCACTCTTTAGTTCATCCTCAGGATATGCCCATTCTACAAAACCTAATTGATAACGTAATTTCTAACCCAAATGGAAAAAGAATAGAAGCGGAAATAAGAGCAAAGCATGCTAATGGCGAGTATATATGGATACTTGATAAAGGCATTATTGTTAGTAGAGACAATAATGGTAATCCACTTCGTATTGCGGGAACACATTTGGATATTACCAAACAAAAGCAAATAGAAGAAATTATAAAACACAAAGAACAAATAATATCTGCTTACTTTAATAGCGATAGCAATGCCGTTTTTATTCTTGACAAAGATTTAAAAATTATAAGCTACAACAAAGTTTACCAAACTTTTGTAAAAGAAGTAAGAGGAATTGAAAAAATTATTGAAGGTGATACTATATTAAATTATGTACACGAAAAAAATCATGCTGCTTTTATAAAAAACTATAACAATTGCTTACTTGGTAATACAATTACAGAAAATGTAGAAATTGACTACAGTACAAAAAAAACATTTTGGAAATTTACTCATGTTCCTGTAAAAGATAAAAATGATAGTATTATTGGTGTAAGTTTTATTGGAAAAGACATAAGTTTAGAAAATGAATTAAACTCTAAAATAGAGTTAAAAGACGAAACCATTTTAGCAGCCTTTAATAGCACTACCGATGCTATTTGTTTAATAAATAAAGATTTAAAAATAACGGCTTTTAATAGTGTGTACGCCGAAATTATTAAAAACTTATTTAATTTAAAAGTTTCGATTGGTGATAATGTTGTTGAGCAAATAATACCAAGTGAAAGAGATTTATTCAAAGAATTTAGTGTAAAGTGTTTTAATGGTGAAGAAGTTTATCATGAAATGGAAGTTGAATATTTAAATCAACCTATTTATTGGCGTTTTCGGTTTTTTCCTATCAAATCAAAAAACGGAGAAATTAATGGACTTTCGTACACCGCAAAAAATATTACTGATAGACGAAAATTAGAACAAAAAAATAATAGCTATAATGATTTGTTAGAAGCCATAAACATGATTAATAGCTTGTTATTAAATTTTGATAACGCTAAAGATATTAATTATAGCATTTGCAATATTTTAGTAAATATAGCATCGTTTAACATGGCTTGGATAGGCTGGGTAAACGAAGAAACTCAACAAGTAGAACCTATAGCAATATTTGGCGATAAATTTGATTACGTAAAAAGCATTACAGTTTATGCTGATGAAAGACCAGAAGGACAAGGGCCTATTGGAATTGCAATAAGGGAAAACGCTACACAAATTGTAAAAAATGCCGAAACTGATAAAACATTAACTCATTGGAAAAATCAAAGAAATAAAACAAAATGGAAATCGTCTATTGCACTGCCCATTATAATTAACAGTCAAAATAAAGGTGTGTTATCAGTATATGCAGAATCAGAAGACTATTTTAATCATAAAGAAATAATTTCTTTAGAATCAATTGTAAGTAATTATATCATAGCACACGACAGAAACGAACTTAAAAAAAACTTGCTCGAAAAAGAATACTTTTTAAGTTCTATTGCAAACAATGCCCCTGCCCTTTTATCATATTGGGATAAAGATTTAATTTGTAGATACGCAAATATTGAATACGAAAATTGGATTGGATTAAAACCATTTCAAATAGTTGGAAAACATTTTGAAACACTATTTGGAACAGAATTATATCAGCAAAATAAGCAACTAATTAGTAATGTATTAAGTGGGGAAAAACAAAATTTTGAACGAAAATTAACTAAATATAATGGTAACGAAGGTGTAAATTCTATACAATACATTCCACATAAAATTCATGATAAAGTAATTGGCTTTTTTGTTTTAGCATATGATATTACAAAACTAAAACAACAAGAAAAACGCTTAAAATTAGATGCAACCATTTTAAAAAACATACACGATGCTATTTTAATTTCAGATTTAGAAAGTAAAATGCTTTACTACAATTCAATTGCAGAAAGTATGTTTGGCTACTCGCAAACCGAAGTGTTAGGCAAACGCGCTACATTTATTCAGCATCCAGAAGGGCAAGACAAAGCAAATCAACTTTACGAAGAATTTTTAAATGGAAAGCCATCAACAAATATTTGGCGTTGCAAAACAAAAAGCAACGATATAATATGGGTAAAAGTTAGCTCGGCACCCTATTATAATGAAAATAATGAATTAGTAGGAGTTATTGGAACTTGCATTGATATAACAGAAAATATTATTGCCAACGAAAAAATAAAACAAAGCGAAGAACGTTTTCGTTTAGTATTAGAAAACATGCCAATACTTTTTAACGCTTTTGATAAAGAAGGAAATATTATTTTTTGGAACAAGGCTTGCGAAAACACTACAGGATATAAAGCAAATGAAGTTATTGGAAACTTAGAAGCTATGAAACATTTTTATCCTGATTCTGCTCATCTAGAAAAAATATTAAATTTAAATTTTAATACTAATAGTGTAATTGATAATTTAGTTGCTAAAAATGGAGAAATAAAAACCATTGAATGGTTAGATTTAAACAATCAAATACCTGTTGATGGCTGGGCAACTTGGGGGCTTGGACAAGACATTACAACTAAAGTTGAAATTGAAAAAAAGCACAGAGAATTACAAGAAAAATATTACGATTTAATTAATAACATTAATGGTATAGTTTGGGAAGCAGACCCTAATACTTTTGAGTTTAGATTTGTTAGCAAACAAGTAAAAACCATTTTAGGTTATACACCAGAAAAATGGATAAGTGAGCCAAATTTTTGGGAAAATCATATTTACGCAGAAGATAGAGATTTTGCGGTAAAATATTGTGTAGAAAACACTAAGCAGTTAAAACCGCATCAGTTTGAATACAGAATGATTAGCTCTAACGGCAAATTAGTTTGGTTAAATGATTTTGTAACTGTCGAAATCGAAAATGGCATACCTGTAAAATTAAGAGGTATTATGATTGACATTACTGATAGAAAAACAAACGAAACAAAATTAAAGAACCTTTATTTACGATATGCAAAACAAAAAGAAATAGCTAAAAATAAAGTATTAAAATCTTTAATTAACGGACAGGAAGAAGAACGAAAAAGAATATCGCGTGAGTTACATGATAGCATAGGTCAATCGTTAAGCTTATGCAAAGTTTATGCTAGCAGCTTACTAAACTTTAAAGGAAACGAAGCCGAAATGCAAAAAAGATTAGTAGAACTTAACGAAAATATTAGATTATCTATAGCCGAAACCAGAGAAATATCAGCCAATTTAATGCCTTCGGAGTTACAAGATTATGGTTTAAAAACAACACTCGAAAACTTGTTCAACAAAATAAATTCATCAAATAATACATTAAAAATAAATTATTCGCTAATCAATTTAAATCGAATCAATATTGATATAGAAGTTTCTGTTTTTAGAATAATTCAAGAAATATTGAGTAACACTTTAAAACATGCTCAAGCAACTACATTTAAAATAGATATTGAATGTAAAACGAACGAATTTTTACTAAAAACAACAGACAATGGCTTGGGTTTTGATTTAGAAAAAGTTAAAAAAGGAAATGGATTAAATAACATTAAATACCGTGTAGAAACCATTTTGGGAGAAGTAAGTGTTACAAGTTTGCCTAAGAAAGGTTGTAGTTATTTAATCAAAATTCCACTACAAAATCAATAGACCATTACCTAATTTAAAATAGAACGCTGATGGCACAGATAGTTAAGATTGCCACAGATAAAATCACATTTAATCATATTAACTAGTGTTTTCTGTGTTCTTTTTTGTTCTTAAATTATGAAAGAAATCTAATAATCAATTAGTTTGTGTTTAACTGCTATTTTAATTAGTTCGGCTGTGTTTCTAGCTTCTAATTTTTGCATAATGTTATAACGATGTGCATCAACCGTTCTGGTGCTTAAAAATAATTTTGTAGCTATTTCTTTATTGCTCAATCCTTCTGCAATAAGCAACAACACTTCTTTTTCGCGTTTAGAAATTTCTAACTTATTTTCGTCTGCTATTTCTTTTTTAGTGTTAAGCATATCCGAAACCAGTATTTGAGAAACGGTTTTACTTACATATTTTTTTCCAGCAAAAACTTCTTTTATCGATTTAATAATTTCAGTACTTTCAGAATCTTTTAATAAAAAACCCTTAGCACCAGATTCTAGTGCACTATTAACGTAAGAATGGCTATCATGCATAGTTAACACAATAACCTTTGTGTTAGGCAAATCAATATTATCAACAATTTTTTGGGTTAACTCAATACCATTCATTTCTGGCATCGAAATATCAGTTAAAACAATATCAGGTTTTGTGTCATTAATTATTTTTAATGCTTCAACCCCATTGTTAGCAATACCTACAACTAACAAGTCGTTTTCAGAATCAATTATGTTTTTTATACCATCTCTAACAATTGGATGATCATCTACTAATACAATTCTTATCATATAGCTAATTTTTTTATTCTTTATTAAAATTCAAATCTACTAAAAAAACACTTCCTTTTCCAGGTCTTGTTATATTATTTACTTCAGCACGAATTAAACGTGCTCTTTCGTTTATATTTTTTAAACCTTTTGTTTTAAAATTAATTTTACTTTTTTCAAAACCTACCCCATTGTCTGCTACCGAAATACTAATTGCGTTGTCGTTATAAGAAATATCGATTAAAATTGAATCGCATTTACTGTGTGATACGGCATTTAAAATAATTTCAGCAACCATTCTAAACAATTCAACTTCATAAACAATGCCTAATCTAACTTTGTTTAAGTTACTAGTAAATCTAAAATCTATTGATGTAGATTCTTTTTTATGCTTAGCTATTAACTCTTCTATTGCGGCCTCTAAACCAAAATCGTAAAGTGATGAAGGCGATAAATCTTTTGAAATAACTCTTATTCTATCAATTACTTCTTTTAAATTAGTATCAATACTTGCAATTTTTTCTTGAAATGATTTTTCTTCGCTATATTTTTTAATAGAAGCTAACGCAAATTTTGTTGCCGTTAAAGTTTGCCCAATTCCTTCGTGCAAGTCTTTAGAAAACTTCATTCGCTCAGTTTCTTGCCCACTTAATACTGATAAAGTTCTAATTTTTTGTTCTCTTATTTCTCTTAAATTTTTCTGATTTTCAATAAATTTTTTATAAGCTTCAGCATTTTTTTTATCACTTATATCATCTTCAATTACAATGTATTGCAATAATTTATTTTGTTCATCAACTATTGGCGTAATATTTACCATTGCCCAATAATTTGAATTATTTTTTCGCTTAATATTTAATTCACCTCTGTAAAAATTATTTGAAGCTAAAGCGTTTTCAATTTCATTTACAAGTTTTTTGTTAACATAACTTGCGTTTAAAATAAAAGGCTTTTTACCAATAACATTTTCAGATTCAGTATCAATTAAATTTTGATACGCTTTGTTAATCCATTTAATTTTATGATTGCTATCTACTATATACACACCACTGCTAATAGAACTTGCTACAATAGAAAGTTCTTGCAATTCAAGTTCTTTTGTTTTAAAATCTGTAATATCTGTTAATAATAGCAAAACATTTTCAATTGCTTTTTTTGAATTAAAAATGGGCACGTAATCAATTTTAACAAAAATAGTAGCGCCTAATTTATCTGTAAATTGCCTAATTGAATTTTGATTTAAACCCGATAAGCAGAAACTAAATTTTGTTACAAAACTCTCTTTCAAATCTCCAGAAAAATAGTTTTCAAATTTTTCGCCTTTTGCAATATCAAAACCAAATGTATTTTTAGAATTATATTGCATTATTTCATTAAACGAAACAATTATACCTTCACTATCTAATAACAAAACACCTTGCAAATTGTGCTTTAGTATGGTTTCAAATTGCTTTTGGGTTTCTCGCAAAAGCAATGCATGATTTTTTTCATCAGTAATATCTGCTATAGTGCCGTAAACACCAATAATATTGTTATTTACAATGTCTGCAGAACCAGCAATTTTAAACCAATTATCTACACTAGTTACATTATTATAACTTAGTTCAAGTTCAAAATCGGCGCCATTTGTAGTGCAATTTTTAAAAATAGATTTAAAATAGTTAGTATTGGTTTCGTTAAGAAATAATTTTAAAAAATCATTATAAGGTAACCTAGCATGAATTGTGTTTAAAATAATTTTTAAAGAGTTTGAAATTAAAACAGAGTTACTTATTAAATCAAAATACCAATATCCCGATTTTGCAAATTGTTCTGTTTTTTGAAAAACTTTATTTATAATTCTATTGTGGTAATCATCAACAGCTTTTTTTTCAATTTGAATTGTTCCTCCATAAAAACAATTCATTTCGGGTATGCTTCTTAAAATTGTTCTGTACCAAATACTTTCGTTATTCGATTTTTTTAATTTATAAACAATATCAAGCGGAATATTTTTTTTAGTTAAGAGCTCAATTTTCGATTTAAAAACTAATATTGATTCTTCATCTAAAAATGAATAAATATCACTTACTTTTTTAATTTTTAAATGCTCAGGAAAAAATTTGGAGTAACTACTAAATGTTTTAAAACCATTTAATGTTATTGAACAAGTATGTAATTTTAAAGGAAATAAATCAAAATTATTATCGTATAAATTTTGGTTACTATCAAACTTTTTTAACGATGAATTTAACTCAATAGAATCATTTTTAAATCCATTAATTATAAAATCCCCACCTTTTTTTTCATCAAAAAATAAGTTAACAAAACATTCTGTATTTCCACTTTTAAAATGAAACAACTCTCCTGCAAATTGGTTAACAATTAAACCTTTTAAAAACAAAAAATTATCTTTTGCAGGTATAAATGTTAATGGAGTAAAATAATAAAAAAATGACTCGCCTTTTATATCAAAAATAAATTCATCTGTGCCATCAATAATTAAATTATTAATGCATAAATTATTGCTTATTGATATTTGAATTTTTTTCAAAACAATTCTTAATAGAAGCTGTTACTTAATAGCTAATGTATTTTTTTATTTTAATAGCGCAAGAAAACTAAGTATAACTACTTAAACGAATAAGTAATTGAATACAGCATTTACTCAAAAAAACCTTTAAAAATTAAGGCTTTCTATGAATTGAATACCCTTGTTTTATTTAATTACTTTGTATTGTATGATAATAGCATTTACAAATCATAAAGGTGGCACAGGCAAAACAACAAGTGTTGCTAACATTGGTACAATTTTGCATAGCAAAGGTAAGTCTGTTTTGTTTATAGACTGCGATCCGCAAGGCAATTTAAGTTATTCGTTAGGTGCTAGCGATTTTAAATATGGTGTTTCTGATGTTTTACTAAACAAAGTTGAACTATCAGACGCAGCAATTGAAATTAAAGCCAACTTATACATTTTACCTTCCGATATAAAAAGCTACAAAAGCGAATCACAATTATACTCACAAAAAAACGGAGAATTTCTGCTAAAAGAAATACTAAAAAATTATGTTGATGATGTTGATTATATTTTAATCGACTGTCCTCCTTCATTATCAATTTATACAAAAAATGCTTTAAATGCTGCTAATTCTGTAATAATTCCAATGCAGCTAGATGTATTGTCGTTGCAAGGATTAGAGCAAATGACTAGTATTTTAAGCGAAATAATTAATAGCACAAATCCAAATTTAACAGTAACAGGTGTATTAGGTGTTAATGTAAACGAGAGTAGAAAACTTTCATCAGAAATTTTAGAACACATTAGAGAAAATTACGATTTACCAATATTCAACAACTATATACGAGCGAGTGTAAAAGTTGCCGAAGCTCCTTCGTTTGCAAAAAGTGTTGTAGAATATGCACCCGAAAGCTCAAGCGCAAAAGATTACAAATCGGTTACTAACGAACTATTAAAAATTACAGAAAATAAAAAAAAATAAATCAACAATAATTAAAACTATAATTATGGCATTAGGAAACAACTTTAAAAAAAATGATGTAAAATCGGATAACAACGATAAATCTACGCATTCAAATTCATCTTCAGATGTAGCAGAATTAAGAGCTAGAATTGAAGAGTTAGAAAAAGAAAAACAAGGTATGCAAGGCATTGTTGATACCGTTAATGTTTCTTATGCATCCATAGAGTTTGATACCGCTGGAACAATTTTAAATGCGAATACTAACTTTTTAAAATCAATGGGCTATCCTTCAATTGATTTAATTAGAGGAAAACACCATAGAATATTTGTAGAACCTGCTTATGCTACTAGTAACGAGTATTTAGTTTTTTGGAAAGATTTGTACGAAGGAAAAGTTTTAACGGAGGAGTTTAAAAGAATAAAATCAAACGGCGAAGTTATTTGGTTACAAGCTACCTACTCTCCTGTTAAAGATGAAATGGGGCATATAACTAAAGTAGTAAAAATTGCTCAAGATATTACCCAGCAAGTTAAAATGCGCGAAGAAGCTAAACAAGCTGCCGAAGAGTTAAAAGCACAAGAAGAAGAGTTGCGCCAAAACATGGAAGAAATGGAAGCAACGCAAGAAGAAGTTCAACGTGCAGGTGCCGAAATGAAAGGTGTTTTAGATGCAATTAACCAATCTTATGCTTACATTGAATTTGATACAAAAGGAAACATACAATCGGCAAACGAGAATTTCTTAAAAACATTAAACTATACTGCAGAAGATCTTAAAGGAAAACACCACCGTATTTTTGTAGATCCAATTTATGCAAATGGCTCAGAATACGCAAACTTTTGGATAGATTTAGCAAATGGAAAAGTTAACGCAGGTCAATTTAAACGTATTACAAAAACTGGTCAAGAAGTTTGGATACAGGCAGCTTATTCTCCTGTAAAAGATAATGCAGGCAATGTTACAAAAGTTATTAAAATTGCAACTGATATTACTGCCGATATTAAATTAAGAGAGGAAGCAAAACAAGCTTCAGAAGAATTAAAAGCACAAGAAGAAGAGTTACGCCAAAACATAGAAGAAATGGAAGCTACGCAAGAAGAAATTCAACGCGCTAGTGCGGAAATGAAAGGTGTTTTAGATGCAATTAATGCTTCGTTTGCTTATATTGAATTTGATACAAAAGGAAACATACAATCTGCCAACGAAAATTTCTTAACTAGAATGGAATATTCTTCCGAAGAAATTAAAGGAAGACACCACCGTATGTTTGTTGAACCAACTTATGCTAATAGCAATGAGTATGCAAATTTCTGGACAGATTTAGCTAACGGAAAAGTTAACACAGGACAATTTAAACGAATATCTAAATCGGGGCAAGACATTTATTTACAAGCAGCGTACTCGCCTGTAAAAGATAATGCAGGAAACATCACAAAAATTATTAAAATAGCTACTGATATCACAGAAGAAAAAGAAGCTGCTGCACAAATGCAACGCGAAATAGATGCACGTATGGCATCTGTAGATCAGGCATGCATTGTTTCTGAGGTAGATTTAAAAGGCTACATCACTTATGTAAACGACAAACATTGTGAAGTTTCTCAATATACAAGAGAGGAATTAATTGGAGCTAATCAAAATATTGTTCGTCACCCAGATATGCCTAAAGAGTTATTTAAAGAAATGTGGGCTACAATTGGTAAAGGAAAAATATTTAAAGGCTTAGTAAAAAACAGAAGAAAAGACGGAACTCCTTATTATGTTGATGGCGTATTTACTCCAATTTTAGGAAAAAATGGTAAGCCTGTAAAATACATTGGTATTCGTTATGATATTACTGAAACAACATACGAACAACAAGCAATGAAAGGTGTTGTAGATGCGATTGATTCATCATATGCATTTATTGAGTTTGATACAAAAGGAATTATTCAAACAGCAAACGATAATTTCCTAAAAACAATGGAGTATTCTATTGATGATATTAAAGGAAAACACCATAGAATGTTTGTTGAACCAGCTTATGCAAACTCAACTGAATATACAAGATTTTGGGATGAATTAGCAACTGGTAAAGTTCAAAACGATCAATACAAACGCATTACTCGTTCTGGTAAAGAAGTTTGGCTACAAGCCGTTTATTCGCCAGTTAAAGATGAAATGGGTAGAATAACTAAAGTTGTAAAAATTGCATCTGATATTACAGCTCAAAAACAAATTATTAACGAAGTAAACAATGTAGTTGAATTAGCAGGCAAAGAAGGTAAATTAAATGCTAGAGTTAATGCATCTGGCGTAACTGGTGATTTTAAAGTTTTATCTGAATCGTTAAATACTTTGTTAGATAATATTGCATCTCCTGTGTTAGAAGCAAGCCGCATTATTAATAAAATGGCGCAAGGCGATTTAACAGAAAGAATTAATGTTACTGCTAAAGGCGATATTGGCGCAATGGCAGATTCATTAAATACTGCATTAAATAACTTAAACAAATTATTAAGTAACATATCTCATATTGCAAACTTAGTTGCCTCTTCATCAGAAGAATTGTTAACTAAAGGCGAGCAAATGAAAAACACTACGCAAGAGGTTGCATCAGCTACACAACAAATGGCAGAAGGTGCGCAACAACAAGCACAACAAACTGATGATGTTTCTAAATTAACAGAAGAAGTTTTAAAATCGGCTAACGATATGGGTCGTAAAGCTGAGCTAATTAATAGCTCTGCTGCTTTAGTTCAAAAAAATTCAAGCGAAGGTTTAATAACTATTCGTAGAGTTGTTGAAAACATGAACGAAATTCAAAGCTCAGCAAGCACAACTTCCGACTCAATTAAAATTTTAACAGAACGTGCCGAAGATATTGCACGTACACTAAACGTTATAACCGACATTGCTGCGCAAACTAACTTATTAGCGTTAAATGCAGCGATCGAAGCTGCTCGTGCAGGCGATGCTGGTAGAGGTTTTGCTGTTGTTGCTGAAGAAATTAGAAAATTAGCTGAAGATTCTAAAAAATCAGCAATCGATATCGAAAAAGTAATTCGCGAAGTTCAAAAAGATGTAAACTCAGCAAGTAAATCTATTGATAGCATGGAAGCAAGCGTTAAAAGCGGTAACCAGGCTTCAAAAGAAGCAGAGGTTGTTTTTGTTAGCATTGATAAATCAAGTTTAGAATCGTTAGAATCTTCTAAAGAAATTTTACAGGCAACTAATTTGCAAAAAGAATCTATCAACGAAACCGTTAAAAATATAGAGAAAATAGTTGTTGTATCAGAAGAAACTGCATCTGGAACTGAACAAATTGCAAGCTCTACAAAAGAACTAAGTCAAGGTATGAACGAAGTTACAGCAACAAGTAAAGATTTAGCTGATGTGGCAAGTCAATTGCAAGAAGGTGTTTCATCGTTTAAATTAAATCTATAGTATAAATAAAAAACTTTAATTATGAGTGACTCAAGTAAAGAATATACCATAGACGATGTAAAGCGAGAAGCTAACAACGAGATTAAGAAAAAAGAACAATCTCAACGTATTCAGCTTATTATTTTTAGAATGGGAAGCGAAGAATTTGGCGTATCAATAGAACAAATAAAAGAAATTGTTTTAACGCCAAACATTGCAAAAATGCCTCAAGCGCCAACTTATATAAAAGGCGTAGCAAATATTAGAGGTAATATTATTGCCATTCTTAATCTTGAAGAAAAGTTTGGAATTTCTGAATCAGCAACTGTAGAAAATAAAAATTCGAGCTACACTATGGTTTTAGAAAGCGAAACAATAAAAGCAGGAATACTGGTAAAAGATGTGCCAAACACATTAACTATAAGTGTTGATGATATTGATAATGCTTCAAACTTTATACAACTTTCTGGTGTTGATGAAAACTGCATTATGGGTGTTGTTAAATCTGGCGAACGATTAATTATTATGCTAGATATTATGAAATTAATGGAAACTATAAATATTAACACAACTGTTTCAAAAGCAATAAATTAAAATTATGAGTAAAAAAGTATTAATTGTCGACGATTCAATGTACATGCGTACCATGATAAACGAAGCTTTAACAGGCGCTGGTTACGAAGTAGTAGGACAAGCTGCTAACGGCGAACAAGCTATTGATATGGCTTTAGAATTAAAACCTGATTTAATAACTCTTGATAATATTTTACCAGATATGATTGGTACAGATATTTTAAAAGTGCTTAAACAAGACGAAAAATTAGATTCTAAAGTTATAATGATTAGCGCTGTTGGTCAAGAGTCAGTAATTCAAGAAGGTATGTCTTTAGGCGCTTCTGAGTACATTGTAAAACCTTTTACAAACGAAAGTTTAATAGAAATTGTAAATAAAGTATTAAGCTAATAGTTTGTGAAAAGTAAAACTAGAGTTTTAATTGCAGATGATTCTGGAATAATGCGCTTGCTTATAGCAGACATTATAAAAGAAGACGCAAGTATTGAAGTTGTTGATACTGCCAAAAATGGCAAGGAAGCTGCCGAAAAAACTAGCGAATTAAAACCAGATGTTGTACTTATGGATATGAACATGGGTGAGTACGATGGCATATACGGAACAAAAAGAATAATGGAGGAAAACCCCACTCCTATTATTATTTTAAGTGCTGTTGGCAACACAAACATGTCACCCATTTTAGAAGCATTAAAAGCTGGAGCTGTAGATTATTTAAATAAACCCGAAAAAAATAATTCTAAAATTAGAGATATTGAAGCCGAATTAATTTCAAAAATTAAAGAAGCATCGTCGGCAAATTTAAGTAGTACACAAAAAATAAAACAAAGTGTAAACTACAGTACACATACTTTTACTGAAACATTAAATTACGAAATAATTGTTATTGGTTCGTCAACTGGTGGGCCAACTGCTGTAGAAACTGTTATAACAAAACTACCGTCAAATTTACCTATCCCAGTAATTATTATTCAACACATGCCCGAAAATTTTATTCCATCTTTTGCAGCGCGATTAAATCAACTTACACCATTAGATGTAGTTGTTGCGCAAAAAGATGATGAAATAAAAGCAGGCAAAATTTATCTTTCTCCAGGTAATAAAAATATGATTGTAAAAAGAGAAAGAAACAATATTGTGTTTGATTTTACAGACAAAAGATTTAAAGAATATAATTTCCCATCTGTTAATTCGGTAATGTATTCCGTTGCCGAAATATATGGTAAAAAAACAATTGGTGTTATTTTAACTGGCATGGGAAAAGATGGTGCCGATGGTTTACTATCTATAAAAAATGCAGGCGGAATAACAATCGCACAAAATAAAGAAACCTCTGTAGTGTATGGCATGCCTCGCGAAGCATTCGAGAGTGGTGCAGCAACACATAGTGTATCTATTAACGAAATGGCTTATTTTTTAGTTAGCTGTATAGAATAATTTACTATGTCGAAAGAAGAAGAATACAAAGAAATATTTCTATCGGAGGCACACGAAAGTCATGCTGAGCTTAATAATTTGTTTACCGATTTAGAAAAAGACACCAAAAACAAACGTGTTATCGATTCTATTTTTAGAATAACGCACACCCTTAAAGGAAACGCTATGGGTATGGGTTTTACAGGTATTGCAGAGCTAGGTCACGTAATGGAAGATGTTTTTAACGAAGTAAAAAATGGTAGCTTAGTTTTAGATTCTTCATTATTTACAAGTCTTTTTAAAGCAAACGATATTTTAGGAGAGTTAATTGATGCCATTAAAAATCCGCGCGATGTAAAATACAAAGGCATAAAAACAAAATTAGAAGTAATTTTAAAAAACAACAAACACGACAACTCTCCAGCTCAACAAGCAAATTCAACAATAAAAACCGAAGTTGAAAACAGTGCAGAAGTAGCAACTGAACAATTAACTCCATTAGATTCAGATAAACTTGAACTGGCTTCTTTTATAAATGAAGTAACTGAAGACGATGATTTGCATGCTTCAAAAATTACTTTATCAGATGTTGTTCAAGTACCTGTTCGTAAATTAGATAGTTTGTTAAATATTGTTGGCGAATTAATTATTGAAAAAGATAGTTTAATGGCCAAAAGCGGAGAGCTTGGTTTTAAAATTAGCGAACTAGCACGCTTACATCGTATTACATCAGATTTGCAATATGGTGTGATGGATGTTAGGTTGGCTCCTATTGGATTTTTGTTTAATAAATTTAACAGAATTGTAAGAGATGTTGCTGTAATTGAAAAGAAAAAAGTAGAATTAATTTTAGAAGGAACAGAAATAGAAATAGACAGAAACATTCTACGAATAATGAGCGATTCATTAGTTCATTTAGTTAGAAATGCAGTAAGTCATGGTGTAGAAACTCCCGAAAAAAGAATTGCAAAAGGTAAGCCTGAAATTGGTAAATTAAAACTTAGCGCTCGCAACGAAAAAGATACTGTATTTATTGAAGTATCTGACGATGGAAACGGCATTGATTTGCAAGCCATAAAGAAAAAAGCTATCGAAAAAAATATCATCTCAAAAGAATATGCACAACATATTAGTAACGATGAAATTTTAATGTGCATTTTTGAACCAGGTTTTTCTAACGCAGAAACAATTACAGAAGTATCGGGCAGAGGTGTTGGTATGGACGTTGTTAAACGCTCAACCGAATCAATTGGCGGAAAAATAACAATTCATACTGAATTAGGAAAAGGCTCATCGTTTACACTGGCACTACCCTCTTCTATGGCTGTTAAGGGTGCTTTATTATTTGAATCCAACAATCAAGAATTTGCAATTGCCTTAACATATACTGAAGCTGTAATTTCTTTAAAGAAAAAAGACATACACAAAGTAAATAATGGTTTAGTATCAACCTATTTAGGAAACACAATTTCTATAGTATTTTTAAAAGATTTATTTGTACACGGAAGTTTAAAAAACAAAACAAAAGAAAATGCATTTCATATAACTTTTGATGAAGTAATTTCTGATGAAAAACTAGATGTTGTTATAGTTTCTTACTCAAATAAATATGTTGGATTTGTTGTAGATAGATTATTACAACAAAAAGAAATTGTAGAAAAAACATTATCAAACCCAATAGATAATAGCGATTTAATAAGTGGTGCAACTATACTCGGAAACGGCAATGTTTGCCTAGTATTAGATGTTGTATCAATTATAAACTCAATGTTTAAAGAACGTATCTCTCAAAAATCAATTAACTAATTGCTTATGAATTTAGAACTAAACGAAAATCAAAAAAATATAGCAAAGTCTATAATTAATATTGGCTTAAAAAAAGCAGCTGAATCTCTTTCATTTTTTATGAAATACAATATAAAAATTGAAGGAAACGATTTTAATATAATTGATATTAAACAAGCAAAAACTAACAGTTCAAACGAAACAAAAAAAATATTAACTACTGAGTTAGTTGGCGAGTTAAAGGGTGTTAGTTACTTGATTTTTACTGATAACGAAGCTTCGCAACTTTATAAACAATGCTTACCTGCAGATGTTTTAAACAACGAAACTAAGTTAGCTATGATGGGCGAAGCAATTTTGTTAGAAGTTGATAATATTATTACAGCATCTGTTGTAACGCAATTTTCTAACTTATTAAAAGTAAAAATTTATGGTGGCGTTCCCAATTTTTCAATTATGAGCGATGCACAATTACTTGATATTATTGAGAAAAAATCTAACGAAAACACTTACTTGCTAAATTTAAAAGCAAAATTTGTTTCAGAAGAAGCTAATTTTAGTCCTGAATTTTTATGGCTTTTAGACAATCAATTTATTGAAAGCATCAAAAATTTTGAAAATAACGAAGAACAGGTAAATAAACTAAAACAACTTACAGCTTAATTTTTGATGAATCTCGAAAACAAAAATAGTTTAATAACCAACAACGAAAGAGAAGAAATTTCTGACGAAGAATTATTAGCATTAACCAATGCTATAAAAATGCGTTATGGAATAGATTTTACCAACTACGAAAAAAAATCTTTAAAAAGAGGTTTTGCTCGTATAATAAGCAAAAATAATTTAGGATCATTAGTTGGCTTATGGTCTAAAATATTAAAAGATAGAGAGTTTTTTTTAGGTTGCATTGACGATTTATTGGTTAACCTTACCGAACTTTTTAGAAATCCAGAAATTTGGATTAAAATAAAAGATGATTTATTAAAAAAAATAGAATCTAAACCACAAATAAAAATTTGGCATGCTGGCTGTTCAACTGGCGAAGAAATTTATACTATGGCAATTGTTTTAAAAGAAAACAATTTACTATTCAAAACCAAAGCCTTTGCATCCGATTTAAGTAGTATAGCTCTTGCTAAAGCTATGGAAGGAAAATATCCGCAAATATTGTGGAAAAAATATGTTTCTTCTTATTTAAAATATAACGAAAAAGGAAATTTAGAAAATTATTTTTCTATAGATAATGATTATGCTCGCGTAAAAGAAGAGTATAAAAAACACGTTATGTTTCAACGACATAATTTAGTTCAAGACCCAGTAAATCAAAAATTTTCTATAATTTTTTGTAGAAATGTAATGATTTATTTTGACGAACAACTCAAAATGAAAGTGATTAAATTATTCTACGATAGCTTAGAAGATAATGGTTTTTTTATAATTGGTTACTACGATATGCTACCCGATGCAAGTAAAGAATATTTTACGCTATACGATGCAACAACTCGTGTTTATATAAAAAATAAAAAATGATAGTGGAATCAAACAATGTAAATATAGAAGCAGAAAACGCAAAACTTAAAAAAGAAGTTGAGCATTTAAAGCTTATGTGCGCTGAATTAGAAGCTACCAATAGCAATTTAGTTGTTGCTACGTGGCGCGAGCGCGATATGAAAAAACAATTGAAAGATACGCTCGACGAGTTACAATCTACTAAAGAACTAGTAGAAACACAAAATAAACGTATTACCGAAAGCATTAATTACTCTCGCAAAATACAAATGGCCATTAATGCAACAGAAACAGATTTACAATATATATTACCTAAAAGTTTTATTTTATATAAACCTAAAGATGTTATTAGTGGTGATTTCCCTTGGTTTTACAAAAAAAATAATTACGTTTATTTAGCTGCGGTAGATTGTACAGGACACGGTGTACCTGGCGCAATGATGAGTATGATAGGAAATTTATTATTAAACGATATCACTAATAGTGAAGATAATTTTACTCCATCTGAAATATTGATAAAACTGCATCAGGCTGTAGTAAAAACTTTAAAACAAGATATCGAAGGAAACAACTCTAGCGATGGAATGGATGTAGCTTTAGTACGCTTAAATTTAAATACAAACGAATTGCTTTTTGCAGGTGCTCACCGACCTTTACTTTTCCAAAGAAACGGAATTATTGAACAAATTAGTGGCGATAAATTCCCAATAGGTGGCACACAATACAAAGGCAAAAATAACTTTAAAGATAGTGAACTAAGTTTACAAAAAAACGACAGATTATTTTTATACTCAGATGGTTTGCCCGATCAAATTGGTGGTTTAGAAGGTAGAAAACTGATGAATAAACAAATAAAAGATAGTTTAGAAACTCATAAAAACGGTAATTTTTCTGATACTAAAAAAATTATTGAAGATTTATTTGTACATTGGAAAGGCAATCACAAACAAATAGACGACGTTTTACTAATTGGTTTTGAAATATAAATATGGAATTAATCAAAAACACTACAGCAAAAATTGATTTTGTTGAGAACATTCATAATTATATGAATAAACAAAAATTTATGCTTAGTTACAGAGGCAGTATTTCTCAATCAATTACAAAATCAATACTATTAATGACCGAAAAAAAAATGGATCTCGAACACGAAGAGAATTCTGTTAAGAAAAAAGTTTTTGGTGTAATGGTAGAATGTCTTCAAAACATTTGTAAACCTCAAACTACTGATAAAGGTAAAGATGCAATTGTAATGATTGCTAAATCTGACGAACATTACATCGTTTATATTGGCAACGTAATTGCTTCCGAAAAAAAAGAAGTACTTTCTCAAAAAATTAACGAAATAAATCTTTTACCAAGAGAAGAATTAAAAGAGCAACACAAAATATTGTTAAGCAATAATTTAAACGATAGTAACAACCAAGCAATTTTAGGATTAATTGATATTGCTAAAAAAACAGGTAATAAAATTGAGTTCTTTTTTAACGATGTTAGCGATACAAACTCATTTTTTTCTTTAAAAACAATTATTGCAAGAGCTAATTAATTATGGGAACTTCTGAACTAAAAGATATTTACAGCGTATATCAAAACATGATTGAAAATGATTTAATCATGATATACGAAGGAGAGTTTTCTCAAGAAATTACAAAATCAGTACTTTCTATGGCCGAAAAAAATTTCGACTCAGAAAATATTGAAGCTGGAATTCGTAAAAAAGTGTTTAATGTAATGGTAGAAGGCTTGCAAAACATTTGTAAACACCAGCACGAAGTAGATGATAAAGCAGAAAATTCATCAGCCATTTTTATGATTGCTTTTAACGATGATGAATACAGAATTATTACTGGAAATTTAATTGACAACACAAAAATTGACATTGTAAAAAGTAAAATAGATACAATAAACGAATTAGATCAAGAAGGATTAAAAGGTTTGTATAAAGAAGCAAGATTAAAATCTACAATTTCAGATGTAGGTGGTGCAGGATTAGGATTTATTGATATGGCACGCAAATCAGGTTGCAAATTAGTCTATTCTTTTAATCCTGTAAATCCTGAAATATCATTTTTTTCACTTATAACAACAATAAAAAACACAAAAGAATAAATAGTATGGAAAAATTACACTTAGTAGGCACTGAAGATACTCCAGAAGTATTATTAGACCCAAGTTCAAATAAATTTGTAATCTCTGGTAGATCTTTACCAGAAGACGTTACAACGTTTTATCAACCAATTATGGATTGGTTAGATGCATTAGAAAACAATCCTTTAAGCGCAATTAAATTCGACATTAAGTTAGAATATTTTAACACTGCATCTTCTAAACTTATTTTAGATATTTTAATGAAATTAGAAGAAATTCACACGAGTGGTGCCTGCAAAATAAACATTGTTTGGCATTATCAAGAAGATGATGAAGATATGCAAGAAGCTGGCGATGAATACAAAGATTTAGTTGAAGTACCATTTGAAATAGTAGCTTATTAATTTAA
>JAZKHE010000007.1:0-113312 GCA_040385525.1 Bacteroidota bacterium
TCTTTAAATTTATTAACAGACTATTGTTAAACACTCAAAAGTAAGTCATATTAATTAGCCAGTCAACATTTAAATGAAGCTAAAAACAAAAAATCTTACTAAATTTACCGTTGGTATATGAAAAACAAGTCTTTAACGAAGATTATTAAAATATTAACAATTTGCTTAACAATAGCTTTAAGTAATAGTTTTTCGATTGCAAATCAAGCTGACAGCCTACTTACATTAATTAACAAAAGTAAAGACTCAACAAAAATTGACCTTTTAAACAAATTGTGTTGGGAATATATATACAATGAACCTCAAAAAGCACTATCAATTGCAAAAAAATCAAAACAATTAGCGCAACAAATAAATTATTTAAAAGGTTTAGCAGATGCGAATAGCCGAATAGGTATTGTTTATGATGTTACAGGAAAATATGATAGTGCTATTTTTTACTACAATCAATCGTTAGTAATTGCACAAAAAATTAACAACAAAAAAGGAATTGGTTCTGTATATTCCAATTTGGGATTAACCTATTGGAACAAAGGAGAATTAGCTAAAGCACTTAGTTTTTATCTAAAAGCGATACCCGAATTTAATGCAATAAAAGATTCTACAAATCTTGGTAATAATTTAAACAACATTGGTTTAGTTTATTTTGATTTAAAAAAATATGAAAAAGCAAAACAGTATTTTTTTAAATCAAACACATACAATATTGCAACAAAAAATAAAAGAGCAGAAGCAGCTTGTTACTCAAATATAGGTGCCTGTTTTGAAGATGCTGGCGTTACAGATTCTGCATTATTTTATTTTACAAAATCGTTAGAAATAAAACGAAAAATAAACGATAATTATGGTATTGGAATTACTCTCAGTGACATTGGAATACTTTATAGTCGATTAAAAGACTCTGATAAAGCAATAGAATATTTTAACGAAGGATTAGATTATAAAAGGTTGGTGAAAGACGAATTTGGAGAAGCCTCAACCCTAGTATTACTGGCAGATACATATATCGACAAAAATGATAAAAAATCGGCATTAAAATATTATTTGCTTGCTGAAAAAATTGCTGAAAAATTAAATAATTATAAATTAATTGCTCCAATATATTTAAGAATATCTGAAAATTATGATGAATTAAATAATGAACTTTCTTATCAATATTTAAAAAAATATATTGTTGCAAATGATTCATTAACAGCTCAAGTTAATCATCAAAACTTAAATGAATTATCTACAAAATATGAAACCGAAACAAAAGAAAATGAAATAAAGTTATTGCAACAAAAAAATACAATTAATGAATTAGCAATTGATAAAAACAAACAACAACGCAATGTTATAGCCTTAAGTGCTGTATTAGTTATTGCTGTACTTCTAACAATATATTTTCAAATACGAAGCAAACAAAGAATTAAACAGGAACAAGAAAAACTTAAAGTAGAACAAATTAAATTATCAAGTATAATAATTGCACAAGAAAAAGAAAGAAAAAGAATTTCTGAAGAATTGCACGATGGTGTTGGGCAATTATTATCAGCAGTTAAATTAAATATTAGTGCACTCGATAATAACGAAAACACAAAAATAAAACATGCGCTAGAACTTGTTGATTCTTCTTGCGAAGAGATAAGAAATATATCACATCACTTAATGCCAAATTCGTTAAAAAAAGTAGGAGTTGTAGAAAGTATTAAAGAGTTTTCGAGAAAAATAAATTCGTCAGAAAAAATACAAATACATGTTGAAGGTGAGTTAAACGAAAGCGAATTAAAAGACAAACAAATACATATTTACCGCATTCTTCAAGAGCTTTTAAACAACAGTATAAAACACGCCAAAGCATCAGAAATTACAATTCAGTTTAACGATGAAGCCAAGGAAATTTCTATTTCAATAGAAGACAATGGAATTGGATTTGACAAACAAAAAATTGAGAAATCGACTGGTAATGGTTGGACAAATATTAAATCGAGATTAGCTATTATTAATGGTAGTTTAGAGCTTGATTCTAAAATAAATAAAGGAACAGCAATTCACATTTATATTGCAAAAGGATAGAAAATTATGGCGGGAGAAAAAATAAAAATAGTTTTAGTTGACGATCATCAAATGCTTATTGATGGTATAAAATCGCTTTTAAGCGGAGCCGAAAATTTTGAAGTAATTGCTGAATTTACTTCTGCAAAAAAATTGTTGGAACAAATAAAAGAACTTAATCCATACATTGTTATTACAGACATAAACATGCCTGAAATGAGTGGTATTGAGCTAACTTTAGAATTGAAAAAAAATTATCCTTTCATAAAAATTCTTGCACTATCTATGCATGGCGATAAAGCAATGATAAGCAAAATGATTGACGCAGGAGTTTCTGGATACATACTTAAAAATACTGGAAAAGCAGAACTTTTAGAAGCACTAACACAAATTAGCAGTGGTAATGTTTTTTATAGTCATGAGGTTGCAAACGAACTTATACACGCCAAACAAAACATATCAAACGAAGTAAACCTTACTCCGCGAGAAGTTGAAATAATTCAGTTAATTGCTAAAGAAAAAAGCAATGCGCAAATAGCCGACGAATTAAGTATTAGCGAAAGAACCGTTGAAACTCACCGCAAAAATATTTTTAGAAAAACCAATACAAAATCGGTAATTGGCTTAGTTAAATTTGCAATGGAAAAAGGGATTGTTTAAATTATATTATTAATTAAACAAGTATTTAAATATAATCTTGTAGTTCTCCATTAACACGTTAATATTCATTTCTGTATTAATTATGTTTAGAGATTCTTGACCAAATTTTTCACACTTTTCTTTATCGCTTAATAAAATATCCACTTTTGCAACTAAATCATCACAATCGTTTTCTTTAAAGTAAAATCCGTTACGATTTTCTTTAACAATTACATCTTCTGTTCCATCGCAAACCGAAATAATTATTGGTTTGGCTAAACACATTGCTTCGTTAATAGACAAACCACCCATACCCGCTAAAACATATACAGAAGAAGCTTTTGTGTATTGCGCCAACAATTTATCATCGTAAACTCCACCAACAAAAACTACGTTTTTACTTACATTTAATGTTTCTGCTAATTGCATTAAATTATTTTTTTCTGGACCGTTTCCAATAACCAAAAGTTCAATGTCGGCAAATTTCTCTTTTAATTTTGCAACAGCCTCTATAAGTAAATCAACTCTTTTCCACTTCACTAATCTCCCTACATGCAGTATTCTATGTGAATTATTTTTTAATATGGGTTCGGCAAATTGTAACTCGTTATTAATTTTTAATAAAGGTTCTGTATCGATTGAATTACCAATAAAAAAAATCTTTTTTTCATCTACGCCATAACTCGCTATAACCTCTTTGCCGCGTTGGGTATACAATGCATGTGCATCAAATTTTTTGTACAATAATTTTCTTAAATATTTTAAAAACAAAATATAAATTTTATTTTTTATACCTTTTGAAGATAAAACTACGCTTAGGTTTTCGTCAATTGGTGGAGTTTTAGAATAGTACTCAAACGTTTTATTAAACAAGGGTACCTGAAAAGGAATATCTCTATTTACTAATTTTATGTTGTGCTTTTTTATGTGTTTTTTTAGTTTAAAATTAAACACAAATGCAAGCGAATAAGGCCACACAACAAATATTGCATTTGGCTTTATTTCATCAAGTTTATCTGTTAAGTTTACAAAAAAACTTTTTCCGTACCATTGTTTTTGTTCGGGTAAAAAATGAACTGGGAAATTATTTCCTTTTATATTTTGATGAACTGCAGCACCTACTGTTTCGCTTTTATTTTCAGTAATTAAAATTTCAACGCACACGTTTGGCAATGCGTTTATTTTGTTTAAAACCGGAATAAAATAATGCGGCAATCCACCGGCTAAAAAAAGGACTTTATTCATTTTTTAAATTCCTAAACAATTATTTTCTCTATAAAATATTGAAGTGCAATTGTTGTGCGCAATAATTGGTGTTAATCCCCAAAAATCAATTCGTTTAAAGTTTTTTGATAATAAAAAATCAATTGAACTTTTGTATTCCTCCAATTGCGAATTATCGTAAACAATTACTCCACTATCAGACAAATAATTAATAGAAGTATAAACACATTCGTTACGTTTTACTCCATCTACAATAACTACATCAAACAAAGTTGAATGTTGAGCAATTTCGTTTTCGTAATCGTTTGCTTGCTTATCGTTTTTATAAATTACCGATACATTTTTTGGCAAATTTTTTAACTGAAAATCAACCCACTCTTTGTTATGCTCAACTGCTATAACATTTTTTACACGCTTGGAATACCAAACTGTTGAACCACCAGAACCATATTCAAAAACTAAAAAATTATTTTTTAATCGTTCTTCTACAAAACGAATATAAGAATAGGTACACCATGGAATTGGGTTTCCATTAGCATCTACAGATCTTTTTGTTTTAAACGATTTAAACCAACCATCATCTTTCATTCCGCTTTTTAAACGCAACTGAACTAATGCACCTAAATAACTTAAGTTTAGTATGCTCCAAACACATTTTTTTAACCAATTCATCATAATTAATATTGCTTATTTCCCACTGTAATTTTGGGTGCTTTTTGTATTCTATTTTTAATAAAATCAATATCTCTACAGTATATTGTATTGGTATCGTTTTGCGAATTTGTTTTAATTAATTCTCTTTTTTCTGGAATGTATGAATAGGTTTCAAACCCATTTTCTACCAAAGTATTATGAATGAAATTATCCGAAAATTCGTAGTGACTTGTTAAGCCATTTGTTTCGATTAATACAATTTTTAAAGCAGTATTTTTTATGGTTTGCATAGCTCCTTTTAATACATGAGCCTCAAAACCTTCAACATCAACTTTTAAAAAATGAGCTGAACTTCCTTCTAAAAAATAATCTAATGTATTTACTTCTACTCTAAGTGTTTGCTCGCTTTCTTGCTTAACAACGTGGTTAACCGCATCTAATAAATTTGTAAAAAATAAACTTTCGTTTTTATCTCCCACTCCATTGTTAAACAGCTTAACTTTTTGATTTAAATTATTGTAGTTTATGTTTCTTTTTAATCGTGAAAAAGTGGAAGGAATAGGTTCAAAACTATACGATTTAGCTTTTGCAACACCAGATGCTAAAACAGAGTACACTCCAATATTAGCACCAACATCTACAAAATTGTCATCATCTCTTAAAAAATGTAACATCAAAAGCATTTCATCATAATCGTATAAAGTGCAATATATTTGCAATTCAGCACTCGACATGCCTTTTTCAACAACCAAAAAAGTATCGTTTAAAAAAGGATAAACAATAGGATATTTGTGCAACCTAATCAAAATTGCTCTTTTAATTAAAGTAAAAAAAGCCTTTGTTTTTTGATTTTTGTTTAAAGGATGATTTAATACCGTTTTTAATGTTTTCAATTTCATTCGGCAAAATTACTATTATTAGTTATTCTATACACATTTTACATTACTTTTGCTTAATATATGGGCATTATTTTAAAACAAGGTTTACGAAACACGGTTATTTCCTATTTGGGAATACTAATTGGCTTTGTAAACGTAATTGTAGTTCAGCCTTTTTGCCTTTCTACTGAAGAAATTGGTTTAGTGCGCTTGTTATTCTCTTTTTCTTCCATTTTAGCTATATTTATTCCTTTGGGTTTTGCATCGGTAACCACCAAATTTTTTCCACATTTTAGAAACAAAGAAAACGGCGACAATGGTTATTTTGGATTATTGCTAATATTTCTTACTATTGGTTATACAGCTACTGTGCTAATTATAAGCATTTTTAAATCTTGGATTCAATCAAAATATCAGGCAGATTCAGTTTTGTTTAACGAGTATTTTAATTTCGTTTATGTACAATCTTTTTTTCTGGCTTTTGGTTCGCTATTAATGGCTTATAGTTTTTCGCATTTCAAAACTACTTTCCCTATATTTTCTAACGAAATTATTGTGCGAATAGCTACAATTATTGGCGTTATTCTCTATTTTAAAAGTTTTATTTCGCTCACTTCGCTTATCACTTTTTTGGCAATAATATACATTGCACAAACTATTATTCTTTTGTTTTACATACGCCTTAATACAAAAATTAGTATTAAGATAAACTGGCAAATAGTTAGAGATATTGGCTTAAGCAACATTATTATATATGCCTTGCTGGTTACCATTGGTGCTATTTCTAACTTGGGTATGAAATACATCGACTCTATGATGTTAGGCAGCTATTTAAATTTAACGGCTGTTGGTATTTTTTCCATAATGGCTTTTATTCCTACAGTTATTGAAGCTCCATTGGTTGCAATAGAAAAAATTGCAAGCCCAAAAATATCAAACGCTTGGGCAGAAAACGATATGCGATTAATTGCAGATATTTACCATAAATCATCGCGCTACATGCTTATTTTAGGCGGTTTGTTTGTGGTAGGTATAACAACGAACTTACCTTTGCTTTTGTCTTTGTTGCCAGAAAAATTTAGTACAGGAATTAATGTTGCTTATATTTTAAGCATGGGTGCTGTGTTTAATATGCTTACCGGATTAAATACAAGTATTATTTTTAATTCGAACAACTACAAAATTGGAATTGTATTTTTAATTTTCACGTTGTTTATTGGTGTAATTTTAAACATAGTTTTAATACCTAACTACGGAATGGAAGGCGCTGCAATAGCAACAGTATCGGCTAGTATGGCTTATAATTTATTTAAATTTATTTATATAAAATACAAGTATAATTTGCAACCACTTAACTTTGATACTTTAAAAATTATTGCCATTATTTTGATTAGTTTTTTTGCGACTTACTTTTTACCAAACTTTTTAGCTCCTGTTTTGCAAATGGTTTTTAATGCTTTAGTTACTACAATAACTTTTGGAATTTTAATTTACGCAAGTAACATTATTCCTGAGTTTCATGATAAAATACCTTTTTTAAAGGCTAACCGCAGAGGGCGCTGAGAAAAGCGCTGAGTTCTTTTTCCACCACATAGATTCATAGTTTTAGCATAGATAAAGTAAACATAGTATAATTCGCTGTAAGCTAAGTGCTATGTAAACTCAATATTTATATCCTTTATTTCTATGTCCCTATGTGGTAAAAATCAAGCTAAATATTTAACTTTTTGAAATGGATTATAATTTTGCGAACTTAGCAGTCTCAGTACATAATTAAAATTGATTTATGGAAATCTTTATTGAACTTTTAAAATATATTTTGCCTTCGGGTTTTGTGTTTGTGGCTACTTATTTTGTTTTAAAAAAAACATCAGAAAACGAATTGTTCCGAAAAAGAATTGATACCAACACCGATATTAAATTAGGAAATCAAAAATACATTACACCGCTTCGTTTGCAAGCTTACGAGCGTATGGCTTTGTTTTTAGAACGTATAATGATAAATAATCTTTTAATGCGTGTTAACCAAAATGGTATGAATGCACGTATGTTACACACCGAATTATTACGCCAAATACGCACAGAATTTGAACACAATTTATCTGTACAAATTTATTTATCGCCAGAGCTTTGGAAATTAATTAAACAAGCCAAAGACGAAACCATTAAATCTATTAACTTAGTTTCTGGCAGAATAAATGATGAAGCTACTGCTATTGAATTAAGCAAAAGTTTGTTAGAAGTTGTGGGCAGTGTAGATAAGCAACCAGCAGAATACGCATTAGATTTACTAAAAGCAGAACTTAGAAAGAATTTTTAGGTTGAAAGTATTACAAAAACAATCAAATTCAATTTATAGTATAATACCTTAATTTCTATTTTAAAAGAGCGAATTCCTTGTAACTATCACAGGCACTTATTTGCCTTAGGGAATCCAACCAGTTTTCATTTTTAATATTAGGTCTTTAAGTTTGTCTACTTGATTTGTAGACGTGATGTCTATGCAAATTATTTTTTTTATTTCTTCTGTTTCACCAAACGCTGAATTTATTGCAAACCAAAATTCTTCTTCAAAGTCGTTGTGTGACGTAGTCAAAATACACCATTTGGGATGGTATTCATTTTCAACGTCTCTAATAAGAATAACGTCATCAATTGCTTGATGAAAAGAGTTCGCCTGTTGTCCTGTTGAACTAACATAAACAACATCATTGTCTACTGCACGTCTTGAAATTTCATTAAATATTTCTGGCAAGCATCTGTCAGTAATAGCAAAAAGTAACCAATTACCTTTAGGAAAGTATTTGAACCAAGTGGTCTCAAAGTCATATTTTATATAGAGAATTTGTCTGTCGTTTATTTCGCCTAATTCTATCATGGTTATTCGTCCTAATGATTTTCGCTAACCTTCTTATATGTAAGAAAATCGGTTAGATATTTATTATAAACATCATCTATATTTCTAAAATTTAACTTTAAAACAACTTCAACAAGTCACTCGCTGCTTTATACGAAGTGATTTCGCCTTTTAATAGTTTGTCGCGTATTATTGGATATTTTTCTTGTACTTCTGCTAAAGCAAAAAACTTATTTTTAATGGCTTCGTTTATTGTTTCGTCCATCCAATAAACAGATTGCTTATTTCTTTTTTCAAAAAAATAATTGTTTAATTCGGTATGCAATTTAAATTTTTCAATTATTTGCCAAACCTGTTGCATGCCTTCTCCCGTTAATGCAGAACAAGTTCCAGTTTCAGGAATCCAACCCGCGGCGTGTGGAGGCAATAAATGCATGGCTCTTTTATATTCGCTTGCCGCTAATTTTGATTTGTCAATATTGTTTCCGTCGGCTTTAGTTATTACTAAGGCATCGGCCATTTCCATAATACCACGCTTTATGCCTTGCAGTTCGTCGCCCGCGCCCGATAACATTAGTAGCAAGAAAAAATCGACCATTGAGTGCACAGCAGTTTCGCTTTGCCCTACTCCAACTGTTTCTACAATTATGGTATCAAAACCAGCTGCTTCACATAAATAAATAGTTTCGCGTGTTTTGCGTGCAACACCACCCAACGAATTACTTGATGGTGAAGGACGAATAAAAGCATTAGCATGTACCGAAAGTTTTTCCATGCGTGTTTTATCGCCCAAAATACTTCCTTTAGAAATGGAACTGCTTGGGTCTATTGCCAAAACTGCCACTTTCTTTTTTAAATCTTCGGCTAAAAAAAAACCAAATTTTTCGATAAACGAACTTTTTCCAACGCCAGGAACACCAGTAATACCAACACGTACAGACTTACCAGTTAAGGGTAAACATTTTTCAATAATTTGTTCTCCTAATTCTTGATGTGCTGGTAATGTACTTTCAATAAGTGTAATTGCCTTACCCAAAACAGCTATATTTCCAGATGTAATTCCAGAAACATAGTCGTTAAGCGTTAGGTTTTTTGCTTTATACATTTATGATTGAGATTTTTTTCAAATTAAAAATGATAAATATTAGATTGATTTTAAAGTAATTTTTATAGCCACTCATTAAAACAAATCAATTTAGCAGTATAACAAATATAAGATTTTGATTTGCAAAAAAAAATACTAAATTTGATATGTTATGCGAAAAATCAATCTAACAATACTATCATTTATATTTTTTCCTCTTTTGGTTTTAGGCCAAAGTATTGATAAGAAAAAAACAGTTGGATTTACTTTTTCTCCAAACTATTGTAATATGATAAACAACTCAGAATACAATACTATTATTACTCCTCGATTTGGTTTCACAACAGGAGTCTCACTTTGGTTTAAAAAGTCGGAAAAGTTATATATTGAATCAGGTTTGCTTTTTTCTAATTTTGGTATACGATTTATTGATAATAATCCAACGTATATAACTAATTCAGAAGAAAGAATATATAACTATTATTCTGTAAACATTCCTGTAAAAGTTAAATATATGCTAACTACAGGAAAAGCAAAATTTTATTTATCTGGGGGCGGTGCACTAAATTGGTTATTAGCAACCAGATATAGAATCAAACTTGAGTATAATGGTGGATATATTCACAGTGAAGATGATACAGATTTTGACGTAGTAATTATCCCTCTTCCTAATTTAATAGTTGGAATTGGAGCAAAGTTTGATTTAAACGAAAAGGTGTTTGTTAAGATAGAACCTACTTTGAGATGCACACCAAATATGGAAGGAATATTAAGCTCTAATCCTACATCATTTGCTATTAATAATCCTTATTACTCTGCTGGAGTAGATTTTGGAATTTATTATACTATAAAGTAAAAGGCGTTTCAAAATTTGAAACGCCTTTTGTAATAAATTATTTACTTTTTAACTCAAAATTTTTAACTTGTTTAAGGTAAATTATGATACACAGCTTGCACATCATCATCTTCCTCTATTGCATCAATTAATTTTAATAAATCTTGTTCTTGTTCTTCTGTTACTTCAGCAAAAGTATCTGGAATCCACTCTAATTTTGAGCTAATTACTTTAAGTTTTTTCTCCTCTAAAGCTTTTATCATTGCTCCGTAATCTTGAAACTGCGTATAAACAGTAACTTGATTATCTTCTTCTATTTCAATGTCTTCTGCGCCAGCGTCAATCAAATCCATTTCCAACTCATCCATATTTAAGCCTTCGTTAGAAATAACAAAAACACCTTTGTGTTGAAACATAAAACTTACCGAACCACTTGTACCTAATTGTCCGTTGTTTTTATTAAAATACATACGCACATTTGCAACTGTTCGTGTAGGATTATCAGTTGCGCATTCTACTAAAATAGGAATTCCATAAGGTCCGTGTCCTTCGTAAATTACTTCCTCAAAATTTTTCTCATCTCTATTTGATGCGCGTTTAATTGCTGCATCTATCCTATCTTTAGGCATATTTACGCCTTTTGCATTTATTATTGCCGTGCGTAAACGTGGATTCATATCAGGATCTGGACCATTATTTTTAACAGCCATTACAATTTCTTTACCTATACGAGTAAATTGTTTCGCCATTTTATCATAGCGTGCAAACATTTTGTACTTTCTTTTTTCAAATGCTCTTCCCATCGTAAATTATGAGTTATAAATTATGAGTTATAAATTATTAGTTATTAGTTATTTAATTTTTAAGTCTTGTAAATAGTCAATCTTTTCAATTCA
This sequence comes from Bacteroidota bacterium, assembly GCA_040385525.1. Classification (GTDB taxonomy): domain Bacteria; phylum Bacteroidota; class Bacteroidia; order UBA4408; family UBA4408; genus JAZKHE01. The sequence continues at coordinate 11,102 of JAZKHE010000007.1, forward strand.
ATAAATCAACAAATAAAAAATTCTACAAATTTTTATTTGTTAATCTCGTCAATTAATTTATTTAAAATATCTTGTGCAGCTATTGATATTACTGTGCCTGGTCCAAAGATAGCACTTACGCCTGCATCATACAAAAAATCGTAATCTTGTGCAGGAATAACACCTCCAGCAACAACCATAATATCTTGGCGACCAAACTTTTTAAGTTCTTCAATAACTCTTGGTACTAACGTTTTATGTCCTGCTGCTAAACTCGATACTCCTAAAATATGTACATCGTTTTCCACCGCTTGTTTTGCAGCTTCGTAAGGTGTTTGAAACAAAGGACCGATATCAACATCAAAACCCATATCGGCAAAGCTTGTAGAAATTACTTTTGCACCTCTATCATGACCATCTTGTCCCATTTTCGCAATCATAATGCGTGGTCTTCTTCCTTCTAAAGAAGCGAACTCATCGGCCATTTGGCGTGCTTTTTCAAAATTTTTATCCATAGTTATTTCAGAAGAATAAACACCTGCAATTGAACGAATTGTTGCTTGATAACGACCAAAAACTTTTTCGCATGCCATAGAAATTTCACCCAAACTAGCGCGTTTACGAGCAGCATCAACAGCCAATTCGAGCAAATTACCATTTCCTGTTTTGCAAGATTCTGTAATGGCATCAAGCGCTAGCTGAACTTCTGCAGTATTACGTTCTGCTTTTAATTTATTTAATCGTTCAATTTGAGATAATCGAACTTTATTATTATCTACATCTAACGTTTCGATACTATCTTGTTTATCTTGGCGATACATATTTACACCCACAATAATATCTTTTCCGCTATCAATTCGCGCTTGCTTTTTTGCCGCAGCTTCCTCAATGCGCATTTTTGGTAAGCCAGTTTCAATGGCTTTTGCCATGCCTCCCAATTTTTCTACTTCTTCAATTAGAGTCCATGCTTTACGCGCAATGCTATCCGTTAAATATTCAACATAATACGAACCTCCCCACGGGTCAACTGTTTTGCAAATATTGTTTTCTAGTTGCAAACATAATTGTGTGTTGCGCGCTATGCGAGCAGAAAAATCTGTTGGTAATGCAATTGCTTCGTCTAAGGCATTGGTATGCAAACTTTGTGTATGACCTAACACTGCAGCCATTGCTTCAATATTAGTACGCGCTACATTATTGTATGGATCTTGTTCTGTTAAACTCCAACCAGAAGTTTGGCAATGGGTTCTTAATGCTAACGATTTATCGCTTTTTGGATTAAATTGTTTTACAATTTTTGCCCACAACATACGTGCAGCACGCATTTTAGCAATTTCCATAAAATGGTTCATGCCAATTGCCCAAAAGAAAGACAAACGGGGCGCAAAACTATCAATATCTAATCCTGCTTTTAAACCAGTACGAATATATTCTAAACCATCGGCCAAGGTATACGCTAATTCAATATCAGCAGTAGCTCCAGCTTCTTGCATGTGATAACCGGAAATACTTATTGAATTAAACTTGGGCATTTTTTGAGAAGTAAATTCAAAAATATCTGCAATAATTTTCATTGATGGTTCGGGTGGATAAATGTAAGTATTACGCACCATGAACTCTTTTAAAATATCGTTTTGAATTGTCCCGCTTAACTTATCTAAACTAACGCCTTGCTCCTCTGCTGCAACAATATAAAATGCCATTATGGGTAAAACCGCACCATTCATTGTCATAGAAACCGACATCACATCTAATGGAATTTGATCGAACAAAACTTTCATATCCAAAATAGAATCGATTGCTACACCTGCCTTACCTACATCACCTTCTACTCTTTCGTGATCGCTATCATAGCCACGGTGTGTTGCCAAATCGAATGCAACTGATAGACCTTTTTGTCCGCCAGCTAAATTTCTTCTATAAAAAGCATTTGATTCTTCAGCTGTTGAAAAACCAGCATATTGGCGAATAGTCCAAGGATTTAAAGCATACATTGTTGAGTAAGGTCCGCGCAAAAAAGGAGGGATACCTGCTGCAAAATCTAAGTGTGAAAAATTACTCGTATCAGCTTTTGCATAATTGTTTTTAATTTCAATTTGCTCAGCAAAATTAAATTTATCTTGCGTTACACTAGCTGATTTATTAGCTGATACAGCTTTGTATGGTATTTTACTGAAATCTTTTTTCATACTTAAGTTCAAGATTTAAGATTCAAAGTTTAAGAAGACTTAAAACTTAAATTATTATTTAATTATTTTTTTCTTGTTCTATTCTTTCGTGCTCTGCCTTTGCTGTTAATCTAATAGTGGTAAGCGGTTCTATTACTTTTCCTAATTTAGAAGATGAACCCCAAGCAATAGAATCTTCGTATTGTTTAATGGTTTCTTTTGTATTTGGAAATTTATTTGTTCCCACTAAAACGGATTTACCTTCATCAAAAAAAGTTTGTTGAGCCAAAGCCATTTCGTTTATTTTAGCTTGAATAGCACCTTTTTCTAAACACTTAATAAATCCACCATCGCTTTCAATTTCAGTAAAATAAGTCCATGCTTTTTTCGCAATTTGTTCAGTTAATTCTTCAATAAAATAAGAGCCTGCAGAAACATCAGCCATTTTATCAAAATAACTTTCGCTTTTTAAAATTAACTGAATATTACGAGCCAATCGTTCAGAAAAATCAGTTGGCGATTCATATATAATATTAAATGGCTTAACTACCAAACTGTTGCAACCGCCAATAGAAGCAGCCATTGCCTCGCTTGTTGTTCTTAATAAATTATTGTAAGCATCAGCTACCGTTAAATTTCTAAAAGCAGTTTCGGCATGAATTTTTAAATCAATTGTCAAACTATATTCACTAAACAATAAAGAAAATGCTTTTCTATACGCTCTAAGTTTTGCTATTTCGAAAAAATAATTGGGTCCAACTGCAATATTTAACTGAATTGTTTTAAGTGTTTCTTTTACATCAATTCCTTCTTCTATCAACCAATTAATGTAAGTGTTTGCGTGAGCCAAAACACAAGCAATTTCATACGATTCTGAAGCACCAGCATTGTGATAAATATTTGCATTGATACAAAAAGCGTTAGCTTTATTTTTTATTAAAGAAACGAACTCTGTTTTATCTTCTATAATTGATTTTCTCCATTGTCCTGTACGAACTAAATTTTCAATCGGATCGATGTTTAAAGTAATATTCAATTTACTTTTATCCAATTTGTGATGAGAAATATAATTGTTAAGATTCGTATTAAATTCTAAAGCATTTCCTTCAATAATAAACTGCACACCAATGTATTCAATTTGTATATCTTTTAATAATTTGTTTAAATCAACTGAATTAAAAACATAAAACAACAAAGCTGATGCACCGTTATTTAAAGCGTGTAAAGCTTTTTTATTTGCATTTACTTCATCATCAACTTCAATTTCTTGGCAAATATCCCAATCACTATGATTAAATAATGGCTCTAAAGTGCTGTAATTTCTCACATCTTCTTTAGCATAAAATGGCTTTATTGCAATGCCGTCGTAATTGGTGTAAACTAATTTTTGCTCGTAGTTCTCTCCTTTTAAATCTTTTACAATCTGCTGAATCCATTGTTCGGCAGAGCTTGGGGAAAATTCTAAAAACAAATTATTTTGATTTGTCATAGCTAATGGACTATAATAATTTTTTTATTGATGTATTTATTTTCGGTAGTGTACAATTGAAAAATATAAGTTCCCGTTGGCCACTTAGCAGTTGTTAATTCATCAAAAGTATGGTTTTGTCCGCCGTACATATATACCTTACCGTTAGTATCTGTAATTGTATATTTTTTAACTTTTATTCCACCCAAAAATCGAATTGAAATTGTTTGGTCGGCTGGGTTTGGAGAAATAATAACGCTGTCTTTGTACTGAATTTCTTTTTCGCCAACTCCAATCATTTGTGTGTAATCTTTTATTGCCAAAGCATATTCTCCAAAAGCTAACGAATCAATTGAAATAGAACCCGTTTTATCCGTTTTTACACCCATTATTTTAGTGTAACGCGGAAACTCAACCCAATCGGTTTGTGTAGCAACTGCGTGAGTTGAAACAGGTCTGTATAACAAAACTAAACTATCTTCTGTTGTAGTTATCAAATCATTATCTAAAGATCCTGTTCCGCCAGAAGTGATATTTCTTCCATCGTAAGTTATAGTCGCTTTTGCTGAAAAATTAGTTGGCTTAATTCCATCTACAGTCCAATATCTATTTGGTGATAATCGGTAAGGTTGTTGATTAATAAATATTTCTGGTTTTGCCCAGTTGTGCTCTATTCTAACATAAGCAGAATCGCCTCCAACAGTGGTTACATTTAAATTAATAAAAGCATTCGGGAAAGCATGAGCGCCTGTTGTTTTTATAGTTTTCGCTTCGCTACTAATGGCATCATTTATAAATTGATTAACGTTGCAAGCCGCAAAAACAGGATTAAATGGCAATACTACATTAAATGTTTTATATATACCATTAGTAGTAATTTTTACTGTTTGCGTTTGAAATTGAGCACCTCTAAATGTAACTTCGATGGGTACATTTTTAAATAATTTATCAGTCCCCGTTAATTTTTGTTTTACAACATAAGTTACATAATAAGAATTACCTGCAGGTAAAGCAGAATAATGGTAAACAGAAAAATGTGGAAAGCCAGGATTAAAAACCCAATCCTCAAAAAAGTCATTTAAGTTTACTCCAGAATTAAATGTTAAATGGTCGCGCATTTTTGAACTATTAATGTCTTTAAAACTATAGGTTGACATTAAACTTGTTACACCTGCTAAAAAATTAGCATCGCCCATATACGCTCTTAAATTATGCGCTACAACTGCGCCTTTTTTATACACATGATCGCCATAAGTATATTCGTGAGGAATACCAGAAATTGCTCTGTAACCACCTTCTCTAACATGCGCATAATGCAAAACTTCAGTTAAATTTTTTCTAAGTTCTTCTAAATATCTAGTGCGACCATAAACAACTTCTAAAAAGCGTTGCTCCGAATAACTTGCCATTCCTTCGTTAATCCACATATCTGCTGCCGACTCACAAGTAATTAAATTTCCCCACCAATGATGTGATAATTCGTGCGCCATTAATGTTTCGTATGTTAGCGAACCGTTAGCCATAGAACGTGGGTAAGCAATATTACAAGCATGTTCCATTGCACCCGAACTAAAAGGAACCATTACGTAACCAACTCTATCCCATTTATAAGGACCATAAGATGATTCAAAACCATTTAAAGCATCTCGCAAATGAATAAATGAATTTTTCATATTTGTAGTGTCAGCAGGAACAGCTCCTAACTGAATTGGAATTGTAAGACCTGATGTACTTAAAAAACTTTGATTAACAGTAGCATAAGTTGACACAGCAACAGAAGCTAAATAGGTTGGGATTTTTTGATTTAATTTCCACGACCACGTTTTTGTACCATCAAGATTTGTTACCGTATTTGTTAATACTCCACTGCAAAAAGCTTTGTGAGTTGCTTGTGTTGTAATATTAAAATCGTAAAGAGAACGTTCAACAAAATTATCGAAACAAGGAAACCAAACACGTCCAAAATTATGCGGATTTGCATCAAAACCAACTCCTAAATTGTAAGCATAATTACTTTGAAAATAAAAACCTCCCCAATTTGATGCGTCAATTTTTGGTGTGCCTTGATAATAAATTTTTACACTTTTATTTTGACCAACTGTAAGTGGCGACGGAAGATTTGCAATAATTAATGTATCGTTGTATGTAAAGGTTAAATGCTGATTTTGATACACAATTGAATCGATTGTAAGCTTTAATAAATCGAAACGTAATTTATTTACAAAACCAACTTTACTTGTAAAATCAATTTGCGTATATCCTTTAATTTTTTTCCCGACAAAATCTGTAATTGTAAGATTAATAGTGTATTTAGTAATATCAAGCGTATCGCTTCTGGTATCGATGTAAGCAGAACTTTTTTTATTATTACTATTTTGTTTGCTGTATGAATCATGAGCATGAGAACATTTAAACTCAGGAGTCATCCATTGTGCTGATGCGTTAATAGAGAAAAAGCAAATTAGTGTTGCAAATAAAAACCTCATTTAATTCAATATTTTAGAGGTTAAAAATAAGTATATTTTATCGAATTAGTGTGATATTACCGCTAATTGAGATTAATTTGTTTTTAACATCTCTGCCTTCAAAAATAAAAGCGTAAACATCTTGTTTTGCAAGTGCACCTTTGTAAGTACCGTCCCAGCCAATTTCCGCATCTGTCCACTGATACACTAAAGCTCCCCAACGATTAAATATTTTCATAGAATAGTTTACAACTCCATAGGTAACAACTTTATACACATCGTTTAATCCACTTTGATTGGGCGTAAAACAATTGGGCAAATAAACACTGCTATCGTAATCAACAAAAACTTTAACTGAATCTGTAGATATACAACCTAAATAATTAGCAGAAGTTGCATAAAAAACTTTTGCAGAATCGGCAATGTAAATAGGCGAAAGACAGTTTTTACAACTTAACTTATCGCTAGGATACCATTCGATAAGCGAATCTGTTTGTGCATTTAATTGAACTTCTTCGCCGGCTCTCACAAAAAAATCGTCGCCTAATTCAATATTAGATTGCGCAGCTACTGTAACATTTAATGTATCGTAATCAACGCAATTTTCAACCATACCTGTTACAATATAATCAATTGAAGTTTTTGGAATTGAAATTACTGAACTTCCTGTGGTGTTTTTTAAATAAGTAACAGGCGCCCAAGTATATGAAGTTGCTCCTATAGCGCTTAATTTAACTGGTAAATCTGCACAAACTAAAGTATCTGAAAAAGCTGTTATGTTTACTCTAGGCATCTCAATTACCTCTACAAAATCAGTTGCTTTACAACCATTAAAATCAATTGTAGCAACACTATATTTTCCTTTTTTATTTGTCGGAAAATATCTTTCTACACTTCCATTGTTCCACAAATAACTTTGTAAATCAGCTCCTGCATCTAAAACTACGCTACTATCAGCACATAATTTAACTAATCCGCTTGGTGTAATTTTATTTGAATTTCTATTTACTGTAATTAAAACATCATCGTTAACAACGCACAAATTATCTGACATGGAAAGAGAAAAAACAGTTGATGTTGTAGGTATAAGTTTAACAACACTTGATGTTGCTGATGGTTTAACCAAATTAGCGGGACTCCAACTATAAAAAAACACATTAGGATTGGTAACATCAAAAGAAACTGTATCGCCTAAACATATTGATTTATCTAACATTGGCGTAATTACAAACGGATTTTTAACAGTAACAGTTGCTATATCTGTAACTTTACAATATCCATCAAACAATTCTACTTTATAAGTAGTTAAAGTAGTAGGCGATACGGTTACAATTGCAACATTATTGCTAGGTAAAACTAAATTAGATGGTTGCCAATTATAACTAATTGCATTATTGTTTGTAGCATTTAGCGAAACTGAATTGCCTCTACAAATATTTTTAACACCAATTGGATTTATGCTAAATGGGCTTCCAACTGTAACTGTTGCAACATCTGTTATTGTACAAACGCCATCAAAAATGGTTACAGAAAATGTTGAATTTATATTTGGCGCAACTCTTACTAAAGATTGTGTGTGGTTTGGTGCTACTGCATTTTGTGGCAACCAAGAGTATGAAAGTGCATTTATATTTGTTACATCTAAACTTACACTATCACCTATACAAATCTTTTTTTCTCCTATTGGATTTATTTGAATTGGGTTAAAAACGGTAACTGTTGAAACATCGCTAACCTTACAAATACCATCAGAGACAATAACTAAATAAGTAGTTGAAATTGTTGGAGAAACTATAATTGTTGAATTAGTTTCAAATGGAGTTTGACTATTATTTTTAAACCATTTGTAACTAGTTGCAGGCGGATAATCTACTGATAAAGTTGTAGTTGTACCCGTGCAAATTATTCTATCTTCAACAGGAGTGTAGGTAAATGGCTCGGTAACAGTAACGGTAAAAACATCGGTAACAGCACAAACTCCATCAAAAATTTTAACAGAAAATGTTGTAGTAAGTTGTGGTGCAACTTTTACAATTGCTAAATCATTACTCGGAAAAACATCTGTTTCTGGAAGCCAAGTATAAGTTAAAGCATCAGTATAAGTTGCGTCTAATTCTATAGTATCGCCTTTACATATTGTTTTTTGTTTTACTGAAGTTGTTGTAAATGGAGCGTTTACATATATTTTTTTTATGATAGTATCTCTTTCGTTACAAGAATGTGGATTAAAAGCAATCAATTTAACATCGTACACACCAGGGTCTTCAAAAGTATGAGATGGAGATACTTCATGAGACCCCTCCCCATCTCCAAAATCCCATTCTAAGGTTTCGTAACCAAAACTTCTATTGTCGAAATTAACTAGATAAGGCGCGCAACCTAGCGTATCACTTACAAAATCGTAATTAGCTAATGTTTCTGTTAAGTCGAATCTAAACTTTATCATTCCATAATTACAATTTGAACTATTGTTTGTATTTGAAACCACTCCAGGTGTTGTTGGCATATCACTAAATCCACCACAACCACCACAAACAGCTTGATACGCAATACCATTTTTATCGAACCTACACGTTCCACCATCTACATGCTCTTTACTTGAAACTCCGCCAAAAAAACTTGCATAAGCCAAAGCATCAGCATTTTTTCTTAAAACAAAAAAATACAAATCATCGCTATTGGTAGTCGCTTTATGAGCATCAGGCGTTACTGGCAAACCAATTGTGGTACTCCACGAGTTATTTGCGCCTCCTAACGTTCCGCCCCACCCCGCACAATACACATTCTCACATCTATCCACTAAAAAAGCAGTTGGAGAAATATTCGGTAAACTATTTCCTTTTCCAAAAACGGTAGAATAAATAGTTGTGTTTAAATTTAAATTGAGTTTATGTATAAATTGCCCGCTGTTTGGATTATTGTAAACATTAGCAGAAACAGGATATGCTCCATCAGTTTGACCATAAACATAAACATCATTATCGCCATCTATTTGAACAAAATAAATTTGATCGTATTTGTTTGTACCAATATAAGTTGAACTTAAAATTGTGCTTCCGTTTGCACTAATTCTATATATAAAACCATCAGCTCTACCACCACCAAAAGTATTTTGAAGTGCTCCAATTGTTATGGCTAAATTTGTGCTTTGTGTTCCTCCTGCCACTATAATTTCGCCAGACGGAGCAATGCAAATACCATAGGCTGCATCGTTAGAATTACCACCTAAATAAGAACTAAAACCTAAAATAGAAAGCGAATTGTTGAGTTTAAAAACACATCCTTCTTGAAACAAACTTGGTGTTTGCTGAAAACTACCCGATGTTACAGGAAAATTGATTGATGTTGTACATGATGCTATGTAAACATTTCCTTGTGCGTCGCAAACTATTTCACCACGAGCATCATCCGAATAATTGTATTTTAAATTAGCCAATTGCAAAAAATCAGAAGAGTGATTTACAGCATCATCACTTGTTCCTCCAACATAAGTTGATGCTGACAATTGTGTTCCTGATTCATTAAATTTAGAAATTATAATATCATACATTCCGTTGTAACTAACATCGAAAGCGCCAGTTGTAACAGGATAATCAGCAGAAGATGTTCTTCCAAAAACAAATAATTGATTATTATCATCTACAACCAAACTATGAGGTTGATCGTTACTTGTGCCTCCCAAATATGTTGAATAAAGTAATGAATTTCCACCAGCACTAAATTTTGAAATTGCAATATCTGATACTCCAGAAAACGATGTTTGAAAAGCACCAATTGTAATAGGATAACCAGTAAAAAAAGCAATGCCGCCCGCGTAAGCATTACCAGCATTATCATAAGTAGCGCTAAAACCCCAATTATCAGCAGTAGAACCTGTAAACGATGCAAAAATTAAAGTAGGATCAATTATTACTTCGTAATTTTTATTGTAACCATCTGGAAACTCAAACGACAATGTGTTTGCATTTAATTTGTAATTACAAGCTACAATTTGCATTTGTCCATCAATCAATTGATACGCAAAAGGTTTTGTTTCTTTAATAATACCAACACTTGTATAAATTAATAATTCATCATTCACAATTTCTAACTTATCAAAACCACTGTACTTTAATTTTATTTGAGAAACATCTGCAGAAGGTTTTATTGTGTAATCGTATTTTAATTTATTATCTGTGCTATAGCAATGCAAATCTATACCAGCATAAAGTTCTTTATAATAAATATCGTTATACGCATAAGCCTCGCTCGCCCACTGTGACGAATTTTTTCCAATATAAAAATTGTAATATTCTTTCGATTTATTTTCTGAACTAATCTTTACATTTTGGTTTGCTCCAATAAAATTAATTCTTACAGAATGTAGCTTGTAACTAGCATCATCTTTTACATTAGCGGTATCATGATTATGTAATATATTACCAATTTTTGGTTCAAAAAAAGTGTAGGTAAACGAATTGCTTTCTAAATACACTTCACCAAAATTGAATCGAGCCCTATAATTTACTTGCTTTGGCCACTGATTTTTATTTTCGATAAACTTTATTGTAGTTTCTTTTGTTGAATTAGCAAACAATCCGCTAGTAAAAGCAAACTGAAATAATACAACGAATAAAACTTTAAATTTCACTTACCTAAGTTTTGATTACACTAAAATAACAAAAAATTAGCTATAATGATTTAACTTTGACAACATAAATATTAATATGGGCTACAAAAGTTTAGAAGATTGCATAAATGATTTAGAAAAAAATGGTCATTTAATACGAATTAAAGAAGAAGTTGACCCTAATTTAGAGATGGCTGCGATACATTTACGCGTGTTTGAAGCCAATGGTCCTGCCCTATTGTTCGAAAATGTGAAAGGCTCAAAATTTAGAGCTGTTTCTAACTTATTTGGCACTTTAGAACGTAGTAAATTTATGTTTAGAGACCAATTAAATTTGGTTAAAAAAATGGTTGATCTAAAAGGCGATCCTATAAAAGCAATTAAAAATCCTTTTAAATACGCCAAAGTAGCTTGGGCAGCCACAAATGCTTTGCCCAAAAAAGTAAGTTTTAGCAAACCCGTAATGCAAAATCAATGTTTAATTGCCGATTTACCGCAAATAAAACATTGGCCAATGGATGGTGGCGCCTTTGTTACCCTGCCCATTGTTTACACCGAAGATATTGATAAACCAGGCGTAATGAATTCCAATATTGGGATGTATAGAATTCAGTTAAGCGGAAACGATTATGAATTAAATAAAGAAATTGGTTTACATTACCAACTTCACCGAGGTATTGGAGTGCATCAAACAAAAAGTAATGCCAAAAATTTACCATTAAAAGTGAGCATTTTTGTTGGCGGACCCCCTTCGCATACGCTCGGAGCGGTAATGCCATTACCCGAAGGTTTATCGGAGCTAACATTTGCTGGTGCGCTAGAAGGCAGACGATTTAGATATTGTTATGATGAAGATGGTTTTGCAATTTCTACCGATGCTGATTTTGTAATTACTGGCGAAGTTTATCCCAACGAAAACAAGCCAGAAGGACCATTTGGCGACCATTTGGGATATTATAGTTTAAAACACGATTTCCCTATGATGCGCGTTAAAAAAGTGTATCACAAAAAAAATGCAATTTGGCCATTTACAGTTGTTGGTCGTCCACCACAAGAAGACACACAATTTGGTGCCTTAATACATGACATTACAGGTGCAGCAATTCCGCAAGAAATACCCGGATTAAAAGAAGTAAACGCTGTAGATGCTGCGGGAGTTCATCCACTTTTGTTAGCCATAGGTAGCGAACGTTATACGCCGTATATTAATGAACGCAAACCGCAAGAAATTTTAACTATTGCGAATCATATTTTTGGAACAGGACAAATGAGTTTGGCTAAATACCTGTTTATAGTAGCTAACGAAGACAATCCTAAATTAAATATTTACAACTACGTTGATTATTTTACGCATGTATTAGAGCGTGCCGATTGGCAAAACGATTTGCATTTTTACACCAAAACAAGTATTGATACACTAGATTATAGCGGAACAGGATTAAACTCAGGATCTAAAGTTGCGATTGCAGTTGCAGGAAATAAAAAAAGAGAATTGTGTACACAAATTCCTGCTGATTTTAATTTGCCCGATGGTTTTGTAAATGCGCAATTAGTTATGCCTGGCTTAATTGCCGTGCAAGCTCCAAAATATGTAAACGAAGAAGATTGCAAAACGCAGGTGCAAAAATTCACTTCGCATTTTGAAAACAAAAGTTTAGAATTTTTAAAAAATGTAGCGCTAATTTTGTTGGTTGATGATAGCGAATTTACTGCTAAAACAATAAATAACTTTTTGTGGGTAACATTTACACGAAGCAACCCAAGTCATGATATTTATGGAGTGTTTAGCACAACAGAAAACAAACATTGGGGCTGCAAAAGTGCTTTAATTATTGATGCCAGAATAAAACCACATCATGCGCCACCGCTAATTAAAGATGAAGCAATAGAAAAACGTGTAGATAAATTAGGCGAAAAAGGCGGAAGTTTGTTTGGGATAATTTAATATTCAAGCTCAATTGCTAGATTTAAATTATTTTGCTTTTAGTTCAAAATTTATTAAGTTTACTTAAATCAAGTTTTGAAACTATGAAGTATTTATTGTTATTACTAAGCGTTTTAAGTTTAGCATCTTGTAAAAAAAGCTATAAATGTTCGGCTACAGCCAACAACGAAACCGTTATTCTCGAATGTAAAAACTGTAGCAAAGCAGATGTTGATGCTTATCAAAAAGAAATTGAAACGGCAGGTTATACCGATGTAACTTGCGAAAATTAATTCTTAAAAAACTACTCCAATGAAATCAACTACTCAAACTATTTTTTGTTTTCTGTTTGCAATATCATTACTTAATTCATCTTGTAAAAAAGCAGAAAAAGATGAAATTCCAGTTGTATTCGATAGAAGTAAATTGCTAAGCAACTACTCCGAAAATATTATTATACCGAGTTTATTTTCGTTTAAAAACGAAGTGAATGCCTTTAACACAACTCTTAAAATATTTTCTAAAGACCCCACTTTAATTACATTAATAGATGCACGAAATTCGTGGAAAACTTGTTATAAATCGTATTTTAAGTGCGCCTATTTTGATTTTGGACCAGCAGTAAACAGCGCAGGAAATATGCAACAAAACATTGTTTTTTTTCCTGTAAACGAAAGTCTTTTAGAAACTAAAATAGTAGCGCAAGCTGTAAGCGAAATAACAACAACTAAAGAAATTAAAGGACTAAATGCAATTGCCTATTTACTTTTTGGAGATAATAAAACCGATCAAGAAATTATAAATAATTTTAATAGCGATGCTGATAGATTAAAAAGAATAGAATTTATTAATGCGCTTGGTGCTGATTTAGTGAGCTATACAGACAATTTGTATACAACTTGGAATACGAGTTACAAAGAAGAATTTACTGCTGATTTGAGTTTAACAGCTAATAGCAGTATTAGCAATTTATTTAATGCTATTGCAAAAAGTGCAGGCATTATTAAAAACGAAAAATTAAGAATACCTGCAGCAATTGGTTCTACTCCAAATTATAAACTTGCAGAAGCGTATTATACCAATTTAAGTTCAACTTATTTTATTGAACATTTAAAAACAATAAATAATGCTTGGCATGGCAATAGTTCTGTAAACCCAACAAGTGGAATTGGCTTTGACGATTTTTTAATTGCTTTAGATGCTGAAGCTACAACAGCAACAGATATTTCGCAACAACTTACACTATGCACAACAAATTTAGCTGCTTACGAATCCGTTTTAACTAAAGATTTGTTTGTTATAAACAAACAAACATCACTTGAAACATCTGTAAACGAATTTAAAAAATTATCTACTTTAATTAAAACTGATGCCGCAACCCAATTAGGTATAGGCATTAACTTTACCGAAAACGAATAAAATTGTTATTAAAACCAAGCCTATTTCGTTCCGTATCAAGGTTTTTTTTTGTAGCTTAAATAAAGTATAATAAACAACAAAATCTAATCTGGTTTTATACTTTCGAAAATGAAAATATTTTAATCTACTTCCCTTTTCTAAAGGCAGACTCGTAGGTTTTTATCCATTCGTCTACCGTTATTTTTTTCATTAATTCGGCAATTAAATCGTAGGGAATTTGGTCTATTTTTTTAAAGCGTACACAGCTTTTTCCCATGTCTAATTTTTGCTTGCTGTGTTTTGGATATTCGGCTACAAACCACTCTAACAATTTAGGATTTGCATAAATGCCCATGTGGTAAAATGCAATAAAGTTTTTTTGCGATGCATAACCCACAAACGGCAATGGATCTTCGGGTTTGCAATGGTAACCATTTGGGTATATGCTATGCGGAACCGAAAAGCCAGGCATGCCATAACCAACTGTTTCAACAAAACCTTTTGGAATATTATCGGCAATTGTTTTTCTTAATTTTTTAATTGCGTCAACCCTTTCGGCAGGAATTTTTTTTAAATATTCCTCTAATGTTTTTGCTCTTTCTTCCATTTCTTTTAGTAATTAGTGATTAGGCACTAGGCATTAGTTCGTTTAAGATTTAAAGTTCAAAATTAAAAAGAGTTAATTTAGAATTTAGTTTTTCTAATTTACCAGAGTCATTTCCTCTACTAAATGTCCTGCTCCAGCAAATTTATCTACTACAAAAAGTATGTAACGAATATCGCAAACAATGTTTCTGCATTGGTCTGGATCAAACATAATATCGCTCATGGTGCTTTCCCAAGCTCTATCAAAATTAGCACCTATAAGCTCACCATTTGCATTTAAAACCGGGCTACCAGAATTACCACCTGTTGTGTGGTTAGATGCTGTAAAAGCTACCCACATTTCTCCATTGGGAGCTGCATACTTTCCAAAATCTTTTTTGTTGTATAAATCTTTTAATTTAGGATGAACAACAAACTCATCAACTTTAGGATTTTCTTTTTCCATAACGCCTGCAAGTGTTGTATAGTAGTTATACTTTACGCCATCGCGCGGATAGTAAGTTGCCACTTTTCCGTAAGCTACACGCAATGTACTATTAGCATCTGGGTAAAATATTTTTTTAGGAAACAGCTCCATTTGTGCTTTAACGTATGTACGCATTAGTTTATTTATTTCAAAATCTAATGTTGCGTATTGTGTTTTTATGTTGTTTGCATAATGCTCGCTAAACATGCGCATTAAATTAAACAAAGGTTCTTTTTCTAATTTTTTCGCATAAGCATCGGGCTTTTCTATATCGTGCAAAAACTTTTCTGAATAAGGTAATGTAGATTTTTTATACACTTCGTTTACCAATTTTTCAAAATCGTTATTGTGTTTTTTTACCAAATCTAAAAAGGCTTTTGGCTGACTCGCTTTATCAATATCGTTGTAATATTTTTTTAGCATAGCAACCATAATTTTTTTATCGGTGCGGTCATCATAATCTTTGTAAAAACCACGCGCTGTATTTTTTAGTTTTTCGGCAGCTTTTCCGTATTGCTCTTTTGTTGCTTTTGTATCTTTAGATAAGTTATACATATCCATTAAATTACCTGCAAAACTAATTCCATCTACAACCAAAATACACTCAAAATAATAATCGCGTAAACGAGTAACTGGGGCAATTTTAGTGTATAAATCATTAAAATTATCTAACACATTTTTATACTCCGTTGTGTTTAATGCCATAGCTTTAAAATCGTTTTCAAACAATTTCTTTTTTTCTAAGGCATTCAATTTTTTTAAACCATTTACTTCGCCTTGCCATTTTTTCCAGTAGTTTGCTATGCTTGCATAATCAGCAGAATACTTAATTCTTACGGTATCGTTATTCGCCATATCATCTCGCAAAATTGTTAAACGAGCATCGCGTAAAGCAATTTTATCAGGATCGCTTTGATTCATTGTTAAATCAACAGCATTAGAAGTTAAATATTCTGTTGTGCGTCCAGGAAAGCCATATACAAAAGTGAAATCGCCTTCTTTAACACCTTTCATTGAAATTTTTAAATAGTTTTTCGGAACGTAGGGTACGTTGTTGGTAGAATATTCTGATGGTTTATTGTCTTTATCTGCATAAATTCTAAACATAGAAAAATCTCCTGTATGGCGCGGCCACATCCAGTTATCGGTATCGCCACCAAACTTTCCAATTGATGAAGGAGGTGCTCCAACTAAGCGAACATCTTTAAACACTTCTTGCACAAACATAAAATATTGATTACCATAAAAAAATGGCTTTATGTAAGCCTCGTAATGCGAGCCTTTTAGCGATTCTGTAATATGTTTTTTTGTATTATCTGAAATTATTTTTTCTCTTTCAACTTCTGTCATTGCAGGACTAACACCTTGCAAAACAATATTTGTAACATCATCAATACGCACTATTATGCTTGCTGTTAAACCTAAGTTAGGTAATTCTTCTTGTTTTGTTTTTGCCCAAAAACCATCGGTTAAATAATCTTTAGCTACGGTGCTATGAAACTGAATTTGTCCGTAACCACAGTGGTGATTGGTTAATAACAAACCTTGATTAGAAATAATTTCGGCAGTGCAACCGCCGCCAAAATGCACAATAGCGTCTTTTAAACTCGATTTGTTTATGCTGTATAAATCTTCGGCAGTAATCTTTAAACCTTTGCTTTGCATATCTTGCTCGTTAAGCATTTTTAGCAAAGAAGGAAGCCACATGCCTTCGTCGGCAAACGTAAAAATAGAATTAATTAAAAACAACAACACTAATGCGTACTTTTTCATTTTGAATATTTTTTAAATAAATAATGTTAGGTTAAAAATGCGAATTAATTTTTGAATACTAAAATTGAATGTGCAAACATGTGTTAAAAACGAACAATATGTATATCAATAACTAAGGATTTGCTATACCTTTGTTTTAAATTAACAAACTATGCAATTTATATTTAAAATTATTGTTTCGGCACTAGCAGTTATTGTAACTTCTTATTTGTTACCGGGCATCACCATCGATAATCCTTTAACAGCAATTATTGTAGCCGCTGTGCTTGCGTTTTTAAATGCTGTGGTAAAACCTTTAATGATAATTTTTACTATACCAGTAACAGTACTAAGTTTTGGTTTATTCTTTTTTGTAATAAACGCACTTATTATTTTATTGGCCGATTATATAGTTGATGGTTTTGAAGTAAAAAGTTTTTGGTGGGCTTTGTTATTTAGTCTTATTCTATCTATTGTTACTTCGGTATTTGATGCCTTTGCGCAGAAAAACAACAACAAAAATCAATAAAAAAAAGTCCCGTCCCGATAGCTATCGGGACGGGACTTTTTATAAGAAATATAAAATAGAATTATTCTTCTACTTGTACCATTTTAAAAGGAACACTGATAATTGCTTGGTAATCTTCGCCAGCTTCTAACATATCTTCATCATCTTCTTCGTAGTGCCAGTTGATAACAATTTGGCTGCTACCAGATTTGTGAATGCCTTCTAATTTTTTAAATACATCTAAAATACATTTAGATGAGCTCGTATTAAAATACTCTAATTGAATATTTACGTTAGTTGCAGGTTTAGATTTAGTTGAATATGTATCCAACCAGTCAACCATGGGTTTATAAAACTCAATTGAATTTTCAGGAATTGATCTTCCTTTAATTTCTAATGTTCCTTCTACATCAAATTTAACTGATGGTGTTTTCGGTGTTCCTTCGATAATCAATGTTTCCATGTTAACTTAATTTATTGTAAAATAATTGTTTTAAATTTTTATGATTGCTGTGCTATTTTAATATTTAAACTGAAGAACGAATTTTTTTCGTCGATAGGTTGAAAACTATAATGTAGTTTGCCTCCAGATTTACGAGCAATGTCTATCATTCCAAGACCACCGCCACCTTTTTCAGAAAACTCTTCGTTATTTAAAATCTCTTGATAAAAAGCTTTTAATTGTTCTTTATCCATCGAATTTACTTTATCCAAACGGTTTTTAAGCTTATCTACGTTTTCTGGTAAAATATAATTTCCTGTAATGATATTATATTCAGTTCCTATTTTACCAATCATAAATATGGCAGAACGAGCTCCATCTCCGCTGTAATTTTTTTGCTCATCCATATGGTGATAAAGGTTTTGCAAACACTCAACTAATACATTGTAAACCTTCTTTTTAATTTTAGGTTCTTCTTGCATATTATCAAGCTTTGTTTCCATTATTTGCAAGATGGATGTAAGCAATTCGGAGGTTACATCTCCTTTAAATGAAAGCATAATTTTATTACGCTCCATCTTGTCATAAAAGTCATAAATGTCTAACATCTGTTTACTTTTGATTCTCTTTTTTTGTCAAATTAATCGCTATGATTTGTTTGAACTTCAGCAAATTTATAAAATACTTTATGTATTACAACAAATTTTTAACTTTTTTTCAAATATTTTACTTTTAATAACAATGTCTAAAACTTTACGCCTATAACCAACACGTCGTCAATCTGTTCGTGATGCCCCATCCAGCCCATAATATTATTATCTAAAGCATGTCTTTGTTCCTCTAAACTCATTTGTTGAATTTCTAAAATAAGCTCTTTAAAGCGTTTAGTCATAAACTTTTTACCGTTTTCACCACCAAACTGATCGGCATAACCATCAGAGCTCATGTAAACTGCATCTCCTGGCAAAGTATCAAAAACATTGTTAATGTATTCAAAATCTATTGGAGTAATACCTCCAATTGGATTTTTTGTTCCTTTTATTTCTTCTAAAACTCCATTTCTAACATAATACATTGGTCTTTGTGCGCCTGCGTATTCAAGCTTATTGGTTTCTACATCAAACACACATAACGAAATATCCATACCATCGTTTCTATTACTTTGGTTTTCGCTACGGTTAAAGGCAAACTTAATACCATTGTTTAATTGTTTTAAAATTTCGCCAGGCTGCTCTACTTTATTTTCTAATATAATTTGATTCAATAAATTATTACCAATCATACTCATAAATGCGCCCGGAACTCCATGCCCTGTACAATCGCAAGCAGCAATAAAACGTTTGTTTCCGCGAGCAGCAAACCAATAAAAATCGCCAGAAACTATATCTTTTGGTTTAAACAAAACAAATGCTTGTGTAAAACCTTTTTCTATACCTTCAATAGCAGGCAATAAAGCTTCTTGTATACGTTTTGCGTAATTTATACTATCGGTAATATCTTTGTTTTTATGTTCAATTATTTCGTTTTGTTTATAAACTTCTATATTAATTAATTCTACTTTTTCTTTTTCTTCGCGTAACTCTTTAGTTCTTTCAGAAACTTGATCTTCCAAAACCTTTTGTCTTATTTCTAAATTACGAGTTTTTATAGTTATATATAAATAAAAAGAACCTAAAATTATTATTACACATAACGTATAAAACCACCACGTTCTGTACCATGGCGGTAAAACAGTAAATTTAAATTCGGTGGGAGCTGTATTCCACAATCCATCGTTGTTACAAGCTTTTACTTTAAACACATAGTCTCCGGGCGGTATATTACTAAAAAAGGCTTCGTTTTTTGAAGTTACAGGATACCATTCTTCGTTTAAAGGTTCTAATTTATATTGATATTTTACTTTTTCGGGAACTGTTAAACTTATACCTACATAATCAAACGTAAGTTGATTTTTGCTGTAAGGTATTACTAAATTTATTGGCAGTTTTGTTTTGGCATCAATGCTATCGCAATAGCTCGTCCAATCTATCTCACCTAACGAATATTTTACGCCAGTAATATTTGTTATGGGTTGTATTTTATTTTCTTTGTCTAATGCAGGATTTATAACGTTTACACCTTTAATTGTACCAAACCATAATCTTCCTTTTTTATCTTTAAAGGCAGCGTTTAAATTACACTCTAAACCAATAAAACCATCTGTTTTGCCGTAATTTTTAATTTGCAATTTGTTGAATTTGTTAAACACATTATAGTTTATTTTATCAACGCCTTTGTTGGTTCCTGCCCAAATATTTCCGTAGTTATCTTGAATTAATTGATAAATATTATTAGAAACTAAACCTTCGTCTTCTGTAATTAATTGAAATTTAGAACCATCAAAAACAAATATACCGTGCGTTGTTCCGAACCAGTATCTTCCTGCTGCATCTTGTACTATGTTTCTAACTCTATCGTCAACTAAACCTCTTTTTTCATTAAAATGTGTATAAGTTGAACCATCAAATTTTACAGCGCCTTTATCGGTTGCAAACCAAATGTTTCCTTTTTTATCATGAAAAATACTATAAACCGATATGCCTTTTAATAAAGGTGAATTTATTTCTTCAACCACCCTTTCATCAACCATTTTTGCAACTCCTTTGCCTGTTCCAATCCAAATTACATTGTTTTTATCGACTTTAATACAAAAAACTTTATTGTCGGGCAAACCATCTTTGGTAGATAGATTTTTAAATTTATTATCTCTTAAAATAGAGATACCATTGTTGTTGGTTGCAAAATATAAAACACCATTTTTATCTTCTTCAATTCCCCAACAGTTTTGAGATGCAAAACCCCAAATAAAATTTTTCTCGTCTTGTTCTTTTTGTTTTTGAGCATTATAACTTAAGCCTTTTGTATCAAGCTTTTTGCTATAAATTTGAAATGTAGCTTTATCGCTTCCATCAAATTTACTTAAACCAACTTCTGAAGAGCCAATCCAAAAATTCCCTTTGCTATCTTGATAAACAGCTTGAACAGCATCGTAAGCTAAACCATCGTTTTTACTAAAATTTTTTATTAATTCGTTAGTAAACATTGATAAACCTTGGTCGGCTGAACCAAACCAATAGTTTAAATCTTTATCTTGATAAACGCAATAAATATTACTACTAATTAAACCATTTGCAATGGTATAGCGCTTAAATTTTTTTCCATTATAATGATAAACTCCAGATTGTGAACCAAACCACAACTCTTTATTTTTATCTAACAAAGCTGATGTAAACGTTACTAATTTTGCGCCAGGTTCAGTCCAAACTGCCTCTAATTTTCCCTTAACAATTTTATGCAAAAACGAAGCGGTACCTAGCCAAATGGTGCCTTTTGCATCTTCAATAATGGTGCGCACAAAATTATTGCTTAAGCTATCTTTTGTTGAATAATTTTTAACTGAATTTCCATCAAAAACATAGGCACCGTTAGTTATAGTTCCAAACCAAATATTATTTTTACTATCACAAAACATAGTAAAAACTGGTGTTTCAAGCAATGCTTTGTTTTTATCAAACTTAGTAAGTTTGCTATTTTGATAAGTATAAACACCTTTTTGAGTCCCAATCCAAATTAAACCTTTGATATCTTTAATTACTTTAAAAACACGGTTATGGTCAATTTTTCTAATAGAATCGTTTTCGGTATAGTTTACAAAGTTTTTGCCATCGTAAATACTTAAACCGCCGTTTGTACCAATAAACATTTTGCCCTCTGCTTCAACAATGCTAAACACAACATTATTGGCCAAACCATCTTTTTCTTTTAAGTATTGAAACTTATTTCCATCATACAAAATTATACCACCACCATTAGTTCCAAACCACATTACTCCATTGCTAGCTTGTGTTACGCATAACATTTGCGATTGAGCTAAACCATTTTCTACAGTAAAATTTCTAAAATTGTAGGTTTGCGCATTTACAAACACAGTTTGCAAACACAGAATTAAGATTGAGCTAAGGAGTAGTCTTTTCATAGAATAATGCAATAAATATACTACATTATTTTAATGCAAAAACTATTTACAAAACTTTTTTATTTGGATAAAACTTTGCTACTTTTGCAACTTAATTGCAAAAACATTGAGCTGCTGGTTCGAAAATTGGTTTGATTCTCCCTATTACCACATTCTTTATAAAAATAGAGATGATGTGGAAGCGGAGCATTTTATGCAAAATTTAATTCGTTTTTTAAAATTAAAACCCAAAACAAAAGTTCTTGATTTAGCTTGTGGAAAAGGAAGACATGCCGTTTTTTTAAATAAAGAGCACTTAGATGTTGTTGGTATTGACTTATCTAAAGAAAGTATTTTAGAAGCGCAAAAGTTTGAAAACGAAAACTTAAACTTTTATGTGCAAGATATGCGTTTGCCCTTTAGAATAAACTACTTTGACTGCATTTTTAATCTTTTTACAAGTTTTGGTTATTTTGAAAAAAACGAAGACAATAACAAAGTTCTAAAAGCTGTAAATAAAGGTTTAAAAAAAGATGGTTTTTTTGTTTTAGATTTTTTTAATGCGGAATGTGTAAAAAACACACTAGTAGCTACTGAAACAAAAACTATAGATAACATTGAATTTAAAATTGATAAAAAAATTGAGAACAATTGTATTATTAAAAAAATTCAATTTGCTGTAAATGGAGAAAACAAAGTGTTTTCAGAAAAGGTAGCATTACTTAGTAAAAACGATTTAGACAAATTATTAATTGAAAATAATTTTGAAATAACTAACTATTTTGGCGATTACAACCTTAGTAATTTTGATAGTTCAAAATCACCACGATTAATTATAATTGCAAGAAAAAAATGAGCCATTCGTTACAAAATATAATGCTTATTGCAGGCGTATTTATTAGTGGCGCTAGCGTTTTTTTGTTTGAAAGAACAAAAAAGAATTTGCTTAAAATAATTCTAACATTTAGTGGTGCTTACTTGTTTGCAATAACTGTTTTAACACTATTACCAGGACTTTACAATCACTCTGAAACTCCAGAAAAAATAGGCTTATTTATTTTAGCTGGATTTTTAATTCAAATTTTATTAGAATATTTTTCAGAAGGTATTGAGCACGGACACATGCATGTTCATAAAGATAAGCACAATGCTTTCCCTATAGTTATGCTTGTTAGCTTGTGTATACACGCTTTTTTAGAAGGATTACCAGTTGGCGACCACCAACACCATAGCGACAACAATTCCTTAGTTGTTGGAATTTTAATTCATAACATTCCCATTTCTATTGCATTAATTAGTGTGTTGTTAGAAAGTGGAGTTTCAAAAACTAAGGCTTTAATTTATTTATTTGTTTTTTCTTTAATGACTCCGCTAGGTAGTATTGTTACACACATTATTGGAGAAAAATACTTAGAATCGGTTTCGCATAGTTTTTTTGATGGAATTATGGCATTGGTAATTGGTATATTTTTACATATTTCTACCACAATTTTGTTTGAAACTAGTGAGAATCATCGTTTCAACATTATAAAGTTTGCTACTATTTTGGGCGGATGCACAATTGCTTATTTTACAATATAAATTGTTGAATTTTAAGTGCACAACAAAAAATTTTGATTAGCTTTTTTAAATTTGCACAAACATACAATCGCTTTCTTTCTCTTAATTAAACAACAAAGCAAGTAACAAGCTGCATTGGCTCTTTACGTTCATTTTTTGTCTTGACACAAAAAACGAACCAAAAAAAGTCAAGACAAAACGAATGCTTTCGCTATAAGCCACTCGCTTTCGCGTTTTGTCAGGCTCACGCGCGTCTCTTGAAGCTAAGTATATGCTTCATTTTGAAGATTTGTGGTAAATACGAGTACACTAATTAATTTTCACAAAATTTAAACATTTAGCTACAAATGTGGTTTAATTTCAAAATGAATATTGTGTACCTTTACACAAAAATAAAGTAAATGTTTAACCGCCATAAAAGGCAAAATAAATTCTAAAAATTATGTCAACATTAGTTGGAAAAAAAGCACCTTCGTTTAAAGCAGATGCTGTTATTAACGGAGAAGAAATTGTAGAAAATTTTTCGTTAGATCAATACTTAGGAAAAAAACATGTTGTGTTTTTCTTTTACCCTAAAGATTTTACATTTGTTTGTCCTACTGAATTACACGCTTTTCAAGAAAAATTAAAAGAGTTTGAATCGCGCAACACAGTTGTTGTAGCTTGCTCTACAGATACTGAACAAAGCCACTGGGGCTGGTTACAAGTTCCTAAAAACAAAGGTGGAATTCAAGGAATTACTTACCCAATTGTTGCAGATACTACAAAAACAATTTCTACTAATTACGGTGTTTTGTTTGGCGATTACGATTCTGACGAAGAAGGAAATTTATTGGCAACTGGCCCAATGATTGCTTTTAGAGGTTTATTTTTAATTGATAAACAAGGTATTGTTCGTCATCAATTAGTAAACGATTTACCATTAGGACGTAACGTTGACGAGACTTTGCGTATGGTTGATGCATTACAATATTTTGAAGAAAAAGGTGATGTTTGTCCTGCAAACTGGACAAAAGGAAAAGAAGGCTTAAAAGATACACACGCTGGTGTTGCCGATTATTTAGGCAAACATTAAAAAATTATTTTTTTAAAATTAAAAAACTCCCGACCATTTTGGTTGGGAGTTTTTGTTTGATTTATTTTGTAATTTAGTAACCATTTGATAAGCACAAGCGATAAGCCTGCGCAAGAGTATGTTAGTTACAAAAGATATTTAATGAAATCAAAACACATTATTCTTGGACTTTTTGTACTTATGTCATTTCCGATAATGGCTCAAACTGTAGACACTCTAAATCCAATTAAATCAGTTGACAAAAATGTTTTAACTTATATATGGACTGGACGTTATTGTCCTTGCGCAAAACCAGCTATTATTAATCAATATGGGTTTAAAATAGTTTGTGCAGGTTGTATTTTGACCAAAAAAATAATCCGACATAACAGACGTGTTGTTAGAAAATTAAATCGAAAACATGGAAAAGGTTGGTTTGACGCACATAAAAACTCATTTTGTTTTAATAAGAAACGAAGCGTCCATCCCCGATTATTTCAAACGTCCGCTTGGGCTTGTTAAATAAACTAGCTCAAAAATTTGCGAGAAAGAATACCAAAGCAAACTAATGAGAAAACAAAAACATTAAGATTGCTTTCCCGAAAATCGGGACAGGCTGTACCTCACAGATTTTAGGAGAAAAAATCTTTAATCAATAGTATATTGCGATTTTTGAATGTTGGTGGCTTTGCGCTCAATTATAGAACTTAGCTCTACCATAGTTGCTAAAGCTATTTGAGAATAATTTTGCGATGCATTGGCAAATCCTCCTGCTTTGGTATTCCACAAATGTGTTATAATGTGATTACCGCCTTCGCTCGGGCAAACTGCATCTACCGCTTTTTTAACGTTACCAGCGCCTGCATGATAAATATGCAATACCAACAATCTAAACCATAAATCAGTTTTGTTGTAGGTTATGTTATGGCTTTTTAAAATTGATTCTGCATACGGAATACAAACTGTACGAATTAGTTTTGCCGATGCCCAAGCCGAACGTTCAAAATCTTTTCGCTCATCTACTTTTGAATTAACTGTTAAGCCCATTTGTTTACCAACACTTTTCATTAACTGAAACGAACCCATTGCTCCAACTGGCGACTTACCAATTCTACCTGGACTTTCAATTAACAAAATGGCTTGCGCATAAAACGGATCGGTTTTTTCTTTTACAAACAATTGTGTGCCTTTGTCAATTAAAGGAATTGCGCCATCAAAATCGTAAAATTCTTTTTTGCCGTTAGTAAAAAAAATACGTTCGTTGTCGGCAAAATTACGTGCGCATTTTATGCTATCTCTGTATATTTTTTTTTGATCTTCGGTTGCTTTGTCCCAATCTTTTTGTGACCAAACTGATAAAATTTCGCGTGTGCTACCTACGTTTAAAACACCAGAATCTGAAGGCATACTAATTACTTTTCGCCAAAATTTAATGTGCGATAAAGTATCCCAAGCATCGGTAAACAAACTGTATTCATCAACAAAACAATAACTACCTTCTACACACAAACCTTTTACATCAATACGCGGAATAACATAAGGTTGAGCCTTTGCTGTTAACACAAATAACTGAAAAGAAATTATAATAATTAGGGCGCGCATATTTTTGTTTTATTTGAGTAGCACAAAAATAGTACCAATACAAAGCTTTGCAACACTTAGTTTATTTGATTGTTAACAATGTGATGTTGGACTAAAAAAAACATAAAACTTTTTGATAAACAAAATTACCGCTACTTTTTTCATTTAACTAAACAACAACTCTAAATAACAAGCTACAGTGGGTCTTTACGTTCATTTTTTGTCTTGACACAAAAAACGAACTAAAAAAAGTCAAGACAAAACGAATGCTTACGCACAAAGCAGCTCGCTTTCGCGTTTTGTCAGGCTCACGCGCGTCTCTTGAATTTTAGTTTATCACCACTTCATTAAGTTTTGTTGTAAATAGCGAATACTCATAACATAAAAAAAGCGCAACAAATAATGTTGCGCTTTAAAACTAAAATTTTTACAAAATTAGTTTGCTATAATTTCAAACTCAGTTCTTCTGTTTTGTGATTTACCTTCTTTAGTATCGTTTGTTGCAATTGGTTTAGTTTCTCCATAACCTTTTGCTTGTAAACGACTAATTGGTATACCTTTTTCTGTTAACCATTTAACAACTACTTCAGAACGTGCTTGCGATAATTTATTGTTATGATCGTCAGAACCATCACTATCCGTGTGACCAGCAATTTCTATTTTAAGAGTTGGTACGTCAGTTAATAATTTTAATAAACGTTCTAACTCGTTAGTAGATTCTGGTTTTAATGTAGATTTATCTACATCAAAGAAAATATTTTTCAACACGATTTTGCTACCTACAGCAATGTTTTTAAGCGCTACATCTTTTACTACTTCCTGGTATCCTGCGCTTAAAGGAATATCAAAATTCTCTGAATGGAATAAATAATTATTTGCTTTAACTGCAATACCATAGTTTTTACCAGCTGGCAAAGAAACTAAATATTTACCTGTTTTACTGTTTGATTTAAAACTTGCAATAGATTCGTTTCTAACGTTATCTACTATATCAATTTCAGCTTCTAATGGTTTTAATGTAATTGCATCTGTAACCACACCTTTTAAAATTGTTAACGCAGATTCTGTAATTGCTACAACTGGCGCAGCAACAACCTCAGAAACTGGTGCAGCTTGGCTTGCTATTAAGTTATCTTCGGTATTTAAAACCATTAGTTTTTCTGGCCCTAAAAAGCTTACCATATAGATATCTTTTTCGCCATAACCACCTTCGCGAATCGAAGAAAAATAACCTCTTTTACCGCTTGCTGCCATTACAAAAAATACGTCATCATCTGGAGTATTTACAGGGTAACCAATGTTTTCTGGCTTACTCCATTTTCCATTTGCATAAACTGTTTTAAAAATATCGTAGCCTCCCATTGAATTATGACCTTGTGAACTAAAATACAAAGTTTTTCCATCAGGCATAATAAAAGCTCCTTCATCTCCATAAGGTGTGTTAATTGTTGGCCCTATGTTTTCTACATCATCCCATTTTCCTTTTACATTTTTTGTTGCAATGTAAATATCTCTATCACCTAAGCCACCTTCTCTTTGACTTACAAAAAATAATTTTTTACCATCGAAAGATATAGAAGCAGATGACTCGTGAGCCTTTGAGTTTACTGGCGATTTCATTCGGTGCGGCTCACTCCATTTATCACCTTCTAAATCGCATTCAAAAATTTCACCATTTCCACCTTCGTTTCTATACACAAATAATTTTTGCCCATCGGGCGAAACTCCCATTGTAGCATCGTGCACTTTAGTGTTAATAGGTTCTCCAAGATTTTGTGCTGCAGACCATTTTTTATTAAAATTATATGATACATAAACGTCTTCAAAATAAATTCCCTCTGCATCTAATTCACCACCAGTAGAATTGCTTCTTCTTGATGTAATGTATAAACCATCTTCATCTGCAGTTACAACTGGTGTGTACTCTGGGTCTTTAGTGTTTACAGTTGGTCCAAGATTATCAATAAAAACTCGAATTGGATTTTTCATTAATTCAATTCCATTATTACATTCATCAATTCCTTTATTTGCTTTATTTGTTCTTTCTACAACATCTTTACCATCTAAACTTTGCTTGTATTTATTGTAGAATTTTTTCGCTTCATCTAATTTTAAATTTAAATGATTAGCTCTACCTAACAAATACAGTATTTCTGGACTAACTTTAGGATTAAGCTTATACGCTTTTTCTAAATATGGTAGTGATTTTAATTTAAATCCACTGTGTATATAACAATCTCCAATCTTAAAATTTAATTCGTCGTTATTCGGATTAAATTCTTGAGCTTGTAAGTATAATTCTAAAGCTCTATTATAATTTTGATACTCGGTTAAATAATAATTATCTCCTTCTTCTATAGCCTTTTTAGCTATTTTTAAATCCTCTTTTTTATCGGGGAAATTACTTTTTTCGAATGTTACATTTTGCGCCGAAACAGATGCAAAAAGTACAACAAGTAATAATGTATATATTTTTTTCATTTTTAAATAGCTTTAAATAATTATTGACAATCGCTTAAATATGGTTTTGCATTAGCTACTCCTAATGTAGCTGCCTTATTCCAATCGGAACATGAACCCATCTCGTCGCGCAACATTTCTTTAGAATTTCCTCTGTTTAAATAAGCGTAACCATAATCAGGATTTAATTTTATTGCAGCAGTTGCATCGTCAACTGAACCCGCATAATCTTTTGTTTTAAATTTAGCGGCCGATCTATTGTTTAAAGCATAAGCATAGTCTGGTTTTATTTTTAAAGCTTCGGTAAAGTCTTTAATTGCTCCTTCATAATCACCAATATCAAACTTTGCACTTCCTCTGTTATTGTAGGCAATATAATAATCGCTTTTTTGCTGAATTGCTCTTGTATAATCAAGAATAGCTTCTTTAGCTTGTCCTTTTTTTCTTTTAGCACTACCTAAATTATTCCAAGCAAAAGCCATCTTAGCATCTAGCTGTGTTGCTTTATCATAATCTAACATTGCACCAACAATATCTTCTAACTGACGTTTTGCACTGCCTCTATCGTTATAGGCATATGCGTAATCGGGTTTAGCAGCAATTGCACTTGTATAATCTTCAATTGCTCCTTTGTAATCAACCTTATCAAACTTAATACAACCTCTATAATAGTATGCTTGCGCATGATTTGGATTTTTTTGCAAATCAATATTGTAATCTCCTAACGCGCCATCAATATCTTTTAATGCATAACGAGCTTGCGCTCTATTAAAATTAACATTATCTGCATTAGGATTAAGTTCTATTGTTTTGTTATAATCTGCAATTGCACCTTGAAAATCCTTTTTTTCAAACTTTGCCAAACCTCTATTAGCATAGGCTTTATCAAAATCAGGTTTTATTGTTATTGCTTGATTAAAATCAGTAATAGCGGCATCAAAGTTTTTTGAAGTAATGTTAGAAACACCACTATTATAAAGCTTTTCGGCTTCGTTGGAATCAAATATTTTAGCTTTAACTGTATCTGTTTGTTCTGTTTGAGCATTTACAGAACAAAAAGCGAAAGCAAAAAATCCAATAGCAAAGGATAGTTTTTTCATCGTTTTATAATATTAATCTATTAATTTTCAATCTTTTGTAATTACAGGAAGCTAAAATAATAATTTATTTTAACAAAATAGCATTAAATTTAAAAACTAATAATTTTCAACAAAAAAATTAAATATGGCTACTACTAAAACAAGTACAAAAAAAGAAAAAAAAACAAAATCTATCCTTAATCAAAAATCTTTAGATTTTTTAGAGAAATACATCAACAACCCTTCTCCTACTGGATTTGAAAGCGAAGGTCAAAAATTATGGTTAAAATATATTACACCTTATATTGACGAATATTTTTCTGATAATTATGGAACAGTCGTTGGCGTTATTAATCCTAAAGCACCTTATAAAGTAGTTATTGAAGCTCATGCTGATGAAATATCTTGGTTTGTGCACTACATTACCAATGATGGTTTTATTTATTTGCGCAGAAATGGAGGAAGCGATCATCAAATTGCTCCTTCAAAACGAGTAAATATTCATACCGAAAAAGGAATTGTGAAAGCTATTTTTGGTTGGCCAGCTATTCACGTACGTGATGCAGCTAAAGAAGAAACTCCTAGCTTAAAAAATATTTTTTTAGATTGTGGTTGCAGTACTAAAAAAGAAGTTGAAGAATTAGGAATACATGTTGGCTGCGTAATTACTTACGAAGATGAGTTTATGGTGTTAAACAATAAATACTATGTGGGGAGAGCGTTAGATAACAGAATCGGTGGTTTTATGATAGCCGAAGTAGCTCGATTATTGAAAGAAAATAAAGTGAAACTTCCTTTTGGTTTGTATATAACTAACTCAGTGCAAGAGGAAGTTGGTTTACGTGGCGCAGAAATGATTAGCCATACCATTAAACCGAATGTTGCAATTATTACAGATGTAACTCACGATACGCAATCGCCTATGATGAGTAAAATTTCGAGTGGTGATTTACATTGCGGTAAAGGTCCAGTTTTAACAACAGGTCCAGCCGTACATAACAATCTATTAAAATTAATTACTGATACAGCTAAGTCAGTAAAAATTCCGTTTCAACGTTCGGCTGCATCTCGCGCAACAGGAACTGATACCGATGCTTTTGCTTATGCTATTGGTGGTGTGCCTTCTGCTTTAATTTCGCTTCCGCTTCGTTATATGCACACTACTGTAGAATCTGTTCATAAAGAAGATGTAGAAAACGTAATTAAACTTATGTATGAGTCGCTAAAAAACATTAAAAACAATCACGATTTTAGATACATTAAGTAATTTTATAAAAACACATCAACATTGAAAATTCAACACAATATATTGAATTTTCAATGTTGACTAAAATAATTTATGGAAATATTTATCCAAAAATATTTTAATATTTACCACCTTAATACCTTTTTGTAACTCATATTCATCGGTTACATTTCCAATAATATAAACGTTTTTACAATCTAAATCTTGCATAGCTATAAATAAACCTTTAGTGGGTTGCGGAGCTTTACTTAATTTAATTTCTACTAGCGCTTTAATCATATGTCCTCTTGCAATAACAATATCAACTTCTGCTCCAGAATGAGTTCTATAAAAATGTAAATCTTGTCTGTTATGCTTGCATCTATAAAGTTGGTTTACAATATAAGTTTCCCACAAATTTCCAGCTTTGGGGTAAGTTAGTAAAGATGAGTTTTGCTCAATTCCAAGCAAATAATTTACAATACCTGTATCCGACAAATAAACTTTTGGAGCTTTTACTAATCTTTTGCCTGTATTAATAAAAAAAGCAGGCAACCTATTTATAATAAAAGCTGCTTCTAAATAATCCAAATAACGTTTAACAGTAGTGCCACTAATATCAAGCGAACGAGCCAAATCTTCAATGTTTAAAATTTCTCCTGATAAATGAGCTAACATTGTCCACAACTTACGCATGGTTACCGAAGAAAATTTTATATCGAACAAAAATGGCAAATCTTTTTCAATATAAGTTGTAATAAAAGAATCCATCCAATCTAGCGAAGAGGTTGGGTTTTTAGCCAGTAAGTAATTAGGAAAACCACCCCTTAGCCAATGTTTAGAAATACTTGTTTTATCGGTTAATTCTTTTGCATTTATAGGATGCAGATAGGTGTAAATTATTCTTCCCGCTAAACTTTCGCTAACACCTTTTATTAAATCAGGACTAGCAGAACCTGTTAAAATAAAGCGAGCTGGTTTTCTATCATCATCAATTAAAGCGCGTAAAAGTGGAAACAATTCGGGCATACGTTGCACTTCGTCAATAATGACACAGCAAGAAGAATTAGACATTAAAAAATCTTCTGCGTTATTTTTTAGCAAAGCAAAATCGCTTTGTTTTTCTAAATCTAAATAAACAATTTTCTTTTTGAGTTTTATTTTTTTAACGAGCGTTGTTTTTCCAACTTGGCGGGGACCCAAAATGGCTACAGCAGGAAAATCCTTTAAATATGTATCTATCGACTTGGTTAAAATTCTATCAATCATAACACAAATATATAAATAAACATTGAAAATCCAATATTTAATATTGAATTTTCAATGTTGACTATTTTTACTATTATCGAATTCTATCTGCGCTTCTTATCAACTCTTCATCTTTTTTAATAAATCGAAGTGCTAAAAAATTAAAAAATAATCCTAAAAAAGGCAATACCAATGCAAATCTATATTGAACATTAACTACAGCATCTGCAATAGTTTTAGCGTAGTCTTGCGCGATTGTTTGGTATTTCCCATAAGCTAAAAATAACAAAGCAATAAAAGCACTAATTAATAAAAAATTAAGTTTACATAATTTAATTTGCAATGCTCTGTTTTTAAATAAAACAATTGTAGCCAAAGCAACTAATTGAATTAAAAGCGAAATAATAGCCAAATACCAATGACTATTTAATTTTATCTCCTCACTTGCAGTAAACTTAAATAAACAATAAATATCAAAATTAAAAATAGCTTCGCCAACATTAAATGCAGCAAAATCAATAAAGTGTGTTAACAGCATAACCACAAGCAATAATGCCAAAAAAACAGTTTGAATACGTTGTATCATAAAAATTTATTTTGAATACGAATATACTAAAAATACTAAAGCTATTTATTTGCTAAAGATTATGCTAAATTTGTAGAAAGCAAAAGTTTTGAAAAACAACATTAATAACCAATTTATTCCATTTCATAAAATTGGTCAACAAGCCGTTATTGTTGTTGACGGTATGCTTGATAGAGGTTTAGTTTTATCGCATTGGAAAGGCGCAAATACTATTGAACAAATTAAAGCAGATACTAGTGCAGAAATTGTTTTAAAAGCTATTGAAAAAAATACACCAGGAATTGAACTATCAAATATTACCGCTACGCACTACGATATTGATGGTTTTGTTGGTGTGTGGAGTTTGTTTAATTCTGAACTCGCAATACAACACAAAAAACTATTAGTTGAAATTGCTACGATTGGCGATTTTAGAGAAATTAATTTCGATTTTACTGATTGGAAAAAAGCTTTAAAAATTATTTGTTGGCTAGATGAGACTGAGAAAAAATTCTTTTATAAACCTTTTGATGCTGACAACTATTCTGAAGAAAACGAAATTATTGCCTGTGAAAAAAAGTTCAATTATTTTCTTCAACATTTTACCGATGTACTTTTAAATACTGAAAATTACAAGGCTATTTGGTCGAAATCATTTGATGTAATTGTTTCAGAAATCGAAGATTTAAAAGAGAATGCAACGATAAAAATTTTTCCCGAAATCGGGTTAGTTCATGTTAAAACAAATCAACCTAAATCGTATTATTCATTATTTACTTTCACCAAAAATTTTGATATTGTTGTAACTGAATACGATACTAATCGCTACGAATTAGAATACAAATACACCACTTGGGTAGACATTACATCGCGCCCTACCCTACCACGAATTGATTTAAGTAATTTGTGTGATACATTAAACAAAATTGAACAATCTAACTACAAATGGTATTGCGATAAAATTACCGATACTGGACCAATTTTAAGATTAGAAAATTCTGACTTATCAAAAGCTGAACGTTTTGCTAATCCTACTGAAAGAACTATTTATGCATCTTCAATAAACTCAACTGATTTCATAAATACCATAACTTCATTTTTCATAAAATCGTATAAAAACATAAGTCCGAAAACAAACTGGACTTGGAACGAAATAAAAGACTTTAACAAAAAATTATCTACTAATCATGAGTAAAACAACCGAATCTACTTCGCATTACAATCACTTAGAAAAAATGAGTGTGAACGAATTATTGCAAAACATAAACAACGAAGATAAAACCGTTCCGCATGCTATTGAAAAAGCAATTCCACAAATTGAAAAATTAGTTAGCGAAATTGTTTTAAAAATAAAACAAGGCGGCAGATTATTTTATATGGGCGCAGGTACAAGCGGAAGATTAGGTATTGTTGATGCTTCTGAATGCCCGCCTACATTTGGTGTAGAACATGGTTTAGTTGTAGGATTAATTGCTGGTGGTGATGCAGCTATACGCAAAGCGGTAGAGTTTGCCGAAGACGATACACAACAAGGTTGGAAAGATTTACTTGCGCACAACATTAACCAAAACGATGTAGTTATAGGAATTGCAGCATCGGGCTCAACACCTTATGTTATTGGTGCTTTAAACGAATGTAATAAAAATAATATTAGCACAGGTTGCATTACTTGCAATGCCGATAGCGATTTGAGTAAAGTGGCGAAATTTCCTATTGTAGCTGTTGTTGGACCAGAATTTGTAACAGGAAGCACGCGTATGAAATCGGGTACAGCGCAAAAATTAATTTTAAATATGATTTCAACTTCTGTAATGATTCAGTTAGGAAAAGTGAAAGGTAACAAAATGGTAGATATGCAACTAAGCAACAACAAGCTAATTGACAGAGGTGTGCGAATGATTATGCAAGAAATTAATGTTGACGAAAACACTGCAAAACAATTATTAGAAAAACATGGAAATGTGCGGAAAGCGGTGGAGAGTTATAAGTTATGAATTATGAGTTTTATAAACAACTAAAATGAACAATATAGTTTCTTGGATGTCTCCTATTATTAGACCATTCAATATCATTTTTACAATTATTTGGTGTATTGGTATAATTCAGCCAACAATTTCTTTAAAAGGTCTAAATGTATTTATTTTCTATGGAGTCACTATATACTTAATATTAAACCTTATCATCAAGAGTGGAACAAAATATAAAATTGAATTTGAACTTGATGGTGTTATAATTCAACATATAGTTTTCAGGATTGTAATAAGTAGTAATAAAATATTTTATAAAAATTTATCAAATATAAATATAGTCCATAACACATCAGAAAAACAAGGCTGGGGTTTTACGGGTATGTTTTTTCCTTTTAAAACACCAAAAACTATTAAGTTAATTTATAATAATAAAGAAAAAACTATTGGTCTTGCTAAAAAATTTGTCGATTTTGATTTAGTATTTAATGAACTAAAAAAAAGAACTAAGTGAAACGCATTGCATTACTATCGGATACACACAGTTATCTCGACGATAAAATTTTTAAGTATTTTGATGAGTGCGACGAAATTTGGCATGCTGGCGATATTGGCGTTGTAAGCATTTGCGAAAAATTAAATCAATACAAACCTGTTCGAGCCGTTTATGGTAACATTGATGGAACTGATGTAAGAGCAGTTTATCCACGAGATTTACGTTTTATGTGCGAAGAAGTTGATGTTTGGATTACACATATTGGCGGTTATCCTAATCATTATTCACCATTTGTAAAACCCGAAATTTTTAACAATCCTCCTGCCCTATTTATTTGCGGACATTCGCATATTATAAAAGTAATGTTCGATAAAAAATTAAATTTATTGCACATAAATCCTGGTGCAGTGGGCAATCATGGTTTTCACAAAGTAAAAACATTAGTTCGTTTTACCGTTGATGGTAAGCAAATTAAAGATTTAGAAGTTATTGAATTAGGACCGCGTTGAGATAATAGAGTTAAGAATTAAGAATTAAGAGTTTAGAGTTTAGAGTTAAGACAAAACTTACAACTTAAAAACTTATAACCTACAACTCAACACTCATAATTCATAACTTATACTTAAATTTGTAAATGCGTTTCGAATTAGTATCAGATTATAAACCAACCGGCGATCAACCCGTTGCTATACAGCAATTGGTTGAAGGCTTAAAAGCAAGAACGAAACACCAAACACTTTTGGGCGTTACGGGTTCTGGTAAAACGTTTACCATGGCCAATGTTATTGAAAAAGTACAACGACCAACATTAATTTTAAGTCACAATAAAACACTAGCAGCACAGCTTTACGGAGAGTTTAAAGGCTTTTTTCCAAACAATGCAGTTGAATATTTTGTTTCCTATTACGATTATTATCAACCCGAAGCATTTCTCCCAACAACGAACACCTACATCGAAAAAGATTTATCAATAAATAAAGAAATTGAAAAACTTCGTTTAAGTACAACTTCTGCTTTACTCTCTGGAAGAACTGACATTATTGTTGTTTCGTCAGTTTCATGTATTTATGGTATGGGAAATCCTGATGATTTTTATGCCAATGTAATTCGCATTAAAAAAAATCAAGTCATTTCGCGTAATCAATTTTTACACTCGTTGGTCAACTCACTATATTCTCGTTCTGAAGTAGATTTTGAGCGTGGTAATTTTAGAGTAAAAGGCGATACAGTTGATATATTTTTAGCTTATGCAGATTTTGCTTATCGCATTTATTTTTTTGGTGATGAAATTGAAGAGATCGAAAGTTTTGATCCTGCAAATGGCTTTAAAATAGCTGCACACGAAGCTATTGTAATTAACCCTGCCAGTTTATTTGTTACCACAAAAAGTTCTATGTTTGATGCCATTGTAGAAATACAAAAAGACATGATGGCGCAAATAGAATACTTTAATGAAATAGGCAGACCGTTAGAAGCCAAACGTTTGGAAGATAGAGTTACCTACGATT
This sequence comes from Bacteroidota bacterium, assembly GCA_040385525.1. Taxonomy (GTDB): domain Bacteria; phylum Bacteroidota; class Bacteroidia; order UBA4408; family UBA4408; genus JAZKHE01. The sequence continues at coordinate 47,624 of JAZKHE010000007.1, forward strand.
TAGAAATGATGCGTGAATTGGGCTACTGCACTGGTATTGAAAATTATTCGCGTTATTTTGATAAACGAAAAACAGGACAAAGACCTTTCTGTTTGTTAGATTATTTTCCAGATGATTTTTTAATTATGGTGGATGAGAGTCACGTTACAATGCCCCAAATTAGAGCCATGTACGGTGGTGATAAATCGCGCAAACAAAACTTAGTAGAATACGGATTTAGATTACCAGCAGCTATGGATAATCGTCCGTTGCAGTTTGACGAGTTTGAAGGCATGGTAAATCAAGCCATCTACGTAAGTGCAACACCAGCCGATTACGAATTAGAAAAAAGTGGAGGCGTTGTTGTAGAACAAGTAATTCGTCCTACAGGCTTGTTAGATCCTGTGATTGAAGTAAAACCAAGTTTAAATCAAATTGATGATTTATTACACGAAGTTCAACTTACCATTCAGAAAAAAGAAAGAATTTTAGTTACTACGCTTACAAAACGTATGGCCGAAGAGTTAACTAAATACATGGCAAACATCAATATTAAATGCCGTTACATACATAGCGAAGTTGATACGTTAGACCGTATTGAAATTTTACGCGATTTACGCTTAGGTGTTTTTGATGTGTTAATTGGCGTTAACTTATTGCGCGAAGGACTTGATTTACCTGAGGTTTCGCTAGTAGCTATTTTAGATGCAGATAAAGAAGGTTTTTTACGTAATGCACGTTCGTTAACGCAAACAGTTGGTAGAGCTGCTCGTAACATAAACGGAAGAGTAATTATGTATGCCGATAGAATGACTGTTTCCATGCAAAGAACAATTGACGAAACGAATTACCGAAGAGAAAAACAAATTAAATACAACACCGACCACGGAATGGTTCCGCGTCAAATAATAAAATCTACAGAAAGTATTATGGGGCAAACTTCTGTGGTAGATTATGTTTCTAATCCTGATAAAGCAGTAAGAGCTTATTCAGAAAATGAGAACATTAGTTTTGCTGCTGAGCCAACGGCTAAATACATGACCAAAGACGAGTTGACAAAAACCATAACTGGAACCAAAAAAGAAATGCAAAAAGCAGCCAAAGAACTGAATTTTATTGAAGCTGCTCGCTTAAGAGATGTAATGTTTGAATTAGAGAAATTGCTCTCCGAAAAATAAGTATTCGTCTATTTTTAGCTAATTTTCTTTGATATTAATTCGATAATAATTAAATTTATTAATTGATTATTATGAAAAATTACAATTCAATTTTATTTGTTGCTCTTATTGCATTAGCTTGCTTTTCAATTAGTTGTAAAAGCAGTAAAAATGCAAGTATGTATTCTGTTAAAAAATTAAGTAACGACGAAATTGAAAAATCAATGCCTATTCCAGACGATGTAAACATTGAAGATATTTCAATAAACAAAGATGAAATGGTTTTTATCGTTTCTTACAGAGGCTGCAAAAGCCAAGTGTTTGATTTATATTGGAATGGAAGTTTTGCAAAATCATTGCCACCACAAGCAACTGTATTTTTGCATACAGATTACAAAAGTGGTGGAGATTGTAACGAAGTAATTACAAAACGAAAAATTGTTTTTTCTATAAAAGATTTGAAATTCGCAAGCACAAACGAAGTACAAATAAATTTTACAAAATCTGCTTTTAGCTATAAATATTAAATTATAATGAAAAAAACTGCCTTAGTTTTATTTTGCTCAATCCTATTTAACTCGCTTTACGCGCAGCTAAGCGACAGAAGCAAACCATTTTCTTTTTCGTATAAGATTTCTCAAATAAATAAAATAACTATTATTTCAGAAAAAATTAATTTACCCTTTTTTAATTTAGATTCTTTAAAAAACGAAGATGCAATTAACGATACAAAAAAAGGAGTTTATCGTTTTGGTTACAATCACACTGTAAATTTAACTACAGAAAATTCTGGATATTGGACTGAGTTAGAAAATGGAGATAAAGTTTGGCAATTAGAAATTGCTTCGCATAATGCAAAAACTTTAAACCTTGCTTTTTCTGATTTTAAACTACCAAAAGGTGCTAAATTGTGGGTTTTTAATATAGAAAATAATGATTGTATTGGCGCGTTTAACAGCGATATTAATAGTGAAGATGGTTATTTTGCTACGGATATTATTCTTGGCAATTCTTTAGTTATTGAATATTATTTACCAGCTGGTGTTTCACAAAAAAATCCGTTTACATTATTTAGAGTAACGCATGGCTACAGAGGTTTTGGAATAAAAAGTGATGAAAAATTGTATGGTGATGCAGGTTCGTGCAATGTAAATGTTAATTGCCCAACAGGCGATAATTGGCAAGATCAAAAAAGAGCATCTGCTTATACAATTGGCTCAAGCGGTAACGAAGTTTGCTCAGGCTCATTAATTAACAATGTACTCAACGATGGAACTCCCTATTTTTTAACTGCAAACCATTGTTATAATTCTTTTGGTAATTTATCATTAATGGTTTTTAAATTTAATTTCGAAGCTCCTACTTGTACCTATACTTCAGGCGTAAGCCCATCACACGATGCATTAACTGGAGCAACTTTAGTTGCCAGAAATTCTGGATCAGATTTTTGCTTATTGCTTTTAAAAGATAATTTACCTTCCTCATACAATTTATTTTTATCGGGTTGGAATAGATCTTCAACAGTTACAGATAGTGTAGTTTGCATTCATCACCCTGCGGGAGATGTAACAAAAATATCATTTGCTCCAGATGTAACAGCTGCAAATTATAGTGGTGCTCAAACATGGGAAACAGGTACTTGGGGTGATATTGATGGTGACGATGTTTCTGATATTGGTGGAGTTACAGAAGGGGGTTCATCTGGTTCACCAATATACGATGAAAATAAAAGAATTATTGGTCAATTGTATGGTGGGCCGTCATCTTGCAGTGCAACTGGCACAAATAGAGTTGATTATTATGGCAGAGTTGATGTTTCTTGGAATACGGGAACAACACCAGAAACTCGTTTAATAGATTGGTTAGACCCTTGCAATTCAGGTTCAACAGGTATTGATGGCATTTTTGCAAATTCACCAACAACGTACAGCAACGAAGCAAAATTTATAAGTGTTGCTAATCCGGAAAATAATTCAAATACTTGTAACACTTCATTTTCTCCAATTATTAAAGTGCAAAACAATAGTGTAAATACTATTTCAACTTTAGCTGTTGCTTATACAATTGCTGGAATTACAAATGCAAGCACAGTATTAACTACAACCATAAATGCAGGAGCAACTGCAAACGTTACAATTCCTGAAATACAAAATATAACTGCAGGCTCTCATGTTATATCGTTTACAATTACGCAAGTTAATGGCGTTGCAGACGAAAATGCTTGTAATAACAGTGGAACGAGTAGTTTTACAGTTTTAGATTTATCTGCTACAAGTATAACTTCGTTTACTGAAGGTTTTGAATCTGGTACATTTCCTCCTTCTGGATTTAGTATTAAAAATGAAGATTCTGGTTCAGTAACTTGGGAGCAAAACAATAGCAACGGAGGTTTTGCTAACACTTCAAAATCGATGAAAATGAGTTTTTGGTCAAGCGATGAAAACCAAGCTGATTATTTTCACACTCCATTCTTTACTTTAGCAGAAAAAAATTCAGCAAAAATTTATTTTGATTTAGCGCACAAAAGATTTTCAACAAGTAGCGATTCGTTGATAATTTCAATAAGTGAAGATTGCGGTTCAACATGGATAAACTTATACAGCAAAGGCGGAACTTCATTAGTTACAGCTGGTAGTTCGTTTTCGCAATTTAACTCTGTTTTAGCAGCGAATTGGAGAACAGATACAATTAATTTGGATGGATTTTTAGAAGGGCCAAGCTTACAAATTAGATTCAAAGCAAAAAGTGGAAATGGTAACAACATGTTTATTGACAACATAAATTTAGTAAGTGCTTTTATTGACACTTCAATTCCTGATAATGTTATTGAAAATAATAAATCGAAAATAACATTATTCCCAAACCCTGTAGATAATAATTTAACTCTTATTATTTCAGAAATAAACGTTGCCGAAATTTCTATCTATTCATCAATTGGAACATTAGTTAAAACAATTGATTCCAACATTAAGGAGAAACAAAACATTGATGTTAGCACATTATCAAAAGGAGTATATTTTATAAAAATAAGCGATAAAGAAAATAATAAACACTATAGTAAATTTATTAAAAACTAAAAAAGAAATCCCGAACAATGAATTCGGGATTTCTTTTTTAAACTTGATTTAATCGTTTAATAAATTTGTCTTTTTCTTGGTTAAATTCTGAAATCAGTTTTTTGGTAATATTTTCAACAGAATTAATTTCATTTACAAATTCAACCGATTTACCTGCACACCATAGAGTATTGTAGTCAGCTGGTTTAACAGATTTTTCAAGCTGTTTCATTCCTTTTAATTGAACCAACATTTTAAAATATTTTTTAGTTGTTGAATTATTTGACAATAACTTTTCAAACCAATTTTGAGTGTAACCAATTTTTTTTGCGAAAGGTGTATCAATTATATTGCAAGGCGTTCCTGATATTTTTGTTGTCATAACAATATCATCCATATCTGCATTTACTACAGCTTGCTTGTAGGCATTATTTACTCCAGCCTCATTACTTGCAATAAACAAAGTTCCAATAGAAACACCTTCTGCCCCCATACACAAAGCAGAAAGTATTCCTGCTCCAGTTGCAATTCCGCCAGCAGCAACTACAGGAATAGTAGGGAAATGTTTTATTAAACTAGGAATTAAAATATGTAAAGGATTTGGACCGGCATGCCCTCCTGCACCTTGACCAACAGCTATAAAACCATCGCAACCCAAATCAAAGCATTTTTGTGCATGCTCAATATTTGTAACATCACAAAAAACTTTCGCCCCATAACTATGCGCTTGTTCAATTACTTCTTTTGGGCTACCTAACGAAGTTATATAAAACGGCACTTTATTTTTCACACAAATTTCTAAATGCTTTTGGTAAAGTGGATTTGTTTTTTGAACTATTAAATTCACACCAAAATTGCCATTAACATTATTTTGAGTCTTAAATAAATTCAATTCAATTAATACATTTTCTAATTCTCCTTCGTTTCTATAGTTCAATGTAGGAAATGTTGCCATTATACCTGATAACATACCCAATTTAATCATTTGAGCATTACTTACTAAAAACATAGGTGCCATAATTATAGCATTTTCAATATTTAGCAAAGAATTTATTTTTGTATGTATAGACATTTTCTTAGGATTTTGTCGAATGTTTGAGTTATTAAAATTAAACAAATAAACTTATTTGTCTAAATAAATGCTTTGTAATCTTATTTTAAAGCCAATTTTCCGTATATTAGTCAAGGTCAAATAATTATTATGAATTTAAAGGGTCAAATAAAATTTGTTAGTAAAGACAAAACATTGTTTTTTGCAACATTAAAAAAGCGCGTTGATAATTATTTTATTGAAAATAATTTATCAAAAAATGCCAATGCAGAAATGGTAATTAAAACTATCGCCTTATTGTCGATGTACTTAATTCCATTTTTATATTTAGTATTATTTAATCCAACATTCGGAATAAGTTTACTGCTTTGGTCTATTATGGGTTTTGGTATTGCTGGTATAGGAATGAGTGTTATGCACGATGCCAATCATGGAGCTTATTCAAAAAGTAAAACTGTAAATTTATTAATGGGTCATACTATTAATTTAGCTGGTGGTGCCGTTTTTAACTGGAAACTACAACACAATATTTTGCACCACACCTATACAAACATTGTACACATGGACGATGATATAGATGATAAACTTGTAATGCGTTTTTCTCCACATACGAATGTTAAATGGTATCATAAATTTCAGGTAGTTTATGCCTTTTTATTTTACGGAATTTTAACTTTATACTGGGCATTGTTAAAAGATTTAGTTCAATTTATTAAATACACTCAAAATGGTGTAAACCCTAACTCTACAAAGCAAAACGTTATTATATTTTTACAAATTACAATTACAAAATTATTTTATTTGGGTGTGTTTTTAATTTTACCAATGTATATAACAGATTTTACTGTAGGACAAATTGTATTAGGCTTTATATTACAACATTTTATTGCTGGTGTTGTGTTAACGGTAATATTTCAACTAGCGCATACTGTAGAAAACACAACACATCCATTACCTAATGAAAAAGGGTCAATAGAGAATGAATGGGCTATCCATCAGTTAGAAACTACTGTAGATTTTTCTAGAGATAGTAAATTTTTAACTTGGTATTTAGGTGGACTAAACTTTCAAGTTGAGCATCATTTATTTCCAAAAATTTGCCATGTACATTATCCAGAAGTAGCAAAAATTGTAGAAAGCACTTGTAAAGAATTTGGTGTTACGTATCTAGTTAACGAAACTTTTGGCGACGCATTTTCATCTCACGTAAGAACTTTGCAACGCTTTGGTAAATTGCCAGATATTAATGAAGCGCTAGCATAATTTTTTGTGCACTCAGTTAGCAATAGAATCCTTTATGAGGATAATCATTTAATTATCGTAAATAAACTTGCAGGAGAGATTGTGCAAGGCGATAAAACAGGTGATGAGCCTTTAAGCGAGACAATTAAAAAATACATAAAAGAAAAGTACAACAAACCTGGTGAAGTGTTTATGGGTGTTGTGCATCGACTTGATAGACCAACATCAGGCTTAGTTATTTTTGCAAAAACAAGCAAAGCACTTAGCCGGATGAATGAAATTTTTAGAGACAGAGAAGTAAAAAAAATATACTGGGCAATTTGTAAAAGCACTCCCAAAAAAACAAGTGATAGACTGATAAATTACCTCGTTAAAAACGAAAAAACAAATACATCACGCGCAGTTGAAGCAAGCAACAAATCGGCGCTAAAAGCTGAATTAGAGTATACGTTATTAAAAAAATCAGATAATTATTCGTTACTCGAAGTAGAACTTTTTACAGGACGACATCATCAAATACGTGTTCAGCTTTCTACTATTGGTTGCCCAATAAAAGGCGATTTAAAATATGGCTCAGACCGAAGCAATAGCGATGGTTCTATTAGTTTACATGCACGGAAAATAATTTTTACTCACCCCGTAAAAAAAGAAAAAATAGAATTAATTGCGCCCGTTCCAAACGATTCGCTTTGGCAATATTTTGAAAAAGAATAGTTAGTTTTAATTAACTCTCTTCGTTGTAATAAATCTTATAAAATTTTCTTCCATTTTCATCAGTTCCTTTTTCAATAAGGTCTTTATCGCCATGTATGTAAACATGGAAGTTTTTATCCAACTTTAAAACACTTTTAAAAATGCGTGCTTGCTTTTTTACTGCTGGCACAGAGATTTGAAAATCATCGTCTAAACTAATATCATACTCTTGGGTATAATCGTTTTTAAATCGTTTAAACGACTCTATAACTTCTGGATTATTAAATACTTCCTTTGTAAATTCTCTTTCATTAAAATTTTCGCTTACTTTAAAATAACCAACCGATTTATTAAGCATATCAATAGAATCGGTTTTACTAACCTCAAACTCTTCGTTTAATTGCTTACTAACAAAATCTTTTGTAATTTTTAAATAGTTATTCGTAAAATGAAACTCATCTGCACAAGGCGTTAGCGACAAGAAATTGTTTTTCCAATATTGCGCTTCCTCTCCTTTTCCATTGTTATCATAAACTAAAACTTTGTATCCCTTTTTTTCTTCAGTATTAAAAATAATACATCCTTTATCAAGTTTTGTAAGCGCAACACCATTATCGTGCTCAATTTCTAAATGCTGATTAGAAGCTAAAAATTTTAAAAAAACATCTTTTGTTTCTGTTTTAAAAACACCAATGGCATCACAAGTTTTATTTTCAATTCTACAATTATTAAAATAAACTACATGCAACTCTCCGATTTTTATTTTTGGGTGTGTAGCTTGTTCATAAAGGTGTTTAGCTATGTTTTTTGAGTATTCGATAAAATCATCATTATCAGAAAATATCTTTTTAGTAATGTTATAAACTGTATTTAAATTAATATCTACTTTATTATTAAAAGCATGATATTCTTCAATTTTAAATGGATTTAAAAAATAATTTAAAACATGTTCTTTAGTGTCATCTCCAATATGAGAAAGTTCTTCGGTAAGCTTTAAACCATCTTCGTTAAGTTTGTTGCCAACAATGTGTGTAGCTATTTTTTTAATGCTTGCGTTTGTAAAATCCATTTTGATGTTTTTTTTAAAAATAAAAATCCCTCACAAAATATGTAAGGGATTTTTACTAATTTATTTTAAAATTAAAAATTTAAACTCGCACCAATAGTAGGCATTAAAGGCAATTGATAAACAGTTTCTCCTTTTACTCTATCTACATAAAACACGTTTTTACGGTTGTATGCATTTGTAGCTCCGGCATTTAATTCTAATGTTGAATTTTCTGATAACTCAAATTTCTTTTTAACTGTAACATCTAAACGGTGGTAGTAAGGCAATCTTCCTGTATTTAAATCGCCATAAATAATACCTAACTGTCCGTTGCTTGTTGTTAAGTCGGTATTAATTCCACTAGCAAAATCCATATTTTGGTAAAAACCTTGGTTTTGAGTAAACGCAAAGCCCGAACCTAAATTCCAACGTACATTAAAATCCCAATCTAATGCTTTACCAAATGTGTAGGCACCAGTTAAATTTACGTTATGACGACGATCGAAAAGCGGGAAATACTCTTGAACTCCATCCCAACGTTTAACATAAGATAGCGAGTAAACAGCCCATAAATAAATACGTTTATAATCGTATTTTAAGGAGAAATCTAAACCACGAGCATAACCCGATTCTATAATAAAATCTTTACGTTCTGTTTCTGGACGGAATTTATTAGCAGCATTATCGTCAAACTTTTTGTTACGATTAATATTAGTTAATTGTCCGAATTTTTTGTTGTAAGCTTCTACATTTAAAGTTAAATCGCGAAGAAAATCTAACTCAAATCCACCAATTAAATGCGTAGATTTTTGCAAACGACTAGTAACTTGATTTGTATTTGCATCTTGATCGGTGAAATACTCTTGTACATTATCTGGACCACTAATAAATCCGTAAAATAAATTTACAACATCTCTATCAGAATTTGCGCTAATTAAGTTTTGAGAATACAAACCTGCAGCTCCTTTTAAACGGAAATTTTTAACTACGTTATATTTAAAACCAATACGTGGCTCTGGCGAAATTTCGCTTAATGATGCATAATAATGGAATCTAATACTTGGATCCAAAATAAGTTTATCGCCAATATTAGCCTTGTAACGCATAAAACCAGCAACCTCAGTATTGTTATCTGCCTGTGAAATTTTACGATTATACGCATTATAAAAATCGAAAGTGGTTTTTGAACCCAATAATTCAATACCATAAACAAGCTCGTTTTTACCTGTAAAATAGGTAAAGTTTAATCCCATATTAAAACCATCAATTGTACTTGAACGAGGTAAATTATTACTTTCAGCTAAAGATATACCGTATTTAGAATAGGCAAAATTACCTCTAATTAATATTTGAGATGAACTTGGAATTACAACAAAATTAGCTCCACCACCACCTGAAGTCCATTTTAAATTAGAAATTGCTTGGTATTTTACGCTATCCATAAAATTAAAACCAAACACATTTAATTTACTACCATTGTTTCCGTTAAAAGAAACTTTTCCATACAAATCTAAAAAGTCGAAAGGCAAACCATCTGGATTTATATAACCATATAACGCTTTAGACGATTGTGAAAGATAAGAGTTTTTAGCAGACAACAAGAATGAAGTTGTGCTTCCGCCTTCTTCTTTTGCTTTGCTTAATGGACCTTCTAACAATGTTTTAGCACCAAACGGACTAATCGCCACTTTACCAGAAATACGTTTTTTATTTCCATCACGAGTTGTAATATCCATTATAGATGATATTCTACCACCGTATTCTGCATTAAATCCACCTGTATAAACATCTGCATTACGAATTACATCTGCATCAAAAACAGAAAATAAACCTATAGAGTGAAACGGATTATAAATAATCATACCATCCATTAAAACTTTATTTTGAACTGGAGACCCACCTCTTATATACAACTGACCACCTTGATCACCCGTAAAAATTACACCTGGCAAAACTTGTAAATATTGCGCTAAATCGGGTTCGCCACCAACGGTAGGAATTTGCTTAATTTCTTTTGGAGTTATTTTATTTACTGATGTTCTAACTTCTGTTGTAGCTTCTTGCTTATCGGCAGAAATACTAACTTCTTTAAGTTTTACTGAACCTTTTTCTGCAAATAATTTCAACGATTTTATTTCGCCATCTTTTACAGAAACAGATTGAGAAATTGTATCAAAACCCAAGGCTATAACTTTTAAATTATAAGTTCCTGCTGGTAATTTTGTGATAGAAAAATAACCATTTACATCGGTTTGAACCCCATATTTTGTTCCTGCTAAAATTACAGAAGTAAATATTGAAGGTTCACCTGTTGCTTTTTCGTAAACAAAACCTCTAATGTTTGCGTTTTGCGCAAAAAGAGCTGTGCTTAAAAGCATTAAAGCGAAAAACAGTTGTGTTTTTTTGAATAATAGTCTCACTTGAAGTACAATTTTTAAAATGAAGTGTACAAAAGTATAACTTTAAACGAGCTAAAAAAGAAAAAAATTCTTTGTGTTCGACTTTGAACGATATTTTAACAAAGTGAACTGCTAAAATACAAAACAAAAGTGCTTAAAACAGGCATAAAACCTTCTTTTTGTTAAGAAACGAGTCCTAATTCTAAAACTCTATCAAATTGCTCTTTTGTAACAGGAGAAACAGATAAACGTGATTGTTTAACCAAGGCCATACCCGATAAAATTTTATCTTGTTTAATTTGAGTTAAATCAATAGGATTTTTAAGCTTTTTAAAAGGTTTTAAATCTACAACAAGCCAATTTTTATCTTCGGTTGTTGGATCTTGATAATGCTCTTTTGCAACTATTGCTATTCCTACAATATTTAAACCATCATTACTATGATAAAAAAGCACATAATCGCCTTTTTGCATAGCTCTTAAATTGTTTCGCGCTTGGTAATTTCTTACACCATCCCAAAAGGTTTTTTTGTCTTTTTCAAACTGTTCCCAAGAATATTTAAATGGTTCTGATTTAACTAGCCAATAATTCATAAATTTTAATGTAAAATTTTAAAAAAAAGTTCCTTCATTAATTCGCCATTAGGCATGGTATTAGAACCAATCCCTTTCGATTTTTTATCGTACTCACGCAAGTATCCTATTATCTTAACTAACTTTCCGGGGCTATACTGTCGTGCTGCTGCTTCGTAATCTTTGGCTATAAATGGTGGCACACCAATTTTAGATGCAATGGCGTATTGCGAACGATCGGTTAAAGTATGTATTCCAATCAATTTTATAAAAAAAGAATACAATGTTCCCATTAATAGCGGTACCGGATTATCTTTTGGATTTGCAGCAAAATAATTAATGATTTTATTTACTTTTAAAACATCTTTTATCATTATTGCATTTGTAAGTTCAAACATGTTGTACTCCTTACTAACACTTATATTTTGAATTACATCGGCAACCGTAATTTGAGTTTTATCTTTTATGTTTAAAAGTAATTTATCAACCTCATTTTCGATTTTTGCTAAATCGTTTCCTAAATTTTCTGAAATAAAGTAAGGTACTTTTTGCTCAAAGTTTAGCTTACGCTCTTTTAAATAGGCTTCAACCCACTCCTGAACTTTGTAATCTTTTAGTTTTTCTGAATTAAAATAAACAGCATGTGTACTTAATGTTTTTGCTAAAGCTCTGCGTTTATCTAAACCACCATATTTGTAGCATATAACTAAAACGGTAGAATTCGTAGGGTTTTTAACGTATTCTTCAAATAAATTTATTTCATCTTTTTTGCCTGCAGCGTTTTTTGTTTCAACAGTTTTTTCAAAGTTTAGTTCTTGAGCTTCGCGTAAAATTACAACTTGCTTGTCCGCCATCATCGGATAACGCTTGCATTCGTTTATCAGCGTTAAAACATCAGTATCTTTGCCATAAAGAATTGTTTGATTAAATTCTTTTTCCATTTCATCGAGCACATTTTTCTCAATAAAATCAGCAATTTTATCAATATAATAAGGTTCTTCGCCCTCTAAAAAATAAATTGGGCGATAGATTTTTTGTTTTAACTCAGAAAAAATTAAATCGGAGGTATATTTTACTGCTTTTTGAGCCATCTACGAATTTAATCGAAACGCAAGTGCTTAACAGAATTACCTCTATTTTTCAACTCGTTTAACGAATCAATTCCTATTAGTAAATGCGACTCAACAAAGTTAGTAGTAACTTTTACATCGCTTTCGGCAGTTTTTACACCTGTAGAAACCATTGGCTGATCACTAACTAAAAGCAATGCACCTGTTGGTATTTCGTTATAAAAACCAGTTGAGAAAATCGTTGCTGTTTCCATATCAATAGCCATGCAACGAATTTTTCTTAGGTATTCTTTAAATTCATCGTCATGCTCCCAAACACGTCTGTTTGTTGTATAAACAGTACCTGTCCAATAATCACGGTTATGTTCTCTAATAGTTGTAGAAACAGCTCTTTGTAAGTTAAATGCTGGTAATGCAGGCACTTCGCTAGGGAAATAATCGTTTGATGTTCCTTCGCCTCTAATTGCAGCAATTGGCAAAATTAAATCACCTAATTCATTTTTCTTTTTTAAGCCACCGCATTTACCTAAAAACAAAGCTGCTTTAGGATTAATTGCGCTTAATAAATCCATAATAATTGCAGCGTTTGGACTACCCATACCAAAATTAATAATGGTAATATTATCATGGGTTGCACTAAGCATTGGCTTATCTTCACCACAAACTTTCGCATTAAATTTTGCAGCAAACATGCGCACATAATTACTAAAATTGGTAAGCAATATATATTGCCCAAATTCTTTTAATTCTACACCTGTGTATCGTGGTAACCAGTTGTCTACAATGTCTTTTTTACTTTTCATATAAATGTATTTTAATTTTTATTCTCTTATTTTTGTGGTAAGATGTTAAATAACCTACCAAAACTTAATTTGCCGTTTTATACTTTTAAAACTAAAACAGTAAAACAAAGTACGCAAATTTTTGACACAATACGAAAAAAATTTATTGAACTAACTCCTGAAGAGTGGGTAAGACAACATTTTATTAATTTTTTGATAACCGAAAAAAAATATCCAGCCTCTTTATTTCTTGTAGAAAAAGGAATAAAAGTTAAAACAATGAACAAACGCACTGATATTATTGTTTACTCAGCAAAGAGTGCTTCGCCTTATTTATTGGTTGAATGCAAGGCACCAACAATTAAAATTACACAAGATGCTTTTATGCAAGCTGCCAATTATAATTTAACGCAAAAAGTTACTTTTTTAATTGTTACAAATGGTCTAAATCATTTTTGTTGTAAAATGAATTACATTGATAACTCGTTTGAATTTTTGCAAGAAATACCAGAATACTCGGGTTAATTTATACTTTCATTTTTTTTATTTAAACCGATATTTTACTATCTTTAATAAAAATTGACTCCTCAAAATGAAACAATTCTATAAAGCATTTTTAATTTTTACAATTTCTTTTTTCAACATACATTATACTAAAGCGCAATCAACTGTTTTTATTAATGGTGTAGAAGTTTTAGATAAAACTATTATTATTAAAATAAAGCCACAATTCAAAAATTATTGTTCGCTAAACGAAATTTTAATTCCTAAAATAAAGCAAATTTTTAATCAAATAGAAGTTAGTTCTATCACGCAAAAATTCCCAAACTCTTTACCAATCAGTCTTACAAAAAACGCTGCTAGAAATCCTAAAATGGTTGATATTACAACTATTTACGAAATAAAATACAATTCAACAATACCCCTAAGCAAAGCTTATACTTTATTTAATTCTGTTATTGAGGTAGAATATGCAGAACCAAAAGTTTTACCAAAATTGTTGTTTACGCCAAACGATAGCGACATTGCTTTGCAATATTATTTAACAAATGTTAGAGCTTACGAAGGTTGGGATGTAGAACAAGGAAATGCAAAAATGGTAATTGGAATTAGCGATACGGGTTATAATTTTTCTCACCCAGATTTAATAAATCAAGTACACCATAATATTTATGATATAATTGATGGTATTGATAATGATGCTGATGGCTATATTGATAACTATAGCGGTTGGGATTTAGGCAATAATGATAATGATGCTACTGCTGAAGGTATTGGACACGGAATATTTGTTGCAGGACTTGCTGGAGCAGAAATGAATAATAATTCTGGAATGGCAGGACTTGGATATAACTGTAAATTACTTCCACTTAAAATTGATAATAATGCAGGTTTTTTGGTTGGTTCTTACGAAAGTATAGTTTATGGTGCCGACCATGGATGTAATATTATAAACTGCTCTTGGGGAAGTAATGGCTTTTCGCAATTTGGAGAAGACATTGTAAACTATGCAATTTTTAATCGTAATGTTTTAGTAATTGGTGCTGCAGGTAATAATCATAATGATAAAGCTTTTTTCCCTGGCTCCTATAAATATGTTTTAAACGTTGCTGGAACAAATGAAAATGATGAGAAATGGATAGGATCTGGAAATGGCTCTACTTATGGAACAACAGTTGATGTTTGTGCTCCAGGCGAAAACATATATTCAACCTGGTTTGGTACTTTATTAATTGGTGGTCAATCTGGAACTTCATTTTCTGCACCTATAACTGCTGGTTTAGCAGGAATTGTTTGGAGTCATTTTCCAAATTATTCTGCTTTGCAAGTAGCTGAACAAATAAAAGTTACCTCCGATAATATTAATGGAATTACAGGAAATGCTGCTTACATTGATATGCTTGGAAGCGGAAGAGTTAATATGCTAAGAGCGTTAACAGAAACTACTTCTCCATCGTTTGTTTTAGAAGATGTAACATTAACTGACAACAACGATAATAATTTTTTACCGGGCGAAACAATTGATATTGTTGGTGATTTTAAAAATTATTTGGCTAATTCAACTAATACTTTTATTAGTTTAAGCACAAATTCTGCATTTGTAAGTATTGTAGATAACAATACAAACATTGGTGCTGTAACAACAGGTACAACAGCTACAAACACTGCCGATCCATTTAAAATTACACTTTTAGCTAACACACCGTTAGACCATATTATTCAATTAAAATTTACCATTTTTGATGGAACTTATTCTACTGTTGAATACGATAGTTTAGTTGTAAATACATCGTATTATAACTTAAATCACAATGCTATTTCTACAAGTATTACTGGCATTGGACGGATTGGCTACCAAAGTTTATCAAGTTATCAAGGCTTAGGATTATCAAGAAACGCTGGCTCTACTCTTTTATATGAAGGTGGGTTAATGATTGGTAATTCAATTTCAAAAGTATCTGATGGTTTACGTGGAATTAATAGTGAGCCCGACAATGATTTTTTTATGCTTCAACGTCCGCAAAGAGTTATACCAACTGTGTTTTCTGAATACGATTTGTTTGCTAAATTTAATGATAACAACGCTGCTACAACAAAATTAAATGTAGAAGTTGACCAAAAAACCTACGCTTGGAATACCACAGATGATAAAAATTATATTGTTTTAGATTACAACATTATCAACAAAGGAAGTTCAACATTATCGAGTTTATACGCAGGGATTTTTGCAGATTGGGATATAACTTTTGCTGGTTCAAATAAAGCTATAGCTGATGCTTCAAACAAATTAGCTTATGTTTACGATGTGACAAGTGGTGGAAATTATGCTGCTGTTCAACTGTTATCATCTAGCGCTCCTTTTAATTTTTATGGAATAGATAACGATGGAGGAAATAGTGGAGGAATAAACATTTCTGACAACTTTAGTACTGCAGAAAAATACACAACACTCAGTACTAGTAAAAATTCTGCTGGCGATTCAGACAATGGTGGCGATGTAATGACGGTTGTTAGTAGCGGACCATTTGCAATAATACCAGGCGATACCATTAATGTTGTTTTTGCGATACATGCTACAAGTTCGTTAACCGACTTAATTAATAGTGCAAGAGCAGCAAAGTCAAAATTTACTACCGATGTTTTAGACAGCATTAATAAATCGGAATACAAAAGCAAAGTACATTTGTTCGACAATATTCCGAACCCTGTTGAGCACAACACTACTATTTCATTTTACATTCCTGTGGCTCAATATTGCAAACTAAAAATATACAATAGTAGCGGACAGTTAGTAAGCACTTTGCTCGACGAAAATTTAAGCGAAGGTTATTACGATATTAAAGTAGAAACCGATTTATTAAACGCAGGACTTTATTTCTACAGCTTAGAATCTACAGAAAAAGTAGAAACTAAAAAGATGCAGATAGTTAAATAGAAAAGTGAATTTTAAACGATAAACCGTTTTTGTTTTCTATCTGATAATAGCCGTTTAACTGACCAATTAAGGCTGTTATAATTTCAAAACCCAAACCTTTTGGTATAGAAATATCAAAATCGTTTGGCAAACCTTTTCCATTGTCGGCAACTATTAATTCAAATTTCCTATCCGATAATTTATTTAGCATTATTGAAATTTCAGCAGAATCATTTTTATCGGAGAATGCGTATTTTAAAGAGTTAGAAACTAATTCGTTAATAATTAATCCTAAATTAATTACCACATCTAACTCTGCTAACACTTTTGCTGAATTTATTTGATAGTTAAAATTCACGTTGTTTCCTTCAAAAGAATCGGATATTGATTTTACTAATTGCTCAATATAATCGCCCAAATCAATTTGATTTAAATCGTTGGCATTATATAATTTTTGATGCACCAAAGCCATTGATTCTATTCGTCGGCGGCTTTTTTGAAAAGCTTCTCTAGCTTCTTCATCATTAACAAAATTACTTTGTAAATTAAGCAAACTACTAATAATTTGAAGATTGTTTTTTACGCGATGATAGGTTTCTTTTAAGAGAATATTTTTTTCTTTTAATGCTTTATTTAGCTCCTCGTTTTTTTGAATATTATTATTTTTTTCAATTTGCAAAAGCACTAAATTCTTAGCATTTCTTCTAAAAGTAAAATAAACCAATACGGTGAAAATTACTATAATAAAAAAGCAAGCAATAATTACTCCTTGTATTTTGCTAAAGTTGTTTTGAATAACATCTTCGGGCACAATTACGCCAATGTATAATTTATGGTTTGGAGTAAGTAAAAAGGGTTGTAAACTACCTCTCCAAGGTCTAGAGTTCGACTTGAATTTTAAAATTGCATCTTTATCAGCATTGAGTTTCCAAGCGTTTACAAAATCAGTAACTTCTTGCACGCCAATATCAGTAATGTATTTTAAAGTATAGGCATTACAAGAATCGCGGTTAGAAAATTTGCTATCGTTTGGCAAACCTAAAACTTCGCCATTCTCTGTAATTACAAAAGTTTTACCATGTTCTAAAACAGCCAAATTACGTGTAAAATCACTTATATCTTCCAACAAAACATCAAACGAAATTACGTTGGTTAATGATGTGTCTTGCGTGTCTTTAAACTTTATAGATGCTGTTACTCCAATTTCATTTGTAGTAATAAAATGGTAAGGTTCTGTCCAAACCGGAAAAATTTCTGACTTACTTTTTAATGCCTTAGAAAACCATATTTTATCTAATGGAGTATATTTTTTTTCAGGAGAAGTTTTCTCTATTAAACTATCATGAATATCTCTTCTGTAAATCCATTTATTCCACTCAGGATTTTGGTTTTTTGAACCCAATTTTGTAATTCTATTTACCCAAATATTATCTTGATGCAAAAGCATATATTCATCGCCAACAGTGTTTGCAATGTGCATTGACGATAACTGTTCTGAGTTTTTTAAATAAGGAATAAATAGTTTGTTTAATTTTTCGGTGCTCGAATTATTAAAAAGTCCGTTCTCTCCCATTTCTTTAGAAATAAGCAAATCGCGAGAAACTGGTTGGAAAAAATTTTGAAGTTGTATCGTTGTTTTTTCAATAGTATTATTGATAAACGAAGCGTATATTTTTTCGATATTATGTTTTACGTTAAAAAACAAAATTACCAAAACAATACCTGCAATCAATAAAATTAGAAAAGCATAATACTCTTTAAAATATGATTTGATTTTACCCATTAAATTTAAATTCAAAGCAAATGTAAACTATTAGCGAGTAATAGGCAATTATTTTAATGGTCGCTTTTTAATCATACCGCCTTTAGCATCTTTCACGCTATTCATAATAATAAATGCGTTTGGGTCAATTAAAGCAATTTCGTTGTTTAATCGCGTAAGTTCTAAGCGCGTAACAACTGTGTAAACAATATCCAACTCTTGTAAATTTTCGCCATGGCGATTAAAACCACGTTTACCAAGATAAATTGTAACTCCTCTGCCTAAATCGTTAATAATCATTTTTCTTATTTCGTCGGGACGAGTTGATATTATACTAACTCCAGTATATTCTTCAATTCCTTCAATAATAAAATCAACAGTTTTTGATGCAGAAATGTAGGTAAGCATAGAATACAAAGCGGTTTCTATAGATAACAAAGCAGCAGCGCACGAAAATATTAAAATGTTTATGGCTAAAATTACATCGCCAATTGTTATACCTAATTTTTTACCTACAAACAAAGCCAAAACCTCTGTACCATCGAGCACACCGCCTCCTCTAACTGCTAAACCAATTCCTATTC
The DNA here is from genome assembly GCA_040385525.1 of Bacteroidota bacterium. Lineage (GTDB taxonomy): Bacteria > Bacteroidota > Bacteroidia > UBA4408 > UBA4408 > JAZKHE01. The sequence continues at coordinate 66,434 of JAZKHE010000007.1, forward strand.
CTAGAAAAAATCCTCCAAAAACGGCTACTAATAATTTATCGGAAGTGATAATTGGAAAATGCCAAAACGTAACAACCAAAGCCAATGCAATTACACCAATACTTGTTTTAAACGCAAAATCTTTTCCTACTTGTTTTAAACCTAAAATAATAAACGGAATGTTTAGCAATACAATTAATATAGGTAATTGCCAACCTGAAAGTTCAGAAATTAATAAGGAAATACCTGTTACGCCACCATCAATAAATTTAGCGGGTAATAAAAAACTCTCTAAGGCAAATGCAGCCGAAATAACACCAATAGCAATAAACAAATAACTTTTTGTTTCTGTTTTTAAGTACGATTTAAAGCGCAAAAACTCGCGCGCAACAATGTATTTTGAAGTGCCTTTTTTTCCTTCTTTTTTTTGTCGTAATAATTTTTGAAAAAATAATTGTTGTAAAAATGGATTCATGCGTTTACTTGGTTTCTTGTTGCTTTTTCACTAAAAAATAATAATCGTTTTCAATCGGTAAAAAACCTTGTTCGTAGCAAAAAAAGTAAATAGTTCCTTTTTTTGTGGTGTATTGATGGGTGTGGTATTTAAAATTATAGCCTGCATCTAACATTTTTTGTTTGGCAACTTTGGCTGTTTCTCCGGGATTTAAGTCCTCCAATATTCGTCTGTTTTTGCGCAAGATATTATTTATGTTGCGCACATAGTTGGTTGAATCGCTGTTTAGTGTATTGTTGTAAGCATTACGGCAAGCATCGCTACAAAATTTTTTGTCAGATCTGCCCGTAAATTTATCGCCACACTCTATACATTTTTTTGCTACCATATTTTTTATTCTTGATTTTTAAGCAATTTAGCATCCAACACAAATGTGCCAAAAGGCAATAACGATGCTATAAAAGCTAAAAACATTTTTACAAAATTCCATTTATACAAATAAGCAACTTGTAGCAATAAAATGCAATAGGCAACAAACAAAACACCATGCGCCCAGCCCAAGTATTTTACAGGCCACAAAATGCCTAAGCCATATTTTATAGGCATAGCAATTGCCATTAATAGTATGTAAGATACGCCTTCTAAAAAAGCGATGCGTCTAAAGTTTTGTAATGCAGTTGTTTTATTCATTTTTTTAAAATACTTTTCACTAAAATAGCATTAATATTGTAGAAATACCAATTAATTTTTAATGAGTAATTTAATTCTATTACGTGGTTTGCCTGGCAGCGGAAAAACAACATTAGCTCAGCTCCTCTCCGAAAACGGCAAATACCCTGTGTTTTCGGTTGATGATTATTTTACCGATGCGCAAGGAAACTATACTTTTGAATTTGATAAAAATCATTTAGCGTATAAAAATTGTGAAGATTTAACACGCAAAGCACTTGCACAACAAACAGAAAAAATAATTATACACAACACCTTTACGTTGGAGTGGGAATTAGAACCTTATTTTAAATTAGCAAAAGAATTTAAGTGTAAACTATTTGTAGCAACAGTAGAAAACCGCCACCACGGCAATAACGTACACAACGTAAGCCAAGAACAAGTCCAAAAAATGGCTGAAAAATATAAGGTGGTTTTGTATTAGACAAAAAATATTTGGTTTTAATTACTTTGAAATAAATGTATATTTGGTAATAAAATAGTATGTAAAAAATTGCATAAAACCGACACTTTTCGTTAGCTTTATGTAATTTCATAACACATATAAGCTTATGAAGACATGAGACAGAGATTAATTCTTCTTTTTTTGACATTGCTCTTTGGTTGTGTAAACAGCGACGACTCGCCACCCAAAAAAGTATTTCCAATTGACCCAAAAGAACTCTCATTCAAAAGAGGGGACTATTTTTCGTTTCCTTTGGACGCCGATAATTATGGTATCGCTATTATTTGCGATTACGACAAAGACGAAGCCGGACTTTGGTACGCTGTACTTTACACCAATTACCATTCAGACACAGTAACGCATAATCCATTATTGACAGACGTACAAGTTTTTGGACGCAAAGTGACGAGTACTTTAAATGAAAAAGGCTACGAACTTTTGCTCGACGGAGAATTCATTTCGGACAGCCTTATAAAAGTAGAGAAGTACTTTAAACACGTTGGTCATATAGCACTTGACGAAAAGACCGCAAAACTTCGAGCTTACGGTGCAACGACAGAGTTTCAAGTTTTCTTGAGCGGTTTTCGTTCTGCCATAGAAGAACGTAGCCCTGACAAGAAAGAAGACAAATTAATTAAATTGTTGTTACCGAAGAATTCTGAAGGTTATTATCCACTGACAGACTTTACAAAATAGTCAACTGGTGCTAACAGCAAGCAAGCGTAACGCTGAGTTTCTGCAAGTTGCAAACGCGCCACTGGCGCAAGCATTCGATTGTGCTAGAAGTGGGTATCTAAAATTGAATACCATTACTTCAAAATAATTTCAACAATTACTTCGTGGCCCACTTCGTTGTTTAGCACTTCAACCATTTTGGTGCGGTTATAAAATAATTCTTGTCGCAACGATGGAGAATCAATATGCGCAAACAATGTTTTTCCTTTTATGTATAAATCGGTTGTGTGGTTGTTTACCACTTTACCAAACTGCGTTCGCCAAGCGTTTATAATTTCGGTTTCGTGCAATTTATCCTGCAAACCATAAGCCTTTAGCATTTGTGTAATTACTTGTTTTAAGCTTTGGTCGTTATCTCTTTTCATATTAAATTACACTAAATAAAATTATGCTTTTGCAGGATTAAGTTCTTTTATTTCGCCACTCTCTACCATAAATATACGAATTTCTTTTGCTTTGTCTTCAAACAATTTATACAACCGTGTTGGGTGCGCATCGGTAATAAAAATTTGTCCAAACTCTTTGCCAGCAACTAAATTCATTAAGTTTTTAGCGCGCTCTTCATCTAGTTTATCGTAAATATCATCTAACAACAAAATGGGTGTTATTTGTTTTACATCTTTAATTAAATTAAACTGCGCCAATTTTAAAGCCAATAAAAATGTTTTTTGTTGTCCTTGCGAGGCAAATTTCTTTAACGAAAAATCGTTTAACAAAAACTCAAAATCATCTTTATGTATTCCTACCGAAGTGTGCTCTAAATAAGCATCGCGTTGGTACGATGATTTTAGCAAATCTTCAAAACTATGTTCACTGTTTAGGTGCGAAATATAATTAATTGCAGCGTTTTCGTTAACCGAAATTAATGAAGGAAAAATAGTCGCAAAAATGGGTACAAATTTTTCTATAAAAAGTTTTCTTTCGTTATAAATAATTTCGCCATAGTTTGCCAACTGAAAATCCCAGACTTCTAACGATTCCTTATCGTAATTACCTGTTTCGCCCATGTTTTTGAGCAAAGCATTACGTTGTTGTAGTATTTTATTGTAATTTATTAATGTTTCTAAATAGGTGCGATTATATTGCGAAATAACAGCATCAACAAATTTGCGTCGCACTTCGCTCCCATCGTAAATCAATTCGCTATCGTAAGGCGAAATCATAACTATTGGAATTAAGCCAATATGCTCCGAAAAACGCGTGTATTCCTTTTTGTTACGCTTAAAAATCTTTTTTTCGCCTTTTTTTATGCCGCAATAAATTTCTTCGCCGAGTTCGGCATCAGTATCAAAACCACCCTGAACCACAAAAAAACCTTCTTCTTTTTTAATGTTTTGGCTATCGATGGTGTTAAAATAGCTTTTGCAAGCGCTTAAATAATGTACAGCATCAAGCAAATTGGTTTTGCCAGAGCCATTTTTACCCACAATACAATTTACACCACTGCTAAAAGCAATGTTTGCTTCGGTATAATTCTTAAAATTGAGCAGATGTAAGTCTTTTAAATACACAATTGCGGTTAAAAATGTAAAATTAGTCAAAAAACAAGGATTATTAACAGCATTTTGCGCATAATAATTATCAGCTAAAAACTTGATAATTTATTGCTACTTGCAAAAAAAAATTATCTTTGCACACTCATTATAAAATTATGGCTAAAGAAAAGAAAGAAGAAATGTTAGTTGATGTGCAACAAGCTTACACTAAAACAGAACATTACATTGAAGAAAACAAAAAAAGTTTAACAATTATTTTAGGTGCAATTGTAGTTTTAATTACTGGATATTTTGCTTGGACTAAACTATATGTTGCTCCAAAAGAAGCTGAAGCGCAAAACCAAATGTTTGTTGCAGAAAAATATTTTGAAAAAGACTCGTTTAAATTAGCTATTAATGGCGATGGAAACTACATGGGTTTTGAAAAAATTGCAGAAGAATACGGAGTAACAAAATCAGGAAACTTAGCTCACTATTATTTAGGTATGAGTTATTTAAAAACTGGTCAATTCGAAAAAGCGATTGAACAATTAAACGAATTTGACTCTGATGATGAGATTTTAGCTCCTTTAGCAGTTGGTGCTATTGGCGATGCTAATATGGAATTAAACAAAACAGACGAAGCAATTAATTTTTATTTAAAAGCAGCTAAAGAAAGAACAAACAACTTTACAACGCCCATCTTTTTAATGAAAGCAGCTTTAGCTTACGAAAGCCAAAGCAATTTTGAAAACGCTTTAAAAATTTACGAAGAAATTAAAGCTGATTACTCTACTACAACTGAAGGAAGAGAAATTGAAAAACACATTACTAAAGCAAAATTATTAGCAGGCAAATAATGTCGAGTAAACATAAAAATTTATCTGATTTTACATCAGAAATAAAATTACACAATGCCCACAAGATAAAGGTGGGCATTGTTGTTGCAGAATGGAACAACGAAGTAACTTTTGCTTTGCGCGATGGAGCTATTGCTACTTTAAAAAAGTATGGCATTAAAACCAAAAACATACAAATAAGTTATGTACCCGGTAGTTTTGAACTAACGCTTGGCGCGCAATGGCAACTGCAGCATACCGATGTAAGTGCAGTGTTGTGTTTAGGTTGTGTTATACAAGGCGAAACGCGTCATTTCGATTTTATATGCGATGCAGTAGCCAACGGAATTACACAATTAAACGTGGTATATAGCACACCCGTTATTTTTGGCGTATTAACACCAAATAATCAGCAACAAGCAATTGATAGAGCTGGCGGAAAACATGGCAACAAAGGCGATGAAGCTGCTTTTACCGCATTAAAAATGTTAGAGCTAAAAAGTAAATTAAGCAAATAATACATTTTTCTAAATTTAGAATGCCAGTTGCATAGTAGTGACTGGCTTTTTTTTTCTGAAAAAAAAAACAATATTAAAGTGTTGATACCTACAGTTTAAGCTCGACCGACCTTTGAAAAATAAAACAAGAAAATCAAATGAGATTTTTAGCGAGGGCTTTGTAAGTAATCAACGAGTGAGTTGAAGAGCTATTGCGAGGAACGAACGGCTTTGGTTACGTGAAAAAAACGAAATGTAGATTTTCGTTTTATTTTTCAGTAGTCTTGATTTTTTGCTTCTTTTTCATCAAGGAAAAAGAAGGGAATTAAAGTATTTAGTTAAATTTCAGTTTTATAAGGCAGAAATAGATTGAACGAAAACTAAATAAATTTTATTGTATGTTTGTGTATACTCACAAAAATAAAATTGGAATTAAAATTTTATGACGCACGATGAAGTAAAAAAATACTGCGAAACCATTTATAAAATAATTGGTAAAAACAGACTAAACAAAACATCGAGCGAAGTTATAGTTGATTACTACACCAAATCAGCATTTTTTTATCGTAAATTTCATTCTAAACAGGGAGCAATGCATTTCCCTGTGCAGTTTTCGGCAGAAGTTCCTCACACAAAAAAATTACTCTTTCAAGCCGATACTGTTAACGAAATAATAAACCAAAACAACTACAAAAACATTTTAGAGTTAGGCAGCGGAATGGGTTTTAACACACATTATTTAGCTGAAATAAATCCTGATAAACATTTTACAGGAATTGATCTTACCCCCAACAACATTACTATTGCTCGCAATAAATGTAAAGCGCTAAACAACGTGCAATTTAAGCAAGTCGATTTTGATAATTTAGAAAAAACAAACATAAAATACGATTTGATATTTGCAGTTGAAACCTTGTGTCACTCCAAAAATTTGGGACAATTACTCCAAAACATTTTACCGCTTTTAAGCGATAATGGAAGAATAATAGTGTTTGATGGCTACATAAAAAACAGCGAACAAACATTAACTAATAAATACGACAAACAAGCCTACGAAATGCTAACATGGGGTTTTGCAATGGATGCCTTTCAACAACTAGAAGAAATAAAACAACTAGAAAAATCAGGAATACTAAACATTACTAGTTGCATCGATTATAGCGAAAATGTTTTATCGAATGCAAAAGCATTTCAAAAAGGAGCAAAAAAAGCATTACGCTACCCATTGCTTTTAAAAACACTTTTAAAGCTTAGATTAGTTCCGTTGGCATTGCTAAAACAAATAAGTGCAGGTTTGTTTAGCCATTATTTTATACAAAAAAACTACTTAGGTTATTACAAGTTAGAACTTAGTAAAAAGGTTTAAAAACTATATATTTGTTTAACAGAGTTACAAAAATTTATCATAAAAAATGAAAGCTAGCGTAAATACCAAATATGGTCCGCCTGAAGTAATTAACGTAATTGAAGTAGAAAAACCTAAACCAAAAAACAATGAGGTATTAATAAAAGTAATGGCTACTACTGTTAATCGAACCGATTGCGGATTTAGAAGTGCTGAGTATTTTATTTCTCGCTTTTTTAGTGGTTTGCTTAAACCAAACAACACCATTTTAGGTTGCGAATACGCAGGAATTGTTGAAGAAATTGGCTTGAGTGTAACGCAATTTAAAGTTGGAGAAAAAGTTTTTGGCTTTAACGATAAAACATTTGGCGCTCATGCAGAATACATGGTTACAACAGAAGATTCAGCTATCGCAACAATGCCTACTAATTTTACTTTTGAAGAAGCTGCTCCACTACTAGAAGGTTCGCATTATGCATTGTGCGATATTCGTGCTGCAAAAGTTACAAGCGGACAAAACATATTAGTTTATGGTGCTACAGGAGCTATTGGTATTGCAGCGGTGCAATTACTAAAACATTTTGGCGCAAAAGTTACCGCTGTGTGCAACACCAAAAATGTAGAAATGGTTAAAAGTTTAGGAGCTGATGTTGTAATAGATTACACCCAACAAGACTTTACAAAAACGGAAGAAAAATTTCATTTTATTTTTGATGCAGTAGGTAAATCTTCTTTCGGAGCTTGTAAACCAATACTTACCGAAAATGGAATTTACATTTCAACAGAGTTGGGCAAAAATTCTGAGAATATCTTTTTAGCTTTAACAACACCCATTCGTAACAAAAAAAAGGTGTTGTTCCCAATTCCTACAATTAATAAACAAGATGTTTTATTTATAAAAGAATTAGCAGAAACAGGTAAATTTAAACCAGTAATTGATAAATATTATCAATTAGACGATATTATTGAAGCCTATAAATACGCTGAATCTGGACAGAAAACAGGAAATTTAGTAATTCGATTTTAATAAAAATATGGGGAAAATGGAAAACGAAATTGATAAATACATTGCCACATTTCCTAAAGATGTGCAGGTTTTGCTAAATAAAATTAGAGAAACCATACAAAAAGCTGCACCAAAGGCAGAGCAAAAAATAAGTTATGCTATGCCTACTTTTTATTTAGAAGGTAATTTAGTGCACTTTGCTGGTTATAAAAACCATATTGGCTTCTATCCTGCTCCATCAGGTTTAAAGGCATTTGAAGCAGAAATTTCAAAGTACAAAAACTCAAAAGGTGCTGTTCAATTTCCTATTGATAAAGCTTTACCGCTTTCATTAATTACAAAAATTGTAAAGTTTAGAGTAAAAGAGAATTTAGAAAAAATAAACTCAAAAAAAACAGTTAAAGTACAAACTGATTTTACAAGTGTTTTATCTGCACCAGCTCGTAGAGCGTTACAAAATAACAATATAACAACGCTAAAACAATTAAGCACCTTTACCGAAGCCGAAGTATTGCAATGGCATGGCATTGGCGCAAGTTCTATTCCCAAACTTAAGCTAGCTTTAGCTCAACAAAAATTAAGCTTTAAGAAAAAATAAAACCCTTTAAAACAAAAAAGCCGACCAAATGGTCGGCTTTTTAAGTAAAAATTATATGTAATTATTCTACAACTACAATCGTTTTTTGCGCAGTAGATTTGTTACCAATAATAGATAAATTATAAATTCCATTATCTAATTTTTTATCAGCTAAATCAATTTCTACAACACTATTTAAGTTAGTGTTAAAGTTTTGCTCTGTAATAATTCTGCCAGTTACATCCATTAAAATTACTTTACCAATTTCTTCGGTATTAAACGATATGTTTAAAATACTTGATTTAGAAACAGGATTAGGATAAGCTGTAAATTCAGCTTTAGAAGCAGTGTTGATTGTAGAAGTTTCTTCAACTGCAGGAGCAGTTTTTATTTCTTCAGTAACAACTTCTTCTGAAATTACTTGAGCAATTTCTTGAGAAATTATTTCGTTGTTGTTTTCTACAACTGCAACTTCTTCAGTATTAGCAGCACGAGCCAATCCACCAACAAAAATATAACATGGCGTACCTGCAATACCCCATACACCACCAACATAAGCTTGAACTGTAACTTGATAAGCTGTACCATCTACTAAACCTGGGAAATTAGATAAGCTAGTTTGAGGCAAAGTATTACCTGTTATAAAGCTACGTGTGTAGGTTCCGTTATCGGTTACATTAAATTTATATCTGTAACCACCAGCAACACCATTAGCATAAATAATACTAGTTTTTGTAACTGGCATATTGCAAGATGTTCCGCTTAATTGAGAAGTTGGTGCAGCGGCCAAAGTAATATCGCAAGACGAACCAGCAGTTCCCCAAACACCACCTGCATATGCCTTAACAGTTACAGCGTAAGTTTGACCATATTGTAAACCGCTAATGCTGTTTAAAGCCATTCTTGGTGAATCGTTAGTTGTGGTGTAAGAAGTAACACCATTAAAAACGAATTGATATTTAGTAGCACCAGATACTGCATTACAATAAATTGTGCTTGTTGGAGTTAAACCTGTAGCATCGCAAGATAAAGTACTTAATTGTGTAGTAGGGAATGCTGCTAAAGTAATATCGCAAGAAGTACCAGCTGATGTTAAAACACCACCAACATAAGCTTGAACTGTTACGCCATACGTTTGACCATATTGCAAACCAGAAATACTAGTTAAAGCCATTCTTGGAGAGTAATTACCTGTTGTAAAACTTTGCCCGTTAGAGAAAGTAAATTTATATTTACCAGCTCCAGGTATTGCATTAGCATAAATTATGCTGTTTTTTAATAAACCCGTTGCTCCGCATGATGTTGATAATTGCGTGGTCGGGCCTGTTGGTGCAGGAATTACATAAGTTGAAAAAACTAAATCTACGCCTGTGAGGATAGTATATGGTGATGGTAAAGCTTGCCCACCATCTCCGCCTGCATATGGGTCTAATATTGAATATAAAAAAGTTGCAGAAACGTCATCAATATTAGTTAAAATAAAAGTATATTGATTGCCCGAAGTAACATTTATTCCTGCGGGTAATGGTATCGAATTCATTCCAACACTATTTAAAGAAACTGGTTGGCTATTTAGCAAAATGGCTCCTCCATTACCAACTCCATTATAAATACTAATTGTATAACTACCAGTTGCAGGGTTATTTAAACCTATAGTAATAAGACTTAATTCACCTGTAATTCCACAAGTAAATGTTTGCCCAAAACTATACCCAAAATCTAAACTTGCTGCACCTTCTTCTGAAATTAAGTTACTTTGATCCAATTCTTCTGGGACAGATGCGTAGGTTTTGTTTGCGCTAAACAGCATGATAGCTGCTGTTGCAATGGTTAGTAATAATTTTTTCATACGTTTAAAAATTAAGTTAATTAATGTCTTTGATTTTAATAATTAGCTAAAAATAGTGTTGCGCGATTAATAAAGCAAGAGAAAAATCATAATTGGGACGAAAGGGCGCTTTTTAGGGATGGGAATATCTAAAACAAAAAAATCCCGACCAAATAAATGGTCGGGATTTTTGAGTAAAAAATAGAATTGTAATTATTCTACAACTACAATCGTTTTTTGAGATGTTGATTTGTTACCAATAATAGATAAATTGTAAATTCCATTATCTAATTTTTTATCAGCTAAATCAATTTCTACAACACTGTTTAAGTTAGTGTTAAAGTTTTGTTCAGCAACAATTCTACCTGTTACATCAGTTAAAATTACTTTACCAATTTCTTCGGTGTTAAACGCAATGTTTAAAACTGCTGCTTTAGAAACTGGGTTTGGATAAGCTGTAAATTCAGCTTTAGAAATAGTATTAATTGCAAAAGTTTCTTCAACAACTGGAGAAGTTTTTACTTCTTCAGTACTAATTTCTTCTAAAATTACTTGCGCTACTTCAGTATTTATCATTGCGTTGTTATTTTCTACAACAGCTACTTCTTCGTTGTTAGCTGGGCGCGAAAGATAACCGACAAAAATAGCACAAGATGCACCAGGTTCTCCCCACACACCACCAACATAAGCTTGTACTGTAACTTGGTAAGCTTGGCCATTAACCAATCCTGGGAAATTATTTAAACTAGTTTGAGGCAAAGTATTACCTGTTATAAAGCTACGAGTGTACGTGCCATTGTTGGTTACATTAAATTTATATCTGTAGCCACCAGCAACACTGTTAGCATAAATAATTCCACCTAAATAAACTGTTTGAAAGCAAGAAACTGTACTAAGTTGTGTAGTTGGGAAAGCTGCCATAGTAATATCGCAAGACGAACCTACTGTGCCCCAAACACCACCTGCATATGCCTTAACAGTTACAGCGTAAGTTTGACCATATTGTAAACCGCTAATGCTGTTTAAAGCCATTCTTGGTGAATCGTTAGTTGTGGTGTAAGAAGTAACACCATTAAAAACGAATTGATATTTAGTAGCACCAGATACTGCATTACAATAAATTGTGCTTGTTGGAGTTAAACCAGTTGCATTACAAGACAAAGTACTTAATTGTGTAGTAGGGAATGCTGCTAAAGTAATATCGCAAGAATTACCAGCTGAAGTTAAAACACCACCAACATAAGCTTGCACAGTTACGCCATACGTTTGACCATATTGCAAACCAGAAATACTAGTTAAAGACATTCTTGGAGAGTAATTACCTGTTGTAAAACTTTGACCATTAGAAAAATTAAATTTATACTTACCAGCTCCTGGTATTGCATTAGCATAAATTATACTGTTTTTTAACAAACCCGTTGCTCCGCAAGATGTTGATAATTGTGTGGTTGGGCCTGAAGGAATTACATAAGTTATGAAGGCTAAATCAAACATAGGATCTGGTGAACCTGCAAAAAAGTGGTTACCTGCAGCGTATTCATTGCTAACACTAATCCCAACTCCATAATTTCCATCAGTTGTATTTAAAATAAATGTGTATTGTTGACCGTCAACAACACTAACACCTCCTGGTATTGTTAATAAAGTTGAAAAATCAACAAGTGTTACAGGGAAAGAAGACAATAAAGTTCCACCAGTACCTGCACCTGCATAAATATTACATGTAGTACTACCAGGTAAACTTACAATAACAGCAGGTAATTCAATTGAACACATAGTTCCTGTAATCCCTGCCGTAAATGATTGACCAAAGTCATTAGAAGCACCAAAAAATTGGAATGATGCAGCACTTATTCTGTATTGATCTTGGTTTCCACAAGATGCTTCTCCAAATGTTTTATTTGCGCTAAACAACATAATAGCTGCTGAAGCAATAGTTAGTAATAGTTTTTTCATAAATTAAAATTTTAGTTAATTAATGTGTTTGATTTTATAATAAAGCCAAATTAATCGTCAATGAGAAATAAAACAAGAGAAAAATCACATTTGGGACGAAAGGGTTCGTTTTAGGGATGGGAATATCTAAAACAAAAAAATCCCGACCAAAATGGTCGGGATTTTTTATAATAATTAAATGCTAATTATTTCTTTTTTTCGTTTTCTTCCATCGAAGATTTCAAATCAGAAAGTGCAGAAATATCGCCTAATGTAGTTTTTTCTACACTATCTTTTAATTTCTTTAAATTCTTTTTCTCTTCAGTGTTAGCTGCCTTTTTAGCTGTTTCTTTTTCAGCTTTTTCGTGCGCTACTTCTTCTTCGTGAATACGTGCGTGAGAAACAATTATTTTTTTGTTTTCTTTAGAGAACTCTAATACTTTAAAGTCTAATTTCTCATCAACTTTTGCTGCAGTTCCATCAATTTTGTTTAAGTGACGAGTTGGAGCAAACCCTTCAACACCATAAGGTAAAGCTATTACAGCTCCTTTATCCATTACAGATAAAACTGTTCCTTCGTGTACTGAATCTAATGTAAACACAGTTTCGAATACATCCCATGGGTTTTCTTCTAATTGTTTGTGACCTAAGCTTAAACGACGGTTTTCTGAATCAATTTCTAAAACTTTAACGTCTAATTTATCGCCAATTTTACAGAATTCTGATGGATGTTTAATTTTTTTAGACCAAGATAAATCAGAGATGTGAACTAAACCATCAATACCTTCTTCTAATTCAACAAAAACACCAAAGTTTGTAAAGTTACGAACTGTAGATACGTGTTGAGTTCCAACAGCATATTTTTGTGGTACGTGCGCCCATGGATCAGGAATTAATTGTTTCATTCCTAAGCTCATTTTGCGCTCTTCTCTATCTAATGTTAATACAACACCTTCTACCTCATCACCCACTTTTAAGAAATCGTGAGCGGTACGTAAGTGTTGGCTCCAGCTCATTTCACTTACGTGAATTAAACCTTCAACTCCAGTTGCAATTTCAACAAAAGCACCGTAATCAGCTAAAACAACAACTTTACCTTTTACTTTATCACCAACTTTAATGTTAGCATCTAAAGCATCCCATGGATGTGGAGTTAATTGTTTTAAACCTAATGCAATACGTTTTTTGCTATCATCAAAATCAAGAATTACAACATTGATTTTTTGATCTAACTGAACGATTTCTTCTGGGTGATTGATTCTACCCCATGATAAATCGGTAATGTGAATTAAACCATCAACACCACCTAAATCGATAAACACACCATATGAAGTAATGTTTTTAACAATACCTTCTAATACTTGTCCTTTTTCTAATTTACCAATAATATCTTTTTTCTGTTGTTCTAACTCAGCTTCAATTAATGCTTTGTGAGATACTACAACGTTTTTAAATTCTTTGTTAATTTTAACAACTTTAAACTCCATTGTTTTTCCAACATACATGTCGTAGTCACGAATAGGTTTAACGTCGATTTGAGAACCTGGTAAGAATGCTTCAATACCAAATACATCAGCAATTAAGCCACCTTTTGTACGGCATTTAACATATCCTTTAATAACTTCTTGAGTTTCCAATGCCTCATTAACTCTATCCCAAGAACGTAATGCACGTGCTTTTTTGTGAGATAATAATAATTGTCCGCCTTTATCTTCTTGGCTTTCAACATAAACTTCAAGCGTATCGCCAAGTTTAATATCTGGATTGTAACGAACTTCAGAAAGAGGCACAACACCGTCTGACTTAAAGCCGATATTGATTACTAATTCTTTGCTAGTTTTTCCAACTACAGTTCCATCAATAACTTGGTGTTCTGTAATTGATTTTAATGTATTGTCATAAAGCGCTTCCATTTTAGAACGCTCATCTGCCGAATACAATTCTTGTCTTTTTCCGATTGCATTCCAATCGAAATTTTCTACTACTGGGCTATTTTCTGCCATTTTTTATTACTTGTATTTTGCAAACGCCGCTATGCAAAAGGGTTAAACAATATATTCCGAATCGGCGCGGAAATAAAAAAGTCCCGAAAAATTCGGGACTGCAAAGATAAAATATTTTTGATTGAATTACTATCTTTCTCCAAATATTTCAGGCAATTGCCATACAAAATATCGCTTGCCTCCTCTATCACCATAAACGAATGCGTCTTTTACACCAGCAGCAATAACTTGCTGACGGAATGCTTCTGCTTCTTTAAATGTTGAGAATTTGCCCATTGAGAAACGAGTTATGTTATCGTCCCACTTTAACTGATCTACAGTACCTAATGCTAATAATTTGGCAAAGTTAAAGTTACCCGATAAACGATAAGCTGCAATTTGAACTCTGTATTCAAAACCTTCGCCTTTATCATCAGGATACGTTTTTAAGAAATACTCGTAAGGCATATTTTTGTAATCTTTTTTACCTTTTGGTACTTCTACTTTTGGAGGTTCAACTTTAGCAACAACTGTATCTTTTGGTGGCTCAGGAATTTTCTGTTCAACTTTTGCTTTTGGAACCTCAGCTACTTCTAACTTAATTTCTTCGGGCGCTGTTGCAGTATCTGTTTTGTTAGTGTAAAATTTAACGGTTAAAGCTGCTTGACCAAAACTATCAACCGTCATTAAGTTAATTGTTTTAATTTGTGGCTCTAATGTTTGGTATTTAAAAATGATTTTATACTCAGCGCCAGCAGGTAAGTTTAATAAGAATTTACCTGTTTTTTTGTTTGAATCGTAGTTGGCAAAAACCTCATTGTCTTTACCTTTTTCGTAAACTTCAATTTGCGATTGAACAAAACCTGTATCGTTTAATAAAACTAAACCTTTAACCAAAGCTAACTGTGTTTTACGACCAATTAAACCTGGGCGAACCGTGTAAATATCTTGCTGACCTTGTCCGCCTCTTCTACCCGAAGAAAAATATCCAGTTCTACCATCAGCAGATAGTGTATAAAAAACATCATCATCGGGCGTATTTAAAGGGTAACCTAAGTTATAAGCTTTTCCAAACTCACCTAAACTATCCATATCAGCTCTAAAAATATCGTACTCACCAATTGCATTATGCCCTTTAGAACTAAAGTGTAATATTTGTCCATCTGGATGAATAAATGGAGCATCATCATCTTCGGCAGTGTTTACGTTTGGACCTAAACTTACAACATTACCCCAAGTTCCGTCTGGTTTTAGCGATGCTTTGTATATATCTTTACCGCCTAAACCTCCTGGGCGCTCACTTGCAAAAAATAATGTTTTTTCGTCAGCAGAAATAGAACAACTTCCTTCCCAAAATTTAGTGTTCACATCTCCTAAAAGTCTTTCAGGTGCAGTCCAATAATCTCCATCTAAATAAGCAACATATAAATCGCCACCATCTTCGGGATAAGCAATGTATAAAAATAATTTTTGTCCGCTTGGCGATATTGAAACTGCTGCATCGTAACCAAAACCATTAATGTTAGTACCAATACGCTCTGGTGTTTGCCATTGATCGCCAACTTTAAACGAAATAAAAACATCTTCAAAATAATCACCATCTGGATCTGGATCGTATTCATCGTTCATTAAACCACCAGTACTTCTGTCTCCACGGTAAGTAATAACCATTTGAGATTCATCTGAAGCAACTGCAGGAGTATATTCTGAAAACTCAGAATTTAAATCACCAATTAGAGGTTCAATTTTAACATCTATAGGATTAGCAACCAACTCGCGCGCATTACGACAGTTATAGATGTAGCGTTCTGCTTTCTTTTTTTGCTCAGGATTTAATTTATTCTTTAAAGTATGATTTTTAAAAGCTTCTTCAGCCTTATCAAACATGTAAGAATATAAGTAAGCTCTTCCTAATTCAAAATCAATGTCTTTAGTTTTTGGTTTGTTCGTTAAAACTTCTTCTAAAAGTGGAATTGCTTTTTCGTGTTCATCATTTTTTTTGTTGTAACATACTCCCAATTTAAACTTCATGTCGTATTCAGTTGGATACTTAGCTACTAGCTGATTATACAAAGGAAGTGCTAGAGCTAATTTACCTACTTTAAAAAGGTATTCTGCACGCATAAAAGTTTCTTTATCTGTATCATCTAGTTTTTGAGAAAAACCATTTAATACAAAACAAAAAGTGAAAAGGAAAAGCAAAAGTTTTTTCATAATAATATTATTATTTTCAAGCTCGAAAATTAGATAAACTACTTAATTTTATCGTTTAAGATAGGTATAAGTTTTAAACAAACTTATTAACTTTTTTTTAAATTACAGCTTTTTCAAACGATTTAATTCTATCAGACACTGCTTCCATAAGCCACATTGGTGATGAAGTAGCGCCACAAATACCAACAGTATTGGCAGTATCAAACCATTCTGGCAATATATCTTCTGGCGAAGAAACCATATAGGTGTTGGTGTTTACTCTTTTACAAACATCATGTAATATTTTTCCGTTTGAGCTTTTTATACCACTAACAAAAACAATAACATCGTGTTTTTTAGCAAATTCTATTAATTGTGGTTCTCTATTAGAAACTTGTCGGCATAAAGTATCGTTTGCATCAAACTGAATATGTTCGTTGCCGTTTAAAACAATTCTTTTTTCAATCTCTTCTTTTATTCGCTTAAAACCGTGTGTGCTCTTTGTTGTTTGCGAAAAAAGCTGAATGGGTTTGGAATAGTCTATTTTATCCAAATCTTCATCATTCATTATTATTATGGCTTTGCCTTTGGTTTGGCCAACTAAGCCATTAACCTCAGCGTGTCCTTCTTTTCCGTAAATTACTATTTGCCCGTCAATAATTTCTGATGCATCAAAACCTGCACGCACTCTGTTTTGTAGTTTTAATACTACTGGGCAAGAGGCATCAATTAATTCAATATTATTTTGCGCAGCAATTTTGTAGGTTTCTGGTGGCTCGCCGTGCGCTCTAATTAAAACTTTACAATCGTGCAATTGTTTTAATTTATCGTGATCTATAATCTCTAAGCCTTTATTTTGAAGTCTTTCAACTTCCATATTATTGTGTACAATATCTCCTAAGCAAAATAATTTACCAGCATTATCAAGTTCGTCTTCAGCCATTTGTATGGCATACACTACACCAAAACAAAAACCTGAATTAGAATCTATCGTAATTTCCATTTTTTTAAAAATAAATGTGGTTCAAATATACAAATTTTTAATTCTGTTTTACTATAAAACCAACTCTTTTAGGTAACTATTTAACCAGAAATGTTTAGAAATTAAACAAATAAAATATAACAAGATTAACTAAAAATGCTATTTTTGTGTAATCGACATAATAGTATAGCGATGCTCTATCTCAGTCCTAACAAATAATTATGTTAGAAATAGTATGATTTTAAATCTAAAAGAATTGCTGTGCAAACAAATACCCAATCAAGACTTTACTAATAATAGTTGTATTAAATATATTTTCTTTTTTGTTATTATTTTCTATTGCTCTAATTATGCCGTTTCTCAAAATGTTATTTATAAAGATAGTTTGGGAAAATATAGCGTTCGTAATACTGCTGGAGAATATTTAACAACCATTAAATATGACACAGTATATAGTTATTATGAAGGTGTTGCAAAAGTAAGATTAAACAAAAAGTTTGGTCTTATTAATAAGCAAGGGCGAGAGATAACCCAATTAAAATATGATAAGATTGGAAATTTTAATGAAGGTGTTGCATTGGCAATTTCAAATAAAAAAATAGGTTTTATTAAGAAAAATGGGCAAGAACTAACCCAATTAAAATATGATATGGCCAGTGAATTCAATGATGGAATTGCTCTTGTTAGCATTGGTAATCTTGCGAAAAAAAATTATGCTGAATGTAAATGGGGAATTATCAATAAGAGAGGTAAGGAAATTGTTTCTTTAAAATACGATGCTCTAATTTTTTTTTCAAATCGATATATAAGAGTTAAGTCAGATAATAAATGGGGGATAATTAATAAGAAAGGACAAATAATACTTCCTATAGAATACGATGGTATTATGGAATTAAACGAAGGCTTAGCTCCAATTTTATTAAAAAACAAATTTGGATTTATTAACGAAAAAGGTAAACAAATAATTCCAATTAAATACGATAATGTTGGTGAATTTATTAATGGTAAGGCTAAAGTAGAAAAGAATAATAAAACTTTTTACATTGATCGCAAATGCAATGTAGTTGATTAAAATTCTAATGATATAAAGTAATTATTTTAATCTGTTAATGGGCTTCGTTAAAATCCTTTATCAACAATAAGTCGTCAATTAATTTAGTTACAAATTCTAATTGTTGTTGGCGATTTAGGTCTGAATTATCTAATATAATTGCATCTTCTGCTTTTGTTAGCGGATTTTCTTTACGGTGCGTATCGTCGTAATCGCGCTGCCATAAATTTTGCTTCACCTCATCCATACTAATTTTGTTTCCTTTAGAGGTTAGCTCATCAAAACGTCGTTGTGCCCTTACATCTATATCAGCTGTCATAAACAACTTTAGTTCGGCATCAGGAAAAACAACTGTTCCAATATCTCTTCCATCCATTACAACTCCTTTACTTTTACCTAACTTTTGTTGTATGGCTACCAAACGAGTTCTAACTTCTTTAATTGCGCTTACTTTACTTACGTGTTGTGATACATGCATTTCGCGAATTTCTTTTTCTACATTCACTTCGTTAAGATATGTTTCTGAAGCTTTTAATGCTGGATTATATACAAACGTAAGGTGAATTTGATTTAATGCGTGAAGCACTTTTTCTTCTTCAAACTCTAAATTGCTAGCTGGAATAACTTGGTTTTGCAGAAAAAAATAAGTTACCGCTCTGTACATTGCGCCACTATCTACATAACTATAACCTAATTTAGCGGCCAATGCTTTTGCTAATGTGCTTTTTCCGCAAGATGAATATCCGTCTATAGCTATAGTTATCTTCTTCACAAAACTTATTTTTTGCTAAATTCGGAAATGTTTGTGGTAATTGAAAATAAATTTGATGCTCCAGCAACATTATATTGCGCTCTACCATAACTTATTTGAAACTTTGATACTTTTAAACCAAAGCCAAAAGTAAAACCAGCCATACCGGGCTTTGTTAAAACACGTAATTCTTGTCTACGTAAAAAGTTAAAACCTAAACCAATAAAAAAGTTTTTAGTCAACAATAACTCGGTTCCTATCACAATGTGGCGCGATAAGTTATTTGATACGTTTGAAAATTTATTTCTAAATGTTGTATCTGCTTTTGGATTTTCGTTTAGGTTCCATTTTTGCAAATCTTTAACAGTTAACGAAAATCGAATTGGTGCTTTTTTTAGTTTTTTTGAAACCGCTGCTTGCATTTCAAATGGTAATCTTTCGCGCGTATTTTTTGTTAATCCATCAATTTGATAAC
This sequence comes from Bacteroidota bacterium, assembly GCA_040385525.1. GTDB lineage: Bacteria > Bacteroidota > Bacteroidia > UBA4408 > UBA4408 > JAZKHE01. The sequence continues at coordinate 85,712 of JAZKHE010000007.1, forward strand.
CTGCATTTTTTATTACAAAAGCAGCTGTAAAAAACTTTGATGGTTTGTGGTAAGTTATTCCCGCATCTATTGCTGCGCCAAACGAATCGAAAGTATACACATGAGAATAAAGCGTTTTAAAATTTACACCAATACTTAAAACAGAATCAATTTGCTTGCTTAAAACAGTATTTAAAAAATAGTCGTAAGCTTTAAAATCATCAGTAATATTACCGCTTTCATCAGTTTCTATAAACTTACCATAACTAGCGGTTTGCAAGCCAAATGCTAAGTTGTAGTTTTTTTTAATTATGGGCGAAAAAGCAAAAAGTCCGTAATTAATATCAGATACATAATTGCAATAATTAAAAGCCAATTGCTGTGCACTAGCTTTGTTTAAAAGCGATGGGTTTTGAAACGACAAATTAACATCTTTATCTTGAACCGCTAAAACCGTTCCTCCTAAACTATTTACGCGAGCAGAAGGAGAAAAATTAAGTTGCGTAAAAGTGCTGCTACCTCCTATTTGCGCCTTAACCGAAAAAGAAAAAAAAACTAAACAAATTATACTTTTTAAAACACGCATATTTAATGGTAATTCATAATAACGTAATAATTTGTTTAGTAGTATATTTTTAGTTTGTTAATTGACTTACCACTTTTTGTAAAATTTCAAAAGTATTTTCGGCCATTAAATTTTCTTTATCTAATGTTGGGTTTACTTCGCAAATCTCGAAGCAACAAATTTTTTCGTTTTGAATTAAACGTACTAATAAAGATGCTGCTTCTTTTTCGGTAATACCATTTCTTACTGGTGTTCCTGTTCCTTTAGAAATAGACGAATCCATACTATCTACATCAAACGAAATGTAAATGTGAGTACAATGACTTAAGTGAGCTATAGCATCGCGCGCAACTTTATCAACTCCATTTCTTTTTACTTCGGCAGTTGCAATGTGTTTAATTTTATGTTTTTTAATTAAATAAGCTTCTTCGGGTTCAATATCTCTAACAGCAATGTAAACTAAATCTTTGTAAGTAATTTTTGGAGAAATATTACCCACTTTTTTTAATTTGTTCCAACCATCAATAGTTTCTTTATCTGGCTTGTTCATTTTGTTAGACACATTGTCTTCGCCCAAACAAGCTGCTAATGGCATACCGTGCACATTACCTGTTGGAGTTGTGTATGGCGAGTGAATATCAGCATGAGCATCAATCCAAATTACACCCAATTTAGATTTTGGATAAGCCATTTTAATACCAGCAATTGTTCCTCCTGCAGAGCTATGATCGCCAGCTAACACAATTGGAAAAGTATTTTTTTTGATGGTTGCACTTACCGCCGCACTAATTTTTTCGTACATCGAAATAATTCCTTTTATACGTTTAGCATGAGGAGTTCCCGGAGCTTCAAAAAGCAAATGGTTCTCAGTAGGAATTTCAATTGACTCAATTTGTTTAAATAAGTTACTTCCGTAATCTAAAGCAGCAATTTTTATAGCGTCAACGCCTAAACTTGCGCCTCTTGTACCTGCTCCAATTTCAGATTTTACCTCAATAAACTTTAATTTTTTTAAACTCATAATAATAATTTAATGTTTTTAATCTGTTTTATATAACTTCTTACTTAAATTCGCAACAAATAACAATTTTAACTCTTTTTAAATGGCAACAAAATACCATGAAATTATCGGGCAAACCTTCGAATTTCCTCAAGAAAGTTTTGAAGTAGCCGACGAAGAACTAAACTTTAACGGAATACCGTTGATGGGTTTAATAAAAAAATATGGTACGCCTTTAAAAATAACATATCTTCCAAAGATAAGCTCTCAAATTCAAAAAGCCAAACGTTTATTTAATGTTGCTATTGCAAAAGCCGATTACAAAGGTAGTTATAACTATTGCTATTGCACAAAAAGCTCGCATTTTTCGTTTGTAATGGAAGAAGCTTTAAAAAATGATATTCATATTGAAACATCATCTGCTTTTGATATTCCTATTCTTAAAAAGTTGTTTGAGCAAAAACAAATTACAAAAGATAAATTTATTTTATGTAATGGTTACAAAACAGCTCCATACATACAAAATATTGCGAGTTTAATAAACGACGGCTTTACAAACGTAATTCCTATTACTGACAACTACAGCGAGTTTAAATTGTATGAAAAATACATAAAAAAACAAACTAAAATTGGTATTAGAGTAGCTGCAACGGAAGAGCCAGATAACGAATTTTATACATCAAGACTTGGAATACGTAAAAGTGAAATTTTAAAGTTTTACGAAGAAAGCATTAAAGGTCACAATAAGTTTAAATTAAAAATGCTGCATTTTTTTATAAATACAGGCATTAGAGACACTGCTTATTATTGGAATGAATTAAGTTCTTGTATTAGAATTTACTGCGAACTAAAGAAAATTTGTCCCGATTTAGATTCATTAGATATTGGTGGTGGATTCCCGATTAGAACTAGCCTTGATTTTAACTACGATTACGAATACATGGCCGAAGAAATTGTGCAACGCATTAAAACGCTTTGCACTGAATATGGTGTAGAAGAACCCAATTTATTTACAGAATTTGGCAGTTTTACTGTAGGCGAAAGTGGTGCTGTTATTTACAAAGTAGTTGATAAAAAACAACAAAACGATAATGAGTTGTGGTATATGATTGACAGCTCATTTATTACAACTTTGCCCGATACTTGGGGATTGAAACAGCAATTTGTGTTTTTAGCGCTAAACCATTGGGATAGAGAATACGACATGGTTAACTTAGGTGGTTTAACGTGCGATGGCGACGATTATTACAATGCAGAAAACAACGTAAACCAGATATTTTTACCAAAATTTGACAATAAAGACAAGGTGCCTCTATATGTAGGATTTTTCCATACTGGCGCTTATCAAGAATCAATTGGCGGTTATGGCGGAATACAACATTGTTTGATTCCTGCACCTAAACACGTAATTATTAGTAAAGATGAAGAGGGTGAAATATCAACCAAATTATTTGCTAAAGAACAGAGTTATAAGTCGATGCTAAAGATTTTAGGCTACTAATTTTAACAATTTTCATTCAAAAAGCTTCAAAAACTAAAATTTTGAAGCTTTTTTTTTGTTTTTAACAATTTTGATAAAGAAAAAGTTAACTCATCGAGGAAAAAAGTGAAATTGTCGAAAAAGTTAATATATTTGCATCATCAGTTGAATAGTTAAAACATTTTAACTGCTAATTCTTAGTATTTGCTCAATATATAATATTGATTTTACAAAGAATTACTTAATTTAAAGATTATAAAAATTGTATGAATAACCCACGATTACTGACTTTAACAAAATCATTTATCATTATTGTTTTTTCTGTAGTTCTATTTAATTCTTGCGATAATTTACCTTTTAATAGATTTACCGAAGGTGTTATTAGTTACGAAATAAGTTATCCGAATCCTGGCAAAAACGAATCAATTATTTCGATGATGCCTTCTACCATGGTTTATAAATTTAAAGACAACAAAACAAGTGGCGAATTAACAGGCAATTTAGGCATTTTTGGCACTTCGCTTATTTCAGATTACGAAAACAAAACACTATATCAAACGCTTAAAGTTTTAGGTAAAAAATTCTGCGCAGAGTTACACCAAAAAGAAGTTGACGATAACATTGCCAAAGAACCCAAAATGAACATTGTACCGAGCAAAGAAACTAAACAAATTGCGGGTTATACTTGTAAAAAAGCAACAGTAATTTTTGATGATAAAACAATACCAAGTTTTGATATTTATTACACAAATGAAATTAAAATAGAAAAAGCTAATTGGTATACGCCTTTTAAAGAAATTGACGGTGTTTTATTAGAATACAGAGTTAAAAGATACAATATTGAAATGCAGTTTACCGCTACAAGTGTTGAACATAAAGAAATTGAAGACGATGTATTTATTCTTACATCTGACTACAAAAAGATTTCGATTGCTGAAATGGATGAAATGTTTTTAAGTTTCAACTAAACAGTGTTAGCAATTATAAAAAATCTACCATTTTTTTCTACACATATCTCTTAAATTTGCTTATTACACATTTAGTGTAAAGCAAAATGATAGAAAGACCAGGAAACAAATATAAAAGCAAGGATAGAGAAGGTAACAGAGTTAAAGAAACTCCTGACGAAAAACCTGATTTTTTAAATTCGGACGCAGAACAAAAAGATGTTACTGAAAATCCAACTATAGCTCAAAGCGAAAAAAAGGAAAAGAAAAAACAAACACCTTCTGCACCAAAAATAAATCGTTTAACTCAATTTAAAGCATTTGCACAAGATGCTAAAACACAAAAAATTACAGGGATAGTTTTATTGCTTTTCGCTGCATATTTATTAATTGCTTTTACTTCGTTTATTTTTACTTGGCAAACCGATCAAAACCTTGTAATGGGACCGTTGGGAGAATTATTTTCATCAAACGAAATTAAAGTTGATAATTGGTTAGGCAAAGTTGGCGCTGTATTGTCGCACTTTTTTATTTACAGCGGATTTGGAATTGCTTCGTTTTTATTCGTTTTTAATTTCTTTAATATAGGATTGTTTTTGTATCGCAAATTTGAGTTAATGCCCATTAAAAAAACAGTTAAATCGTCGTTGTTTTTTTTGTTGTGGGTATCTTTTACACTGGCTTATTTTTTCAACGATAATTTATTGTTTTTAGGAGGCGTTGTTGGTTTTCAGGTTAACAACTGGTTAAATGCAATAGTTGGCTCAATAGGCACATTGCTTTTATTAATAAGCAGTTTGGTAATTTATTTTGTAGTGAATTTTAACTTTAGTTTGTTCAGTTCTAAAAGCAAAGCAGACGAATTGATAGAAAACGAAACAAGCACTGAACAACTAATTGAAGATGAAAATTTAGCTATTAAAAACGTTTTAAAAGATAAAACATTAGCGAATCAAGCACCATCAACTGAAAGTAATTTCACTAAAGAAAATGTTCCTGAGCCCATTCTTAAAAAAGTTGAACCTGTTTTAGAAACAACTAAAAAACCTGAAATAGAATTAACAATCACTGAAAATAAATCAACAGATTTTGTAGTAGAAAATAAAGTTGAGGAAATCAAAATAAACAATTCAAATACTGAAGCTAAATTAGAAGAAGTAGTTATTGAAAAACCAATTCCCGAAGCGTTACCTAACGAAATTAGTTTATCTACAGAAGTAACAACTACAACTATTTTATCTGAAACAAAAGATGGAATTGATTTTTTAGTTGAAAAATCTGAAAACACAGAAGAAACAAATAATGTTGCAGGAGAAACTATTGTAGCTGAAGACAAAGAGTTAGAAGAGCTTGCTGCACTTGGAGATTATGACCCAACTTTAGAATTATCAAGTTATCTTTTCCCTCCTATTGATTTGATGGAAGACAGAGGAAACGACACGGTAAAAGTTAATAACGAAGAATTGCAAGGTAACAAGGATAAAATTCTTGCTACATTAAAAAACTACAATATTGATATACAACAAATAAAAGCTACAATTGGTCCAACAGTTACTTTGTACGAAATTGTTCCAGCACCAGGTGTACGTATATCAAAAATTAAAAATTTAGAAGATGATATCGCTCTGAGCCTATCTGCTTTGGGAATTCGTATTATTGCTCCGATTCCAGGAAAAGGAACAATTGGTATTGAAGTGCCCAATCAAAACCCAGAAATGGTACCGATGCGTTCGGTATTGTTATCAGAGAAGTTTCAAAACTCAGGAATGGATTTACCAGTTGCACTTGGTAAAACAATTACAGGCGAAACATTTGTTGCCGACTTAGCTAAAATGCCTCACTTGCTAATGGCGGGTTCTACAGGACAAGGTAAGTCTGTTGGCTTAAATTGTTTGTTGGTTTCCTTATTGTATAAAAAACATCCATCGCAAGTAAAATTTGTTTTAGTAGATCCTAAAAAAGTCGAGTTAACTTTATTTAATATTATTGAACGTCACTTTTTAGCAAAACTTCCTGATACAGATAAAGCAATTATTACCGATACCAAAAAAGTTGTAAATACGCTTAACTCTTTGTGTTTAGAAATGGATGCGCGCTACGAATTGCTAGAAGAAGCAATGGTTCGTAACATTAAGGAATATAATGCAAAGTTTATTTCTAGACGATTAAATCCTCAAAAAGGGCATAAATATTTGCCATACATTGTTGTGGTTATTGATGAGTTTGCCGATTTTATTATGACTGCAGGTAAAGAAGTAGAAACTCCAATTGCGCGTATTGCTCAGTTAGCGCGTGCTGTTGGTATTCACTTAATTATTGCAACGCAACGCCCAGCTGTAAATATTATTACAGGTAACATTAAAGCCAACTTCCCAGCTCGTATTGCTTTTAGGGTTGCTTCAAAAATAGATTCTCGTACCATTTTAGATTCGGGTGGTGCTGAGCAATTAATAGGTAAAGGCGATATGTTGTTTTCTAACGGAAACGATTTAATTCGTATTCAGTGCGCCTTTGTTGATACTCCAGAAGTTGAAAGAGTTGCAGAATTTATTGGTTCGCAACGTGGTTATCCAAATGCATTTATGTTACCTGAAGTTCCTGATACCGAAGGAGAAGGTGGAACTAAAGATGATTTTGATCCAAGTCAACGTGATGCTTTTTTTGAAGAAGCAGCTCGATTAATTGTACAACATCAACAAGGTTCAACATCGTTAATTCAACGTAGATTAAAGTTAGGTTACAACCGTGCAGGTAGAATTATTGACCAATTAGAAGCATACGGAATAGTTGGACAATTTAGTGGTAGCAAGGCTCGCGAAGTTTTAATTAAAGATGAAGCAAGTTTGGAACAAAAATTGCAAGACTTAAAATAACAAAGTTTGAATTAACATAAATTCTATCTTTGCAAACTTAAAAATTAAGAACAGATATTTTAAATATATGAAAATTACAAAAATATTTAGCGCAGCAACAATTTTAGTATTGAGTGTTAATTCTGTTAACGCACAACAAGCAAAAGCGGTTGATCAAGATCCAAAAGCAAAAAAAATATTAGATGATGTAAGTGCTAAAACAAAAACGTACACATCAATTAATGCTGATTTTAGCTATACACTCGAAAATAAATCGAAAAAGACGAGTGAAACACACACAGGTAAATTAACTTCTAAAGGAAATAAGTTTAAGTTAGAAGTAGCTAACCAAACTATTATTAATGATGGAAAAACATCTTGGACAATTTTACCAGAATCTAAAGAAGTGCAAATAAATTCAGTTTCGGCGTCAGATAAAGATGAAAGCATTAATCCATCAAACATATTTACTATTTACGAAAAAGGATTTAAATACCAATTCGAAAAAGAACAAACAGCAAAGAGTGGCGCAGTTCAACAGGTAATTAAATTATTTCCTACAGAACCGAAAAAGAAAAATTTTCACCAAGCTATTTTAACTATCGACAAAACAAAAAAACAAATTGTTTCGCTTAAAGTTTTTGGTAAAGACGGACAAGATGTTACGTATAACGTTAAAAAATTTGAACCAAATACAATAACAAATGATACTCCGTTTACCTTTACACAAGCTACTTACAAAGGCTACGAAATTGTAGATTTGAGAGAATAGTTATTCAATTAAATAGATAAAAAAAAGCCGCAGTAGCGGCTTTTTTTATTTTACTTCAAAGTCTAATAAAAGTTTATCGCCAATATAAGCTTGTAGCCTATCGCCAATATGCACTTGACCTACTCCGGCTGGTGTTCCTGTATAAATTAAATCACCAGTTTTAAGCGTAACAAATTGAGAAACGTATGCAATTATTTTATCAAACGAAAACAACATTTGGTCGGTGTTGCCTTGTTGACGAATTTCTCCGTTAATTTTTAAATGAAATGGTATTGAATTTACATTTACAATATCAGTTAAAGCTAACATTTCGCCCAATGGTGCAGAGCTGTCAAATGATTTTGCTTTTTCCCAAGGCAAACCCTTTTCTTTGCATTGATCTTGCACATCGCGTGCAGTAAAATCAATACCTACTGTAATTTTATCGTAATATTTATGCGCAAATTTTTCTTCGATGTGTTTACCCATTTTACAAATTTGCAATACAATTTCTACTTCGTGGTGAATGTTATTTGAAAATGCAGGAATATAAAACGGCTCGTTATTTTTTACTAAAGCAGTATCTGGTTTTAAAAAAAATACAGGTTCTGTTGGTACTGCATTATTTAATTCTTTAGCATGATCTACGTAGTTTCTGCCGATGCAAATTATTTTCATAATTTAGATTTGAGTAGTGAGATATTAGATTTGAGTTTAGACTCTTTTCTCAATTAAGTAATTATTCCTTACACTTGAGTTACGACCAATAAGCTCACCAATAAAACCTGCCAAAAACAATTGTGTACCAATTACCATTGCAATTAAAGCCAAATAAAATAAAGGCTGATCGGTTACATCACGCAAAGGCAAATGCTTTAAACTTTTGTAAACTTTCTCTCCTATTAACCATAACGAAACTAAACCGCCAAACAAAAACATAAGCGTACCTATTGTACCGAAAAAGTGCATCGGGCGTTTTCCGAATTTAGAAACAAAAGTGATGGTTAATAAATCTAAAAATCCATTTATAAATCGTTCTAAACCAAATTTAGTAGTACCATATTTTCGCTCTTGGTGAGCTACTTCTTTCTCACCAATTTTTTTAAATCCTGCCCATTTAGCAATTACAGGTATGTAGCGATGCATTTCGCCATACACTTCAATACTTTTTACTACATCAATTTTATAAGCTTTTAAACCACAGTTAAAATCGTTTAGTGTAATTCCGCTCATACGGCGAGTTACACCATTAAACAATTTTGTAGGAATAGTTTTGCTTAAAGGGTCGTGACGCTTTTTTTTCCAGCCCGAAACTAAATCAAAACCATCTTGCGTAATCATTTTATATAAATCAGGAATTTCTTCTGGACTATCTTGTAAATCAGCGTCCATAGTAATTACCACTTTGCCTTGCACGGCTTCAAAACCAACATGCAATGCAGCAGATTTACCATAGTTACGACGGAATTTAATCCCTTTTACTTCTGTAAATTTTTGCTTTAATTCACTTATAACGTTCCATGAATTGTCGGTACTGCCATCATCAACCAAAATTACTTCGTAAGTAAATTGGTTGGCCTGCATTACTTTTCTAATCCAATCAACCAATTCGGGCAACGATTCGTCCTCATTAAAAAGAGGAACAACTATAGATATATCCAAATTACTCATGCTCATTATTTTCTGTAGTTGAACCTTGATTGTTTACTGGTTCAAGAATAATAGTTTTACGTAAAAAAGCTGAAGTTATTAAACTTATAAAAATACCACCACTTAATTTAGAAAAAAACAATGATTGAGTCAAACTTATTAAGTCAATCTTAGATACTTCTTCAACTAATTGAGCATAAGCCAAATCGGCAATTTCTTCATCTTTAACAAAAATTTCTATGTACTTTTGCCCAGCCTCCTGCGTTTCAATAATATGATTATCTAAAATCGACATGTCAATTACTTTCACAAAAATATAAAACAAAAAAGTAAACAATGAAGCAGAAAAAATAGAAAATATTGCTCCGACTGAAACTCCTTTCCAATAGGTAAGTAAACCATCATTAAGTTTATCTCTATAAAATCTTGTGCCTCTAACAATAAAAACAATAGGAATCCATATTCCTAAAATCGTATAATTACCAATTGGATTTACATCTAGTATGTACAAAAGAATAAAAAAAGCAAAACTTGCTAGCGCCGATTGGCTGCCAATATTGATATAATGCTTATAAAAGTTCATAGTTTATTTGGGTTCTGGAACAAATGTAAGCTAATTTGTAAAAATTAAATGCTTGAAATTGCAAATATTTATTAAAAACTACTACTTTTGTGGCGGGTAAGTTTTGTACGACCAGCTCCTGCTGAACCCTCCCAGGTCCGGAAGGAAGCAAGAGTAGGTGGTTGAGCGGTGCGATACATCACTTACCCTTTTTTATTTCTCTTTTTTTCAAAATCTTGTATCTTTTATTCCTAATTTGCATTATGCTTATAAATTAAGCTGTTTATGACAATGCAAAGTCAATTTCATCAGAGCGAAAACAATATAACTCAAGATTTAATTTGGGTACAAAAAGCAAAAGAGCATCCCGCTCATTTTGAGGCATTGTACAATAAATATTACGAGCAAATTTTAAAATACGTTTATCAGCGTGTTGAATCGAAAGAAGAAGCTTACGATATTACTGCACAAGTATTTACAAAAGCCATGCTACATTTAAGTAATTACGAATTTAAAGGTTTACCATTTTCTGCTTGGTTGTATAGAATTGCTGCCAACGAGCTAAATATGCTCTTTAGAAAAAATAAAGTGCAACACGTTATTAATGCCGATATAAATTCGTTACACCAAATTAAAGAAGAGATACATTTTAACGAAGATGACGAAGAAAAAATAAATTTAATTTTAAGTGAAATAAGCAATTTAAACGAAGACGAAATTCAATTAATTGAAATGCGTTTTTTTGAAAAAAGAAGTTTTAAAGAAATTAGCGAAATACTTGATATTACTGAAAATAACGCAAAAGTTAAAACATACAGAGTATTGGATAAGTTGAAAGAAAAGCTTTTGAAAAAAAATTAAAAAAAGACAAATGAAACCAAAAATAAATACCAACCGAGAACCATTATCTGAAAAAGATATTGAAAAAGGTAAAAACTTTAAAACGGTTTATCAGAACTATTATAAAATACCCAAACCCTTATACAAAAACAAAAAGTTTTTGGGAGCTATAATTATAATTTCAATATTAACACTAGTCTTAATTTTAGATAGTATTGAAAGTAATAAACCTGAAACGAATAAAAATAATACAGACACTACAAACACAACAATTACGGATACAGTAAAGAAAGATTCAATCATTAAAAAATAAATTTATGAACCATTTAAAAACTATACTACTATTAATTTGTTTTGCTATCAGTACAATTTCAATATCACAAACACTTCAACCAAGCGCAACACATGCCTTGCTTGATGTAACAGTAACTAACTTTAAAGGCAAACCATTAATTGGCGACAAAATTATTTTTGAAAGCAAAAAAAATAAAAAACGTTTTGTTGGCGTTTCACAAGAAAAAGGAAAATTCTCAATTCTTTTACCAAGAGAAGACACTTACAATATTAAGTTTCAAAGTTTTGATGATGCAACTGATTATAACACTTTAGAAATACCTGGTGGGCCAGGATTAGTGCACAGCGCAATAGATATACAATTGGAATATCCAACCAATATTACATTAAAAAATGTGTTGTTTGATACAGGTTTAGCCAGTTTAAAACCAAGCTCACTCCCATCGCTAAATGAATTAGCTAATTTTATGAAACTAAAAATAACTATGCAAATAGAAATTGCTGGACATACAGATAATGTTGGTAGTGCAGAATCAAATTTAAAACTATCTCAACAACGTGCAGAAACCGTTCGTAATTATTTAATAAAACAAGGAATTACTGAAACCAGAATAACAGCAAAAGGTTATGGAGATAATATGCCTGTTGCTGATAATGGAACAGAAGCTGGCAAAAAACAAAACCGTAGAACAGAAGTAAGAGTTACTAAAGAATAATTAGTGGTTAGGTAATAGTTGTTAGATTAAGTAAAATATAAAATTAAAGTTTATGAAAAAGAATTCAATTTTTACAATTTTATTGTGCTTTATTTATAATTGCTCGCAAGCGCAAGTAGAAAACAAGCTACTAATAGCTATTAAATTTAAAATAGAAAATGGTAGTTTAGATAATTCAATAATAACTTTAAAAAAAAACGAGATAAACATTCAATCCTATACTAATACTTCAAGAATAAACCTTGCACTTGATTTAAATAGTGAATATTTATTAATTTTTTCTAAGCCAGGTTATATTACAAAAAAAGTGGCTGTTTCTACATTAATTCCAAAAGGTAGAGAATTAGAAGAGTTTATACCCATTACCAATGAAATAAATTTGTTTAAAAACTACACCGATATAAATATCGATTTTTTTAATCAACCCATATCGAAAATTTCATTATCCACAAAAACTAACGAATTTGAATATGATACGGATTATACAGCAAGTATTTCTGAAGAGTTGAATTCTATAATGCGAAAGATTCTTGAAAAGCAAAATGAAGAAAAAACAAAAAAATCAACATCTAATGATGACGAAATATTTAAATACAAACAGCCAAGTGAAACTAATTTACTCACAAAAACTATAACCCATATTGATGCTCCAATTGAGCAAAGAAACAAAGCAAATGAAAACAACTTCATTCTTGATTTATTCGAACCAGGAAATGATAAAGGAGTTACCGTTATGTATAGGTATAACTACAAAACAAAACAACTAAAATATTATGATTTAAAAATTGAAAACAATATTGATACAACTTTTAAATTAAACGGCTGGCAAAATAAACTTGGAGCAAGAGATACAATGCTATTTAATGATTTTGAAGATTCTGATGGAAAAATGAATCAACAACAATTACACATTAACAGTAAGGATGAAATTTATGGTATTGAACTAAGTGAAAGTAATGGACAATATAAAAATGCAATCTATCAATTCATCCCTGATTTAAACAAATTAGTTATTAAAGAGATTTTTTCAAGCGCAAAAAGACAATATGGAGTATTTAACGATTGTGCTATAATTGATAAAAATGATAATTTTCAAGTTTTATTTAACATTAGTAATTCTGATGCATACAATAATGCATTTCGAATTGGAGCCAATTATGCTGGTCCAAGAGAAGTTCTAACAAGTTCAATAATAAGTTATAATAAAAATAAATTTAACTCCAAACCATTAAAATTTAAAGGTGATAATATACAATTACTTGGCTATTATACTTACGATTTTAATTTTAAAAACAATACCATTTATTATTATATTTATAATGATTTATTAAACCAATCGCCCTGTATTTTTGAATACAACTTAAAAAATAACTCAGCTAAAATATTAAAACAAAATTTTAATTATAATTATGATGATAATATAGTAAAAAAACTAATTGTTTTAAACGATGGGAATTTATTTGGTATTACAAATTTTAATGGCCTCTTTACTTTCAATTTAAAAACAAATGAATATTCAACTTTAAATTCAAATGGAACATCAAAACTTTATGGAATATACAAACCCTCTTTAGTTGAGACAAAAAAAGGCACAATATTCGGTACTACTGAGCATTCATATAAAGATATGGAGAGTGATATAACAGAATTTGTATTTTTTGAATTTGATAGAAAAACAAATACATTAACCGAAAAATTTATTTTTAATTCAGAAAAAGGAAACTTTCCTAGTAACTCGTTAATAGAAGCTAAAAATGGCAAATTATATGGGACAACTTATAGTGGTGGTAAATACGGCGGCGGAACGCTCTATGAATATGATATAGAAAAAAACAGTTATACTAAACTAATTGATTTTGATGCACAAAAAAATGGAGGTTTACCTTTAGGAAATTTAATTGAAGATAAAAAAGGGAATTTATATGGTATATTAGTAATCCCTTATCTAATAAAATATTAATTGAAAAAATTTCATGCTTAAAAAACTAACCCTAATATTAACTTGCTTAACTGTTTTTAGTTTTGTAAAAGCTCAAACTACAGAAACCAAAACAGATGAACAAAATCCATTTGATGAAGTAAAAGCAAAAATTATTGAAAGTCAATTAATTTTCACCAATTGGTTTTTTCTGCAATATCAAACAATACAGTTTCAAATTTTAACCAAACAACCTGTATCAGTAAGTGCTGCCTACAACAAAGATTTAAATGAATTTAACCTAATTGTAAACAAAACGCTTCCATTAAAAATTCAATCCATAAAAGATGCTTCTTGGGATTTTTTAAACGAAGACGAAAAAAACTTTCTTATAGAAACTTCTATACTAACCAACGATTTGTTTACTTTAGAAGAAGAAGCCATTCAATTTATTGTCAATATAAATTCTGCAGAAGACTTTGAAGTATTAGGAAATATTCATTACGAATTACATGCTGGTAAAATTGATAGTTTGTTTAAAAAAACGATTAAAAATTATTCCTATTTAAGTTCTATTGTTAATCAACGTCAGTACGAAAAAATTTTAAAAGAAAAAGATGAGAAAAACAGTTTAACTTTTATTAGAAATATTTCTTTTGTAGCATTAGTTTTCTTTTTAATAATAATTGTTTTGGTAGTTTTAAATAATAGAAAAAAACGTTTAACTAATAAAAAATTACACGAGCAAAAAGAACTTATTATTCATCAAAAAAAGGAAATTGTAGATAGCATAAACTATGCTAACAACATTCAAAAATCAATACTTCCAACCGCTCAACAAATTGCAGATACACACGAAAACACTTTTGTGTTGTTTATTCCTCGCGATATAGTGAGTGGCGATTTTTACTTTTTTTATCGTAATCCTTTTTCAAAAGAAAAAATAATTGCTTGTTGCGATTGCACTGGTCATGGTGTACCTGGTGCGTTTATGAGTTTTATTGGTTACACAGCCCTTAACAAAATTATTGTTGAAAGAAAGATTTGTAATCCGTCAGACATTTTAGAAGCAGCGAACAGAGAGCTAACGCAAACATTAAAGCAAAACGCAACAGGCGCAAGAGATGGTATGGATGCAGCTATTGTAAACATAAATGGAAATACGATGAGTTATGCAGGGGCCAATCGCCCTGCTTGGATAGTTCGCAATAATGAAATAATAGAAATTAAACCTTCAAAAAATTCTATAGGTGGATTTCAGCAAGATGAAAATAGAAAATTTGAACGCCATAATTTTAATTTACAAACTAATGACTGCGTTTATTTGTTTTCTGATGGCTACGCAGATCAGTTTGGTGGCAAAGAAGGCAAAAAATTAATGAGTAAAAAATTTAAAGAAACTTTACTTTCTATTAACTCATTATCAATGCCAGAGCAACAAAAAAAACTACATCAATTTATTATAGATTGGAAAGATAAACAAGAACAAGTAGACGATATTTTAGTAATTGGAATAAAAATTTAAAGTACTTTGCCTAGTGTTAAAAACAATAACAACTTAATTATTGTCAATTAACCACAATATTTTACTTTTGTACAAACAAAATATAAAAACACAATGAAATTTTTTATTGATACTGCAAACCTTGCACAAATTAAAGAAGCACAAGATTTAGGCGTTTTAGATGGCGTAACTACTAACCCTTCGCTTATGGCGAAAGAAGGTATTACAGGTACCAACAACATTTTAAAACATTACGTTGATATTTGCAATATTGTTACTGGCGATGTAAGTGCTGAAGTTATTGCTACCGAATACGCTGATATGATTAAAGAAGGCGAAATGTTAGCTTCTTTGCATCCTCAAATTGTTGTTAAAGTACCTATGACAAAAGATGGTGTAAAAGCAATTAAATATTTTACCGATAAAGGAATTCGTACCAATTGTACTTTGGTTTTTTCTGCAGGACAAGCTTTGCTAGCCGCTAAAGCTGGTGCAACTTATGTTTCTCCGTTTATTGGTCGTTTAGACGATATTTCTTACGATGGTTTAGAGTTAATAGAACAAATCGTTCACATTTACCAAAACTATGGTTACGGAACTCAAGTTTTAGCAGCTTCTATTCGTCATACAATACATTTAATTAAATGTGCAGAAATTGGTGCTGATGTTTGTACTTGTCCGTTAAATGTAATTTTAGCTTTATTAAAACATCCGTTAACTGATAGTGGTTTAGCTACTTTCTTAGCCGATCATGCAAAAGCTGCAACAAAATAATTAAATATAAGAAACATATTTAAAAAGCTCCTTCGGGAGCTTTTTTTATTTTAGTTTAAACCCAATCTAAATTAAGTTTAAGCAAATTTTTAACTGGAATTTGTATTAATTTTGCACAAACAAACACAATGAAAAAGTTTATTTTACTATCTACAGTTGCAATTTTCGCATTTCTTTCTTTTCAATTTAAACCTGTTGATGCTCCTAAAACCGAAGAAGAATTAGGCAAATTACTTTTCTTCGATAATATACTTTCTGCTGATAAATCAATTAGTTGCGCTTCTTGTCACAAACCAAATTATGCATTTGCTGATACTTCTGCATTTAGCGTTGGCGTTGGTGGTAAATTAGGAAACAGAAACACCCCATCGGCAATGAATATGTTTGCGCGAGATTTTTTATTTTGGGACGGACGCGCTAAAAGTCTTGAAGAACAAGCGCTTGGACCTATTGAAAATCCTGTAGAAATGAATTTACCTATTGCAGAAGCAGTAAAAAGATTAAACGAAAGCGAAAGCTATAAAAAATATTTTAAAACTATTTATAAAGAAAATCCAAGTAAAGAAAATTTAGCAAAAGCAATTTCTGCATTTGAAAGAACTTTAGAAACATCTAACTCTGCATTTGATAAATGGGCTGATGATACGCTAGCCATAAGCGAATCGGCGCGTAGAGGAAGAAGAATTTTTGTTGATAAAGCAAAATGTTTTGAATGTCATTTTGGTCCTGATTTTACAGTTGATGAATTTAGAAATATTGGTTTGTATAACGAAAAAGAATACACCGATAAAGGAAGATACGAAGTAACTAAAGATAAAAAAGATATTGGTAAATTTAAAGTACCAGGTTTGCGTAATGTAGCAGTTACTGCGCCCTATATGCACAACGGTAGTTTTAAAACCTTACGCGATGTAATTGAATATTACAACGAGCCTTCAAAATTCACAAAAGGAAGCATTAACCGCGATACTTTAATTACAGAAAAGCTAAACCTTAGCGAGCAAGAAAAACAAGATATAGAAGCCTTTTTGCTAAGCTTAACCGACAAGCAATTTTTGAAACAATAATTGTTTTTACCACATAGGTACATAGATTTTTTTACTCAGAATAAAGAAAATCAAAGTTAATCTAGTATTGAAGCAAAGCTTCAATATAACTATGTTCACTACAAAATAGGTTGTTTTAAAACTATGTTTCCTATAATTCTATGTGGTTTAAATTATAAAACTTAGTATATTCGTGTGCAATTTAATTACACATGAAAAATAACATTATAGGCATTCAGCAAATTGGAATTGGTATTCCCGACGCATACAAAGCATGGGCTTTTTACAGAAAAGCATTTGGCATGGATGTTCCCATTTTTGAAGAAAGTGCCGAAGCTAATTTAATGCTTCCTTACACAGGCGGACAACCACAATCGCGCACAGCAGTTCTAGCTATGAACTTGCAAGGTGGTAGCGGAATGGAAATTTGGCAATATACTAGCCGTAAAACTGAGCCTGCTAATTTCGAAATTCAGTTGGGTGATTTAGGTATTTACATTACAAAAATTAAATCGCCAGATGTTGCTAAAGCTTACGAAACAATTAAAGCAAAAGGAATTACTACCCTTGGAGAATTAAACATAGGTCCTGATGGTGAGAAACACTTTTTTGTAAAGGATGAGTGGAACAATATTTTTCAGGTTGTAAAATCAAACTCTTGGTTTACAAGTGGTAAGCATACTACAGGCGGAATAAATGGTTGTGTATTAGGTGTAAAAGATGTAAATAAATCGTTTCATTTTTATAAAACATTATTTGGTTACGATAAAGTTGTGTACGATGTTACAGAATCGTTTAGCGACTTAAACGCTTTAGCAGGAGGGAAAAGCAGATGCAGACGTATGTTGTTACGCAAAACAAAAGAAAATAGCGGGCCATTTAGTAAACTATTAGGAGCTAGCGAAATTGAACTAATACAAGTGCTTGACCGCGAACCTAAAAAAATATTTGAAGGCAGATTTTGGGGCGATATGGGCTTTATACATTTGTGTTTTGATGTAAGAAACATGAACCAAATAAAAGCCGAATGCGAAAAAACAGGTCATCCGTTTACAGTGGATAGCGCATCAAAATTTGAAAACGGAAAATTTGATATGGGTGAAGCTGCTGGGCATTTTAGCTATATTGAAGACCCAGATGGAACTTTAATTGAGTTTGTAGAAACACATAAAATTCCTATTCTTAAAAAATTAGGTTGGTATTTAGATGTAACCAAACGCCATCCAGAAAAAACCTTGCCCGATTGGATGCTGAAAACATTGGCATTGAATCGTAAGAAAGATTAATTATTTTTTAGTTTTATAAAATCAAGCAAAGAATATTCCTCTTAAAATAATATAACGATGAAAAAGTTATTTTATGGACTTTTAATTACAATAGTTATACTATTATCAATGTACGGATGTATGAATTATTTTTGGGGAGATATGTGCGGTAATAATATTATTAATGAAATTGAATCTCCAAATAAAAAATTAAAAGCTGTTATTTTCATAAGAGATTGCGGAGCAACTACAGGTTACTCGACTCAAGTATCAATTATAAAAAACAAAGAAAAATTAGATAATGAATCAGGTAATATTCTTATAATGAATGATAAAACAGACAATGGACTTACTTTTGAAAATGGAGGCGCACTTGTTTCTGCATTATGGAATAATGACAATGAATTAATAATAAGCCTTGATGTTAGAACTGACTTCTCTTTAAAAGAAAACTCTTTCGAAGAAGTTAAAATAAATTATAGAAAATTGGATTTCTAGATTATAAAAGTTTGTGTAGCAGTTAAAATAAATTTTCTTCTATCACTTTTTCATCAGATTTCTTCGTTATCACTCAGAATGATGTTGCAAAAAAAAACTAAAACCCGTCTTCTTGCCAAATTATTTTTTTTGTTTCGGCATTAAACCAAGCTAATTTATTGTTGCGTTCTAATAACTCAAAACCATAAGCGCTTCCTTTTAAAGCATCTACATTCTCTACATAAATTTCTTCTAATCCGTTTAAGCTCAACAAATCAAAACGCCCTTGAAACAAAGCAAATGCAACACTGTTTCTAATTTCAGGAATATCTTTGTAGTCGCACGAAACAACTGTTTTATTTTTTAAATCAATTAATCCGTAATAGCCTTTGTCTTTTACTTTTGCCAAAGCGTTTTTAAACTCAAATGCAACTTCGTAAGTAAACGGAATTACAACTTTATTTGCTCGCGAAACATAACCCCATTTGCCTTTTTTACTTGCTGCAAAGGGTTCGCTAAAATAATTGATATCATCATATTCAAAAGGAATAATTTCTCTTCCTAAATTATCAATTATACCAACTTTATTTCCTTTTTGCACACGTACCAAAGCATTTTTAAAATTACCACCAGATGTAACTTCAGAAACATAATCATATTCTAAAGGAATAATTATTGCTCCTGTTTTATCAACAAAACCAGTCTTACCATCTTTAACAACACGCGCCAATCCTTCAGAAAATTCAAATATTTTATCGTATTCGCAAAGCAACAAAATTTTACCTAAGGTATCTATCAAACCATATTTTTCGTTTTGTTCAACACGCGCTACTTCATTTAAAAAGTCTTCTGCCCAATCATAGTTTGGCGCAATTACCAACTGATAATTTTTATCTATAAAACCTTTTTTTGCATTTAACTGCACAACTGCTCTATTTCTATTAAAGCTTCCTGCTTCTTCAAATTTTTGATGAAACGAATTTTTTACTAAATCAAAATACGAATAACTAGAGTCTCTGTTTACAGCAAAAATATTTTTATCGGCTTCTACAATTTCAGTGTACACATTATCTAAAATTTTAGTTCCCATTCGGTTAATTAATCCGAATTTTCCGTTTAATTTAACAATGCTTACACCATTTTTAAAAAACTCTACTTCTTCGTAAATTACAGGAATAACAACTTTTCCACTTTTATCAATAAAACCAAATTTGCCATTATCAGATACCGTACACAAGCCTTCATT
This sequence comes from Bacteroidota bacterium, assembly GCA_040385525.1. Taxonomy (GTDB): domain Bacteria; phylum Bacteroidota; class Bacteroidia; order UBA4408; family UBA4408; genus JAZKHE01. The sequence goes on from JAZKHE010000007.1 coordinate 105,578, forward strand.
AAAATCATCAACCCAATCAAAACGAGCAGAAATAGCAACTTTTCCATTAAAATCGATAAAACCAAATTTGCCATTTAATCGATAACTCAAAAAACGCGACTGCGAAAATTGCAAATCTTCGCTTAGTTTATTTTTAAAAGGAAAGTCGGGATATCTTTTTTCAAAATTTACAAACTCATCGTAAGCATAAGTTGGCGTTGATAAATCATAAATAGTTAACCAAGCCTCGTTTACATTATGATTCATAGAAAAACGAGCAATAAAATCTTGATAAGCGCGAACAGATTTATTTTTTGTAAACAAGATATAAATAGAATCTTCGGCATCAGAAACAAATGGGCTAAACGGAAACTCGTTTATAAACGATTCGTAAACTTCAATGGTGTTTTCTTTGGTGTAACTGCGATACAGCATTTCTTCGTAAACACGTTTGGCTTGCTTAATTTCTAAAGCATTAGGATATTGTTTTATAAAATCTAAAATAGCTTGATGCGATTTTTTTTGGAGTGCTGCTTTGTATGCTAAGCTGTTTCTGTTTTTTATAGCTTCTTCAAATTCTGTTGCACCAGAATATAGTTGAATATAATTATTCCAAACATCTAAAACATTAGTATCCAAAGCCGTTTTGTAAGCTTTAATTTGAATTGCTCTTTTTAGTTTCTCAATAGAAACAGAATCAATTTTATACTTAACTAATTTACTTTTTTTCTTTACAGACAAACTAACATATAGCTGCTGGGCATTATTTATTAAACGATAAGCGCTATCCAACTGATAAAAAGGATTATCAGTTTTACAAAAAATTATGCTTAATCCATAACAAGCTTCTAATGGATGCTTTTTAATTGATTTTTCAAACAAAGATTTTGCTTTAAAATAATCAAACTGATTAAGCGCTTTGTAAGCCTTATCTACTTTATTTGCTTGTGTAGAAAAACAAACAATACTAAATAATAAAAAGAATATTATTTTTTTAAAATTAAGCATGCTCTCCTATTTGCTGACGCCACATAGCATAATACAATCCATTGCTTGCAACTAAATCGCTGTGTTTACCTTGCTCAATTATTTTTCCTTTTTCTAAAACAAAAATACAATCTGCGTGCATTACTGTAGATAAACGATGTGCAATTAAAATGGTAATATGATTTTTTTCTTTAGAAATAGAACGTATCGTTTCACTGATTTCTTCTTCTGTTAATGAATCTAAAGCAGAAGTAGCTTCATCAAACACCATTAATTTGGGCTTACGCAACAATGCTCTTGCAATTGATAAACGTTGCTTTTCACCACCAGAAACTTTTACTCCACCCTCTCCTATCAAAGTATCTAAGCCATGCTCGGCACGAGCTAATAAATTTTGGCAAGCTGCTTTATTTAAAACGGCTAAACAATCCTCATCTGTTGCATCGGGTTTAACAAATAATAAATTTTCTCTAATAGAACCAGAAAACAATTGTGTATCCTGACTTACAAAGCTAATTTGCTCTCTTAACTGATTTAAATCAATTTGATTAACATCGGTTTCGTTAATATTTATTGTGCCTTGTTGCGGACGATACAAACCTACCAAAAGTTTTACCAATGTAGTTTTTCCTGATCCTGATGGACCAACAAAAGCAATAGTTTGTCCGTTATTTACCTTAAACGAAATAGAATTTAAAGCAGCTCTGTTTGCTGTTTGGTGTTGAAAAATAACATTATTAAAACTCAGCTCATCTATATCTTTAATTTTAACAGGATTAACTGGTTGTGGCTCTATTGGCGTGTTCATTATTTTACTAAAGTTTTCTAACGAGACTTCAGTTTCTCTGTACACATTTATTATATTCCCCAACTCTTGTAAAGGACCAAAAATAAAAAAAGAATAAATCTGTAAAGTAAATAAATCGCCTAAACTTAATTTGTCGCCAAAAATTAAATACAATAAAAAGAACAAAATACAGCTTCGCAAAAAATTGACAAAAGTGCCTTGAATAAAGCTAATGCTACGAATGTATTTTACTTTTTTAAGTTCTAACGAAAGTATTTTTTCTGTAGTTGTATTTAACCTTTCAATTTCTTGTTCGGCTAAACCTAAACTTTTTACCAATTCAATATTTCGTAAAGATTCAGTTGTTGAGCCTGCTAAAGCAGTTGTTTCGCCAACAATTTTTTTCTGAATTACTTTTATACGTTTACTTAAAACTGAACTGATAAAACCTAATAAAGGAACTGCAGCAAAATAAACGGGCGCAATTAACCAATGTATATTTATGGCAAAAACCATTACAAACACTACGCCTATCAAAGATGGAAATAAAACGCTGATAAACATATTCATTAATTTTTCTACATCGGTTCTCACTTTTTGTAATTTACCTAATGTTTCGCCACTGCGCTGATCTTCGAAAACAGAATATGGTAATTTTAAAGAATGCTTTAAACCATCCGAATAAATTTTAGCACCTAATTTTTGAGTGATTACGTTTACATAATAATCTTGAAAATTCTTTGCAATACGTGAAACCATTGCCAAACCCATGCTTAACAAAATAAGCAAACCAACTCCTTTTATAAATTCGTCTTTAGTATAGTTATGCGGATTTGTTCCGTAATCGTCAACAATTTTTCTAAAAACTAAAGGATCAGACAAAGAAAAAATTTGGTTAATTGCCGCTAATACTAAAGCTAGAATTACAATTTTCCAAAATTGTTTTAAATAGGTATATAATACTTTCATTATTTTAAAATTAAAGTGCGAAAATACTAAAGATTATTTTTGTAGGGCAATAAAAGTTGTTCAAACTCACTTAAAATCATAGCCGTTGCGCCCCAAACAACCTGTTCATCAATCTCGTAGTAAGGTGCAGTAATTTTTAAACCATAAGAAGTGTTAATAACTGTTTCTTTTTTTATTGCCTCGTCAAATAAATTCTGTAAAGGAAATTCAATAATTTTATTAACCTCTCGTACGTCGGGTTTAAATGCAGGAATATCAGTTAATACTGTTATAATGGGGTGAACTAAAAAATTACTAGCGGGAATATACAAATGACTTAAATTCCCAATGTGCTGCATGTGCTGTTGTTCAATGCCTATTTCTTCAAAGGTTTCGCGAATGGCGGCATCTGTTATGTTTTCGTTAGCTTCTATTTTGCCTCCCGGAAAGCTAACTTGAGCGCTGTGTGCACCATTGTAACTATTGCGAAGTGTTAAAACAGTATGCACTTTATCTTGTTTTGCATACAACAAAACATTTACTGCTCCAACTTTATGATTAGGGTTATTTTGTAAATAATGCGATGACGATTGCCTTAATTTTGGTGCCATTTTGTATTGCGCAACATCTCCTGGCAAATCTTGTTGCAATCTGTTTTTAAGCCATTCTACAAAATTATTCATTGCAAATTTTCACAAAAAAAGTAAGGTTTATTACTACTTAAAGTTACTGTTTCAGCTACTTTAATTTCTATAGTATTTGAAATTATTTTTTCGTTATTCAAATAAAACTCTTCATCATTATTCAAAAAACTGTAAGTCCCTGGATTCAGCCATTTAGAAAACTTTTCAGAGTAAACAATAACACATCTTTTACTATCCGTTTGCAAATTATAATTCAGCTTATTTTTGATTATAAAATCAGCATTCTCTTTTAAATTTTCTTCCAAGCAAAACCAATTTAAATACACTTGATTTTTTGATTGAAGCATGCTAATCAAATTCTCGGTAATTTTGCCTTCAGCTATTTCTAAAGGAAACCAATCGGTTTTGTATTTTTCTTTTTGTTCGCTATTTATTTCTGTTTCAGACAAAATAATATCTGGTTTTAAATCATGCATTACAATCCAATCCATATACTTTGCATTAACAATAAGTATTGGACTCCACTCCAACAACTGACCAATCCATTCAAAATTATGAATTGGCGCATCTATAAATAAAGCAGGTTCTTGGTTATCTCTAACTATGTGGTGTGAAGACATATAGCAAAAATAGCATAATATTTTATTGTAAGTCGTATCTAATTTTTAAAGAATTACTAAAAAATTTGTTTGTTTTAAAAATAAATACTTATACTTGTACTCAGAATCTGTTATGCTTATCTGCATTGCACTCTCAACACAAAATCCAAACATTTATATTGAAATATTGTTAAGTTAAATCTATTTGATTGTTTACATCAATTAACATAAACCCTACGTTAAAAAAAAATTAATGCAAGACGAAAATTTATTTCCGGCAGAAAATTCTGCTGAACAAGATTCTACCAACGACAAACCAAAAGCTACTAGAGGTCGTAAACCAAGAATTGCAAAACCAATCGCATCATCATCAGCAGATAAAGTGGACAAAGAAACTATGATGAACGATTTATCGATAGAGGCAATTCCTACAGAAATAATTGTAGAAAGTATTCCTACTCCTATTGAACCAGAAGTTACAAGCGATGCAATTGTTGAAGTAGAAAAAACTGATGAACCCGAAAGAGTTGAAAGACCTGAACGCCCTGTTAGACCTGCAAATACAGGAAAAAGAGAATTTGTTCCTCGTCAAGAAAAAACGGATGGAAACGAAAACACAAATACTTCTCAAGAAAAAAATCAACCAAGAGAAAGTAATGGCAACGACGACAGACCGCGCCATAACAACCAACAACCACAACGTTTTGAAAGAAAAGAACCTCTTTTTAATTTTGACGGCATTGTAGTTAGCGAAGGTGTTTTAGAAATTATGCCCGATGGTTATGGTTTTTTACGTTCTGCCGATTACAATTATTTAAACTCACCCGATGATATTTATGTATCTCAATCGCAAATAAAATTATTTGGTTTAAAAACAGGCGATACTGTAAGAGGTGCAATACGTCCACCACGCGAAGGCGAAAAATATTTCCCATTAACAAAAGTAGATTCAATAAACGGTAGAGATCCGTCTTACATTCGTGATAGAGTTCCTTTTGATTATTTAACACCACTTTTTCCTTTCGAAAAATTAAAATTAATTCAAGGTCCGCGCGGAAGCATGGGTATGCGTATTGTAGATATGTTTACACCAATAGGTAAAGGACAACGTGGATTAATTGTAGCACAACCAAAAACAGGTAAAACACAATTGTTGCAAGAAATTGCAAACTCAATAGCAGCCAATCATCCAGAAGTATATATGATTATACTTTTAATTGATGAACGACCAGAAGAGGTTACCGAAATGGCACGGAACGTTAGAGCAGAAGTGGTATCATCTACATTTGATGAACCTGCTGATAAACACGTAAAAATTGCCAACATTGTTTTAGAAAAAGCAAAACGTTTAGTAGAATGCGGACACGATGTGTGTATTTTATTAGATTCAATTACTCGTTTAGCAAGAGCTTACAATACAGTGCAACCCGCATCAGGCAAAGTACTTTCGGGTGGTGTTGATGCCAATGCATTGCACAAACCAAAACGCTTTTTTGGAGCTGCTCGTAAAATAGAAAATGGTGGTTCGTTAACCATTTTAGCAACAGCTTTAATTGATACAGGTTCTAAAATGGACGAAGTAATTTTTGAAGAGTTTAAAGGTACAGGTAACATGGAGTTGCAGTTAGATAGAAAACTAGCCAACAAACGTTTGTTCCCTGCTGTAGATTTAACTTCATCGAGCACACGAAGAGATGATTTATTGTTAGACAAAGAAGTGTTGCAACGCATCTGGATTTTAAGAAATCACTTAGCTGATATGAGTTCGGTAGAAGCAATGGAGTTCTTAAAAAATCAAATGAAGAACACACAAACCAACGAAGAGTTTTTAGTATCGATGAACGGGTAATATATTTATGAGTATTAAAATTAAATTTGGTTCAATTGCAGGATTATTAGCAGGTTTTTGGTTTATATCACAAAACTTTTTAGGATTGTATCTTACCAATTTTACCAAATTTAATTTGCTTATTATTTTTTTATTGTTGTTTGTTGCTATTTATTTTAGCATAGTAAAAACACGCGATAACGAGAAAGGTGGTTTTATAGAATACCGACCAGCAGCGGGAATTGGCGTAACCGTTTCGCTTTTGTTTAGTTTTATTTTAGCACTATTTACTTATTTATTTTACAAATTAAATCCCGAAAACATAGAGATAGTGTTAGATTCGCAAGAAAAATTCTTTTTAAGCGAAGGAAAAAGTTTGCAAGAAATTGCAGTAAACAGAGATTATTTACGCCAGAATTTTGCTTTTTCTGAAGGCTTTACTTCTTTTTTATCTATAAGTATAATTGGTTTTATTTTTTCGTTAATAGCAGCAATTTTGCTAAGAAGAGAGAGTAAATAGAACTACTTCCAAAACATCTTACTCTTAAAAATTGCAATTTTAAAATAAATTACTACTTTTGGTATAACAAAAAATTAATTTCTTGGCTAAACCTATCTAAAAATAAAATGAAAAAACACATCACTTTTATTTTTATATTCTTTATACTTAACGAAACTTATGCTGCTGATTATTTTTGGGTCGGTGGCACAGGTAATTGGAGTAACTATTCTTTACATTGGGCTACGACATCAGGAGGTACCAATATGCATACTCAAATACCTCAATCAGTTGATAATGTTTTTTTTGATATTAATTCCTTTACAAATTCAAATCAAGTAATTTATATTGATCAAACTATAGTGTACTGCAAAAACATGACATGGACTGGAGTTTTAAACAACCCTCGTATGTTTAATGATAACAACCAATTACAAATTTATGGTTCATTAACTCTTGATCCTAACATGTCGTTAACTGGTAATATTAATGGAAGTTTAAACTTTGTCTCAACATTCAATGGAAACTCGATTGACATGGCTGGTGTTAAAATGGTAAATAGTTTAAATTTTGATGGTATTGGTGGTGAATGGACTTTGCAAGATTCTATTTATACTGATGATGGTGGTTTAATGCTTTACAACGGAAAATTATTTACTAATGGTAAAAACCTTATACTAAATTATATTAGTATTTTAAATAATAGTACTATTGATCTTTCATCCTCTAAAGTTAAATTATTTTCTGCTGATGCTTCTTGGGAATTAGCCACTTCTGCTAATATTTATGCTGGCACTTCAACTATTTCTGGTGCTAGTTTATTTAGCGGTGGGGGTAAAAATTATTTTAATTTAATAGCACTCCCTACTGCTTCTTTTATTTTAATTGAAGGTAATAACTATTTTAACAAAGTACATTTAAATACAAATGCTCAGTTTTTCGGATCTAATTCTATGGATAGTCTGCTGTTTACTCCAGGTTATTCTTATACTTTAGAAGCTGGACAAACCCAAACTGTAAATTTGTTTTTTGATGCTAATGGAAGCTGTACGCAAAGTATTGAATTGGGGTCTAATCTAAATGGAACTAAGGCAAATTTAAGTATGCCATCTGGATCTGTAATTACAAATTTTCTATCCATTAAAAATATCAATGCGTTTGGTGGTGCCACTTATATTGCTAATAATAGTATTGATTTGGGGAATAACTCAGGATGGATAATTAATACTGTTCTACCTTCAACTTATTATTGGGTAGGAAATGCAGGTAATTGGAATGATGTTTCACACTGGAGTCTGTCTAGTGGAGGCAGTCCAGCTGGTTGCTTACCATTACACAGTGATAATGTAATATTTGATAATCAGTCTTTTTCAACTTCTGGCCAAGTCGTAAACATTAATGTACCTGCATACTGCAAAAACATGACATGGACTGGAGTTTTAAACAACCCTCGTATGTTTAATG
>JAZKHE010000007.1:113412-179682 GCA_040385525.1 Bacteroidota bacterium
ATACTTTAGAAGCTGGACAAACCCAAACTGTAAATTTGTTTTTTGATGCTAATGGTCTCCCAGGTTTTCCTATAGAGCTGAAATCAAATTCTTCAGGTGTTCAAGCTTCAATTAGTAAATCTTCGGAAAATGTTTGCGCTCAATATCTTTATTTAACTGACTTAAATGCAATTGGTGGAGCAACATTTTATGCAGGACTAGGTAGTGATGATGTTTCAAATAATGCAGGCTGGAATTTCAATGCCAATAATCCTTGTCTCACTATGATAAAAAACATCAGAAATAACAACCCAACTCAGTTGTATCCAAATCCTACTAATGGAACTATTCAAATTAGTAACGCAACAGATTTTGTAAATAGCACTATAAAAATCACATCAATAGATGGAGCGCTAGTTTATGAAAACCAAAATTTAACGGGTAATAATTTAGCTGTTGATTTAAGCAAAGAAGCCAATGGAATTTATTTTATTCAGTTAATTGATAAAAACACAATTAGTAATTTTAAAATTGTAAAAAATTAAATTAGTTCGCACCTAAGGCGCTGTTATTGTTGTTGTTGTTGTTGTTGTTTAATTTCTATAAAGAGCAAACTCCTAATGGAGTTATAAAAACTTAGTTAAGTTCCGTAGGAACGAACTATTGGTAGATTATAAACCAAATAAAAACCAAGCTCCGTAGGTGCGAAATCTTATAATGAATAATAATTTATCAATATTTTAATTTAATTTTTTTGCACCATTCAATAAACAAAAAATCCCGAACTCATCGTTCGGGATTTTTTATTTTACTAAAAGTATTTATTACTTTTTGTCTTCTTTTACTTCTTCAAAATCAACATCAGTTGCTTCACCACCGCTCGATGCGTTAGATGCATTTGCAGCATCGCCTGCTCCTGCTCCACCATCTTGTGTTGCTTTATACATCTCTTCTGATGCTGCTCCCCAAACATTGTTTAATGTTGCCATTGCTGCGTCTATTTTAGCTAAATCTTTAGCAGCATGTGCCGCTTTTAATTCAGTTAAAGCTGCTTCTATCGGTGCTTTTTTATCAGCAGGAACTTTATCACCAAACTCTTTTAATTGTTTTTCTGTTTGGAAAATTAAGCTATCTGCTGCATTTATTTTTTCTACTTCTTCTTTCGCTTTTTTATCTGATTCAGCATTTGCTTCTGCTTCAGCTTTCATTCTTTTGATTTCTTCGTCAGATAATCCAGATGATGCCTCAATACGAATATTTTGAGATTTTCCGCTTGCTTTATCTTTTGCAGAAACATTTAAAATACCATTTGCATCAATATCAAAAGTTACCTCAACTTGTGGAACACCTCTTGGTGCTGGCGGAATTCCATCTAAATGGAAACGACCTAACGAACGATTTTGTGTTGCCATTGGGCGCTCACCTTGCAAAATGTGTATTTCTACCGATGGTTGATTATCTGATGCTGTAGAGAAAGTCTCTGATTTTTTTGAAGGTATAGTTGTGTTAGCTTCAATTAATTTTGTTAAAACTCCGCCCATTGTTTCAATACCTAACGACAAAGGAATAACATCTAACAACAATACATCTTTTACTTCGCCAGTTAATACTGCTCCTTGAATTGCAGCTCCTAAAGCAACTACCTCATCAGGATTTACTCCTTTTGATGGCGTTTTGCCAAAGAATTTTTCTACCGCTTCTTGTATTGCAGGAATACGAGTAGAACCACCAACTAAAATTACTTCGTCGATATCGCCTATTGAATAACCTGCATTTTTTAATGCTGTTTTGCAAGGCTCAATTGTACGTTTAATTAAGCTATCTGCTAATTGCTCAAACTTTGCTCTTGTTAACGATTTTACCAAGTGTTTTGGTATACCATTTACTGGCATAATGTATGGTAAGTTAATTTCAGAAGAAGTTGTGCTTGACAACTCGATTTTAGCTTTTTCTGCAGCTTCTTTTAAACGTTGTAATGCCATTGGGTCTTGACGCAAATCAATTCCTTCTTCGCTTTTAAATTCGTCGGCTAACCAATCAATAATAACTTGATCAAAGTCATCACCACCTAAGTGCGTATCACCATCAGTAGATTTCACTTCAAAAACCCCATCTCCTAATTCTAATACAGAAACGTCATGTGTTCCACCACCGCAGTCAAACACTACAATTTTAATATCTCTATTCTTTTTATCTAAACCATAAGCCAAAGCTGCAGCTGTAGGTTCGTTAATAATACGACGAACTTTTAAACCAGCAATTTCTCCAGCTTCGATTGTAGCCTGACGTTGAGAATCGTTAAAGTAAGCAGGAACTGTAATAACAGCTTCAGTTACTTCGTGACCTAAATAATCTTCAGCAGTTTTCTTCATTTTTTGAAGAATCATTGCCGAAATTTCTTGCGGAGAATATAAACGACCATCAATATCTACACGAGGTGTATTGTTGTCGCCTTTTTTAACAACGTATGGTACGCGTTCAAATTCTTTAGTTACTTTATCGTAAGTTTCGCCCATAAAACGTTTAATTGAATAAATCGTTTTTTTAGGGTTTGTAATTGCCTGACGTTTTGCAGGATCACCTATTTTACGTTCGTTGTTGTCAACAAACGCCACAACCGATGGAGTTGTTCTTTTACCTTCGCTGTTTGGAATAACAACTGGTTCGTTGCCTTCCATAACTGCCACGCATGAGTTGGTTGTTCCCAAATCGATACCGATAATTTTTGCCATTGTATTTAGAGTTTAATTAGTTACTTATTTTCGAGAGCATTAATTCAATCATTATGCCAAAAAAAAATGTCACTATTTCTTAGAAATAATGACACTTTTGCGGTGTTTTTTGTCAAAAGAAAGGAATATTCTAATGACAAAACGACAGAATTAAGGTCTAAAGCCTAAACCAGCGGTTAACTCGCCGTTAATTAGTTTGTCTAATGATACATTTTCTATAAGTACAATTTGTGGTGGACTTTGAAAACGGCAAGAAAATATTCCGAAACCATTTGTAATGTTGGTATACGTTGGTTTTTCTTGACTAACACCAGTAGAAGGTTTGCTTATTTGATAGTATAAATCTAACTCTTCTCCACCAACATTTAGTGTAAATTCTAATTTGCCAGCTCTTCTAATTTTTCCATCGGCAGGAATTTTAGCGGCTAAGTATTTAAAAAACTCTTCACCGCCAAATATTGCTTCCATTTCGCTATTTACTAATTGGTTTTGTTCTGTTCTTTCTTGAGGTAAAAACCAATCAACATATTTTGCTACTGCACCTGTAAAGGCAACATTATCTGCTTCTAAATAATTAAAACGAATTACTGGCTGATACACTTTACCATTTTCGTAAACTACCCAGTCAATTGATTTATTCTCAATGTAAGCACCATTAGCTTTTACAAAATTAAAACTCTCTTCAACGCCTGTACCAGTTGTATATAAATTAAAAGTAAAATTTCTACCCACATCACTTTTAACCAATGGCGTTTTAGCAGTTGCTTTATAACCTGTTTTGTTATTTAAAACTGTTAATTGATAATCGTTATTTGAGTTTAGTTTGTTTACTGCTTTGTATAGCGCTGCAGAGTCGTTGTTAAAAATACCAGCCTCTTTATTATAAACTGATACCGGCTGTAATATTTCTGTAGAAACAATATCGTTACCTTTCATTTCTTCTAAAGTAACTGTTAAATCAGCTGGATTGTAATAAATAGAATCTCCTCGTTTAGCCATTTCTAAAGCATCGCCATCGCCTAAATAAGCCTTTGTAATATTAATGTACTGAACTGATTTAGATTGATCTAACAATCCATAAATTACCATTTGCTCTTTCCATGGCGCATTTAAATCAACTTCTGTAGAACAGCTAACAACAGAAATAGCTATAAAAAATATAAATAATTTGTACAAGTTTGTTTTCATTTTAAAATTTTGGAGTTGCAAATTTATCATTTTAAAGTAATAAATAAATTTTATAGTTAAGTTTGTTCGTTTTTAACACATATTGTACAATGTCAGTTCACAAAGAAGTAAAAAAAGTTACTACGCACGTACTTCAAGAAATGAAGCGCAAAGGCGAAAAAATATCAATGCTTACGGCTTACGATTACTCGATGGCTAAAATAGTTGATGCCGCTGGAATTGACGTTATTTTGGTGGGCGACTCAGCCTCTAACGTAATGGCAGGGCACGAAACAACTTTGCCTATTACTTTAGATCAAATGATATATCACGCAGCTTCTGTAATTAGAGCTGTTGACAGAGCTCTTGTTGTTGCCGATTTACCTTTTGGTTCTTATCAAGGCAACTCTAAAGAAGCTTTAAATTCTGCCATTAAATTAATGAAAGAAGCGGGTGCACATGCTGTTAAACTAGAAGGCGGAAGAGAAATTAAAGAATCGATTGAACGCATATTATCTGCAGGAATACCCGTTATGGGACATTTGGGCTTAACGCCACAATCTATTTACAAATTTGGAACGTACACAGTTAGAGCAAAAGAAGAGGAAGAAGCAACACGTTTAATTGAAGATGCTCAAATACTTGAAAAAAGTGGTTGCTTTGCCATTGTATTAGAAAAAATACCTGCCAAACTAGCCGAAAAAGTAGCACAAAGCATTCAAATACCTGTTATTGGCATTGGTGCTGGTGGCGGTGTTGACGGACAAGTTTTGGTTTTGCACGATATGTTAGGCATAACGCACGAATTTTCTCCACGCTTTTTACGTCGTTATTTAAATCTTTACGAAGAAATAAGTGGAGCAGTTAAAGGTTATATTCACGATGTAAAATCGAAAGATTTCCCGAACGAAAAGGAACAGTATTAGTTATGAGTTTTGAATTATGAGTTATAAGTGGTTTTGGTTGATGAACTTTAAACTAAAAACTCAGCACTCATAATTCATAACTAAATAAGCTATTTCCCAACAATTTTTGGGAGCTTTTTATTGGTCTGCACCATAAACAAAATTACTAATCCAATTACTATCATTGGTAAACTTAGTATTTGCCCCATGTTTATAAGCATTCCTTTTTCAAAATCTACTTGCTCGGCTTTTATAAATTCCATAAAAAAACGAGTTGTAAACATCAATACTAAAAATAATCCGAACAAAAATCCTTCTTTTAATTGAGTGCCTTTTTTAAGGTAAATGCCCATTAAAGTTAAAAACAAAAATAAATAGCAAATCGCTTCGTATAACTGCGATGGGTGACGAGGTTCGCCATCTTCACTCAAAAATATAAATGCCCACGGAACGTTAGTTACGCTTCCAATAATTTCAGAATTCATTAAATTTCCTAAACGGATAAAAAAACTAGCCAAAGCAACTGTAATTACAACTCTATCAACCACCCACCAATACGATTTTGTGCTTACCTTTTTTACAAAGAAAAACAATGCAAGCAATATACCAATTGCAGCTCCATGACTTGCTAATCCGCCTTTCCAAATCTGTAAAATTTCGAAAGGATGTTGACTATAGTAATCAAAATCGTAAAAAAAACAATGTCCTAAACGCGCACCTGCAACTGTGCCAATAGCTACGTAAATAACTAATTTATCAAGTATTTCTAAACTTATGTTTTCTTTTTTAAAGATATACGCCATCAATTTGTATCCTGCTAAAAACGAAGTTGCAAAAAGCAAACCATACCAACGGATAGAAATAGGACCAAGAGAAAATATTTCGGGAGAGGGATTCCAAGTTATAAATGAAAGCACGTTTTATTTTTTTAAATGATTATTAATTGCCTTTTATTTTACCCCACAAATATAGCTCTTGTTTTTGGCATTTTAAAAATTACCACGAATGCGGTATTGATATAAGGTAGAATTGGTAATAGTTTTGTCAATAATTTATAATTAGTCTAAATAAACAATATATAGAATGAAAAAAATATCCTATTTACTATTCGCTATAGGTTTTGTAACATCTTCATACGCTCAAAACGCAAAAATTAAAGGAACTTTAATAAACTCAACTAACAAAAAACCAATTCCTTATGTAACAATTGAGTTAAACAAAAAAACTAAAACCTATAGCAACGACAATGGTTCGTTTCAATTTTTAAAATTAGAACCAGGTACTTATAAATTATCATTTACAGCTTTGGGTTTAGAAGACAAAATTATTGATTCTATATCTATTAAAACTGCAGATGATGTTATTGATTTATCAAAAATAAGTATTGAAGAAAAAAATATTCAAATTGCAGAAATTACAGTAATTGGTAGCACAGGTATTTACAACGAAAAATACGCCTCAAGCAACAGCGTTGTAAGCAAAGCAGAATTAGAGCGTACACAAGCAATTGGTAGCGAAGAAGTGCTAAAAAAAGTAGTTGGCGTAAACGTATCTGGCGATATGGGAATTTCTAACCGATTAAACATTGGCATTAGAGGTTCGTACCCGCGTCGTTCTGAACATTTATTGGTTTTAGAAGATGGAACACCAATTGCTCCAGCACAATACTTAGCTCCAGAAGCGTATTACAATCCACCTTCTGACAGATTAGATGGTATAGAAATTATTAAAGGTGCTGATGTTTTGTCGTTAGGTTCTAACACAATGTATGGCGTTGTTAACTACATCACAAAAAGACCTCCATCAACTCCTACTTTAGATTTAACTTTAACAGGTGGCGAAAATGGATATAACGCTCAGTACCTATCTTATGGAGGAACTTGGAATAAAACAGGCGCAGAAATTCAAGTTTTAAACAAACATTTTGATGGATTTATTCAAAATTCGCAAAGCGATATATTTAACACTACTGCAAAAATATTTTCTGATTTAACTGAAAAATCAAGCATTTACGCAAAAGTAAATTATCATCAAGAAACTTCAAAAGCTTCTTACAGCGCTATTACGCCTTACACGTACAACATCAACCCTAAACTAAATCCGTTTGATGCTGACGATTTATTTTCTAAACGTTATGCAATAGATTTAGCTCACAAATACAAAGCCAACAAAAATGTTACGCTGACAACAAAAGTATATGCGAATCAATTTCAACGCGATTGGTGGAGACAAGAAAACACTTTAATTAAAGCCAATGCAGCCGAAAAATATTTAGGCTCAGAAATTTATAACAGCGAACGTTACAGCTATTTAGCTAATAACACTAACGAAGACGAAGATTGGATTAGAGTTGGTGTTGTTGCAGGTGGAAAAGAGAAAACGCGTGCAAGAAACAGAACTTTTAAAGTTGCTGGTGTGCAAGAAACGTTAAACTACAATTGGGAGAAAAATAGTTTAAAAGGAAACTTTGAAACAGGAATAAAATACCACGCAGAACAATTTAATGATGTTGAGTTTATTAACGATTCTTCTCGTTTTTCTAGAAGCGGAAAATTAGACAAAGACAATAAATTTTTGCTGGGAGCAGTTTCTGGCTATGTAAAAAATAAATTTACTTATGGCAAAATAAGCTTTACTCCTACTGTTAGATACGAGTGGTTAGAAATGCGCCGATTCGATTTAAAAAAGATTGCTGAAAATAAATACAACACAGGTAGCAAAAATTTTGGAAGTAATTTAAACACTTTCACGACTTTATTAGCGGGCGCAAGTTTTAATTACGAGTTGCTAAACAACGAAAAAAATAATCTTCAGTTGTTTACTGGTGCTTACCAAGGCTACACACCACCAACATCAGGCTACGGATTTTTAACGGTAACAGATGGTGTTGTAACAAACCCAACTCCAACAGATGAAATAAATATTGAAGCAGAAACAAGTTTAAATTTTGAAGCTGGATTTAGAGGTAATTTGTTAGAACAAAAAATAGAAACGCAAACTACTTATTTTAACAACAACATCAACAATTTTTATTCTGCTGGTCGTAACGAAGCTTTT
Source organism: Bacteroidota bacterium (assembly GCA_040385525.1). GTDB lineage: Bacteria > Bacteroidota > Bacteroidia > UBA4408 > UBA4408 > JAZKHE01. The sequence continues at coordinate 121,253 of JAZKHE010000007.1, forward strand.
CAAACGTTGGGTTCGGTTACAATACAAGGAGTTGAAGCCAATGCCATTGTAAACATGCATAAAATAGTTAGTATGCCTAATCAAAATTTAAGTATTGGTGTTGCTTATACTGCCATGCAATCAGTTATTACAAGCGGTAAACTAAACGATGCTGATATTCTTCGTGCAAAACATACTGACGAAAGCAAAGCAGAATTAGTAAATAAAATAAACACTGAGCGAAATGGTTTTGAAATTTATTTTGCTGATGCTAAAGGCAAAGACAGCTTAATTACAAGAGAATTAACTGATGCTGATTTTTCGAAAATTAAAAAAATGAATTATGTTTTTGGAAAAGATGGAATAAAAAATAATGCTGCTCCTTATATTCCTACAAGCATTATAAACATTAATGTAAGTTATGGTTTTGGAAATTTATTAGTTAGCGCTAACTATAATAAAGTAGCTGCGCAATACACCGATTATATTAACTTAACTAACGAAACGCTAGAAGGTGCAATGGGCAAATTGCCATCTTTCAATACAATCGACGCAAATGTGTCTTACAGTTTTAAAAATGCTAAAAACAAATATTTATCGGGTTTAACATTATTTTTTGCTGGTAAAAATTTAACAAACGAAGTATATAAAGCTTCACGCTTACATAGAGTTTCGTCTGGAATTATGCCTGGAGGATTCCGTCAATTAAACGCAGGTTTAAAATTGAAAATATAATTTACATTTTTTTTTGATTAGTTTTGCCTCAGAGAATTCGTTTTCTGAGGCTTTTTTTTGCTTTTAAACACTCCAAAACACAAATTGCTAGCAAACCGTAATCTATTTACGTTAAGCCTTTAAATTATCCTTTTTTTCTGTTTATAACATTTCGGCTTTTTTGTTGTTATTAAAGCTAAATCTTAATTTATTTGTACTATGTTTCATTTAGCAATTGGAGATAAAGCTCCCGCAATTAATGCCGTAAATCAAAATGGCGAAAAAATTACCTTAACTCAGTTTAAAGGTAAAAAAGTAGTATTGTATTTTTATCCAAAAGATAACACGCCGGGTTGCACTGTGCAAGCTTGTAACTTAAAAGATAATTATGCTGCATTATTAAAAAAAGGTTATGCCGTAATTGGTGTAAGCACAGATAGTGAAACATCGCACAAAAAGTTTATAGAAAAATTTAGTTTGCCATTTCCATTAATTGCTGATACAGATAAAAAAGTAGCTTTAGATTATGGTGTTTGGGGATTAAAAAAATTTATGGGTAAAGAATACGACGGTATGCACCGCACAACTTTTGTAATTGACGAAAAAGGAATTATTGAAAATATTATTACAAAAGTAGAAACGAAAAATCACGCAAATCAAATCATCTAAATAAAATGGCAAAAGAACCAAAAGAAGACAAAACTTCTGCAAAAGAAGTAAATAAAGAAAAGTTGAAAGCACTTCAACTTACCATCGATAAATTAGAAAAATCGTATGGAAAAGGCACCATTATGAAAATGGGCGAAAGTGCTATAGAACCAATGGAAGTTATCTCTACAGGTTCGTTAGGATTAGATGTTGCTTTAGGTATTGGAGGTTTTCCAAAAGGTAGAGTAATAGAAATTTATGGTCCAGAATCATCTGGTAAAACTACATTGGCGATTCACGCCATTGCAGAAGCGCAAAAAAAAGGAGGTATTGCTGCTTTTATTGATGCAGAACATGCTTTCGATCGTTTTTATGCTCAAAAATTAGGCGTTGACACAGAGAATTTATTAATCTCGCAACCCGATAATGGTGAGCAAGCTTTAGAAATTACAGAAAATTTAATTCGCTCGGGCGCAATTGACATTATTGTAATTGACTCTGTTGCGGCACTTACTCCAAAAGCAGAAATAGAAGGCGAAATGGGCGATTCTAGAATGGGATTGCAAGCACGTTTAATGTCGCAAGCATTACGTAAACTTACAGGTACAATTAACAAAACCAACTGTTGCGTAATTTTTATTAACCAGTTGCGCGAAAAAATTGGAGTTATGTTTGGTAACCCAGAAACTACAACTGGTGGTAATGCACTTAAATTTTACGCATCTGTTCGTTTAGATATTCGTAGAACTGGACAAATAAAAGATGGAGACGAAGTTTCTGGAAACAGAATACGTGTTAAAGTTGTAAAAAATAAAGTTGCTCCTCCATTTAGATTAGCTGAGTTCGACATTATGTATGGAGAAGGAATTTCTAAAGTTGGCGAAATTATTGACTTAGGTGTAGAACACAACATTATTAAAAAGAGTGGTTCTTGGTTTAGTTATGGCGATACCAAATTAGGACAAGGTAGAGATTCTGTAAAACAATTGTTTTTAGATAATCCAGAAATGAGTGATGAAATAGAAGGTAAAATTAGAGCTATTTTAAGCGGCGCTGCAGAGCCAATTGCTGTTGCAGAATAATTTTAAGTTATATTAAATAAACTAACGCTCTACCAATTGGTGGAGCGTTTTTGTTTTATGCTATAAAACATTCTAATTTATTGCTACTTTATTTTAACCCTAGTATTTATATAAATTAACTTTTAGTATTAACTTAGCTTTATTAAACATTAAATTAGAATGAAAAATAAATACTTAACATACATATCTGACGAGCATTTAATTAAGTGTATAGAAAATTTACACAAGTCGTATTTAAAAGCAAAAAACAATATCTCCAAAAAGAATTTTTATACAAATAAGGTTGATACAATTAAACTAACGTTCGATGCTAAATTCAACCAAATAAAAGAAGAAAATCTTATTCAGTCTGAAATTTTAAGACAGATTGATAAATCAATTAATAATTCTATTGGTACGTTTCATGAACAAATTTTAGGAGGTGTAGAAGGTTATGAAGCTGGTAATTTGAGCGGTTATGATATAAAAGCAATTGACGATTCTTTATTTGCTGATATTAAAAACAAACACAATACAATGAATAGTAGTGCTGCCGAAGCACTCTTTCAAAAATTAGCTCGTTATGCTAATGATTATAAAAAAGCTAAATGTTATTGGGTTCAAATTTTAGCAAAAGGCAGTTTTTGTGAACTTTGGAGTGGCGAAATAAATGGCAAAGAATATAGTCATAGTCGCGTGTATAAAATTTCTGGTGACCAATTTTATTCTTTAATTACAGGTCGAAAAGAAGCTATGTATGAACTATACAAAATATTGCCTAAAGCAATTGACGATTATTTAAAATCAGTTGACACTAAAAAAGAAATAACTGAAAACTCTGCACTTGAAGAAATAGAATCTGAAATAAAAACTAGCAAAAGAAGTATTTTAGATCAAATTACTTTCGAGAATTACAGTTATTATTTAGGCTTTGATAAATTGTAATACGAATTTAAAAACTTAACAATAGAATAACCTACTTCTACTCCTAAATTTACAGGAACTGCATTTCCAATTTGTTTGTATTGTTGAGCTAGTGAACCTTCAAATTTCCAATCATCAGGAAAAGTTTGTATTCTAGCGTATTCGCGAACTGTAAAAGGACGCGTTTCATCAGGATGACATCTTTCCGTTTGTTTTTGAGCAGGACTACATGTAAGTGTTAAACATGGTTCGTCCCAACCAATTCTTCTTGCAATACCAGTTTTTCCTCCACCTAAATAAAAACTTCCTCCCATAAATTCTTTTTGAATTTCGAGTGGCAAATCTCGCCAATATCCTTTTTGCGGAACTAAATCTAAAACTTCTTTTTTACTTTGTGGATATTTAGCACCCAACGATTTTGGAACGTTTGTATCAAATAACTCTCCTTTTTTTAAAGCATCTTTTAAATTATAAATCTTTTTGTAAGGTTTTGGATATTCAAAGTTTAAATTAATATCTTTTCTAATTCCAACTAAAATAAGGCGCTCTCTTTTTTGTGGAACTTTAAAATTAATTGCTTTTAAAACTTGAACAGGCACAACATTATAACCAATTTCATCTAAAATTGAAATCATCCCTTGTAACGTTTTTCCATTTTCGTGACTCAACAAACCACGAACATTTTCTCCAATACAAATTGGAGGATTTATTTCTTTAACAACTCTTGCAAACTCATAAAAAAGAGTGCCCCTTGCATCTGCTAAACCTAATTTTTTTCCTGCATAACTAAATGCTTGACAAGGAAATCCGCCTGTAACAACGTCAACTTTGTTATAATATTCAGAGAAGTTAAAAGATTTAATATCACCTTCTAAAACCTTCCAATTCGGTCTATTATTTCTTAGTGTTTGGCAAGCCCATTTATCAATTTCATTTAACGCTACGCATTTTAATCCTGCTTTTTCCAAACCCACAGCCAAACCTCCTGCGCCAGCAAATAACTCTAAAACTGAATAGTTATGATGCGCTTCAACATAATTTGTTTCTATTTTTTCTGAATCTGTTCTAAAAAAATCTGAAAACAAAATTTCTACTTGTTCTCTTTTATATACACGATAATTACTAATAGGTTCGCGAACAGCAGAAAGCTTTCCCTCTCTATCCCAACGTCTTAATGTTTCTTTACTCTTTCCAATAAGTTTAGAAGCTTCTGCAAGTGTCAAATATTCATTCATAACCACATAGATTAACATTAAACAATGGTTACAAATTTAGTTTTAATTTATTTAAATCAAAAATTAAATTAAACGTTTACTTTTATAATTAAAAATAATGCAATGGAGCAGTCGATAAAAGATAAATTAAAAACAGAATTAGATATTATTGAAAGATATTATTTAGTTGAACATCCACAAACTAAATTATCTGAAAACGAAAAAATTGCATTTGCTTATTTACTTAATCTCATAGGGAAACTAGTTTGTTGGTCGGCAGAAGAAGAAACAAATTTAATTCCTGATATAAAATCGAACATTACTATTTTACTTTCAAAACCAGAAACACTTGATTATGTTATTCTAACTGCTTACGATGATTTTCATACAGATGGAGGCAGGCTAATTCAACAAGCCAAACGTTTTGAAACAAAATTACGGGCTTGGATAAAAGAAAGCAAAACAACATAAAAAAAACGCCTCAAAAATTTGAGGCGTTTTTTTTAATTAATTTTTACAAATTTAGTTCGCAACTTGTGCTCTAATAATGTTTAAAGCACCACCTGCTTTAAACCATTCTATTTGTTGTTCGTTGTAAGTATGATTTGCTTTTATTTCGTCTTTGCTTCCATCAGCGTGGTTAAACACTAATGTTAATGGTTTACCCGGAGCAAAAGTTGTTAAGCCAATAATATCTACAGTATCGTCTTCTTTAATTTTTTCGTAATCGCTTTTATCTGCAAATGTTAAACCTAACATACCTTGTTTTTTAAGGTTTGTTTCGTGAATACGTGCAAACGATTTTACTAAAACTGCTCTAACTCCTAAATGACGTGGCTCCATAGCTGCATGTTCTCGAGATGATCCTTCGCCATAGTTCTCATCACCAACAACAATAGAACCAATGCCTTTTGCTTTGTATTGACGTTGAACTTTTGGAACACTTTCGTAAGTTCCTGTTAATTGATTTTTTACGCTGTCTGTTTTTTCGTTATAAAAGTTAACTGCTCCAATCAACATGTTGTTAGAAATATTATCTAAGTGACCACGGAATTTTAACCACGGACCAGCCATAGAAATATGATCGGTAGTACACTTACCTTTTGCTTTAATTAAAAGTTTTAAGCCACGTAAGTCAGCACCTTCCCATGCTGCAAAAGGATCTAATAATTGTAATCTGTCTGATGTTGGAGAAACAGCAATTGTTACACCACGACCATCAGCAGCAGGAGCTTGGTATCCAGCATCTTCTACTGCAAAACCTTTTGTTGGTAACTCGTCGCCACTTGGTGCATCTAATTTAACTTGCTCACCTTTTTCGTTTGTTAAATAATCTGTTAAAGGATTAAAAGTTAAATCGCCTGCAATAGCCATTGCTGTTACAATTTCGGGCGATGCAACAAATGCATACGTGTTTGGATTTCCATCGGCACGTTTTGCAAAGTTTCTATTAAACGAGTGAATGATAGTATTTTTTTCTTGTTTTTCTGCACCCATTCTGTCCCACATACCAATACATGGACCGCAAGCGTTAGTAAACACTTTTGCGCCAATTTGATCGAAGACATCTAAAAATCCATCACGCTTAATTGTGTAACGAATTTGCTCAGAACCTGGATTGATTAAGTATTCTGATTTAGCTTTTAAATTTTTAGATGATACTTGTTTTGCTAAACTTACCGCACGAGAAATATCTTCGTAAGATGAGTTAGTACAAGAACCTAATAAACCAACAGAAATTTTAGTTGGCCATCCGTTTGCTAAAGCAGCTTCTTTTAATTTAGAAATTGGTGTAGCTAAATCTGGTGTAAAAGGTCCATTAACGTGTGGTTCTAATTCTGATAAATTAATTTCGATTACTTGGTCAAAATATTTTTCTGGACTAGCATAAACTTCAGGATCTGCAGTTAAATGTTCTTTAATACCATTTGCTAATTCGGCAACATCAGCACGACCTGTAGCTTTTAAATAACGCTCCATACTTGCATCATAACCAAAAGTAGAAGTTGTTGCGCCAATTTCAGCACCCATGTTACAAATTGTACCTTTACCAGTACAACTCATTGCAATTGCGCCTTCACCAAAATATTCAACAACAGCATCGGTACCACCTTTTACAGTTAAAATACCTGCTACTTTTAAAATAACATCTTTTGGAGCTGTCCAACCACTTAATTTACCAGTTAATTTAACACCAATTAATTTTGGCATTTTTAGTTCCCAAGGCAAACCTGCCATAACATCACAAGCATCGGCACCACCAACACCAATTGCAATCATACCCAAACCACCTGCGTTAACAGTGTGCGAATCGGTACCAATCATCATTCCACCAGGGAAAGCATAATTTTCTAAAACAACTTGGTGAATAATTCCCGCTCCTGGTTTCCAAAAACCAATTCCGTATTTATTAGATACAGAACCTAAAAAATCAAATACTTCTTTACTTTCTTTATTTGCAAATGCTAAATCGGTAGCAGCTCCTTCTTTTGCAGTAATTAAGTGATCGCAGTGTACTGTAGATGGAACAGCAACTTTTGGACGACCAGATTGCATAAACTGCAACAAAGCCATTTGTGCTGTAGCATCTTGCATTGCAACTCTATCGGGTGCAAAATCAACATACGATTTTCCTCTTTCAAAAACTTCAGCTTTTTGATCTGCATGTAAATGCACATACAAAATCTTTTCAGCTAATGTTAGGGGTTTGCCAACTAATTTTCTTGCTGCATCAACTTTTGAAGGAAAAGTAGCATACAACGATTTAATCATTTCAATGTCGAAAGCCATTTTATTTATTTTTTAAGGTTATTGATAGGTATTTAATTTTGAGTGATACGAATATACCATGATTATGGTATATAAACAAAGATAATATCAAATTTTTATTTGAAACTTGAATACACTAATATTGCAGTGTTTTGAGTCTAATAAAGGAAATACTATGAAATGGGAATTAAAAAAGTTTAGCGAATTAACTGTAAATCAACTTTACGATATAATAAATTTACGCGAAACTGTTTTTGTTGTAGAACAAAATTGCCCATATTTAGATTGCGATGGAATCGATGTTAATTGCTATCATTTATTTGCTTACTCCGAAAATAAAATGGCTGCTTATTTACGAATAATTCCTGCCGAACACCATTACCAAAAAATGGTTAGTATTGGCAGAGTTGTTGTGCATCCTTCGTTTAGAGGCAAAGACCTAGGCAAAGAATTATTTGCAGAAGGAAAAAATTGTGTAAAAAAACTGTTTGGCGCAGAAACAAAAATTACAATTTCTGCGCAATATCATTTAGAAAAATTTTATACAAACCTTGGCTTTAGCTCTGTTGGCGATGTTTACGACGAAGATGGAATTCCGCATATTAAAATGAATGGAACGGTTTAATAAATAGATCCTTCCTTCGTCAGGATGACAAAATGTGCATAACCTTTCACATGTAGTTTGTCCTGCTGAGTGCAACGAAGCATCTAAAACCTTTGTGTAAAAAAACTAATATTGATTTAAACTCAACAAAACCAAAGTACAAGCACGTTCTGCTTCTATTCCATTTTTAGTCAATAAATTTTCGAACACTTCGTTTTCTGTGCCTGGATTAAACACAACACGTTTTGGTTTTAAACTCAATACATAATCAAAATAGTCGGGTTGGTTTTTTGGACCAACATATAATGTTACCGTATCAATATCTTTTAAATCAGGATTTCCAGTAACTATTTTTGTTCCGTTAATTTCTCCTTCTTTTAAACCCAAAGCAATTACTTCGTGTTTATGCTTTTTTAAGGCTTCTGTAGCTTTGTAGGAATAACGTTCAGGATTTTCTGAAGCTCCAATTACTAATGTTTTTTTCATATTATTCAGTATAATCTAAATCTTTGTGATACGTTTCTTCTAATAAATAAACCGCAATAAATCCTATAACTAAAACAATTATTCCTACCCAAATTGCAGCAGAAATTGTATCCGTATATCCTTCAATAAATCTAAAACTTAAACTTAATGGAATTACTGCACCTCTAACAAAATTAGGCGCTGTAGTAGTTGCGGTTGCTCTAATGTTTGTGCCAAACAACTCGCTTGCTGTGCCCATAAAAACTGCCCAATAACCCGTTGCAAAACCTATAAAAGTTATTATTGTATAAAACATAAAAAGCGATGTTAACGGAACAGTAAAATACATAATAATTCCTACTAATGTTAATAGTAAAAATATAAACAAAACTTTTTTTCTGCTCTTCATTAACTGACTCATTAATCCGCTCACCAAGTCGCCGATGGTTATACCAATGTAAGCAAACATAATTGACTTACCACCATCAGGTTTTTCTAGCAATCCGAGCTTTGGAGTAATTTCAGGTGCAAAGGTTATTAATATACCCATAACGTACCAAACAGGTACTGCAATAGCAATAATACTTAAATATTTTATAGCAGTTTTTTTGTTTTGAAACAACATAAAAAAGTTACCGCGTTTTGCTTTCGATTCTTTAACAGTTTTAAACATTCCTGATTCTAAAATACCCATTCGCATAAGCAATAAAACTAATCCCATTGCGCCACCTAAAAAATAAGAATATCTCCAATTAGTAATTACATCGCCCATAAAACCCGCAACTACAGCGCCAAATACACCAACAGTTGCAACTATCATAGTTCCGTAACCCCGTTTTTCTTTACTCATAGTTTCGCTTACTAAAGTAATTCCTGCTCCTAATTCGCCCGCTAAACCAAAACCCGAAATAAAACGCAACAAGGCATATTGCGGAACAGTTTGCACAAAACCATTTATAATATTTGCTAACGAATACAATAATATTGAACCGAATAAAACAGATAATCTTCCTTTTTTATCGCCGATAATTCCCCATAATAAACCACCTACCAACATCCCACCCATTTGCCAGTTCAGCAAATTCATTCCCACATTTTTTAATTGTAAATCGGTTGCATTAGGTCCTAAAATTTCGAGTAAACTATCTCTACGTTCAACACTAAATAAAACTAAATCATATATATCTACAAAATAACCTAGCGCAGCAACTAATACAATTAAATAGGTTTGCGATTTTTTATTTAAACTCATATTTATTCTTTATCAGTAAAAAAAGGATTCATTTTTTTCATAAACCAATCGGGCGCATGGCAAGGCTTTCCTGTCTTCATATCAATAAAAGCAAGTGTTGTTTCAGCTTTATTTAAAACTACATTATTTTCGTTTATTGTTTCGTAAGTAAAATGAAGTCGTGTAGTTGGTAACTCAGTAATTGTAGTTTTAATGGTTAGTAAATCGTCGTAAAACGCAGGTTTAAAGTACTTTATAGAAAAAGATAAAACAGGTAACATTACACCATTATCTTCCATTTCTTTGTATGTAGCGCCTAAAGCACGCAATGCTTCTACTCTACCCACTTCAAAATATTCGGCGTAGTTACCATAATAGCAGTAGCCCATTTTATCTGTTTCGGCGTACCTAACTCTAAGTTTTGTTTCTGTAGTGTACATTTAGTAATAAATCTATAGCAAAAATTATAGTATAAAATTATTATTATTTTGTTGCAAAAAAGCATAATTGTGAATATATTGTAGGGTAATTTAAAAAGTATGTTTTGTAAGAAAAATTTAAACGCAGTACTATTTCTATTTTTATCATTTGTAGTTGCGTGTTCTCCTCCACCAAAATTAGTTAAAACAGAAAAAGGTGCTGTACAATTAAACAAAGAGCAAAAACCAGATTCATCTATTTTAGCAATGATAAATCCGTATAAAGCACCGCTAGATGCTGAAATGAACGATGTTTTAATTATTAGCGAAGCAGAAGCTGTAAAAGGCGACCCAGAAAGCACTTTAGGAAATTTAGTTGCTGATATTGTTTTGATAAAAGCCAACGAAAAATACAAATTGAAATATAGCGAAGGCGTTGATTTTTGTTTGTTAAACAAAGGTGGTTTGCGCACATCACTACCCAAAGGAGAAATTACCGTTGGTAAAGTTTTTGAATTAATGCCTTTTGAAAACGAAATTGTTGTGCTAACACTTAGCGGAAAAAAAACGCAAGAAATGTTTGATTATATTGCATATAATAAAGGTATGCCCTTTTCGGGAATGAAAATGGGAATAAGCGATACAGCTGCTGTTGACATGTTGATTAACGGAAAACCATTTGATATAAACAAAACGTATAAAATTGTAACATCAGATTATTTATCGGCAGGTGGCGACAAAATGCGCTTTTTTAATAATCCAATTGCAATTGATACTATTAAATATTTAATGCGTACTGCAATGATTGATTACATGCGCGAAGAAAATAAAAAAGGAAAAACATTACAACCCAAATTGGATGGAAGAATATATTTTAAATAACGAGCGACGTAATTTTTTAAAACAATCGCTTTACGGAAGTATTGGTATTATTGGCTTACAAGGCTTAGCATCGAATGCTTTTGCTGCTAGTGATTTGGTAAAAATTACAATTTTATCTACTAACGATGTGCATAGTCACATTGATCCGTTTCCTGATAACGACCCTAAATTTGCGGGATTGGGAGGTGCGGCACGTAGAGCAGCATTAATAAATGAAATTCGTAGAAACGATAAAAACGTTTTGTTGTTAGATGCTGGAGATGTTTTTCAGGGCACACCTTACTTTAACAGATATGGTGGTGAACTAGAATTTAAATTAATGAGCGCAATGGGCTACGATGCTAGCACAATTGGGAATCATGATTTTGATAATGGGTTAGAAGGCTTGGCAAAACAATTACCACATGCGCAGTTTCCGTTTATAAATTGCAACTACGATTTTACGGATACGCCTATGCAAGGAAAAACTATTCCGTATAAAATAATAATGAAAGACGGAATTAAAGTTGGCATTTTTGGAATAGGTATTGAGCTTGATGGGCTTGTAGATAAACGAATGTACGGCAACACTAAATATAGCGACCCTGTTGCAAAAGCAGCAAGAATGAGTTTGTTTTTAAAAGAAGATCAAAAATGCGATTTAGTGGTTTGCCTGTCGCACCTAGGTTTTAGCTACGAAAGTAGAAAAATTAGCGACGTAACTTTAGCAAAACAATCGCGTAACATTGATTTAATAATTGGGGGCCATACGCATACTTTTTTAGATACACCTGTTACGTTTGGTAATAGAGATGGAAAAGAAGTAATTGTTTCGCAGGTAGGCTGGGCTGGTATTAAGCTAGGTAAAATAAGTTTTTACTTTGAACGTAATTCTAAAAAAAGAAAAAAAGTAGAGAGTGCTAGTTTGTTAGTAAAAAATTACGAAAACTTCGGTTAATACGTTGTTAATTTAGAGGGTACGTTGTTTTCTTATTTCAATAAAAAATTTGAAACAAAAAAATATTTTTACAACTATTTTTTACATACTTTTTTACAATTATTTTTTTGCCCCCCTACCAAACAGGCTTAAAACACTATGAATACGGACATGTCAAAAAAAACTAAAAGTCAATAGAAAAAACATTTTTTTTTACACTTCTTTTTTGGAATATTTGCGTTCGGTTGTTGATAACCCAAAGAAATTAACATTAAGAGAACTATTAAAGAATATTATATAATTATTAATTAAAAAAATTGTTTCGCTGCGAATGAAGATTATGGAGAAAAGTTTTGAAAAAATTTGGGAGAGTTGCCTCGCTGTAATAAAAGATAATGTAAGTCCACAAAGTTTTAAAACATGGTTTGAGCCAATTAAGGCTGTTAAACTAAGCGAAAGTGTACTTACTATACAAGTACCTAGCCAATTCTTTTACGAGTGGTTAGAAGAGCATTACATTACCTTATTAAAGAAAACAATTCGTAAAGAATTAGGTGTTGATGGTAGATTAGAATACAATATTATTGTAGAAAACTCTAGTAGCTCGTCTAAACCATACACTGTTAAACTTCCTGCATCTGATAAAAAGGCTGTAAACAACCCGGCTATGAACATGCCGATTGATTTAAACAGCAAAGGACCTAAAAATCCATTTATTATTCCAGGATTAAAAAAGATTAATGTTGAATCTCAACTTAACCCTAACTACACATTTGATAATTATGTAGAAGGAGATTGCAATCGCTTAGCTCGCTCTGCTGGTTATGCTGTAGCAAACAAACCAGGAGGAACCGCATTTAACCCATTATTAATTTATGGTGGTGTTGGTTTAGGAAAAACTCACTTAGCACACGCTATTGGTATTCAAATTAAAAACAATTTCCCTAACAAAACTGTATTGTATGTTGGTTCAGAAAAATTCTTCCAACAATATGTAGAGTCTGTTAGAAATAACGATCAAAACGATTTCATTCATTTTTACCAAATGATTGATGTGTTGATTATTGATGATATTCAGTTTTTAGCAGGTAAAGAAAAAACACAAGAGATTTTCTTCCACTTGTTTAATCACTTACACCAATCAGGCAAACAAATCGTAATTTGTTCTGATAAAGCGCCAGTAGAAATGTTAGGTTTTGAACCACGTTTATTATCTCGCTTTAAATGGGGCTTAGCTGCAGATTTGCAATCGCCAGATTTAGAAACTCGTATCTCTATTTTAGAGAAAAAAGTTTACAACGAAGGCATTGAATTACCAAAAGATGTAATAGAATATTTATCGTACAGCATTACTGCAAACGTTCGCGAATTAGAAGGTGCTTTAAACTCTTTAATTGCACAATCTGTTTTAAACAAAAAAACAATTACGCTTGAGTTAGCTAAATCGATGATTGACAAGTTTGTGAAAAACACAGCTCGTGAAGTATCTATCGATTACATACAAAAAGTTGTTTCTGATTATTTTGACTTACCAATTGAGTTAATGAAATCTAAAACTCGTAAACGTGAAGTAGTACAAGCGCGTCAAATTGCAATGTATTTTTCTAAGCAAATGACAAAAGCATCGTTAGCAACTATTGGTATGCAATGCGGTGGTAAAGATCACGCAACGGTATTACACGCTTGCAAAACAGTAAACAACTTAATGGATACTGACAAACGTTTTAAACAATACATCGACGAATTAGATAAACGTATTAGCGTTTTATAATTTAAAATAAATTATTTAAAACAGTGAACTAAAATTTTAGTTCACTGTTTTTTTTTATAGTAAATTAGCTTACACATTGTAACTGCGAAAAAAGAAGTAGTCTCACTCATAAGATTGCTTCGTGCCTCGCAAATAAAAAAAATAATATGCAAAAAATAGTAATGGTTTGTTTAGGTAACATTTGTCGTTCGCCAGTAGCAGAAGGTATTTTACGACACAAAGCAAATCAACACGGATTAAAAATCACAATTGATTCTGCGGGTACATCTAGTAATCACGAAGGCGAAAATCCTGATAGAAGAAGTCAGGCAAATGCTAAAAAAAATGGTGTAGATATTTCAACATTAGTATCGCGCCCATTTACCATAAAAGATTTTGATGCCTTTGATAAAATTTATGTAATGGATGCAAGTAACTATCGCGATGTAAAAGCTTTAGCGCGCAATGCAAACGACATAGCAAAAGTAGAAATGATTTTAAATTTGGTTTATCCTGGCAGTAACAAAGCTGTACCCGACCCGTACTTTGGTGGCGAAGAAGGTTTTCAGCAAGTATTTGAATTATTAGATACTGCTTGTGATAGGATTGTGGAACAATTGAGTACAAAGTATTAAGTACGGAGTACAAAGTAGAACATATTAAATACAAAAACAGGGAACAACTTTATACTATTTACTTTGTACTTTGTACAACAAAAAAAATTATGCTAAAAGCGCAGCGTTATAAAAATATACTAGATTACTTTGAAACCAATGTTCCTGTTGCAGAAACAGAACTGCATTACAATAACCCTTACGAATTGCTAGTGGCGGTAATACTTTCGGCGCAGTGTACCGATAAACGTGTGAATATGGTTACGCCAAAATTATTTAAAGATTTTCCTACGGCAGATAGTTTAGCCAAAGCAGATAGCGACACCATTTTTAATTACATACGCAGCATAAGTTACCCCAACAACAAAGCCAAACACTTGGTGGGCATGGCGCAAATATTAGTAAACGAATTTAAAAATATTGTACCATCCGAAATTGATCAACTAATAAAGATGCCCGGTGTAGGCCGAAAAACAGCTAACGTAATTGCATCTGTTGTTTACGATAAACCTGCAATGGCTGTAGACACCCATGTTTTTAGAGTTTCTGCACGATTGGGTTTAACCACCAATGCAAAAACACCTTTGCAATGCGAACAACAGTTGGTAAAATTTATACCCGAAAAATTAATACCACGCGCGCACCATTGGCTAATATTACACGGACGCTACACATGTTTAGCACGCACTCCCAAATGCGCAGAATGCCAGCTTACTGAGTGGTGTAAGTATTTTGAGAAGAAGAAAGTGTGAAATTTTTATGTTAATACATTCTTAAGAATGTTGAAATAATTGCTTTTGATATCCTAGTGTTTTGAGTTAAATTGTGATATAATTAGAAATATAATAAATGAAGAAAAAAATCCCTTTAGCAATCTTAGAGTCACTACAACCTTTAGTTCATAAAAACTTAAACCTAGTTGAAACTGTTAAAAATGATGATGTTATTTTTCATTTAAAAGACAAAGATCTTCATTCTGATTTATATTATAAAATAATAAGAAAGGAATCATCAAATAATCAATCTGGATATATTATTGAATATAAACCAAGTAGCAAAGATGACATTTCTTTGCGGAAAATTTGGATTAAAAATGATTTAGTATCAAACTCAATCCAAAACTGGTTAGCTATTATTGAAGAGTATAATAATATGTTAACAATTTATGACGACCCCATTATAAAAAGTAATCAAGAACGATTTGAAAAAAAATTTGAGACCCTTGATGAAGATGCAAATTATTCATCATTTGACTTACAACAACAAACTTTTCTTTATGAATACTTAAATAATACAAAGTCTATTATTTTAAAACACAATGAAGGTAAAAGTGAGGATGAGATAGCCGAATTGAAAGATTTAATAAATGACGCAGATGAAATACAAAAAAATCTTACTAAGGAAACAAAAAAAATAATTGTTAAAAGACTTTCTAAATTTTGGGCAAAAGCTCAAAAATTTGGACTAAATGTAATTCAAGAAATTCTTGTCGCAGTATCATCGGATTTTATACAAAAAATATTAAGCAAATAAAACATAACTCGTTTAAGTTTACAGCGTGTACTTTTTATCCTTATTAACATGAGTTCATTTGAAAATAAAATATGCGTTAAATGCAATCAGGATTCAATATCTGAAAGAATATTAAGAATCATTGAATCTACTTGTTACAAATGTGAAAAAGAAATGAAAATAGCTATTGTGACTATTGATGATTATACTAATGGTCCTACTGCTTTTAATCAAACAGAAATTGAACTAGCAATTGAAAAAGGAGTTTTACTTAAAATGAATTTTTCTAAAACTATGCAAGAAACTTATTTAGCAAATACATGCACTAATTGTAATTCATTTACTGGCGAATGGTTTCTATCAAAAGAAAATATAGCTTGTGGAATTGGTGAGTTGAGTTACAATGATTATTATACAGATGTGTATTCTTGTTCATATTGTGATGATAATTCAGAAATGAACTATGATGACGATTCAGAAATGAATTTGTTTGGAAATTCTGATGAGAATATCCCTTTTTAATATAATCAGATTAATTTACAATTTCACCACACTCTATGTTTTAATAAGAATTTATGACTAAAAAAACTAAATTAATAATTCTTGGATTTTTAAGTTTATTATTAGGTATTGTTTCGCTACCACTTTGGTTTATATATATCTTGCTTGTAAACGACGACTATGCTTTTCTAATAATTTTGTGTATTGCTTTTTTTATTTGGGGAATACAATTGTTAGTCAAAGCAGAGGGAATCAAATCAACAGACAATTAACAAGATTTATATTGCGGCATTGAAGCACAACTCGGATGTTTTATTTAAGAGTAATTTTTCTGGGTGCATTTTATATTAAAACACATCCATCAGATTACTTCGTTAATACTCGAAATGGCTTAGTGGAGAGATGTTTCGTTGCACTCAACATGACAAGCTACGTGTGAGTTTTGTTTGTAAACCAGACGCTGGAAGGATTTCATTCTACAATTGTAATTCCTAAAAACTATTTATTAATTACAAAAACAAAACAGAGCTATCGCCATAACTTAAAAAACGATAATTATTTTGCAGAGCATGTTCGTAAATGCTTTTCCAGTTGTTATTGGTAAAGGCTGCAACTAACAACAGTAAAGTACTTTGGGGCTGATGAAAATTAGTAATAAGTATATCTACAATTTTAAACTGATAAGTGGGCACAATAATTATTTGTGTTTTACCACGTAATTCATCAATGTTATTCGCATTCATCCAACTTAGTAAATTTTTTAATACTAATTCTTTACTTGGTAAATCTGTAGTGTTTTGATAAGGCTCCCATTGATTTACTAAGCAATTATTTGCATCTATTGATTTGTTGTTACACAATTGCAAAGCAAGCCAGTATAAACTTTCTAAAGTGCGAAGCGACGTAGTGCCAACTGCTAACGTATTTTTAAATTGTTTTGCTAATAACTCAATTGTATTTTTTTCAATATAAAATTCTTCAGCGTGCATACTATGCTCTGAAACATTTTCTGATTTTACAGGCATAAAAGTACCTGCGCCTACATGCAAGGTTACATTAGAAAAAAAACATCCGTTTGCTTTTAAACTTGCCAGCACTTCATCTGTAAAGTGTAATCCTGCTGTTGGAGCAGCAACCGAACCTTTTAATTCTGCAAAAACAGTTTGGTAATTTTGTTCGTCTTGCTGATTAGCTTTTCTTTTAAAATAAGGTGGCAAAGGAATATTCCCAACAAAGTGCAATATTTCTGCAAAATTGTGTTCGCTATTCCATTCAAATTTTATAATGGGCTTATTTTCTGATTCTATTTTAGTGGCAGTAAGCACATAATTTTGATTATTATCAGTGTAATCTAATTGCAAAGCAGGTTCTCTAAACTTAGCTGCATTACCAATTAAACACTCCCACTCGCTCGTTTTTAAATCGAACATTGCTTCTTGCACTGGTTTGTTTTTAGGACTCAAACAAAACAATTCAATTGTTGCTCCTGTTGAATTTTTAAAAAATAAACGCGCTTGTACTACTTTGGTATTGTTGTAAATTATTAAACTATTTTTTGGAATTACAGTATGTAATTCACTAAAAATTAAATCGTTTATTGTTTGATTTTTATATACCAATAATTTAGAAGAATCTCTTGGAGAAGCAGGTTCTTTAGCAATTCTTTCGTCGGGTAAATTGTACGTAAAATCAGTAATAGAAATGGGTTCCATATTCTAAAAAACTCCTTTTTCTTCTTTAATTGCTTTTCTAATAATTACAAGAATTTTAAATGAAACGCACACTTCACCTTGCTCATTTTTTAATTCTATGGTATGAAATTTTTTAAATTTGCCATCTCTTTCAACACTTTGCTCTGCTTCCAAAATTTCGGCATCAGTAATTCTAAATTGCAAATACATATTGGTGTTTGATGGCTTGCTGTAATCGCCTTCTATATGACGAACCCAAGCTTCCATTTTTACTTTTCTATGCGCAAAAATATTCCAATACATCATGGCGTAAAATGGATCGGCTGCCGAAAAAAGTGTTCCTCCAAAAATGCTTCCTTGCAAATTTTTATTAATCCACGATTTTTTGATAACTACATCTACTTCTTTAAAATCTTTACTAATGCGCTTTGTAACCACTCTGTTAAACAACAAAGGTGGATACAAATTCATAATCCATTTACCAGTAAACGCGGAATAAGCCATTATTTTTGTTTTGCAGGGCGATACCAAAAATCAAAACCGCCTTGTCTTCCTAAATAAAAAATGTGTTTTTTATTATCTAATTCGTGGTGTGTTATTTTAGTAACTAAATAAACGTCTTTACTGATTTTACCATCAATTAAATTATCATCAATACCATCAATTTTATTTTCGTGCTGAGGCTTTTTAAAATAGTAATAATGCGCATAACTTTTAAAGCCTACGGGGCTAACAATTACATTCTTTCCTGATAAAGCTTCATAAAAATTAATAGCTGGGGATTGCAAAAACCTTTCAATTTTTGGCACAACAACTGCTAAAAAAAGAAACATAAAAGTAGCTGTAGAAAAAAACAATAAATACACTTGTTGTTTTATTCCACTTTTTAATTTAAAAAATACAATTATTACAATTACAAGCAAAAATATTCCTATTAAAAATTCGTAACCATTCCAGCTTGCAGGATACCGTAAACTTGCTATTGCAAATTCATCATTCATGTAGGGAACAATGTATTTAGTATTTGCAGAAACAAATGGCATAAACGCAAATGCAACAGAAACAATTGAGCCAACAATTAAAAAAGTTAAACGCAAACTAAAACGCGGAAACTTTTTATGCTCTGACAAAAAATACAAATAGTTTGCAGCAATGTAGGATAATGGCAAATAGCATAATGAAGAGTAATGAATTATTTTTGTTTTAACCAAAGAGAATAAAATTAAAACTGTCCAAAATAATATTTTACTCCACAATAAAAAGCTATCATTTTTAGATTTTTTATCTTTATTTGCTTTTTTAACCAGCTTAGGCAAAGCAAAAATAGAGATGGGAAAACACAGAAAAAAAACAACTAAAAAATGATAAAAAAATGGTTGTCCGTGCCCAGAATCGGGTGTGGAGAACAAACGTACTTGGTAATCGATAAACTCTGTTAAAAATGAAGTGCCATGCTTTATGGTTTCGTAACCAAACCAAATGCTAGAAACCGCAAACGAACTTAAAACAAACAACACAACATTTTGCCACTTAATCGTTTTAAAAGATTTGGTATAGAATAAATAAACAAGAGCCGTTATCAATAAAATAATTACTGCAACCGGGCCTTTTGTTATAATTGCTAAACCCAAAAATAAACCGCCAAGCAAAGCTTGTTTATTAGATGATGACTTTATGGTTTCTAAAATAAAATAGCCAGAAACAAAAATAAAGTAGTTATACCAAGGGTCGATAATTCCCGATTTAAAATACAAAAAAGGAAGAATTGACGAACCAAAACACAATGCCCAAAATATTCCGAATTTAGAATTTTTTAATTTTTTACCGATTGTGTATATCGTAAGTAAACTTACAACTCCACAAATTACGTTTGGAAAGCGGGCTGCAAATTCTGTTACGCCAAAAATTTTCATAGAAATTGCTTGCATCCAAAAAAACAAGGGCGGCTTTTCCCAAAATGGTTTGTAATCTATTTGAACACGAGAATAATTACCTGTAACAAGCATTTCGCGCGCGCTCTCAGCAAAATTAATTTCGTCCCAATCAAAAAGATGTGTTGAGCCAATAAAAGGCAAATAAAATAGAATTGCAATACATGCAATATTTAAGTAATTTTTATCGAATGATTTTTCCATTTTATTTTCTAATCAAAAGAGAATGATTAATCCAACTTTTTTTATGTAATGCACTATTATTTAACAAAGTACAAACTAAAAAACTAACTACTACGCCAATTACAGAACCCAACAAAACATCAATTAAAAAATGTTGAAGCAAATAAATACGAGATGCTGCCGCTACTACACCTATTAAACAAAAAAATAATCCTACAATATTTGTTTTAGCAAAATATGATAAACAAAAAGCCAATGCAAAAGCAGATGTTGCATGCCCTGATGGAAAACTGCGCGATGTATGTATTGTTACAGCTGTAACTTGATGCAACAAATTAAAATCGGGTAAAAATAATTTTGGGCGTGGGGCATTAAAAATACTTTTTAGCGCTTGCGTAATTATTGCTGACGATAAAAATGAAAGTGCTAACCAAATGGCTTTTTTATAACTGAAAAATAGAAATAAAATTACCATAAAAACACAAAACAGTCCATCGCCAATAAAAGTAGCTAAATAAAAAAAAGTGTCTAAAAATGGGGTGTGCAATCCGTTAAGTAAAATATTTTCTTCGCCTTTGGGATACAAAAAAGTAAATACTAAACCTGCACATAAAAAAAGTAGCCAAGTTGTTGTAAAAACAAAAGTATGCTTTGGAAAATACTTCAAAATAGCCAAGTTATTTATTGGTAAGCACTTTCCAGTTGTATACGCCTAATTTTGTGAAGAAATAAAGCAAAGAAACTTTTAAAACACCTAAACCATATTTTACGCTTCTGCTAAAATTAATAGACGAAGCTTCTTTAAAATATTTAGTAGGGCAAGTTACTTCTGCAATTTGAAAATCGTTATAAAAAATCTGTGCAATCATTTCGTTATCAAAAACAAAATCGTCAGAATTATGTGTAAAATCTAATTTACGCAAAACTTCTCCAGAAAAAGAGCGGTAACCTGTGTGGTATTCCGATAGTTTTTGATTCATTAAAATATTCTGCGTAAGCGTTAAAAAACGGTTAGCTATAAATTTATACATTGGCATACCGCCTTTTAAAGCGCCTTTTCCTAAAATTCGAGAACCAAATACTACTGGATATAATTCGTTACCAATTATGGAAACCATTGCTGTTATTAGCATTGGCGTATATTGATAATCGGGATGTAGCATTACAACAATATCTGCATTAAGCTCCATTGCTTTTTTGTAACACGATTTTTGGTTTCCGCCGTAACCCGTGTTATTGGTGTGCTGTACGATATGATGAACACCAATTTTTTTTGCTACTTCAATAGTATTATCCTTACTGCAATCGTCAACTAAAACAACTTCATCAACAATATCAAATGGAATTTCGCCGTATGTTTTTTCGAGGGTTAATGCTGCGTTATAAGCAGGCAACACTACTACAACTTTCTTATTTTTGTACATATTTTTAACTAAACCTCAAATATAATCATAATATAGCTTTTTACAAAAAACAGCCAAATTCACCAATTAACAACATATTTTAGGAGGAAAGCCTTTAAAATTATATTTTTGTGTTGATGAACTCTTTTACTGAAGAAAACTACTTAAAAGCAATTTATAAGTTAAACGAATTAAACACTGATTCGGTTAGCACGAATGCTATTGCAGAAAAGCTAAATACAAAAGCGGCTTCGGTAACTGATATGTTAAAAAAATTAGCCGAAAAAAAACTCATTAATTATCAAAAATACCAAGGAGTAAGTTTAACAGCCGCTGGCAATAAAGTGGCTATTAAAGTAATTCGTAAACACCGTTTGTGGGAATTTTTTTTGGTAAACACACTAAAGTTTAAGTGGGACGAAGTGCATGATATGGCCGAAGAGTTAGAACATATCAACTCCGAAGAATTGGTTTTGCGTTTGGATAATTTTTTAGGAAACCCGAAATTTGATCCTCATGGAGATCCGATTCCTGATGCGAATGGAAAATTTAGCACACAAAAAAACAAACTTTTAGCCAACACACTAGCTAATGAAAGTGTAACTATGACAGGCGTGGTAGACCATAGCGCACAATTTTTGCAATATTTAGATAAAACAGGAATTAGTTTAGGCGATAAAATAAAAATACAAGAAGTTAACGATTACGATAAATCGCTACAAATAAGCATTAACAACAAAAAAATTTATTTGAGTAACGAAGTCGCTAAAAATATTTTAGTTGCTTCGTAAAGTTTGCAATTACTAATTTCGTTCGGTTAAGCTAACTCTACTTACATCATCATACCGAAAAAAATCGGGATTATGATGTCTAAGCATACTAGTTGGTTCTCGCTATACTCGAACTCCTATTATGCAGACATCATCAACCTGCTCCAAGCTACCTTTCCACGTTTCAAAATTTTCGTGTATAAGTTGCAATTGCTTTTCCATACTATTGTTTTGAATAGAAAGTAACAACTTTTTTAGATTAGCTGTTTTAAACTTTTTACCTTTTTCGCCTCCAAATTGATCGGCATAACCATCTGTAAATACATAAAAAGTATCGCCAGTTTGCAAAGTAATTTCTTTGGTTACAAATGCTTTTTTGTTTTCGGTAGCACCAATGGGTTGTTTGTCTGGAGCGTATTCTAATAAGATTTGAGAATTTAGATTTGAGATTTGAGAATCCTTTTTATCTGTCTCATATCTCATATCTCCTATCTCAGGTCTAATTATCCATAACGGATTATTCGCTCCAGCCCAAAGTAATTTATTTTGTTTTACATCATAAGCGCACAAACTAATATCCATTCCATCTTTTACTTCGCTTTCGCTTTTTTCAAAAGTTTCGAGAACCAAATCTCTTACTTTATCCAAAATTTTTCCTGGCTCTGCAATTTCAAATTCTTTTACAGTTCTGTTTAATGCGTTACTACAAACTACACTTACCATTGCTCCCGGAACACCATGACCAGTACAATCTGCTGCTGCAAAAAATACAATATTATTTTTTACTTCCATCCAATAAAAATCGCCAGCTACAATATCTTTTGGTTTGTAATAAATAAACGAATTTTCTAAATAACGATGTACCAGTTTTTTCGATGGTAGAATTGCTTCTTGCAAGCGTTTTGCGTAAGAAATTGAATCTAAAATTTCTTTGTTTTTAGTGCTCAATAATTCGTTTTTTAATTCGATTGTTTCATTTTTTTCGAGCAATACTTTGTTCATTTTTTTTCTATCAACAATTACTTTTAAGAAAAAAGCGGCTACTACTAGCACAAAAATTAATCCTGAAAATATTAAGTATTTCTGTGTTTTTTCGTTTTGCAAAAGCAAATTTTTATTTTGAATTTCAACTTTATTTTGATCAAGAACGTTTTCTAAATCGAAAATTTTAGTGAAATTATCAAGTGTTTTTTTATACTTTTCTTTTTCAATTAAAAATAAACTGTCCGATATATCGGTGTATTTTTTTAAGTATAAATATGCTTTTGTAAAATCATTATTTTCGCGATACCAATCGGATAAAACATAATAAGTTTTTTCTACATGTTCTCGTTTGTATTGCTCTTGCAGTGTTTTTGATTTGTCTAAATATTGTTTTGCTTTTTTAAAATCTTTTTTGCTGATGTAGTACTCTCCTGCCAATGTATAAATTTCATCTGCTTCGTAAGGCTTATCAAATTTAACAAGTAGTGCTTCGTAGTTTGATAAATAACTTTCAAAATCTTTCATTATTTCACTATCAATGCAAGTTATAAGCAATTGGCTCAAAAACATCATTTCCCAGCGCGTAGCATTCAACTCAGTTGCAATTAAATATGCGTTTTTGCAAAAATACAATGCGGAATCGTGCTTTTGCATGGCTGAATAAATTGCACTTTTTTGATAAAAATTAAATGCAACTTGCTGACGGCTTGTATCCATTTGCAACAGTCTATCCTGACACTTTAATGCGTTAATAAATTGTTTTGCTGTTTTATAGATATATACTAAACCTTCTAATTTATGATTTACATCGCCATTCGATTTTTCAGCAACATCAAGTGCTTTTTTTCCAAACTCAATTCCTTTCTCGTATTTTCCTAAATCGGTATAAACCCAACCAATGTTATGATAAATACGCGCCAACATTACAGAATCAGTATCAACATATTGCAATGCTTTAAAATAATATTGAACAGATTGCGCATAGTCTAATTCGTAGTATACAGCATCTCCATACTGACTTAAATACGCACATTTTTGTTTTTGAGTTAAAACAGAAAAATATTTTTGTGCAACTGTATCTAACTCTTTTTTACATTTAAAATAATCTGCAATTCCCCAGTAATAAGTATTAGCGAGTGCTAAATGAGCTTGCGCAATTTTTTTATCGTCTTTTAAAAATTTAGCAAGTGATTTGGCTTGAATAAGAATTTTTATACTACTATCTGCTAATTGATTTTTGCGTAATTGTTTTGCAGTTGCAATTAAGGATTCAAATTGTTTATTTGATTTACTATCGTTTGTTTGAGAAAACGAAAAATTACTTTGCAAAAACAAAGCAATAAAAAAATGAAGAAATATTTTGGCTCTTAGTTTCAAAATCAAATTTGAAGCAATATAGCGAAATATCTTAATTTGTTTGTATTACAAATTAAATTGTTTAGTGCTACACAATTAAAAACCTGAAATTGAGCTATTTACAAGACTATTCCATTTTTTCGCTCAGCTCTAACCAACGCATTGTTTTTTTATCTAAATCAGAAATTAAAGTAGCAATTTGTTCCGAAATTTTTGTCATTTCAGCATGGTCGCTTGTTGCTGTGTTTAGTTTATTTTCGAGCTCCGATTTTTTGGCTTCAGTTGTAGCAATTTCTTTTTCTAAGGTTTCGTACTCTAATTTTTCTTTATAAGAAATTTTTGGTTTTACTTTAGTTTCTACTTCTACAGTTTTAACTGGAGCAGCTACTTGCTGAACTTTTGATGCTTGCTCCAACTGTTTTTCTTTTAGCATTTTTTCTAAACGGTAATCGGTGTAATTACCTGTAAAGCCATCTATAACTCCACTTCCTTCAAAAATAAACAAGTGATCAACAAGTCTATCCATAAAATATCTATCGTGGGTTACAATAATAACGCAGCCTTTGTAGTTCTCTAAAAAGTCTTCTAATACAGCTAAACTATCTAAATCTAAATCGTTGGTAGGCTCATCTAAAATTAAAAAATTCGGGTTTTTCATTAAAACTGTAAGCAAATGCAAACGTCTTTTTTCGCCTCCGCTTAATTTAGAAACAAAAGTATATTGCAACTCTGGCGGAAACAAAAACTGCGTTAGCAACATAGATGCGCTTAAGCTAGAACCATCAGCCAAAGGAATAAATTCAGCAATATCTTTTACAACTTCTATTACTCGTTTGTCTTCTTTTATGTTTAATCCTTTTTGATCGAAATAACCAAAAACAATGGTTTCGCCAGGACTAATTTTACCTGCATCAGCTTTTTCTAAACCTAAAATAATATTTAAAAAAGTAGATTTCCCAACTCCATTTTTTCCTACAATACCAATTCTATCTCCTTTTTTAAAAACATAATCAAACTGATTAATTATTTTTAAATCGCCAAACTGTTTTTTTACACCTTCTAATTCTAAAATTTTGCCGCCTACTCTACTCATTTTTACATTGAGTTGTAGTTCTTTTTCAATTTTCCGTCCAGCAATTTTTTCTGTCAAATCATCAAATGCATCTAAACGCGATTTAGACTTTGTACCGCGCGCTTTTGGCTGTTTACGCACCCATTCTAACTCCTTACGAAAAGTATTTCGAGCTTTTGTAATTTCTTGATCTGCATTAAATTCGCGCTCTGCTTTTTTCTCTAAAAAATAAGCGTAATTTCCGTTGTAATGATAAAGTGTTTTGTTATCTAACTCAATTATTTCGTTACAAACATTATCTAAAAAATATCTATCGTGCGTAACCATTAACACACTCATATTGTTGCGCTCCAAATAACTTTCTAACCACTCAATCATATCCACATCTAAATGATTGGTTGGCTCATCCATCAACACAAACTCAGGTTCTTCAATTAATATACGCGCAAGTGCTAGTCGTTTTTTCTGACCACCACTCATGCTATCAACTGTCTTATCCAAATCGGGAATATTTAACTGACTTAAAATCTGTTTTACTTTTGTTTCATAATCCCAAGCTTGCAAAGTATCCATTTTAATCATTGCATTTTGCAACAATTCTTGGTTAGCATCGTTTGGGTCGTGCGTAACTAAATCAACCGCTTTTTCGTATTGTTTAACAGCATCTAAAACCACGTTATCGCCTGCAAACAAAGCATCGCTAACAGTAATTCCAGATGTAAAAAATGGTTCTTGCTCTAAAAACGAAACACGAATATCTTTTCTAAAAGTAACTTTGCCCGAATCGGCTATATTTTTACCAGTAAGTATTTGCAATAGCGTTGATTTTCCAGAACCATTTTTTGCTACTAGAGCTACTTTTTGTCCTTGGCTAATTCCGAAAGAAATATTTTGAAATAAAACCCTCTCTCCGTAGGATTTTGTAAGTTGTTCAACTGATAATAAATTCATGGCGCAAAGGTAACAGCTATATTGTAATTATTAAACTTTGAGAAAAAAAACTATGCTTTACCTGCAGAATTAACTTTTATTTTGAAAACAATTCTGCACTTTTGCGGTTTATTACTGATTATGAACTATAGATTTTTAATTATCCTTTTAATTGCAATAGCAATAGATATCTACTTTTATCAAGCCATTGCAACCGTTATAAAAAACATAAGCCCTAGCAAACGAAACTTTATTTTTTACACCTATTGGAGTTTTACCGCACTAGGAACAGGTTTAATATTATTTGGTTTTATTGTGCCCTTTGCCGATTGGCCAAAGTTTATGCGCATATATGTAACGGCTTTCTTTTTTATTTTATTGATTGCAAAATTAATTGGAAGTCTATTTTTATTGGTTGACGATGTGCAACGCTTAATACGCGGAATTGCTCGTTTGTTTAGTGCAAACACTTCCGTAAGCGAAGCTTTTAGAGTTTCGCGCTTACAGTTTTTAAGTAGTACAGCCATTGTTGTTGCAGCTATTCCGTTTTTTAGTATGATTTACGGAATGATAAAAGGTGGTTTTGATATTAGAATTAGAAAAGTAGTTGTGAAAATTAAAAATTTGCCTGATAGTTTTGTTGGATTTAAAATGGCGCAAGTATCCGACATACACTGTGGAAGCTTTACCAACAGTGAGCATTTTGAAAATGCAGCTAAATTAATTGACAATGAAAAACCAGATATTTTATTTTTTACTGGCGATTTAGTAAACGATAAAGCCATAGAAACCGAAGGTTTTATTGAAACCTTTAAAAAATTTAAAGCGCCAATGGGGGTGTATTCTGTTTTAGGAAACCACGATTACGGCGATTATGCTCAATGGGAAAGCGCAGAAATAAAACAACAAAACTTGCAAAATTTAAAGGAAGTACACGCAAAAGCAGGTTGGAAATTATTGTTGAACGAACACGTTGAGTTAACAAAAAACAACGAATCGATTGCTTTGCTTGGTGTTGAAAACTGGGGCGCACGAGGCTTTACAAAATATGGCGATTTAAAAAAGGCATATGCAGGTTCTGAAAAATACGCAACAAAAATTTTATTATCGCACGATCCATCGCATTGGGATGCACAAGTAAGATTGCAATACCCAGATATTGACCTAACACTTAGCGGACATACGCATGGGATGCAATTTGGAATTGAAGTAGCTGGAATTAAATGGAGTCCTGTAAAATACATTTACAAACAATGGGCTGGTTTGTATAGCGAAAACAACCAACATATATATGTAAACCGCGGATTAGGATTTATTGGTTACCCTGGTAGAGTAGGTATTTGGCCAGAAATAACAATTATAGAATTGCAACAGGCTTAGATTAAGATTTCAAAACAAAAAAAGCGGTTATAAAACCGCTTTTTAAAATTAATCTACAATTGTTTTTTTTTAACTTATTGATGTTCTTACTTTTTGAGAAAAATTACGCATAGAAGTTCTAAAATCGTTTCCGTTTTTTTCCATGTCTTTTTTAATCCAAATAGCAGCCATAACGTGTGTTAACTTTTCGCCTTCGTCATCACCATTTACTATAAAAGTTGGCTGTTGTTCTTCTAACAAAGCTAGCTCTGCATTTTCTAAATCAGCTAAATTAATTTCTTCAACCAATCTCTTTATTTCGGGTAGTTTCATATTAAATGGCGTGCGCTAATAATTTATCAAGCATTGCTGTAACGGCTTCTTCTTTTGATGTTGCAGAACCTTCAAGCAATTTACCATCTTTAAAAATAGCAAAATATGGTAAATTATCTACCTGCGCTTCTTTACGTGCTTGCTCATTTTCCTCGGCATTCACATCTAAAAAAGCTACGTTGTTATATTTCTCGTCGTTAGAAATACGTTTAAATTTTGGTGAAAATAACTTGCAATTACCGCACCAATCAGCATAATATTTAACTATTACATTTTTGTTTTCGTTTAGCTTAGCGCTAAAATCTTTATCTGTAGTTTCGTGTATCATAATTTTAAGTTAGATTAATTAAACAACTATTTAATTGCTTTGTTCTGCAAATTTCTTAAAAAGAAAACTACGACAAAAGTATTTAAAACTAAAAAATGTTAATAGCTAGAGTTCTTTAGCTTTGTTCCAGTAATAGTCCATTTCTGACAAAGTCATCTCTCCCATTTTTTTTCCGTCTTTTGCCGATTGTTCTTCTAAATATTGAAACCGTTTTATAAATTTTTTATTTGTTTTTTCTAAAGCATCTTCAGGATTTATACCTACAAAGCGCGCATAATTAATTAATGAAAATAAAACATCGCCAAACTCCTCTTCCATTTTTTGTTGGGAAACGATTTCGGCATCAGTTTCGTTTTTAAACTCTTGCAACTCTTCGTTTACTTTATCCCAAACTTGCGATTTATTGTCCCAATCAAAACCAACCGCTCTAGCTTTTTCTTGTATGCGCGATGCTTTTACAAGCGCAGGTAACGAAGTTGGCACTCCTCCCAAAACCGATTTATTACCTTCTTTTAATTTTAGTTTTTCCCAGTTTTCTTTTACTTGTTCTTCTGTTTCGGCTTTGGTATCGCTGTATATGTGAGGATGGCGGAAAATTAATTTATCGCACAAGGAATTAATTACATCAGCAATAGTAAAATCATTTGTTTCGGAAGCAATTCTCGAATAAAAAACAATGTGCAATAATACATCGCCCAACTCTTTTTTAATTTCATTTTTATCTCCTTCTAAAATTGCATCTGCTAACTCGTACGTTTCTTCAATGGTAAGATGGCGAAGGCTTTGCATGGTTTGCTTTTTATCCCACGGACACTGCTCGCGCAACTCGTCCATAATTTTTAATAAGCGGGCAAAAGCTTCTAACTTTTCGTTCATATTCGTTTTGTATTACAATTTTTGCAAACTCCTTGCACTAACAAATTAAATTCTTTTGCAGCATATCCTTTAGGAATTTGCAGCATTGGTATTGAAATACTTTCTAAACAAAAAGTAAGTTTACATTTGGTGCAACTAAAATGCACATGGCTATCTTCGTGTTTGTGTTCGGTGCACTCCGACTGGCAAAGCGCGTATTTTGCAGTACCCGATTCATCTAACACTTTGTGTATAATTCCTTGATCGGCAAACGAGCTTAATGTTCTATAAATAGTAACTCTATCTAATTCTTTTAAAGCATTTTCAATATCGGCATGAGACAGAGCGTGTTTGCTATTCGAAAATTCATTTAAAATAGAAATTCGGTTTGGCGTTTTTCGCAAACCATGGTTTTCTAAAATAGTTGTTATAGAATTTGTATCCGTCATTATTAAATTTGTTAAACAAAAATAAAAATTTAAAATTCTATTTGCAACTTAATTGCAATTAATTACATTTGCAACACAATTGCATTATGAAATCTAACAAAAACATATACTATTTAATTTTTGTTTTTATAGTTTCCTCAAGCTGTTTGAGCG
Source organism: Bacteroidota bacterium (assembly GCA_040385525.1). Lineage (GTDB taxonomy): Bacteria > Bacteroidota > Bacteroidia > UBA4408 > UBA4408 > JAZKHE01. The sequence goes on from JAZKHE010000007.1 coordinate 151,253, forward strand.
CTCAGGGCTTAAAAGGCATTGTACTAAATTTTGAAACAAAGCAAGCTGTTCCATTTGCAATAATTCAACTAATAGATTTAAACTCTGGTTTAACAGCTAATGAAAATGGCGAATTCATCATAAAAAAAGATTTACCTAAAAGTATAAAAATTAAAATTTCTGCAATTGGATATGAATCGATTACAAATCAAATAACTCCAAATAATGATTCTGTTTTTCAATTTTATTTAAAAGAAAAGCATGTTGAATTAGCTGAAGTTACAGTATCATCGGCTACCGGATTGCTACAAAAGCACACAATTACAAACGTTGAATCTCGCTCGCTAACAGAATTAAACACTGTACTTTCTACAAATTTAGGAGAAGCACTAAGTAATATAAAAGGAGTTTATCAAGTAAGCACAGGCGTTGGTATTAGCAAGCCTGTTATTAGAGGTTTATCTGGTGTTAGAGTTGTTACCTATTTAAACGGATTAAGAATTGAAAATCAGCAATGGGGTGGCGATCATGGCATGGGTGTTACCGAAAATGGAATAGGAAATATTGAAGTTATAAAAGGTCCGTCATCATTGCTTTATGGAGCAGATGCACTTGGTGGTGTTGTTTATTTTTCTGACGAAAATTATGCAAAAATAGATTCGAAAGAATTAAATTTTGAGACACAATTTGAATCGAATTCAATGCGCACAAAAAACTACGCAACTTATAAAATAGCCAAAAACAATTTACGCTTTAATATATTTGCTAACTACAGCAACAGTGCTGATTATAAATTAGCCAACCAATTATTTGTAAAAAACTCACGCTTTAACGAATTAAATTTAAAAGGTGCTTTAGGCTATAATCGAAAAAATTGGGTAATGAATGTTCGGTATAACTTTATAAACAACTACATTGGTTTGCCGGGTCATACGCACGACACAATAATTTCTGCTGCAACATTTATGGTTACAAAACAAAGCAGAAAATATACCATTCCAATTCAACATATTCAAAACAACTATTTATTATTCGACAATTCATTCTATTTTAATAAAAGTGATTTAAAAATTCAGTTAGGAACAACGAGCAATCATTTGCTTGAGTTCGAAGAAAAAATAACAATACCCGATATTGATAAAAAACTGGTGAATGCCACTTATAATACTCGTTATAAATATTATTTAAAAGAATCAACACACATTGTTGTAGGTGCGCAAGGAATGCTACAATGGAACACAAATGGACTCGATGCAACAGAAATTTTAATTCCAAATTCAAGAATGATTGACAATGGCGCTTTTGCTTTGTTTCAAACTGAACTAAAAGGTTGGGAATTTTTAGCTGGTGCTAGATATGATAATCGATATATTGAAACACTTGCAAACTTTAAAGGAACAAATACTTTTAGCAAAACTTTCAATGGATTTAATTATTCTGCTGGCGCATCAAAAATTGTAAACAACTATTCGTTTAGAGCGAATGTTTCTAGTGGATTTCGTCCACCACATTTTAGTGAGTTAATTTCAAATGGAGTTCATCATGGCGCAATACGTTATGAAGTTGGAAATATTAATTTAAAAAACGAACGTGCAACTCAAATTGATTTATCAGCAGAATACAACAATGAGCATTTAAGTTTAGTTTTAAGTCCATTTTACAATCAAATACAAAACTATATTTATATTGAACCCCAAAATATAATGATTGACAACTTCCCAGTTTTTGAATATAAACAAGTAAAAAAAGCAAACTTAATGGGTGTAGATGCAGGCATACACTATCATCCACACTTTTTACATCAGCTACATATAGAGCCAAGCGCATCATACATTTATGCCGAAAACGAAAATAATGAAGCATTACCGCTAATTCCGCAAACAAGAATTAACACACAATTGCGTTTTGAATTTGAAAGCAAGAAAAAAATTAAATTAGAAAATATAGCAGTTCAGCATTTATACTTTTTGCAACAAAACAGAATTGCAAACTACGAAACAGTAAGTCCTGAATACCAAATAATAAACATTGGTGCAAATTTTAAAATTGAAAAAAACAATCCTGTTTTTATTAAAGTGGGTGTAAAAAACTTGCTAAACGCAAACTATATCGATCATTTATCAAGATTAAAAAACATAGGATTAGCAGCACCTGGCAGAAATTTTTATGTGTCATTTAAAATAAATATAAACAAACCTTAAAACAGTTAGAATATGAAAACAATTAAAATTATTTTGTTTGCAATTGCTTTATTTGGTGTAACAACTTTTACATCTTGCAAAAAATGTAGCGAGTGCCATTACGAAGACGCAAGCAACAACAAAGTAGAATTAGGCGAATATTGCAACGAAGATTTAGAATCCGTAGAAAAAAATGGAATTGTTGTTTATGGCAAAAATGTAGAAGTGCATTGCCATGAGCATTAATATAGCTCCGAATTAATTTCCGGAGTCTTTTTTATCTTTAAAATGATACACAATTTTCACTGAATTATCTTCTTCTGCTTTGTTTTCAGGAATTTCTACTATTTCAAAATCGGTAACAATTTCGTTTTCATCATCAACATAATCTTCGCGTTCCCAATCAAAAGTTTCTTTCTGAATTCCTATTTTACGATAATGCACTGCAGCAATTATTCCTGCAATTGCACCCATTAAATGCGATTCCCACGAAATACCAACTTCTAAAGGCAAAACACCCCAAATTAAACTTCCGTAAACAAAAACTACAAATAACGAAAACGCCATTAAATATTTATTTTTGCGAAGCACACCACTTAAAAAAATAAAAGTAGCCAAGCCATAAACCACGCCACTAGCACCAATATGAAACGAAGGACGCGCAGAAATCCAAACCCAAAAACCTGTAGCTAAATAAATAAAAGTAATTACTCTAAAAGCAACCACTCTGTAAAAATAAAAAACACCAGCTCCTAAAACTAGTAATGGTATTGAGTTAGAAAACAAATGTTTTACATCTCCATGCACAAGAGGTGCAGTAAAAACACCAACTATTCCTTTCCATTCTCTTGGGTAAATTCCAAACTCGGCAAAGCTAACATCAAAAACAAATTCAGCGTATTTTACCACCCAAAGTAGGGCTATAAAAAACAGCGGAAAAAACAATACATTCCACCAATTTATCTTTTCATTTTCTAAATGAGTCAATGCTTAATTATTTATTTATAATTTTATAAAAATATTATTTCTATGACAACTCAAAATTACAAGAACCACGCCAGACTGTTACCACTTTATCATGGCTTAACATTAATTATTATTGTTTCTGCTTTTATAGGCTCAATAATTAATCTTGCCAAATGCCTGCAAAACAACAATGGTATTTATGCCGCGGCACTTATTACAGCTATTTGTGTATTCGGAATTTTAATCTTTTTTTTCGCAAGAATTTTTGGATTAAAAGCACAAGACAGAGCTATTCGTGCTGAAGAAAATTTACGCCATTTTGTCCTGACAGGTAAGCTATTAGACAAAAGACTTAGAATGAGTCAAGTGATTGCATTACGTTTTGCTCCTGACGAAGAGTTTGTTGAATTAGCTCAAAAAGCTGCAGAAAATAACATGAGCAACAAAGAAATAAAACTTGCTGTTAAAAATTGGAAAGCTGATAACCACAGAGTTTAATTTATAGCGTTCGTTATTAAAAATGAGAGGTTTTTATACTATACTGCTTTTAATTGCATCTAATGCATTTATGACTTTTGCTTGGTATGGGCATTTAAAATTTAAAGAATATAAGTGGGGCGAAAACTTAGGATTATTATCTTGGATATTAATTAGCTGGGGAATTGCCTTGTTTGAATACACTTTACAAGTGCCTGCTAACAAATTGGGTTTTAAAGAAAATGGCGGTCCTTTTTCTTTATTAGAGTTAAAAATAATTCAAGAAGTAATAACATTAGTTGTGTTTATTATTTTTTCGTTGGTGTTTTTTAAAACAGAAACGTTTAAATTAAACCATTTAATTGGAATGGTATTTTTAGTGTTAGCCGTTTATTTTATTTTTAAAAAATAATGACAGAACTTATCATTTGCAGCGCAACTGCCTTGTTTGCATCTTTACTTACTTTGTTTTCGGGCTTTGGTTTAGGAACCATTTTAACACCAGTGTTTGCACTTTTTTTTCCAATAGAAATTGCAGTAGGATTAACAGGAGTTGTACATTTATTAAACAATTTATTTAAACTTAGTTTATTAGGAAAAAACGCTGACAGAAATTTAGTTTTAAAATTTGGAGTTCCATCTATGTTTGGTGCTTTTATTGGTGCTAGCTTGCTTATTTTTTTAAGTTCTATCACATTTTCAATCAGCTATAATTTATTTGGACTTGCATTAATTACCAATCCTTTAAAAATTGTGCTTGGCATTTTAATTTTGTTTTTTGTATTGATGGAAATTGTGCCTGCGTTAGTTAAACTTCAGTTTAGCGAAAAGAGCATTGTTGCAGGTGGTTTAATAAGTGGTTTTTTTGGTGGATTATCAGGAAATCAGGGTGCTTTACGAAGCGCATTTTTAATAAAACTAAATCTAGAAAAGAAAGTTTATATTGCGACAGGCGTAGTTATAGCGTGCATTGTTGACTTAACTCGTTTGCCTGTTTATTTTAAAAATTTAAGCGACGATATTATGCAAAATAATTTAACGCTTTTAGTTTCGTGCACGCTCTGTGCATTTGTTGGCGCGTATGTGGGCAACAAACTAATTACAAAAATCACTATAAAAACAATACAAACTATTGTTAGTATTTTACTAATAATAATTGCTGTTAGCTTAGCCTTCGGACTAATTTAGTATTAAACTATTTTATCTATTTCGGCTGCTAAACGTAAATCTTTTTCAGTTACAGTATAATCCGCATCGTGCGTTGTTAAACGTAAATCAACACGATTATACACATTGTAAATGTGCGGGTGATGATTATGCTTTTCGGCTATCATTGCAACGTAGGTTAAAAAAGCAAAAGCTTCTGCAAAATCTTTAAATGTTAAACTGCGCGATAAGTAAGTTTCGTTACCTACTTTTTCTTCTTTCCAGGTTGTCATAGGCATTTATTTTGAGTGAATTTATACTTCAATAACAGCCATTGTTAAACGACTTATGCAAGCTAATTTACCATCTTTATCCGAAATTTCAATACTCCACACATGAGTTTTTTTTCCGATGTGTACTGCAATTGCTTTTCCGGTAACATAACTGTCCTTTACCATTCGTAAATGATTGGCGTTAATTTCTAAACCTACTGCTCTAAATTTTCCGCTATCTAACACCATGTACGACGCAATACTACCCAACGATTCGGCTAACAAAACGGATGCGCCACCGTGCAAAATTCCTACGGGTTGTTTTGTTCTGTTATCAACTGGCATTGTACCGATTAAAAAATTATCGCCTATTTCGGTAATGTTTATGCCTAAATGTTCAACGGCGGTGTTATAGCGCAAATCGTTTAGTTCTTGTAAATCGTATTTTTTAAACCAAATCATAATTTTGAGAAATTATTTATTTTGAATATGACAAACGTACACTTTTTGTTTTTCTTAATAAAACCACAATGCAAGTAACAAGCTACAGTGGCTCTTTACGTTCATTTTTTGTCTTGACACAGGGCAAATATGTTGAACATATTTGAGCCAGCTAGTGTGTCTGCAACCAAAAAAAGTCAAGACAAAACGAATGCTTACGCTCAAAGCCAAGCGCTTTCGCCTACACACATGCTCGCTCAAAAGTTCCCCAAACTTTTGCCGTATCCCGCTCACGCACATCTATTAAATTTAAATCTTCTTCGTTTATAATAAATAACAATAGCTTAACAAATAGAAATAACTAAACTAACATTAGAATTTAAACTTTGTAAAAAATTACAACATGCAAACTAACTTATTAATTATCGCTTCTATTATAGCTGTGTTGGCAGTTATTACAATTCTTCCTATCGATTTTAAATTCGAAGAAAAAGAATAACTAACTCAACAAAACTCCATCTTTCATTTCCAATTTTCTGTCGGCTAGCGCTGCAAAATCTTGGTTATGTGTTACAATCACAAAGGTTTGATTAAAGTTTTTTCGTAAATCAAATAATATATTTTGTAACTCTGTTCCATTTTCAGAATCTAAATTACCAGTTGGTTCATCGGCAAAAACAACCAAAGGATTATTAACCAAAGCTCTTGCCATAGCAACGCGTTGTTGCTCACCACCCGACATTTCTGAAGGTTTGTGCGTAAATCTATCTTTTAATCCTAATAAATCTAACAATTCTTTTGCTCTTGTTTCTACTTCGCTTTGTTTTCTTTTGGCAATAAAACCAGGAATACAAACATTTTCTAAAGCAGTAAATTCGGGTAACAAATGATGAAATTGAAATACAAAACCAATGTGTTTGTTTCTAAATTCGGATAGTTTTTTGTCTTTTAAATCACTAACAATGGTGTCGTTAATTTTAACAATGCCTTCGGTTGGTCTATCTAAAGTACCTAAAATTTGTAAAAGTGTTGATTTACCAGCTCCTGAAGCTCCTACAATAGATACAATTTCGCCTTGATTAATGGTAAGCGAAACATTTTTAAGCACTTTTAAGGCTCCGTAGTTTTTAGATAAATTTTCAGCAACAATCATACGTTTGAACTAATATTTATCAAATATAAACATTGTTGAGTTTATACAACAGAGTTCTTTCATAATTTAAGAATAAAAACAGAACGCAGAAAACTCTGATAAATATGATTTTTATTAGATTTTGTAAATAAATAAACGTGCACAAGGCTTGCTTTCTCTCAACTAAACACCAACACTATTTAACAAGGTGTAGTGGGTCTTTACGTTCATTTCTTTTTCTTGAAAAAAAGAAACGAACCAAAGAAAATTCAAGACAAAACGAACGCCCTCACACAAAGCACGTCTGCTCCGCGTTTTGTCAGGCTTGCGCTCGCGCATTGAAATTCGCTTTTAGCTATTAATTTAAAGTTAGCAGTACATTTTCCATAATTTAATTATGAAAGTAATATCAATTAAAAAGTTCCGTAGGAACGAACTATTGGTAGCCCATAAATTATCCAATACAAAGCCCTGTATGGGCTAAATAATTACCATAAAATTGATTTATAGCATTAAAATCAAGCCAAGTTGAGCTAATGTTTATAATAATGACTAATATATTTTGATATTGTGCGCTAAAAAATTTACATTTGGGCACCTTTTAAAAAAATAAAGACTTATGAATATTCACGAATATCAAGGAAAACAAATTTTAAAAAGTTTTGGTGTAGCCATTCAAGAAGGAATTGTAGCCGAAACTCCAGAACAAGCAACTAAAGCTGCTGAGCAAATTCAAAAAGAAACTGGCACTACAGGTTGGGTTATTAAAGCTCAAATTCATGCTGGTGGTAGAGGAAAAGGAACTGTTACTGAAACTGGTTCTAGAGGTGTAGTTTTTACTCCAAAATTAGAAGCTGTTGCAGAAAAAGCTAAAGGTATTTTAGGTGGTACTTTGGTTACAATTCAAACTGGCGAAGCTGGTAAAAAAGTTAGTAAAGTATTAGTTGCACAAGATGTTTATTATCCTGGTGCTACTGAGCCAAAAGAATATTACATGAGTGTGTTATTAAACCGTGCAAGCGGACGTAACATTATTATGTATTCTACCGAAGGAGGTATGAACATTGAAGATGTAGCGCACAGCACTCCACATTTAATTTTTAAAGAAGAAGTAGATCCTAAAACGGGTTTAATGCCGTTTCAGGCTCGTAAAGTAGCTTTTAACTTAGGTTTAGAAGGCGAAGCTAACAAACAAATGGTAAAATTTGTTACTGCACTTTACAAAGCATACGATAGCATTGATGCAGCTATGTTTGAAATTAACCCTGTTTTAAAAACATCTGACAATAAAATTATTGCTGTAGATAGTAAAGTAAGTTTTGATGAAAATGCATTATTCCGTCATCCAGATTTTGCTGCTTTACGCGATGTAACAGAAGAAGATCCAACGGAAGTTGAAGCAGGTGAGCACAACCTAAACTACGTTAAATTAGATGGTAACGTAGGTTGTATGGTAAACGGTGCTGGTTTAGCAATGGCTACTATGGATATTATTAAATTATCGGGTGGTGAACCTGCTAACTTTTTAGATGTAGGTGGAACAGCTAACGCTCAGCGCGTTGAACAAGCTTTCCGTATTATTTTAAAAGACCCTAACGTAAAAGCAATTTTAGTAAATATATTTGGTGGTATTGTGCGTTGCGACAGAGTTGCGCAAGGTATTGTAGATGCGTATAATAATATGGGTTCTATTAATGTACCTATTATTGTACGTTTACAAGGAACTAACGCAGTAGAAGCTAAAAAAATTATTGATGACTCAGGCTTAAAAGTTTTCTCAGCAATACAATTGCAAGAAGCTGCCGACTTAGTTAAAAAAGTATTAAACTAGTATTTTTTAAATTGATATAATTTTGAAAAACCCGCTTTATGGCGGGTTTTGTTTTGTTACAAACTACAATATGAAAAAAAATTTACCCATAATTATTTTATTAGCTATTGTTAATTTTTTACTAATTATTGTAAATATTCAAAATATTCCTGCGGGAAATGAAATGGGCGGTCTTGCGCAGGCTATTATTGCATTATTTTTTTCTGGAATTATTTTTTATGCAACAACAACTTTAAGCGTTTGGCTGTCAAAAAAAGATAATAATTACCAAGTCCTTCAAATATTTATTTTTATAACTTCTGCAATTTTAACTTATTGTGCATCATGGTATGTATGCGTTTACGAAAAACCATATAAAGCAGATTCTGTATACAGGAATGAAGAAATTATTAAAGGAAACCAGAACAAAAACAAAGTATTTAATACCTTCAAAAATTCTGAAAATAATTACAAAAGAGATAGACTTTCAATTTCTGATAGTCTTTCACTTAGAATTTTTTTTAGTGATTTTTTAAGTGAGAATAATATAAACAACGATTCTAATTTCCATTCAACTTTTTATGAAATATTTAATTTAAACATAGAGAAAAACGATACTGTTATTTTGAAAGAATATATTGATAGAATCAAAAAAAGTATTTCTATAGATTATATGGGCTATTCACCCAATAGAAACTTTAATTTCGTTATACTAACTTATGAACTAAGGAAAAGAAATGTTTATCCTTTAGTACTAATTGGTAACAGATTAAACAACAATATTAAATACCATAAATATCCTTGTTATCGAGATGATGGGCCAACCGTTACAAAAGATTATCTTTTATTTAAAATTATTGAAAGATTCAATGAATTTGGAGTCCCATGCAATCATAGCAATCCTCTTGAATATGATTTTTGGAATAGCGAATACTTTGATACCTTATCAATAAATAACAAAAAGTTATATAGATATCAATTGGAATATTCACTTTCAAAAAAATATTCTTCAAACTCAATTTTGCCTAGTATAAAAGTAAAATTTATTCCTGCTAAAAAGTAACCCCCAACTAAGCGTAGTTTTTAACTACGCTTTTTTATTTTAATCTGCACCCATCAGATTGCTTCGTTTGCACTCGCAAATACAAAAAAATATAGCGTAAGATAAATCTTACGCTATACGTTTAGCATTGAGCTACTAGTAAAGAAATGGCAACTAAAAAACTATTGTCTGCAACAAGAGTTTATTTTAATAACATTAACTAAAAAAACACCATTAATTATGCTTGTATCAATTACTAATTAAGTCTAAATACCAACAGCTATTTCCTACAAAAAAGACTTATTTCAATACACAATTTATAGTGTAACTTCCATCCTTGTCACTAGATGTAGTTTCATTAGCTGCACATCTATCATCAGCAGTTTTTAAGTTTTCTCTGTAAGTATAAACAGAATAATCACTTGTTGAAGTACCTGTACCGCTTGTGTAGGTTTTTGAACATGCGCAAGTGTAATCTTTTTTACATGACATCAAAAATGATGATGATGTAAATAAAACCGCTGCGAATAAAATTAATTTTTTCATTTTTTTACTTTTTAAATTGTTTATGATTACTTATTTAATTACCCCACAAAGGTTGTTTCATTACACTGAAAAAACGTTACATAGTGTTAGCAAAAAGTTACGTAATTAGCTTATTTCTTAAATAATCCGCAATGGAAAAGTGGTACAAAAATTTTGCGAGTCACAGCTTGTCTCGATTAATCGGGGAAGCAAATTAATTAATTTAAATTCTATTAATTTTAAATTAAAACATTAGATTTAGAAAAAATAAAATCTATGAAAAAATACGTATTAGCTGTTTGTATTGCACTAGGAATTAATTCCGCATCCAATGCTCAATTTTTAAGTCAAAGCGACATTCAAAAAATTAAAAAAGCAAAATTACTAATTGTAAAAAGTGGTGATGCTAATCTAGATGAAGACATGCAAGCTTCATTAAAAGAACTATGGAAATTTAGTCCGTTAGGAGAAACGGTAACTTTAGAAGAAGCAAAAAAACAATCAAAAGAAAACGAAGAGGTAATGTATGTAACACTTGAACACGTAGAAAGTAAATCGCTTAGTCATGGAAGCGTACCTTCTAGTGAACGAAATAATCCTATGGCAAAAGAGCATTATCTGCACAGAACAGTATCTACAGGAACAATTCTAACAATAAAACAAAATAAAAGCAATTATGCATCTGTTTTTTTACCTTCATTCTCAAATAAAATAACCAAAGAAATATTATACTTTGGTATTTCTGATTTGCAATGTGTTGTAACTATGATTGATACTAAAAAACTTAAAAACGGATTTAAAGTAAATTCAAATTTTAAAGAAACCTATACTCCAAAACTAAAAAAGAAAACACTTTACATTCTTGAAGATTGGCTTAATCCTAAGTTTACAGAAAAAGATGTTAAAACACTTTACAAAGCACCAGCCAAAGTAGTTGACTATTTTACTTGGAAAGATGCAATACTTAACAAAACTCCAGGAATTGCTTATTCTATTGTGGTTCCTTGTCCGTCTGGCGGAGAGTACGCATATCATCATTATTTAATGGATGCTGAAACAGGAAATGTTTTAGCAATTAGTAAGTTAAATGCAAGTGTAAAAATTGCGGGCATTTCTGTTACACAAGGAAACACAGGTTACATTACCGATAAAAATTTAAAAAATTATAACGAAGCACAATTGGGTGATTGGTAAATAAATAATTTAATTTTAAGAAAGCGTAGTTAAAAAGCTACGCTTTTTTTTGTAAGTTTAAATTAAAAAAATGGCAGAAACAAAACAGTGGATAGTTGAAAACGATAACAAAGAAAACAACAACAATGCATCAACAATTACTATACAAAAATTTGTTACGTTTTATAGTGACAGAACTAATGCACCTTATCCAGAAATAATGCAATTTTTAAACCAATTATAAATTTGATAAAAAAATTAAAACGCATACAGCGCATTAGCAAATACGTAGTTTACAAACAAACTATACTTAACCCCATCGATCACTTGTTTACTTTTATTGGTGCGTTTTTGGGCATAGCCACTATTGGTTATATACAAAGCAAACAGTTTACACAAACCGATACTATGTTTTTAATTGGTTCGTTTGGCGCAACAGCAGTGCTAATATTTGGTGCAACAAATAGTCCGTTAGCACAACCACGTAATTTAGTTGGTGGGCACATTATTTCGGCTATAGTTGGTGTTTTTTGTTTTAAGCTGTTTCCAGATGTGCTTTGGCTATCTTCTGCCCTATCTGTATCGGTTTCTATTGTGTTAATGCAAATTACAAAAACTATGCACCCTCCTGGTGGCGCTACTGCATTAATTGCAAATATAGGTTCCGAAAAAATTAAAAATTTAGGCTTTTATTATGTGCTTTCGCCAGTGTTAAGCGGTGTTATTATTTTATTAATAATTGCATTAATTGTAAATAATATTCCTGCAAATCGCTCCTATCCAGCAAAGAAATGGAAGTTTAGAAAAAAGAAAAAAACTATAGTTTAATTTCCACATAGACTTCTTTCACAATTTAAGTACAAAAAAAGAACACAGAAAACACAGATTAATATGATTAAAGAAGTCTATCTGTAACAATCATAATATTTGTAACATCAGCGTTCTATTTTTAAACAAAATCACAGTAAAAATTGTTACCTTTAAAATTAGCGATGAAAACAAAAAAACTACATTTTATTTGGCTTGCTATTTTATGCGAACTCACAACATTTTCTTGTAAAAGCAATACCAACGAAACAAAATCGATTAGTAAAAATACAAACTATATGGAAACTAAAAATAATGCAAGTACAGACACTGCAACTTTTGGCGCAGGTTGTTTTTGGTGTGTTGAAGCAGTTTTTCAACAAATTAAAGGAGTTGATACTGTAATTTCGGGTTACAGCGGTGGGCACGTTAAAAATCCAGCTTATCGCGAAGTTTGTAATGGCACAACTGGTCATGCGGAAGTTTGTCAAATTGTTTTTAATCCGCAATTGGTTAGTTACGATGAGTTGCTAGAAGCATTTTGGCTAAGCCACGACCCAACTACACTTAACCGACAAGGAAACGACACAGGAACACAATATCGCTCTGCTATTTTTTATCATAACGATGAGCAAAAACAAAAAGCAGAATCATATAAAGAAAAACTAAATAAAGAAAACGCATTTGGTAAACCAGTTGTTACAGAAATAGCAGAATTTAAAGTGTTTTACAAAGCAGAAGATTATCATCAAAACTATTTTAATTTAAATGGTGAAGAGTCTTATTGCCGATTTGTTGTTGGCCCTAAAGTAGATAAGTTTAAAAAAGTGTTTAGCAAAGAAAAATTAAAATAAAAATGAGTTCTGTAAATTATAATTCCATTTTTGAAAAATTAAAAGCGAACAAATTAAACATAAAAAAAACTTCTGCATCGCAACGAGTTGCTAAATTAATTGCACTAAAAAAAGCAATTAAAAAACATGAAAATGCTATTTGCGAAGCACTTTACAAAGATTTACGAAAAAGCAAAGACGAAGCTTTGCTAACAGAAATACTTCCTACCTTATCTGAAATAAATTTTACAACAAAACGATTAAGTGGATGGATGATGTCTCAAAAAGTATCATCGCATTTTCCAAACTTAACAGGTAGCAATGCCATATATTACGAACCAAAAGGCATGTGTTTACTAATTGCACCTTGGAATTATCCTTTTCAGTTGGTAATGAGTCCGCTAGTTGGCGCCATAGCAGCAGGAAACACTTGTGTTGTAAAACCATCAGAATTAAGCGAAAACACAGCAAAAATAATTGATTTAATTATTAAAGAAGTTTTTTTAGAAAACGAAATTGTAGTTGTAAATGGCGGAGTAGAAGTGTCGCAAGCTTTATTGGATTTACCTTTTAATCATATTTTTTATACAGGCAGCACAACTGTAGGTAAAATTGTGATGGAAAAAGCAGCAAAAAATTTAGCAAGTATCACATTAGAGTTAGGCGGTAAATCGCCTGTTATTATTGACAAAGGAGTAAACATAAAAAATGCTGCGCATAAAATTATGTGGGCAAAATTATTAAACACAGGTCAAACTTGTATTGCACCCGATTATGCTTTTGTACACAAAGATGATGCAGAGAATTTTATTAACGAATGCATAAACGCTATTAATAAACAATATCCAGAAATAGAAAACAACAGTAATTACGGAAAAATAATTAACTCAAAACATTTTGAAAGACTTAGTAAATGGCTAAGTGAAGCTGTTGCTGCTGGAGCAAAAATTAATTACTCAAAAAACAATAATGCAGAAAATAATTTATTTTATCCTGTAATTATTAGCGAAGTATCTGCTAAAACAAATTTAAGTTGTGAGGAAATTTTCGGGCCAATTTTACCAATAAAAACATACTCCGAAATTGATGAAGTAATTGAATATATAAATGAAAGAGAAAATCCTTTGGCTTTGTATTTATTTTCTAATTCGCTAAAAACAAAAAATAAAATTATTACCGAAACCAATAGCGGCGGCGTATGTGTAAACGATTTACTTTTACATATTGCAAACCCAAATTTACCATTTGGAGGTTCAAATCACAGCGGATTGGGCAACTATCATGGTTGGTTTAGCTTTAGAGCATTTTCTAACGAAAAGGCAGTTTTTAAGCAGTCGAAAATTAATTTTACAAGTCTAATTTTTCCGCCTTACAAATCTGGAATTATTAATTTTTTAAAACGTTTTTTTTAGTTTTATATTATTCAGGAATTTCAGCCTTTACACCAGTGTAATCTTGAATTTTTTCAGCTAAAATTAAGGATTTATCAAAACTACTATGTCGTTTAAAAATGTAAGATTTATCCGATATTTTTAAAGAGAGTTGCCAATATCTTATGTCTTCTCCTTTCTTTCTTTTTATATGTACATCAGTTATTTTAAAATCAGAAATTGTGTTAACATCAAATTCTTGGGTAGAAAAAATAGTTTTTTTATTTCTTAAATTAATGAACACTTTTTTTAATGGTTTATTAAAAACAATTTCTTCGTATTGCATTTTATAGGGATTAAAAAAAATAATTAAAGCAATTATTGTTGCTATTGCTAAAATTGAATAAATTATTGAATAATTGATAATAGCTTTGACTATAAAAAAAATTCCAAAGCCAGAAACCACAATACCAATTGTTAAAAGAAATTGCATTGATAAAAAAACTAATTTTTCATCGTCTTCTTTTGTAAGCATAAATTCCATAGCAGTATATTTTATTTGTTTATTTCTTCTGTCAATTCTAAAGAATTATTTAGTTTAGCTCCTGTAAGCTCAACCATTTTTGTTGCTAAATCAATTGCTTTATCTTTTGACCAAGGAGTCAAAAAAACAATTGTTTTTCTATCTTTAAAACAAATAGATACTTCGGGATAATGCTGAATAGCTGTTTCACCCTGCTTTAACGCTCTTTTTTGATACGATAAAGGCAAACGACCTCTTTGGTTTGAAATGTATTCTGCTCTTATTTCTAAAATAGAATCGAACTTATATTCAATATCCTTTTTAATTTTTCCAAAAACAGTTTTTATGATGTTAATTTTTTTGGAGTGTTTGTAAATTCTAACTTCGTTTCTGGTTATGATTAGTTTGATACTAAAAACAAAAAAAAACAAAAACATTATAGCTAAGGTGGCTGACGCAGTATAGTTTTTCTCTAAAAAAATATAATACACGAATGCAGCCAATACAAATGAAGACAATAAAAACGCTATGCCTTTAAAAGTTGAATTGGCTGTATTGCTATATATTTCACACTCAAAATCTTCGCTTATAAATTTAACTTTATAAGCAAGCGTAGTATCTAAATCTAATGTAGAATCGCCAAGATGTCGCATCGTTATTTTTAATTTATCTAAATGTATAAAAAAAGCCCGGAATATTAATTTCGGGCTTTTAATTTATTTTATAGTTTATTATTTAGAAACATCTACTCTACTTAACATTATTTTGTCGCCTTTAATATTTTCGCCTGCTGTAAAAATAAAATTTCCCATTTTAACAACATATCCTGCGTTTTCAAAAAGATAATATTCATCTTTCTTTTCGCGCCCCAATGCTTTAAGCTCCGACATTTCTCCTGTTTCATTATTTATTGTGCAAATGTCTAATCCTCTTTTAGCAAAACAAATCGTAGTTTTCTCACCAACTAATTCAGCCATACCACCACTTCCATCTGCATCTTTTGCTTCTGCTGTATAGGTTTTACATTTAACAAGTTTTGTAGAACGCATAAACCAGTAAGTAAATTTACCATCACCAGAAGTAGCAAAATAATTTTGAATTGGCTCTGCCCATTTTTCTGCACCTTCAGTTCCTTTACTTCCATCTGCAGTTAAAATAACATTGTAGTATTTTTTAAACACACCATTTGCATCAAATTTAAACATGTAATTTGTATTGAATTTTTTCTCCAATCCATCTTGACAAATTAATAAAACTTCTCCCTTATCGTTAAACTCAAGTGAGTTAATTTGAAATGCTTTTCCGTCAAAAACAACAGCCTTTTTTTGGTTTGTTGGTTTAGCTTGATTTGAAGCTAAATCTTTGATTGCTGGTGAAGAAATAAAGTCTAATTTTCCTTTTGTTATTTTACAAATTTGAAGATTTGTCATTGCTGCTTTAGCTTTGTATGTTTCATAATAATACTTTTTCTCTGGTGATTTAGTAATAGCACCTCCGTACATGTAAACTGAGCCATCTTTTTCTAATGCAGAACTAATTTGCCAACAATTTGAAGGCGAATCAAATTCAAATCTTTCTAAAACTTTTCCAGCAGGAGAAATTCTAACGTAAGTTAATAATGTTGGTTTTACATCTGGAAAAGTTTTGTTAACAGCTGGTGCAAATACCATTATCCAATCACGAGTTAACTCAAATTCATCAGCGTCTTTTAAGTCTTTTAATGGAGCACTATATATTGAAATATAAGGACGTTTAAAATTAATTGAATCGGTAACGGTTACGTTTCCTTCAACATCGCAACGTAAAATATCATAATACATTGTCATGTTAGCAGTTTTCTTTTTGTGTTTACCCGATAAAACTAAAACTGATTTATCTTGCAAAACATCATATTTGTATCCCCATGTATACTTCTCATCTTCCGCTGTTTTTGGTGTAATTTTATCTAATAATTTTTCAGATACTTGGTAACGCATTGTTAACCAATTAAATCTTCGAGCAACTTCTTTTTTCTTAAAAGCAATTTTCATTGGAATTGCAAAAACAGGTACTGCATCTACAGTAATATAAGAAATATCTTCTTTTATTTTACCTCCTCTACTTCTTACTAATTTTTCTTTTTCAACTTCAACTTGTTCAGTGCTGAGCAATTCTAAGTCTTTATTATAAGTGTATACTTCACTTCGTATTTTATTACCAGCAAACATTTTTTCTGGTAAAATATAAATTAACTCAACTATTCCTTTTTCTTCATTAAAATCGATTGAACTTAAATCGCCTTTTCTTGCTTTTTTTGATACATCGTGTGTTTTTTCTAGCACTTGTAATTGTGCAAATGTTTTAAAACTAATAGTAAAAAAAGCTACTGATAGTAATAAAATGTAAATTTTGTTTTTCATAAGTTTAGTTTTAAATTAATTTATTCAGTTAAAATTTAGTCCGCAATAGTAATATATACATCTTCTTCGTCTCCTTCGCTAGCAAAGTAAAAACCAAGTTTTATTCCAATAGTTGTGCTGCCGTTAAAGCCGCTGTAAATACCAGAACCGTATCTATCATATACTTGCGATTGCGATGAAAATCTTTTCTTAAAAAAAGGTGTGGCATATAAACCTAAACCTTTTCCAAAACAAATTGTACTTTCAAAATCAATTTCTTTTCCTTGAAAATATAAAATATCACTATTACTACCTTTACACCAATTAAACATTAAATGATTTTGCATAACCAGTTTTCCAAAAGCTAAATTAGCATGCACACCCAAACCTACAGCTCTAATATTATCTTCAGAAAAAGTAAAACCAATTGGCATTTTTAATGTACCCGCAGTTAAAGGATCGTATTCGCCAAAAGTGCCAACACGCGATAGTTTATATTGAAATCCGCCATAAATTCCTTTGCCACCAAAGGCAAGTTTCATATTCAAAATATCGTAATCTATTGCAGATATTGGCGTTACACCATTGCTAGCTGTTTTTTTAAAATCAGAAAACATCCAATCGTATTCTAAACTTTTGTTAGCGCCAAAATTTACAATAGCATTAACCATTCCATCTAAATTGGCTTCGTAAAAAACGTGCTCAGAAAAACGACCATACCAAATTTCGTAATTTGATAAAGAAATTTTATCGTTAAATTCTTCATCTAAAACATATTGACCCATTGTATTAACCATTGTATAGGTGCGGTAAGCTCCATTAAAATTTTCGGTACCTAATCTATATCCAACGCGCAAAACTTGGTCTTGCACAAAAGGCTGTGCACTTACACCAAAGTGCTGCAAAATAAAAATAAGGCTAAAGAATTTTAAAAACTTGTTCATGGTCAGTAATTTTAATTATGACCAAATGTAGACCTATAATGTTTGAGTAAAAATTTATTTTTTAGAATATCTTACTCTTTTGAATGTTTGAGTAAAAACACTTAGCTAAAAAAATAGTGGATGAAATTTTAATCCATCAATTTTATTGTACTCCAAAGCTGGCATTGGGATTTTTAAAAAGCCAAACAAAGCTAAAGCAGAATTAAGTGTTTTGTACTTTGTTTTTATTTTTGCTAAATTAATATCTAATCCTAAATAAACTTGTCGGTATCTTTCAAATGTTGGATAGGCTAATCCTGTTTTGGCATCTATTAAAGGGTTTTCGTGCCCTCCAATCATTCCGTTTGCACCGTAACCAATTGCTACATTTATCCATTTAGGAAATTTAGTTTCACCTTTTATTAAATTAGCTGGACCAAATGATAACCAATAGTTTTGTGCGTTATAATCTTTAAACATTTGTTCTAAACGCGTACTACCCAATAAATTAGGACGATACTGTGCATAGGTTGATGTTTTGTAAGAATATTTTATTTCCACTTTAGTTTCGTTCCACAACAAATTTTGTGATAATACCATTGCAGAACCAATTGTATTGGCAGCAAAATCGCCCAGTGAAAAGCCCCAACCAGAAGAAAAACCATCCATTATTTCTATTCCTAATAAATAAAAAGAGCCTGCAAAACTTCCGTACCAAATTGCTTTTTTATTATCTACTCCGCTCCAGCGTAACATATAAACACTTATTTTTCCTAATTTATAAGTACTGAACGAATGTCCTATTTTATCCATTTGCAACCACTCTTTGTTATCATCAAACAAATGAAATGCTTCGCGAGGATAATCTTTATACCACAACTGATTTAAACCTACAAACGAAGCTGCCATTGCAGTGCCAGTAACCGAAGTAAAACCAATTGTTCTGGCTTTGTTATACGTTGGAGAAAATTTAAATAATGTAACGCTATCTTTTTTAGCTATTAAGGCATACACATTGGGGTTAGCAAAAAATAATGCAAACAAAAAAAGTAAAATAATGCGCGTTGATTTATTCAAAACTATAAAAAAATAAAAGCTACCGAATTGGTAGCTTTTGCTGTGATTAACTTTATTAAGATAACAGTGTTTTTTTAACAGCATCTAACATTTTAAATGCGTTTTCTTTAGTGCTACTTTCTGCGTAAGTTCTTAAAACGGGCTCTGTTCCTGATGCACGAATCATAATCCATTCGTTATCATTCATAAAATATTTCCAGCCATCTAAGTCTTCCATACGCGCTACTTTGTAATCGCCAAATGCTTTGTAAGCATTGCTTTTGCAGTTAGCTAAAACTTTTTGTTTTACTTCTTCGCTAATTTTTAAATCAGAACGTTCAAAAGAAAAAGGTCCAGTAATTTCGTAAACTTCTTTTATTAAGTCTTTTAAAGATTTGCCAGACTTAGCCATAAATTCCCAAATAATTAAACCCATCCAAATACCATCACGCTCAGGAATATGTCCTGCTACTGCAATACCACCACTTTCTTCGCCACCAACTAAAACATCTTCTTTTAACATAATTCCGCAAATATGTTTAAATCCAATTTGCACAACATCTAATGGTAAACCATAATGTTTACACATGTTGTTTATTTTTACTGTTGTAGAAAAAGCAGTACAAACTTTACCTTTTTGACCTTTGTATTTTACTAAATAGTGAATTAGTAAAAGTATAATATGGTGCGAATCAACAAAGTTCCCTTCGTTATCATACAAACCAATTCTATCGGCATCGCCATCGGTAACTAAACCGCAATCAATATCTCCAGCAATTTTAATTAACTCAGAAAACTCTGTTAAATTTTTATGTATAGGTTCTGGTGCTTGTCCATCAAAACCTGGATTGTGTTCGCAATGTAAAAAAGTAATATCTGGAAATAATCTACGCATAACGTTCTGTCCAGCTCCGTACATTGCATCGTATGCAAATTCCATTTTTGAATTACGAATCGCATCTAAATCAAAATTAGCTTCTACGTGTTTAACGTACATATCTTCTAAATCAGTATAAACTAATTTGCCTTCTTTTTCAGCTGTTGCTAAATCAATAGTTTCGTAGTTAAAAGTTAATTTATCAGCAATAGCATTTTCTATTTCTAAAACATTTTCTTCTAACAAAGGTCCACCATAAGAACCTTTAAGCTTAAAACCATTGTATGCAGGCGGATTGTGGCTTGCTGTAATAATAATTCCTAATGAAGTTTTATGATTTACAGCTCCTAAAGAAATCATTGGTGTTGAAACAAAACCTTTAGCCAAAAACACTTTTACACCATGGTGCAACATTACTTTAGTAACTGTTTCGGCAAACAACTCACCTGCAAAACGGCAGTCGTGACCAACTACAACACTGGGTGCGTTATTATTCTTTTTTATCCATAAAGCTGTTGCATCGGCAACTCGTGCTACATTTTCTGCAGTAAACTCTTGAGCAATTATTGCTCTCCAACCATCGGTTCCAAATTTAATTTTAGTCATATTTTTTTTGAATAGTAATTTCTAATAAACGAATAGCAAATATAAAAAAACAAACAGAATTATCGCATTATTTTACGCTTATTCATTGCTTGTTGAAACTTACGTGCATTGGCATTGTGTTGTTCAGTCGATTTCGCAAAATTATGAGAGCCCGAAAAGTCTTCTTTTGCGCAGAAATAGATGTATTCGTGTCGTTTGTAATTTAACACTGCATCTATTGATGAAGCAGAAGGCAAACAAATTGGTCCAGGGGGCAAACCTTTGTATTTGTAAGTATTATAGGGCGAATCGTATTTTAAATGTTCTAACAAAACTCTTCTAATAGTGTAATCGCCAATGGCATAAATTACTGTAGGATCGGCTTGCAAAAGCATTCCTTTATTTAAACGATTAATATAAACACCAGCAATAGTAGGCTTTTCTGAACTAACCAAAGATTCTTGCTGCACGATTGAAGCCAAAATGGCTACTTCAGTTTGACTTAAACCAATGCTGTTTGCTTTTTGTTTGCGTTCGTCTGTCCAAAAGGCTTTGTACTCTTTTGTCATGCGTTTCATAAACTCTTCTGCACTGGTATTCCAAAAAAACTCGTAGGTATTTGGAATAAAAACTGCTAAAATATTTTCGGGCGTAAAACCAATTTTATTGGTGTACTCGTCAGAGTTCAAAAAATCAATTAAATCAGTAGAATCGGCTTCTATATTGCGACAAGCTCTGCCAGCTAAATCTTCTTTGTAGCGCGCATTACTAAAAATTACTTTTACTGGTTCTTGATTTCCTGAGCGTAATAAATTAATTAATTCATTATTACTCATATTTGTTTTTAACTTGTAACGACCAGGTTTTACAGCGTTTTTATATTTTTTTTTATCGGCTAACCATTCAAAAGAAGTACGATTTACGATGTAATTATTTTCATATAAATCAGTTAAAACAGTATTAAAATCTGAACCTGTTTTAATATAAAAATAAGTTGATTTTTTTCCGTTTAAAGTTACATTAGGCTTGTAAATTGCCTTATAGCCGTAATAAGCAGCAAATCCGCCACCAACTATTGCTATAAATAAAAAAGAAAAAATTACTTTTTTAATAAAGCCTGATTTTTTTTTTGTTTTAGTCTCTTGTTTTTTAGCCATTATTTTTCACACTTAATCATTCTGTCTTTGCCTTGCAAATCTTTTCTAAGTTCAATGTTAGTAAATCCTTCTTTTTTAAGCAAATCTATTACATCATTTGCTAAGGCTTCGTTTATTTCAAAATAGAGTTTACCAGCTGTTTTAAGCACATTTTTAGCTTGCTGAGCAATAACTCTATAAAACAATAAAGCATCTTCATCATCAACAAACAAAGCCAAATGCGGTTCGTAATCTAACACGTTGGCTTGCATCAAACTTTTTTCAGATTGTTTTACATAAGGCGGATTGCTTACGATTACATCTAAACTATTTGCTAGAAATTGCAATGAGAAATTGCTTTTTAAAACATCTAACTCAATAAAACTAACCTCTAATTTTAAATTGGTAGCATTTTGTTTTGCCATTTTAAGAGCTTCTACAGAAACATCAATTGCTGAAACGTTAGCCGTTTTTAAATTGTTTTTTATAGCCAATGCTATGCAGCCACTTCCTGTGCAAACATCAACAATTACAAGATTGTTAATTGCTTTAACATCATTTAAAATCCATTGAACTAACAATTCGGTTTCGGGACGAGGAATTAAAACTGAATCGTTAACCAAAATTTTTAAATCATAAAACCAAGTGTAACCTAAAATATATTGAATTGGTCGATGTTTTTTTAAATCTTTTACAACAAAATTATATTTGAGTAATTCGCTTTCGCTTAAACGATTTTCTTTGTTTTGAAGCAAATCAATTCTAGAAAAATTATGAAAATGATTAAAACTTAAATAAATAAATTGCTCTACTTCTTCTTTACCAAAAATGGCATCTAATTCTTCGTGAAAAAAATCGATTACTTGCTTTATTTGATTACCTCTTATTTTCAAACTAAAATCTTATTGATAAATTTTACTACAATTTTACTAATTATTAATAAATTTAAGGAGAATTAACCTGAATGAAAAAATACTTAAACTGGAATTCGATTAAAATTTTATTAGGACCGCTCTCTTTTTTGCTGGTTTTAAACCTTAATTTATCACCAGATAATGTATTGGTTACACGTATGGCAGCCATAACTATATGGGTTGCTGTTTGGTGGCTACTCGAAGCTATTGAGCTTTCTGTAACCGCATTTATTCCTTTTATTTTAATTCCGTTATTAGGCATTAGCGATACCAAAACGGTTGCTTTTCAGTACATGGATCAAGTAATTTTTTTATTTATTGGTGGCTTTTTATTTTCGTTTGCACTCGAAAAATGGAATTTACACAAACGTATTTCGCTAAAAATATTGAGTTTGATAGGGAGTAAACCTAAAAATATTTTGCTGGGAATTATGCTTACCACATTTTTTATTTCGTTGTGGATATCAAACACGGCAACAACCATGATGCTTTTAGCTGCTACACTTTCTATAATTCATAGTTTAAAAGCAAATATTGAAGACGAAAAAAATGTGCAAAAATTTGCAGCTTCACTATTAATTGGACTTGCTTTTTCAGCTTCAATTGGAGGAATGGGAACATTAGTAGGCACGCCAACTAATATGATTTTTTATAGTTTTTATCAGGCAAAATTTCCTGATCTAAATGACATGAATTTTATTAATTGGTCTAAAGTAGCTTTTCCTATAGCCGTAGTAATTTTAGCTGGCTGCTATTTGGTAATTTATTTTTTGTTGTTGAAAAAAGTAAAATTAAAAAACATTGAAAAAAGTTATTTTAAATCGGAATACAATAAACTAAGTTCTTGGTCGTATGAAGAAAAAATAATTGGACTATTATTTTTAACAATGACCATCTTATGGTTTACACGAAACACAATAGACGTGGGCTTGTTTAAAATTATTGGTTGGAAAACATTCTTTACAAATACTGAATACATTCAAGATAGCACTGTTGCCATTGCGATTGCTTTTTTACTTTTTTTAATCCCATCTAAAAACAAAAAAGAAGAAAGACTTTTAAGCTGGGAAGACGCAAAAAAATTACCGCTAGGTATAATGCTTTTATTTGGAAGTGGCTTTGCATTAGCTAAAGGTTTTGATGAATCGGGTTTGAGCAATTGGCTAGCAGTACTTTTAATGCACGTTAAAGATGCTCCATTATTTATTTTAATATTATGTACTTGCCTTTTAATTGGTGTTATAAGCGAATTAGCTTCAAACGTGGCAAGCATTCAATTATCAATTCCAATATTAATTGCTATACAGCAAAATGCAGATTTTCATCCCGCACTATTATTAGTACCAGCAACACTTGCTGCATCTGTAGGTTTTATGTTACCTGTTGCAACCGCAG
Source organism: Bacteroidota bacterium (assembly GCA_040385525.1). Classification (GTDB taxonomy): domain Bacteria; phylum Bacteroidota; class Bacteroidia; order UBA4408; family UBA4408; genus JAZKHE01. The sequence goes on from JAZKHE010000007.1 coordinate 175,193, forward strand.
CAAATACAATTGTTTTAGGCACACAACTAATTAACACCAAACAAATGATACGAGTTGGTTTTTGGGTTGATTTAATTGCTATATTCGTTATAACGATTTTGAGTTATTTTTTAGGTCCGTTAATTTGGTATTAAAACCACAGCATGAAAACTTTATTTAGATTTAGATTAACATTATTTATATTCCTTACTCAGTCAGTTATAGCTATTGGTTCTACGCAAGAACAAAAAATGGATTCACTTGAAAAAGTACTAAAAACTAACATAAATGATTCTAATAAATTAGAGATTTACGGACAACTCTTTGATTATTACTTTGATAGGGATCAAAAAAAATCATCAGAAATTATACAAGAAGTTTTTAAATTTTCTAAAAAACAAAAAAACAAAACTGCAGAAGGCGAAGCTTATAATATGATTGGTATTCAGAAAAAAAACTTAGGTGAATCTGACTCAGCTATATTTTATCATACTAAAGCAGAAGCAATCTTTAGAAAAGAAAAAAACTACAGTCACTTGGCTTATTGCTTAATGAATTTAGGAAATAATATTAAAAGAAAAGGAGATTTAAAATTAGCTGCAGAAAAATTTAAAGAAGCGATTGAGATTAGCAGAAAAATAAATGAACAAGAATTATTGGCATCAAACCTATTAAATTTAGGACTTGTAGAGCATGAACAAAACAACCTAAATCTTGTTTTTACGTACTATTTTGAAGCATTAAAAATATTCGAAGAAATTAAAAACAAAAAAAAATACGTAATTACCTGTATAAATATTTCCAGTCTTTTTTCTGATCAAAAAAAATACGAAGAATCAAATAAATATTTAATGTATGGTAAAGAAAAAGCTGGTGATAATCCAAGACTTTTAAGTGCAATTTACGGGAACATTGCCAATAACTATATGCAGATAGAACAATTTGAAAAATCAATTGAATATTATAAATTAGCTTTATCTGAATCAGAAAAAAGTGGCAATTTAAATTCAGCTGCGCTTTGTCATAGCAATTTAGGCTTGTTATACTCGAGAATAAAACAATTTGATGTTGCAATAAGTCACCTTAAATTAGCAGAAAAAGAATTTTTACAAGAAGACTCAAAAAGTGATTTAGCCGAATTGTATAGAAGTTATGGAATAGCTTATCAAGAATGGGGAAAGTATAACGAAGCAATACGTTATTTTAATAAAACACTAGCAATAAGTAAAGAATTTAATTTCCCATCAATTGAACAATTTTGTTTGCTAGAATTATCGCGAGCTTACTATAAATTATTTGATTTTAAAAACGCTTATAGTTATGCAGACCAATACATAATATTAAATGATAGTATTGCTAATGCACAAAGCATTGAGAAAATGCTTGAAGTGCAAACAAAATACGAAACGGAGAAAAAAGAATTGGAGATTAAAAATTTACAAGGCGAGAAAAAATTAAAAAACATTGAATTAGAAAAATCAACGATAGAGATAAAAAAACAAAATCAACAGAAAATTTTCTTCGCGGTAGGATTTGTATTAATTGGTGTTTTAGCGCTTTTCATTTTTAAGAATCTTAGAGAAAAACAAAAAGCAAATGCCATTATTACACAACAAAAATTAGAAGTTGAAAAACAAAAAGATATTGTTGAAGAACAACACAAAGAAATTACAGACAGCATCAATTACGCGCAACGCATTCAGCAAGCTATGCTGCCAAGTAATTTAGATTTAGAAAAAATAATACCGAATAGTTTTGTTTTGCTACTTCCTAAAAATGTTGTTAGCGGCGATTTTTATTGGTTTACTAAACAAAATGATTTTGTTTTTTATGCTACTGCCGATTGTACTGGACATGGAGTACCAGGTGGTTTTATGAGTATGTTAGGTATATCTTTACTTAACCAAATAGTAAACGAAAAAAAGATTATTGAACCTTCTGAAATTTTAAACTTATTAAAATCAAACGTAATATCTTCTTTAAAACAATCGGGTAACTCAGGTGAAAGCAGAGATGGCATGGATTTGTGTTTGTGCAGAATAGACACAACAAACAATAATTTAACCTACGCTGCTGCGAACAATAGCTTGTATTTAGTTAGCGAAGAAACAATTACAGAACACAAAGGGGACAAACAACCAATTGGTTATCATAATGGAGAAGAAATAAGTTTTTCGCAACACACCATTCAATTACAAAAAAACGATATAATTTACACCACTACCGATGGTTATCCTGATCAATTTGGCGGCGAAAAAGGTAAAAAATTTAGATACAAAAATTTTGAAAATTTATTGCTTGAAATTTCATCATATTCAATACAAGAGCAACACACAACAATTAAATCTAAATTTTACGAATGGAAAAAAGATTTTGAACAAACAGATGATGTGTGTGTAATTGGAATTAAAATTTAAAAACACTACTTATGAAAGTATTAAATTTAATCTTGTTTTTATTAATTACAAATTTTAATAAAAATGTTTTTTCGCAAAATAAACCAATCAATAAAATAGCCTTTGGCTCTTGCTCTTACCAATATAAACCACAACCTATACTCGATAAAATTGTTGAAACAAAACCCGATATATTTATTTATATGGGGGATAACATTTATGGCGATACAGACAATATGGATTCGTTAAAAAAAGAATATAGTGTGCTTGCTGCAAAACCTGAATTTATAAATTTGAAAAAAAATGTAAAACTATACGCTACTTGGGATGACCATGATTTTGGCGAAAACGATGCAGGAAGACATTATCCTAAAAAGGAAGAATCAAAAGAAATATTTTTAAACTTTTTTGAGGAACCGAAAAATTCCTCACGATGGAAACACAAAGGAATTTACCACAGCGAAATGCTTGGCGACAAAAAAAACAGTGTTCAGATTATTTTGTTGGATACGCGCACTTTTAGAGACGATTTAATTGAACGAAAAAAATCAGACACTTTATTTAAAAACGACTATATTCCATATACAACAAGCGATTCAACCATTTTAGGTACTGAGCAATGGAAATGGTTAGAAAAAGAATTAAAGAAAAAAGCAAACATAAAAATAATTGTTTCGAGTAATCAATTTGCTCACTCCTACAATGGTTATGAATCTTGGACTAACTTTCCACACGAACAAACAAAAATGTTAGAGTTGATTAAAAGTACAAAAGCAAATGGAGTAATTTTTATTTCGGGCGATGTGCATTGGGGAGAATTATCGGTAATTAATTATCCAAATCTTTATCCTATTTATGATATTACATCAAGCGGAATAACACAAAAATGGCCTAAAGTAGAACCGAATACAAATCGCATTGGAAATCCAATAAGAGAAAACAACTATGGTTTAATTACAATTGATAATTCAACAAAAATACCAGGACTAACTTTTCAGTTAATTGATAATCAAAATAAAGTTGTTCTCGAAAAGAAAATTTCAGCCGATGAATTACAAATTAAATAAAGGAATTAGTTCAAAACTAATTTTATTAGTTTGCATTTTAATGACCAATGTTGCACTTGCGCAAAACAAGTCTGATATTGAAATTGACAGTTTGCAAAAAGTATTGCAAAACAATAAATTAAATGATACATCAAGAGTAAACAATTTAATCTCATTAGCTTTTCTATATCGGCCAAAAAACCTTGACAAATCAATAGAATTAGCCATTGAAGCTGAAAAACTTGCACTAAAATCAAAATCAAACATTCATATAGCAAAGGCACTTTATTTATTAGCTGTAGTTAATTATTATAAAGGAAATTATTCTATTTCTAAAGAGCAAAACTCAAAAAGTAGCGAACTTTGGAAAAATTTAAACAACTATAAAGAATATGCGAAAAATATTTCGCTATCAGGCAGTATTAGTGAATACGAAGGAGATTATAACAAAGCGATTGAAAAACAATTTATAGCCCTAAAAATTAGAGATTCTTTACATTTAAAAGAAGATGTTGCTGCATCATATAACAAAATAGGAATTTTGTATAAAGAACTAGGACAAGATTCTGTTGCTCTAAAATATTATGAAAAAAGCTTAAAACTTAGAAAAGAATTAGGACAAGAAGAGCTTCAAACGGGCATATACAATAATATGTCGAACCTGTATGCTCATATTGGAAATTATAATTTAGCACTTAAATATATTGATGAAGCAATAAAAATTAGTACTAAATATGGCAACGACAATGAAAAATCGATGCAGCTTAACAATAAAGGAGAAATTTTTATTTCGCTCAACAAAATTGATGAGGCTTTAAATTTATTTAAAAATGCTCTCGATTTGAGAAAAAAAATAAACAATAAAATGGGTATTGTTTATTCTTTACAAAGTATTTCTACCGCATATTTAATGCAAAAAAAATATACTGAAGCAGAAAAAATAATTAAAGAAGCAATTAAAATTACAAAAGAAGTAGGTTCAAAAAAGAAACTTTTTAATTTGTACGAAACGCTTTCTGAAATATATTATAGCACTAAAAAAACGGATTCTGCCTATTATTATTTAAAG
>JAZKHE010000008.1:0-44641 GCA_040385525.1 Bacteroidota bacterium
ACCGCCCGTTTTGTTTAATCTATTTTAACTAAATAAAATTAAAAAAATAATTGGAAATACTAATCCAGCTATTGCGAGTTTCCAACCTCTACTTTTAAAAGAAAATTTTCCTTTTGGAATAATTAGCATTCCTGTTATTGCAATGGTTATCAGCGATAAAGCAAACACATCAGAATAATATATCCACCAATTAGAAGTTGATTTGTGTAAACCCATTATTTGGCTAATAAAAGGTGTTTTTCTAAACTCAACAATTTCTCCTTTTCCCGTTTCAATATTTATTTCGATATCATAATTTTCGCAAGCAATTTTTAATTCATTTTTTCTAATGTTGTGTCTTTTTACTTTGTCGTTTATTTTAAATTCACCTTTAACCAATTGTTTTACAAAATCGTCGGTTATATCGTTTTTGCTGGGTAAAGTAGTTGTAATTTCTTTAGCAGTAATAGTGTATTTTTCTGGATGCCAATGTTCTCTGTGATTCATAAAAATTCCAGAAAGCGCAAAAGAAATTATTAAACCAACATATATATAACCTAAATCTCTATGTAAACTTCTCACATTTATTTTCATTGCAATAATCAATTAAAAAGTAAAACCTAATTGTAATGTAAAGTTAGTTGGAGTTATAGGATTTAAGCTATTATCGTCGTGCACATTATAATTATTTTGATTAAGTACGTTAGCAACTTTAGCATTTAATTTCCATTTTTTATAAGAATAACCTGCAACAATATCTAACACATAATATTCGTTTAAGGCAATTAATTGGTAACTATCGTTTGCAACTGTTAAACGAGTTGAACGACCAGCATATCTTTTTCCAAAATACTGACTGATTAAACCTATGTTGAAATTTTGTAATGCACCTTCAGTAAATTCGTAGTTAATACTAAGGTTTGCAGTGTTTTTAGGATTGTATCTTAACTCACTTCCAATTACGTAAATATTACTTTTTGTAAATTTTGTTTCGTTAAAACTATAGCCCAACAAAACAGATAGATTTGTGTTTGGCTTGTAAACTAAATCTAACTCAAGACCTTTGCTATTTGTTTCGCCAGCTAATTCTTTAATGTTAGAATTTGTGTTTCCGTTGGCTAATGATGTTTGTGCTAAATTGCTATTTGTTATTTGATAAACTGTTGCGTTGGCTTGTAATTTACCATCGAATAATCGGTTTTTTATTCCAGCCTCGTATTGGTTTATAACAGAAGCTTTTAACGCATTTCCATTAACATCAATACCAGTATTTAACGAAAATGAATTGGAATAACTTGTAAAAATTGTGTGGTTTTTTGTTGGCTGAAATATTAAACCAACTTTTGGAGAAATAGGATTATCATTAGTTTCTGTTAGGGTATTTGTATCTGCTTTATACGAATACACGTTAGATTTAGAACTGATAGCATTGTATCTAGCACCAATTAGTATTTTAAAATATTTTGGAAAACTAATTAAATTTTGAGCATAAATTCCGTAACGGTTTACAGTATTTGTAGTTTTAGTATTTTCTGTAAGACTTGGTTCTGCTGTTTCTACAGAAGAATTGTATTCTTCAAAAATATTTATTTGATCGTAGTTAGTAATGTTGTTAAATGCGGTTGTTTTTGTTTCAAATTGTTCTGCATCAGCACCAATTAATACTTGATGTTTTATTTTTCCTGTTGAAAATTGTGCGTTTGCATCAACTTGTTGAATGGTATAATTATCGCCAATTTGTGATTTTTGAATCCCTCTAGACCAATCTCCATTTGGTTTAATACTTGTAGAAGCAGGTCTAGTATTAGCGAATAGTTCGGTTGCATAATTTCTATAACCTACCAAAGCACTTAAATTCCAGTTGTTTGAAATTTGTAAATTGTATTTTGCAGAAACTAAAGATTGTTGCGCATTGTATCTTCCCCAGCTTACACCTGTAAATCTATCTCTTGGAATTTCTACAATTTCATAATTAATAATTCCAGTTCCAAAATCGGGTACTGTGCTGTTTTTAGAGTAATCGCCTTCAACTAATAAGGTAGATTTTTCGCTAAGCTTAAATAGTAAAGATGGATTAACATAAATGTTTTCTGAGTTTACATATTTTCTAAAACTATTTCCTTTTTGGTAGGATGAGTTTAATCTAAAGGCAATTGTTTTGCTTTTATTTAAGGCTCCATAAATATCAAATTGAGGTTTAAAAGTATTAAAACTTCCGTAAGTTAATCCAACGTTTCCGCCAAAATTAAATTTAGGTTTTTTTGTAACAATGTTTAAAACTCCACCAGGCGCAACGTTTCCGTATTCTATAGCTGAGTTACCTTTTAAAATTTCAATTTTATCAACGCCACTCATTTCAATTTTCATTCCATTAAAAAAACGAATTCCATTTTTAAAAGTGTTAGTCGACGAAATACTCGATCCTCTAGAAGCAATTTCTTCTTGATAGCCACCCGTATTGCCCATTATGTAAATTCCGTTTGCGTTTTTTAGCACATCGGTTAAGTTCGCAATTTGTTGTTGCTCAATGGTTTTGTAGCTTAATATGCTAACTGCTTGAGGTAAATCCATTTCGCTAATACCATTTTTAGATATTTTGCTTGTGGTTTCTCTTGAACCGTCAATAACTATTTCGTTTAACTCTTTTATTTTTTTGATGGAATCTTGCTCTGTAGTTTGTGCAAAAGCAGATGTTGCAAGTAAAGTGCTTAGTGATAGTATAAGTTTGTAGTTCATTTTTGTTTTTATTTAGACTAATTATTGATAACAAAAGTAGTCTTGATAAAAATAGCCTGCAATACCACGTTAATGGTATTTTGCATTTTAGTTTAAAATGAAGCTTATAGGCTTAATTTTGATAAAACAGAAAAGTACTATTGAAAAATAATTAGCTAACAATTAATTGCCCTCGGTATATTTTTTAAAGTTATTTAAAATCGTTTGCCAGCCTTGTTTTTGTAAATCAATTGAATTTTCTGTTTCGGCATCAAAAATAATTACAATTTCTGTATCGTTGTTTTTGCTTACAAAATTTACTACTACTTTTCTACCATCACCCAAAGTATACGTAAAAGATTCGCCCGCTTTTACTTCATCGTAAACAGCTTCAAAATCAAATCCAAAACTTCCGTCTTTTGCTTCCATGCGCGCAGCGTATTTACCACCCACACGCATATCGTTACTTGCGCTCGGGCATTGCCAGTCGTCACTTGCAAAGTTCCATTTAGTAATGTGTTCTGGTTGTGTGTAGTAGTCCCACGTTTTTTTTGCATTAGCATGTACTAATGCATTAATTGTTATTTTTTCAAAGCTCATTGTTTTATGCATTTAATAATTTTTCAATATCGAATTTTTGCATTTTTAAAAATGCTTCCATAACTCTTGTTCCTTTTTCTTTATCACTCATTAATTTGCCTAAAATACTAGGTACAATTTGCCACGATATTCCATACTTATCAGATAACCATCCGCACATATCGTATCTGCCCCCTTCACCAAGTTTTTCCCAGTAATGATCAATTTCTTGCTGTGTATCGCACTCAATTACAAATGATGTTGCAGGGCTGTGTTTGTACCTGTCGCCTCCATTTAAGCCCATAAATTTTGTGCCGTTTAACTCAAAAATAACTACAATAGGATTTTCTTGTAAAATTTTTCCAGTGCTAAAAACAGTGCAGTAAAACTCTGCTGCTTGTTTAGCATTGTTGTTAAACCAAAGGCAAGTATAAATTGGTTTCATAGTTATTGTGTTATTTTATTTGCGTCGCTATACATTATTTCCCATTGATGTCCATCAATATCAGCAAAAGTATCGTAATACATCCAGCCATGGTCAGCAGCTTCTCTATAGCGAGTTCCTCCATTTTGCAAAGCGAGTTGTACTATTTCATCAACTTTTTGTTTGCTATCTACTTCAATTGCAATTAATACTTGTGTGGTAGTATTATCTGCGATTGTACGATTGGTGAAGGTTGAAAAAAACTCATGCGTAACTAACATAGAGTACATTGAACCTTCGTTTAAAACTAAGCACAATGCTTTATCATCACTAAATTGTTCGTTAAACGAAAAACCAAGTTTAGTCCAAAATGTTCTTGTTTTTTGAATATCTTTTATGGGGAGATTAACAAATATGCTTTTTATTTTCATGTAAATTATTTTAAAGTATGAATTGACAAGGACTAAAAATAATATTTTTTTTGAGTATCCGCAAACGTAAAAGAAAAAAAGTGTAGTGTTTAATTATAGTAAGTCTTATAAAATTTATAACAATCTAAATATTGGTAATTTTTTTCTTTTTACTTGATTAAAAAGAAACAAAAAATCAAGACTGCTGAAAAACAAAACGAAAATCTACATTTCACTTTTTTCACGTAACCAAAGCCGTTCGTTCCATGCGCTTGGCTTTTAACTCACTCGTTGATTACTTACACAAGCCCTCGCTAAAAATCTCATTTGATTTTCTTGTTTTATTTTTCAGAGGTCGGTCGCTAGAAGTTAGTATTGGTTTAATTATTTTTTTAAATTATTACAAAACTCTTTTTTGTTGTGCGCTAAATTCTATTGTTTTTTGTAGGCGTGATAATCTTGTTTTTTCTTGTTTGGCAGTCATTATCCAGTGTATAATTACTTTTTTGTAAGATGGTGCTTGTGTGTTAAAAAAGCTCCAAGCAATTTTGTTGGCTTTAAATTGTTTTTCAAAATCGGGTGTTAAAATTTCAGGTTCTTTTTCGTGCGAATAAATTTTAGATTTATTATCTGTTCTATAGCTAAACGCTTTTTCTCCTTCTTCAGTCATTAAGCCTGCTTTTGTAAGCGCTTCTACTTTTTTAATATTGATGGCGCTCCAAATACTGTTTTTTTTGCGTGGAGTAAAACGTATGCAATAACTTTCGTCGTCTATTGATTTTCTAACACCATCAATCCATCCAAAACAAAGGGCTTCATCAACCGATTGCGACCAAGTTAGAGATGGTTTTTTAGTGCCAACTTTATAATAGCCAACAATAAGTTCGGTTTCTTTTTTATGATTTTTTTGTAACCAATTTCTAAATTCTGTTGGCGTAGCAAAAAAGTGTGCTTTCATTTTTTTTATTCAATTCTATAATGGATAAACTAGCGGTTTGGAGCTTGGCGCAGTGGCTGATTACGGCACAGAAACTGTCAACCCGCATTACTGTAAATTTAAAGAAATAATGTAAATATTCGCTCGTCCGCGCCAATTACTGGTAGGTGCTGTTAGTGGATGTGCGTTTATCAATTTAGGTCAATGGTAATACTTGTGTCACGCTTTTCTTTCCAGCCTGTCACGAGACTGATTTTTATTTGTCCGGATAGGTTTTTGTCAACACGATGGTCGAAAACATTTGAATTACCAGAACCATTAAGAGCGAAGGCATGTCCGTCTTGATGAACAAAGAAATAATCAACGAAGGTCATGTCGGGATAGTTTTTTTTAAGATTGAAACATAAGTTGTAGTCGCCTGTCCCAATGTAGTTTTTAAAAAACAACCATGAATATTCTATTCTCGTTTGCTGTTCGATCCAACATTCATTAAATTCAATTTCTAAATTGTCCTTTTTAAGAAATCCAGGTCTAATGGTCAATTGTCGAACAAATGCATTTTTTGCTTTCGAGTCTTGAATAGTTGTAGATACCCATTTTTGTGAGTAATATTCAGTAATTCCGTTGTTGAGGTATTTAAGTCCAAGTAGGATTACGACAACAACAGATAGAATAGTAAAAATTGTCTTACGTGAGAATATTTTCATGTCTTCTGTTTTTGTGTGTCTCGCATTACCACTAACTTATATATATGCGCCATAAAGTGGCGCATATATAACATTTTGGGTAGATATACGCCATAAATTAGTGTTTATTTATTTTACCAAATTTAAACTTTTTCTAAACATAATCAAATTAATAAACATTTTTTTGATTTTATAATGCAAAAAAAGCCCCGAATTTTCGGGGCTCTACTTTCAAAAATTATCTTCTTTTTTCTTTTGTTTTTGCTTGGTACAAATCAAATCTATCTAGCTTAGCTTCGCCTGTTTTTGGCCACACATTGTTAGTTTCATCAATGTCAGCAGTTTCTTTTAATGGGTCAATTACTATACTTTTTACTTCTTTATTTTTATAAAAAGTTTTAGTTACGTTATGTTCATTTTTGCGCCAAATGTAAGCGTTAATTTTTTCTATTTCGCTTGTGCCATCCGTAAAATTCCACTGTATAATAATTGGCATTACTGCGCCACCTTTGTTTGTAAAATTTAATTCGTAATAAAATTTATTTTTATATTTTTCAAAATCAGCATCGCTCATATCTTGCAATTGCTCTGGCATAGGAGCGCGTCTGTCTGCTGGCGTTAAATTTTCTTTTAAGCGTTTGTAGTAATATACATCTCGTAAATTTGTATCTATATCTACTAAAAATTTAAAACCACTTTCTCTGTTTTTAATTTTGCTTACGTGTTCAAATTCTAAAGGTTGTGGTTTTTCTTTTTCGGCTTCTTTTGCAACGGGCTCAACATGTTTATTTTTATTGTTTGCCGTAAACGCAACTACATTATCTAACGAAATATCTACTGGTTCAATATCAAAAAACCAAGCTCTCCAAAACCAATCTAAATCAACACCAGATGCGTCTTCCATGGTTCTAAATAAATCGGCAGGCGTTGGATGTTTGTATGCCCAACGTTTGCAATATTCTTTAAAAGCATAATCAAATAACTCTCTACCCATTATTGTTTCTCTTAAAATATTTAGTGCTGTAGCTGGCTTTGCATAAGCGTTTGGACCGAACAAAATAATGTTTTCGCTATTTACCATAATTGGTTCTAGTTGGTCTTTTGGTAATTGCATATACGGAACAATTTTGTGTGCTGGTCCGCGAGAGCTAGGGTAATTGTTATCAAATTCTTGCTCCGATAAAAACTGTACAAAGGTATTTAATCCTTCGTCCATCCAACTCGATTGGCGCTCGTCGCTATTAATTATCATCGGGAAAAAGTTGTGGCCAACTTCGTGAATAATTACTTCAATCATTCCGTGTTTTGTACGTTCAGTATAAGTGCCATCAGTTTCGGTTCTTCCGTAATTAAACGATATCATTGGGTATTCCATTCCCATTGCTGCTTCTACGCTTATAGCGCTTGGATAAGCATAAGGAATTGTATATTTTGAATAGGTTTTAATGGTATGCGCAATTACTTTTGTAGAATATTTACTGTATAAATTGTAAGCTTCTTTAGGATAATAACTCATGCACATAACTTGCTTGCCTTCGTTTTTAATTCCCATTGCATCCCAAACAAATTTGCGCGAACTTCCCCATGCAAAATCGCGCACGTTTTCTGCACTAAAACTCCACGTTTTGTAATTGGTTTTATCTGGATTTTTTTCTCTTGCTTTGGCTTCGTCTAAAGTTATAATTTCTACTGGTGTAGTAGCTGTTTGCGATTTTTTCCAACGCGCTTGTTGTTCTACATTTAATATTTCTGCTATGTTGTTACAAACTCCAGTTGATGCTACAACGTGATCGGCAGGAACTTTCATTTTTACTTTAAAGTTTCCAAAAGTTAAAGCAAATTCTCCTCTGCCTGTAAATTGTTTGTTGTTCCAACCTTGGTAATCGCTATACACACACATACGTGGGTACCATTGAGAAATTACAAATACATGATTACCATCTTCTGGAAATAACTCGTAACCACATCTGCCGCCAATTTTTGGTTTGTCTACAATTTTAAAATTCCACGCTACATTAAACACAAATTTTTGTCCTGATTTTAAAACTTGTGGCAAATCAATACGCATCATAGTTTGATTAATAGTGTATGCCAGTTTTTTACCAGCCACATCTGTAACCGATAAAATTTTAACGCCGTAATCGCCTAACAATTCTCTGTATTCTAAATTGTCTAACTGATTATCACTAAGCGGTTGGTTTACTTTGCTGCCATCAAAATTATTGTTGTCGCCATTTTTTAAATGTTGATTTTCGTCTAACTGCAACCACAAATAAGTTAATGCGTCAGGCGAATTGTTGTGATACGTAATTTGCTCAGTTGCTTCAATACGCAAATCTTTTTCGTTTAACGTTGCATCAATTGTATAATCGGCACGTTGTTGCCAGTATTGATGTCCAGGCGCACCAGATGCAGTTCTGTAGGTATTTGCATCGGGCAAAATAGTTCCTAGTTGTTCAAATTTATTTCCATGATTGGAAGTAGGATTGTTTTTTAAATTTTGTGCCGAAGCATTGGCTACAAAAAACAAAGTAGCTACAAAAAGCGAAAGTGTATATTTCATTTTAGTCATAAATTATTCTGCAATTAAAGTTTGAAAACGTTGTAAAGTCATTATAAATGCAATTCCAAAAACGGAAGAAGCAATAAAAAAGTTTTTATTGTAATTAGTATATCGAATTAGTTTTTGCGTGATAAAAATCAAAACGAAAACAGTAATTAAAATTAAAATTTGTCCTACTTCTAATCCTAAATTAAAAGCAAGCAACGGAAAAATAATATTTTCTTCGGTGCCTAACAACGATTTAAGCAGATACGAAAAGCCCATTCCGTGAATAAATCCGAAAAAAAGTGTTAAAAAATAGTTGGGTTTAAAACTAGCTTTGTCCCACTTTTTTAAATTGAGTAAAGTATAAACGCAGGTGGTTAAAATGGTAATTGGAATTAAAAATTCGATGTATTTGGTTTTAATTTCTAAAAGATTAGTTACGCTAAGTGCTAGTGTTACCGAATGCCCCACAGTAAATGCAGTAATTAAAACCAACACTTTTTTCCACTGAGAAAATTGAAAAGTTCCGCACAAAACAAGTAAATAAAGTATATGATCGTATCCTTGCCAATCGGCAATGTGTTGCAAACCAGTTGAGAACCAAATACTAAAATCCACTTTATTTTATAACTTTGTTTGGTAATGAAGTCAAACAAGTATAAGAAATATTTAGTGATTTTCGTAATTTTTTCGATATATCACTGCCTTTTTTCGTCGTTTGTGGCGCCACACGCATTTTATGTGAGTGTTTCGGAGTTAAAATACAACTCAAAAAGCAAACAATTAAGTATAAGTTGCAGAGTTTTTGCCAATGATATGGAGACTTGTTTAAAAAAAGAAAGTAAACAAAATATCGATTTACTTTCGGCTAAGGACAAGCAAAAAGTTGATGAATTTTTGCAGACGTATTTTAAAAAGAATTTTGTTGTAAGTGTTGCTAACAAAAACTTAAATTTAGCTTTCGTTGGTTTTGAGCAAGAAGAAGAAGCGATTTGGGTTTATTTTAAATGCGAAAAAGTAGCTGTTTTTAAACAAATAGCAATCAATAATAAAATTTTATACGATGAATTGGCTGAGCAAAATAACATTATTCATTTTTATTACGACGATAATCGTAAAAGCAATAAGCTAGCCAACCCAGAAAGTAAGCACGTTTTTAATTTTTAATTTACAAAATAAATTCTTCAAAATTATCTTTACTAATAATTTCAGCAGTTTCTGTTTTGTAATTATTTAAAAATGTTTTGGGAAAACGGTTATTTTTTTTTGCGTTCCACTTAAATTCGTAAGCATAAATTTTTTGATTTACTTCTTCAATGTAATCAACTTCTTGTTGTGCTGTTGTTCTCCAAAAATATGATTTTAATCTAGATTGATTGTAATTGTTTTTTTTAATGCGTTCGCTTATTAAAAAGTTTTCCCATAGCGCACCTGTATCAACTCTTGAGCTGAGTGGGCTATAGTTTTGTATAATGGCGTTGCGTATTCCATTATCATAAAAATATATTTTTTTGCCTTTAGCAATCTCGTTTCTGAGGTTACCCGAAAAACTATTTAACTTAAAAATAATGAAGGATTTTTCTAATAAATCAATGTAATTTGAAATCGTTAATTTATCAACTTTTAATAGTTGTGCTAATTCATTGTACGAAACTTCGTTACCAATTTGCAAGGCTAGTGCTTTAAGCAATTGGTATAATAAATCGGGTTTTCTAATTCCTTTATAGTTAAGTAAATCTTTGTATAAATAACTGTCTGCTAAATTTGTAAGCACTTCTTTTTCGTCGCCAATATGGTTCACAACATCTGGATACATTCCATAGATAAGTCTTTGTTCTAAAAAATTTTGCGATTCAAAATAATTGTATTTCTCTCTTAGCTCTGCCCAGCATAATGGATATAAATTGTATTCCCATTTTCTGCCCGTTAAGGGTTCGTTAATTTCGCTGGCTAATTCTAAAGCAGACGAACCACTAACAATAAGTTGAACTTTTGGAAAGTTATCTGTAATTAGTTTTAATGTAAGTCCTACGTTTATAATTCTTTGTGCTTCGTCAATGCAAATTATTTTATTAGAACCAATAACTTGTTTTAGTTTTTGGTTAGATGCGTTTGAAAGTTCTTCTCTTACATTTTGTTCGTCAGCATTAAGCATAATGCAATCTTTTTCTTTTCCACTTATTAATGTTTTAATTAATGTGGTTTTTCCGGTTTGTCGTGCTCCAAGCAAAATAATCGCTTTGCCTTTGTGCATTTTCTTTTTTAAAGTTTCAACTAATTGCCTTTTAAACATAGTTAGCTTTTTTACAAAGATACAAGTTTTAACATAAAAACTACTTTTTATTATGCTATTTAGTGATTTAAATATCTAAAAAATATAATATATGGTTATTATGATAACTAAAAATTATAATATTTGGGGATTATAATCACTTAAAATTATAATATTTAGTGATTAGTAGTGTTGCTTAATTGCAGCCGATTGAGATGTAATCTTTTTTAATTTGGGGTATATCTTGCAACTGAAAGCTTAGATAAGGAGCGCCAAACAATTCGCAATATCTTTTTTTGTTAAGCTCCGACGCTTTTTTTAAAGCCTTAGCATACAATTTACTTTTTTGTTCGGTAGAAAATTGCGAACCCAATGATAAATAGGTAAACAACAATTGTTCATCTACTTTATCGTCGCCAGCAAAGCGTTTTAATAAATCTAAAGCTTGTTTGTATTCTTTAAAGTTTACAAACACATAGGCAATTTTTAAAGCATTTTGCCAAGTAGCATCTTCAAACTTATAGAAGGTTTTTATTTTGTCGATTGCTTTTTGAACGCTTGGTTGAGCAACATCGCTAGTATCTACAAAGTCAATAATTTTAAACTGATACTCTAAATTTAAACCATCCATTATAGATTTTGGAATAACAGATTTGTATAAATTATCAATCTTTTTTTGTGTTTCGTTAATGCTTTTTTGATTTGTAAATTCACCAACTTTTACAAAACTAAACAGTTGATTGTACTCAATGTAATAGCTGCATTTATCCAATGTACGTAGGTTATCTAGGTTTGTTAAATTATCTTCGGAAACAACTTTTTTGTTTATTTTATATTTAAAAACTTCATTATTCATAAGCACTTCAGCATAGAATGGCTCATAAGGTATTTGCATTTTTAAAAAGATAGAATCATTAAATTTCTTGTCTCTAACGCCTTTGGCTATGTAGTATTGTATTTTATACATTTTTTCAAAACTACTATCTTTAACAGCTTTGTTAAATTGATTAATTACAAATTTTTCTTCTTTACCATTTTCAAAATCGTAACTCACATCCATTGTAATTTTTGCAAATCGAGTAGGTGCTAGGTAATTTTCTAATTGTTCAGAAAGTGTTCCTTTGTTTATTTCTTTAATAGCTTCTGATTTAGGCATTTCTGCTAAATAGGCGTATTCTGTGTTTTTAATTTTATCGCAAAATAATTTCCACGAATCAGATAAATAAATATTGGCTTTAATTGCGTTTTTTTGTTTACTTTCCATTGCTTTTACAATGCTTTCTGCTCGCTTTTGTTGCAGTTTTGCGTTTTGTAACGAATCGCCTTCAATGGATGCGTAAGCAAAAATATTCATGCGATTAACAATAAAATCGGGAACTTTTAAAGTGTCTAAAAATAATTGAATGTCTTCGTGCTTGTATTCTGACTTATTTTTTTCAAATGGAATAACAATTTCAATACTTAACGATTCTTCGACAGGATTAAAAGGCGGATTAAAATAGGCGTTGCTATCGGGTATCCAAAGCATTTCAACAGGCGTGTAAGAGTTTTGTTTACCTTCTTCAATATAGCTTCGCGTTATGGTTTTGCAGTATTTACCATTTTTTAAAACCAATAAATTTAGTTCGTAATCGCCTTTTATTTCTTTTGGAATTTCGCCTAGTTCTACTTCAAGTTTTTTAACTTTTTTTCCTTTTTTTTCTGGTTGAGCAAGATTGCTTTTATAAATACTTTTTGTTTTGTTTTTCTTTAGTAAAATACCTTTGCTAATTAAATTGTTGTCGTAAATATTGTAATTAGGATTTGCATATTGTGCTTTTTGCACAACATCAATTATCAATGCATCTTTTTTATCTTTAATCAGTCTTTTAAAACTTTTTAAATCATCGTAAACCAAAAACACTTTGTTATCTCTAACTTGTAATGCATTGTGTAATCCAATATCATCTTTAAATTTATCACAAGCTTTACAATCGCTTAGCTCACCACGTTTTAGTTTTTTATTTTTTTCGGTAAATTCTAATTCTAATTCTTCGCCTTTTTTTGCGCCTAAATTATAAATATTAAATCCTGCAAAAACAGCTGAAACATATACTTTTTTATCTTTCGAATCTGTTTTTAAACCAACACCGCAAAACGAAAAATGACCATCAATTAATACCATTTTAACTTTTTTTGCAGCCGTCCATTTGCTCATAATTAATTTTACTAACTCATCTTCGCTAAGCAAAACGGGTCCGTTTTTTACAGAAAACGAACCTGTAATTTCTTCGGCATTGCGCGAACCACCAAATAATTCAACACGTTTGTGCGTTGTTTTTATTTTTCTTGAGTCATGTTCTTCTGTGTTTTCTTCGCTTTTCGCCATAAATTCAGCCTGCAAAACACTGGCGTTTTTAAGTATATAGTTGGTGTCGAGTTCGTCTATTTTATTTTCGATTCGGTAAGTGTTTATAGCGCGCAATAATTTTGCGCTTAGCGAATCGCTGTTTAGTTTTTGTTGTGCGTAACTAAATTGTAATGTAATAAGGAGTGCAATTACTGTTAAAAGTGTATTTTTTTCTGAATTGTGCATCGAAAACCAAATAATTTTAGGGCTCTTATTAATTGTTCTTTTTTTTAGTTATTTTTAAGCCGTTAAACAATGATAAAAAAATAAATACAGATTCTTATAATAAAGCAACTATAACTTATGAAAAAAATATTAATAGCCAACCGTGGGGAGATTGCATTGCGTGTTATGCGTACTTGCAAAGAAATGGGAATTAAAACTGTTGCTGTATTTTCTGAAGCAGATAGAAACTCGTTGCACGTAAAATATGCTGACGAAGCTGTTTGTATTGGTCCACCAGCTTCTAATCAATCGTATTTAGTTGGCGATAAAATTATTGAAGTTTGCAAGCAATTGGGTGTAGATGGTATTCATCCTGGTTACGGTTTTTTATCAGAAAATGCAGAGTTTGCTGCTAAAGTTACAAAAGCAGGAATCACATTTATTGGCCCTTCGCCCGAAGCTATGAATATTATGGGCGATAAACTTTCTGCAAAAGCGGCAGTAAAAAAATATAAAATACCAATGGTTCCGGGTAGCGAAGGCGCAATTTCTAGTGTTGAAGAAGGTAAAAAAGTTGCAGGGGAAACTGGTTTTCCAATCTTGATAAAAGCTTCTGCAGGTGGTGGTGGAAAAGGAATGCGCATTGTAGAAAAAATGGATGAGTTTGAAGAGCAAATGAAGTTAGCGGTTAGCGAAGCTACGTCTGCATTTGGCGATGGTTCTGTTTTTATTGAGCGTTATGTTGCAGGTCCACGACACATTGAAATACAAGTGCTTGGAGATACACACGGAAATATTGTTCATTTATTTGAGCGCGAATGTTCTGTGCAACGTCGTCATCAAAAGGTGGTAGAAGAAGCTCCTTCATCTGTTTTAACTCCCGAAATCAGACAACAAATGGGCAATTGTGCAGTTGATGTGGCGCGTGCATGTAATTATGTAGGTGCTGGTACGGTTGAGTTTTTATTAGACGAAAATAAAAACTTTTACTTTTTAGAAATGAACACACGTTTGCAAGTGGAGCATCCGGTTACCGAAATGATTACAGGAATTGATTTGGTAAAAGAACAAATAAATGTTGCGCGTGGCGAAAAATTAAGTTTTACACAAAGCGATTTACAAATAAAAGGGCATGCGGTTGAAGTGCGTGTGTATGCTGAAGACCCAGCGAATAATTTCTTACCAGATATTGGAAAATTAGTTACTTACAGAAGACCACAAGGCTTAGGAGTGCGCGTTGACGATGGTTTTGAAGAAGGAATGGATATTCCTATTTATTACGACCCAATGATTGCAAAACTGGTAACCTTTGGTAAAGACAGAACAGACGCCATATCTAAAATGGTTCGTGCAATTGACGAATATCAAATTACAGGAGTAGAAACTACCTTGCCATTTTGTAAATATGTAATGCAACACGATGCTTTTGTGAGTGGAAATTTTGATACACATTTTGTAAAAAAATATTTTACACCCGATGTTTTAAAACACGAAACAAAAGATGAAATTGAAGTTGCCGCAATTATGTCGAGTATTGTTTTTGCCAATAACCAAACACAAAGCAAAGTTGTTGCTAAAGAAACCAATAACAAAGCTACATCAAACTGGAAAAAAAACAGAGTGTAATTGTTGCTATTTGGCATAAGAATTGAACTGAATATATAAATGACGAAGCGTTTTCTTATAGCCTTTATTTTTGTTTTGTGCTCAAAATTTATTTTTGCACAAAGTGAGTTATTAGGCGAAGACGAAAAAACGGCAATCAAAATTATTTCAGGAATAAAAGCGTATGCGACTGTTGTTGATGGCGATACTTTACCCATGGTGTATTTAAAAACGTACGTTGTTGCATCAAACTTAGTTTTTAAAAATCAAAAAGAAAAAAGTGCTTACACTAGTTTGGTGCGCAAAGTAAAAAAGGCGTATCCGTATGCTAAACTCGCATCAACAAAATTAAAATTATACAACAAATTATTAGAAGGTCAGCCCGAAGCCGTTAAAAAAGCTTTGATGAAAAAAGTAGAAGATGAGTTAAAGGCTGAGTTAGAAGACGACTTAAAAGACTTTACTTTATCGGAAGGAAAAATATTATTAAAGTTGATTGATAGAGAAACGGGTAACACATCCTACGAATTAGTAAAAGAATTGCGTGGTGCGGTTTCGGCTGTATTTTGGCAATCGTTATCGCGTTTGTTTGGTGCAAATTTAAAATCAGATTTTGACCCAATAAACAACAAAGA
This sequence comes from Bacteroidota bacterium, assembly GCA_040385525.1. Classification (GTDB taxonomy): domain Bacteria; phylum Bacteroidota; class Bacteroidia; order UBA4408; family UBA4408; genus JAZKHE01. Next base: position 15,345 of record JAZKHE010000008.1, read on the forward strand.
AGACCGCCGTATAGATGATATAGTTGTGCTTATAGAAAGAGGAGATATTTAGTTTATATAACGGTTTGGGGCTAGAAGAAGTGTGGATTTTAAAAGCACTAAACTTTCTCTCTCCACTGAACTTGATACTAAGTTCAATTTTTTATTTAACCAAAAACTATCTTTGGAATATGAAAACCTCCCTTTTGGTAGATGCTGTTAGCGGCTGCCTTGCTGTCGGTCAGATGGTCAGTCTTGTCAATATTCTTCTTCAAATTCATAGATGTCGCTTAATGACTTTTCAGTTGATTTTGTTATTACTCCTTTAGTATTTAACCTGTCAATGATAAGGTCGCATATCATTTGTGCAATTTCTAAATCAATCTCCCCTGGATTTGGTAAGAACCTAAAGAAAATATGAAAGGGATTTCTTTTACGATAGTCAATTTGAAAGTCCTTGGATTCTTCAATCTCTTTAATCAATTTTTCAATTTCATACCTATGTAAATTCTCATTGCCTCGTAATCGTCTTTGAAAAAAATTAAATCTTGTCGTTAAGAAACTAATCAAGTCATCCTTTGAGAACTTCAAGTATCTTTTTTTCTCTCTTATTTCATAATGATGGAGGTTAGCGGCTAACCATTTTGTAAAAAGAGTAAAGATTGCATTTTGGGTTGATTCAAGTTTGTAATTTTTTTTAATCGCTTCGTCCTTTCTTTCGGCAGTTTTGATTCTTGTCCAAAGCATGCCCATAGCAAATAAAGATGTAATCCAAATAATTGTAAACTCTCCATTAAATTGGTAAAGAAATCCAAGTAGTGGATGGTCTTTAACGATTGTTGGAAAAGCCCAAAGAGCAGTTATTATGGTAGTAATGACCAAACTTGTAATTTTTGGAGTTGAATGTTGTCTGTGAAAATCTGTTATACTGTCTTGAAGTTTTACAGTCAAACTTGAATTCTTTTTTTCAATACTTTCTGTCGCAACTTCTTCTTTCCTCGTTATTGCTAAATCTTTCAATACTTTGGCTAAAGCAGTAATATCATTTTTTGTAGCTAATGATGTGTTTCCACTTTCAAGAAACTCAAGAGCTGATTGAATTTCCATGTAGAAATCTTTGTCCTTGTCCGATTTAAAGCTGCCATGATTCTTGTCAGGGTGAACTTTTTTAATTAAAGATTTTAGCTCTCTTTTTATCTCGTCTGCTTCAGAGACATCAAGGTCAAAATGTGATATAATTTCATCTATTGATTTAAAGTCCATACTGTTTGTTTTAAGTTATTCGGTTCAAGTTCGCATTGTCACCAAAAGGTTGCTACCTACTTGTATATGGGTCTGACAAAATCATACTTATACACGCAATTTTGTATATAGCTCTGATAAACATCAGGCTTATTTATTTTATCAAATATATTCCTTTTTTGTAATAAATCAAATGTTGAATTAATTTTTAATATGTGCAATTTTTTTGTAATCTATTAAATAGTTGCCTTCTGTCATTTTCATAAATACAATTGGTATAAATGGTAAGTTTATTAGCTTTGTGTATTATTTGTTATTATGAACCGAGGCAAACTTTATTTAATACCATCGTTACTCTGCGAAACAGAAACACCGTATCAGTTTTTTTCGCAACACATTAAAGAGGTAATTAATAACACCGACGAATATATTGTTGAAGATTTAAAACATGCCCGCCGGTTTTTAAAACAAATGGGCATAGAAAAACCACTCATGCAAATTGCAATGCACGAAATGGGTAAACATGCCGATAAAACCGCTTATTTCGGTTATTTTAAAAGTATTGAAGCAGGTAAAAATATTGGTGTAATTAGCGAAGCAGGTTGCCCTGGTGTTGCCGACCCAGGCGCAGAAATTGTAAGCTTAGCGCATTCTAAAAATATAGAAGTTGTTCCATTAATTGGTCCTTCATCGTTGCTATTGGCATTAATGGCAAGTGGTTTTAACGGACAAAGTTTTGCCTTTGTTGGTTATTTGCCTATTGATAAAACAGAGCGCATAAAACGAATTAAATATTTAGAGCAAACTGCCGATAAAAATAGCCAAACGCAATTGTTTATTGAAACGCCTTTTAGAAACAATCAAGTATTAAAAGATATTTTAGATAATTGCAAAAGCGATACTTATTTAAGCATTGCTGCCGATATAACAATGCCCACACAATTTATTAAAACCAAAAGTATAAAAGACTGGAAAAAAGAAATTCCAGAATTGCACAAACGCCCTTGTGTGTTTTCTATTTATGTAAAATAAACTGTTAATGTTTGCTGTTATAGATATAGAAACCTGTGGTGGTAAGTTTGTTCCTAACCAAAGCAGAATAACCGAAATATGTATTTTAATTCATGATGGATTATCTGTTGTAGATAAATTTTCTACTTTAATTAATCCTGAGTGTTACATACAACCTATGTATACAAAACTTACGGGCATTACTAATTCAATGGTTGCCGATGCTCCAAAATTTTACGAAGTGGCAAAACAAATTCATACCATTACGGATGGAAAAATATTTGTTGCACACAACGTAACTTTCGATTATAATTTTGTGCGAGGAGAATTCGCTTCTTTGGGTTTTAATTATCAAAGAGAAACGCTTTGCACAGTAAAAATGAGTAGAAAACTAATTCCCGGAAAACCCTCCTACAGTCTGGGTAATTTGTGTCAATCGATTGGGATTCCCTTGCAAAATAGGCACAGAGCCGAGGGCGATGCTCAGGCTACTGCAATATTATTGAATTTATTGTTGCAAATAAATTCAACCAGAAAATAGTAAAAAGCTAAAATTTACGCATTTATCAAATATTTCGTACATTTGCAGTATAAAATTTAAACACAATGATTTCAAGTATTTTATTAGGTATTTTAGGTGGATTAGGAACAACAGAAATTATTCTAATTCTTGCCATAATTTTATTAATGTTTGGTGGTCGTAAAATACCTGAATTAATGAAAGGTTTAGGTAAAGGCGTAAAAGAGTTTAAAGATGCTTCTAAAGGCAACACAACTGACGATAGCACGCCAACAACTACGCCAGATCAACAAAAATAATTTTTTAATTTTCTTATTTTTTAATCCCTAATTCTATAATTAAGGTGTACACTTCTTTTTCTGAGGTTAAAATAGCTTTGCAACAAAAACAGGCAACATGCGAAAGCATTGTTAAGCACTATTTACAAGTTATTGAACAAAAAAAACACCTTAATGCTTTTAACGAAGTTTTTACAGAAAGTGCTTTGCAAAAAGCTACCGAAGTTGATGATAAAATTAAAAGCGGTACCGCTGGTAAATTAGCGGGAATGGTTATAGCTATTAAGGATAACATTTGTTACAAAGGACACAAGGTAAGCGTGTCTTCAAAAATTTTAGAAAATTTTCAATCCATTTATAGTTCAACTGTAGTTGAAAAACTATTGGCTGAAGACGCTATAATTATTGGCAGAACCAATTGCGATGAGTTTGCCATGGGGAGCTCAAACGAAAATTCTGCTTTTGGAAAAGTATTAAATCCTTTAGATGAAACTACCGTTCCTGGTGGTTCTTCGGGCGGTAGCGCAGTTGCAGTTGCTGCAGGTATGTGTTTAGCTTCTTTAGGAACCGATACTGGAGGCTCTATTCGTCAGCCAGCTTCGTTTACAGGAACTGTTGGTTTAAAACCAACTTATGGCAGAGTTTCTCGTCACGGAATTGTAGCTTATGCATCTTCATTCGATCAAGTTGGGCCGTTTTCTTCTAATGTAGAAGATACTGCTTTAATAATGGAAGTTATTGCTGGGCAAGACGAGTACGATGCTACATTATCATCTCAAAAGGTAGATGATTACAGTAATTTTAACAAGCCCGAAAAATTAAAAATTGCCTATATAAAAGATTGTTTTGATTCGGAAGGATTAGATGCTGAAATTAAATCGACTTTGCTAAATCATTTTGAAAAATTAAAACAACAAGGACATAGTGTTGAAGCGGTAGATTTTCCTTATTTGGATTTTTTAGTGCCAAGTTATTATGTGTTAACTACTGCCGAAGCTTCTTCAAATTTAGGAAGATACGACGGAATGCGTTATGGTTTTAGAAGTGCAAATGCAACTGATTTAGAAAGCACTTATAAAAAATCGCGCAGCGAAGGTTTTGGCAAAGAAGTAAAACGCAGAATTATGTTAGGTACTTTTGTTTTGAGCGAAGGTTACTACGATGCGTATTACGGAAAAGCACAAAAAGTTAGACGCTTATTATTAGATAAAACCAACGAAATTTTAGCGAAATACGATTTTATTGTAATGCCAACTACACCGAGTGTCGCGTTTAAATTTGGGCAAAATTCTAAAGACCCAATTAAAATGTATTTAGAAGATATTTTTACCGTACAAGCCAACTTAACGGGTTTGCCAGCCATATCAATTCCTGCTGGTAAAAACAAAAACAACTTACCATTTGGTATTCAACTAATGGGTAAAGCCTTTAGCGAAAAAGCATTGTTAAGCTTTGCTAACTATTTAGAAAAAGAAATAGTTAACTAGTAAAGTTTTCTTTGTATCAATAACCCCTATTTAACTAATCAACAAAGCAAGTAATAAGCTGTATTGGCTCTTTACGTTCATTTTTTGTCTTGACACAAAAAACGAACCAAAAAAAGTCAAGACAAAACGAATGCTAACACACAAAGCCACTCGCTTTCGCGTTTTGTCAGGCTCACGCGCGTCTCTCGAATTTAAGTCTGTGCTTACTTGATAAAGTTTTGTGGTAAACACGCGACACTTAGTAAGATTTTTAGTTAAAATCACTTTCATTTCGTATTTCAAAAAACTAAATTTCGTATCTTCAGAGTGTAAAATGAAGAAACAAGTCGTACTATTTATTTTTTTTGTTTTAAGTATTGCTTATTTTATCGAAGCAAAAGCAATTTCGTTTACCGAAAACAAAGGACAGTGGCACAAAAATATTGTGTACAAATCAAACTTTAGAGGCGGTAGTTTTTTTGCAGAAAAAAATGCGTTTACCATTCTATTGTTTCAAAACGATTTGTACGAATTTGCACATCATAATTTTAGAAATTCAAAAGTAATTCCTGTAAATCTGCACAGTTTTAAAATAGAGTTTTTAAACACGAATTCTAAATCAAAAATTGAAGCACAGTTGCCCAATAATTATAAACGAAATTATTTTGTTGGTGCCGATTCGTCAAAATGGGCAAGTAATGTAAGCGATTACGATAAGGTTGTGTATACAAATTTTTACAACGGCATCGATTTAATTTTACACAGCATTAACAATAATATTAAGTACGATTTTAAAGTAAAACCTAAAGCAAACGCTAAAACTATTAATTGGAAAATTAATGGCGTTGATAAAGTTTATTTAAAAAACAATCAAATTTTTGTTCACACTACTGTTGGCGATTACCTTTTAAAAACGCCAGTTTCGTATCAACTAAATACTAATGGCGATACAAATTTTGTAGCTTGTAATTATGTGTTAAATCAAGATAACACCATTTCTTTTTCTTTTCCAACTGGTTATGATTCAACTAAAGAATTAATAATTGACCCAGAGTTGGTTTTTGCAACATTTACAGGTTCTGTATCTGATAACTGGGGTTTTTGTGCAACATACGATATTTTTGGAAATGCCTACGCAGGTGGAATAACTTTTGGTGCTAATTACCCAACAACTACTGGCGCTTTTCAAACCACATTTGGTGGAGGTACTTCAAGCACACCGCCATATTTAGCAGTAGATATTTCTATTTCTGTTTTTTCTCCAGACGGTAGCACTTTATTATATTCTACATTGTTGGGAGGAGCTCGTAACGAAATGCCATTGAGCATGGTTTGCAATAGAAACAACGAGCTAATTGTTTTTTCAAGAACCTACTCACAAAATTTCCCAATGGTTAATAATACATACGATGCAACTTTTAATGGCGTTTGCGATTTAACTTTAACACGTTTTAAGCGCGATTTATCCGGTTTAGTTGGTTCTACATTTATTGGAGGTAGTGGCGAAGATGGCGTAAATGTGTATGCAGAAGAAGATACTTTAGGATTTTTAAAATACAATTATGGAGATGATGCACGCGGCGAAGTGCAAATTGACGACGACAATAATATTTATTTTACTTCTTCTACAAAATCAAACGATTTTCCTGTAAATGGTTTTCAAACTACATTTGGTGGCGTGCAAGATGCGGTAGTTGGTAAATTTAATCCGAGTTTAAGTAATTTATTGTGGTGCAATTTTATTGGTGGTAATAAATTTGATGCTGGTTATGCTTTATTTGTTGAGAAAAATAAAGATGTTTTAATTTGTGGTGGCACAGAAAGTAAAAATATTTTAACCATAGGAACAGGTATTGAAAAAACTTATCAAGGCGGAATAGCAGATGGATTTGTTGCGCGTATTGATGCAAGTGGAACTTCACAAAAATCATTTAGTTACATAGGCACAAATAGTTATGATCAAACTTTTTTTGTACAACAAGATAAAAATGGCGCTGTTTTTTTATTAGGACAAACAAAAGGTGTTTTCCCAGTAACCGCAGGCGTATACAATAACCCGAATAGTGGTATTTTTGTACAGAAATTTAATAAAGATTTAACTACTGTTTTAATGAGCACTGTTTTGGGTTCTGGTAGCGGAGTTCCTGATATTGTCCCAAGTGCTTTTTCTGCCGATAAATGCGATAACATTTATATTGCAGGTTGGGGTGGCTCTTTAAGTGGATACAATAGAGACGAAACTTTTTCAATTAATTTACCAACTACTGCTAATGCATATCAAGCAACTTCTGATAGTAGCGATTTTTATTTTATGGTGTTAGATAACGATGCAACATCATTAATTTACGCAACTTATTTTGGCGGCAAAATAAGCCATGAACATGTAGATGGCGGAACGAGTCGTTTTGATAAAGAAGGTTACATTTATCAAGCAATTTGTGGAGGTTGTGGCGGAAATTCTGATATGCCAACTACACCAAGTGCTTGGAGTACCAGAAATGAAAGTAGTAATTGTAATAATGCTATAGTTAAATTTGAGTTTGATTTAAAGAAAACAATTGCAGAGTTTTTAATAGAACCATTAATTGACGAAGGTTGTGCGCCTTTTAAAGTTGACTTTCAAAATTATAGTAAATCGGCTTTGCAATACGAATGGAATTTTGGCGACGGATCAAAAGTAGATTCATTAGAGAATACATCTCACAATTTTAAAAAAGCTGGTGAGTATAACGTTCAGCTCATTGCTCAAAACAGAAAATCGTGTAATGTTAGAGATACTAGTTATCGTAAAATAATTGTTCATCCCAAACCAGATGTTATTGCAATGGCTGATACAACTATACGTTCGGGCGATGCTGTAAAATTATGGGCTTACAACGATTCGGTTTATTATTGGTATCCGCCGTATAATACGAGTTGCGAAAAATGTCAGGTGAGTTATGCAAAGCCAGATACGGTTACAACTTATTATGTAAATGTTTTTAATCAGTATGGTTGTACAGACAAAGACACAGTTAATGTGCGAATGATTTATACACCAACTTTATACATTCCTAATTGTTTTACGCCCAACAACAATGGTTTGAATGAAATTTTTAAACCAGTTTTTTTAGCTATGACAGAAATAAGTGTAACGATTTACAATAGGTGGGACGAGATAATTTATATTTGGGACGAATTAAATGGTGGTTGGGATGGCAAAATAGATGGGCGAGAAGCACCGCAAGGTGTTTACATTTATCATTTAACTGGTGTAGATAGAAATGGTGATAAAGTAAAACAAATAGGTAGTTTTACACTGTTGCGTTAGTTGTTTTATTTTCTTTTGGAGGATAAAAAAAGTGAAATGGTTTTTTTACAAATAATTTTAACGTAGCTAATAAATATTCTCCCGAATTTCTAACTTTTAATTTTCTAGATTTTAAAGCTACAATAAATGCAAGACTAAAACTCGTTGCAAAATTTATAAACCCAATTCCTGCAATTCCTAAACTAGTTGTAAACCATTGCTGCGCTGTAAGTTGATTATCTAATCCAAATATAGCTATTGCAAAATTTGCAGTAGAAATGGTAACATGGCGAATATCAAAAGGAATTCCAAATATTTTTCCAAAGAAAATAGCAAAACCTAAAAAGAAACCGAGTGTAATATTTCCCATTAATCCGCCTAAATTATTTTCAATATAATTAGCAAACTTTTCTCTTTTTTTGTCACCTAAAATCTGACTTAAAATTGGGTGTAAAACAATTCTTTTTTTAATCTTGCTGTAAATTACTTTGTTATCGAAATAGCCTGTAATTACGCCTGATAGAAACAAAAAGAAACCTGCAATTGCAGCATAAAACCAGGCGCCACTATCAAAAGGATTTTGATCTAAAATTAATTGCTTTGAATATTCGGGACCAGCAACTTTTACATGAAAAATAATTTTGAAAGCCCAAGCTAATAAATACGAAAGCGGAAAAACAATTAAAAGGTTTCCAGCAAAAGATGCAATTTGACTTCTCGATATTTTTGCAATTAACTCTGCTAATTTTTGTGGCGATTCATTTTTTTCATCTAATTGTGTTGCTAACGCAGATGCCGTCATTGCTGGTTGTTTGGTTGCAATAGTCCAATGTAAAGAATATACAGTAACAAAACCAATTGCATAATTTATACTATACAAAAATGATTGCCAAAATGCCGCTGCAGAAATAAAATGAAATACAGCTTTTATTAAAGCGGTAAACGAAATAATTAAACCACCACCAGCTGCTGCCCAAAACGATTTTTTGTATTCTTTTTTTGTTGTTGTAATGTAGTGCTCGCCAGTTTTACCTTCGTGTTGCACAATTTGAAACGCCAAATAGCCTGTTGTGCTTGCAATTAAAGGAGTAATATGGTTTTGTGTATTTTGATTTTCTACATTTTGTTTAAAAAATTGAATTAGTTTATTAAGATTTAATTGACCATTTCCGTCGGCTAAATCAATAATTAATTTTGAACGTTCAATTTGTTGTTCAATTCGTAGAAGTAAAAAAGTTAGATAAATACTAGTTCCATAAACTTTTTTTAGTTCTCGTATTTCGTTAATAAAATCAATACATTTTGCGAATAAAATATTTATTTCACTTACTTTATTTGCTATCTCATTTTGACTATGATTGTTCTCAATTAAAAATAATAATTCGTTTGTTTTTGTTTGTTGTAGAATAAAACTTTCAAAACGAATGTCATCATTTTCAAATTTACTTTTGAGTTCGTTTTCTAAGGATAAGGAAGTTATTCGGTATGATATTAGTTTTAATGCTTTTAATAGTTCGTTAATTAAGTGCAGATTATTTATTTTATCGCTAACATAAATTGTTTTTAAAAACAAATACCAATTGTCATCACTAATTTCGTTTATCCATTCGTAATCATCCGACTTATAAAATATCTGACTTAAAATAAATTCGAGAGAATTTTCTTTTTTTATTGGTGGTAAAATTTGGTGTTTAATTCTTTTTTTTAATTCTGATGAAAAACTACCATTACTTATAATTCCTGTTTCAGTAAACGAACTTGTTAGTTCAGCATTTTTAATTAATTCGGATAAAGCCAAAATAATTTTGCCTTTAAAAACAACATCATTTTGTATGAATGCAATAAGATTTTTTAAATTATTATTTGGATTCTCGGCAGACCGCAAAAAAGCCACTAAAAACTTAATTTTGTTTAAATTAGTTTCCTTAGAAGAAAAATATTCTTTTACCTCATTTAAATTTTTGATCATGTTCAAATTTAGTGCTTATAAGCCTTAAACACAAGTAATAGCAATTGTTTTACTATTTTTTAACAATGTTTAATAAAATATATTCTATTGGTTATCTTTGTTAAAAATAACAGCAATGAGCGATATTAAATACAACCAACGAGGTGTTTCTGCTTCAAAAGAAGATGTTCATAATGCCATAAAAAATATCGACAAAGGTCTTTATCCACAAGCGTTTTGTAAAATTGTTCCCGATTTGTTAACTGGCAGTAACGAGCATTGCATAGTTATGCATGCTGATGGTGCAGGCACAAAATCGTCGTTGGCGTATATGTATTGGAAAGAAACTGGCGATTTGTCGGTATGGAAAGGCATTGCGCAAGATGCTGTTATAATGAATTTAGATGATTTGCTTTGTGTTGGTGCTACAGATAATATTTTGTTGTCTTCAACAATTGGTAGAAATAAAAATTTAATCCCTGGCGAAGTGCTTTCTGCCATAATTAACGGTACAGAAGAATTACTTTCTGAGTTAAGAAATTTAGGAATAGGAATAACTTCTACTGGTGGCGAAACGGCTGATGTAGGTGATTTGGTGCGTACTATTATTGTTGATTCAACTGTGGTTTGTCGAATGAAAAAAACAGATATTATTTCAAATCATACAATACAACCTGGGCAAGTTATTGTTGGTTTGGCTTCTGATGGTAAAGCGAGTTACGAAGAAGCTTACAATGGTGGAATGGGTAGCAATGGCTTAACTTCTGCACGACACGATATGTTTGCAAAATATTTGGCTACTAAATATCCCGAAAGTTTTGATGCTGCAGTTCCCAATGAGTTAGTGTATAGTGGTAAATTTAAATTGACGGAAAAAATAAAAGTATCAGAAACAGAATCTGTTGATGCAGGAAAATTAGTTTTATCTGCTACAAGAACATACGCGCCAATTATTAAAAAAATATTAGATAAGCATAGAGAAAATGTTGGTGGTTTGGTACATTGCAGCGGTGGTGCTCAAACAAAAGTATTGCACTTTGTTGGCGAAAATTGCCATGTAATAAAGGATAATTTATTTGCGGTACCTGTCTTGTTTAAAAACATTCAAGAACAATCCAATACCGATTGGAAAGAAATGTACAAAGTGTTTAATATGGGGCATCGTATGGAAGTTTACATTGATGAAAAATATGCAAATGATATAATTGAAATTTCTAAATCGTTTAACGTTGATGCGAAAATAATTGGTAGAGTAGAAGTTTCTTCTGGAAAAAAAGAACTGACTATTAAATCAGAATTTGGCGTATTTACTTATTAATTGCTATAATTGACAAATAAAAAAGAAAATATAAACGAAGATTTTTTGCACTATTTGTGGAAGTACAAATTGTTGCTTCATGATAAATTAGTTACAACCGAAGGCGAACCCATTGAAATTAAAAAAACGGGTTTGCATAATTTTAATGCTGGTCCCGATTTTATTGATGCCCGATTGTTTATTGGTAAAACAGAATGGAGTGGTAATGTTGAGATACACCTAAAATCATCAGATTGGATAAAACACAATCATCATACCAATAAAGCTTACGACAATGTTATTCTACATGTAGTTTTACAAAACGACATCGAAATTAAAAACACAAAAGGAGTCGTAATACCTTGTATTGAAATTAGTGATGCTTACAACAAAAATGTTTATCTACACTACATTAATTTAACGCAATCTACTCAGAAAATACCTTGTGCTAATCAGTTTAAAAACGTTAATCCGATTATTAAAAACAACTGGATTGACAGATTATTGGTTGAGCGATTAGAACAGAAATCTACTAGAATTGAAAGCATATTAACTAATAGTAATAACAACTGGGACGAAGCATTTTATAAAATGCTTTTACGTAATTTTGGCTTTAAAAAAAATGATATTCCGTTTGAATTAGTTGCGCAAAACTTGCCTTTTTCAGTTATTGCCAAGCATATCGATAATAAAGTGCAAGTAGAAGCTTTGTTACTAGGCGTTGCAGGGTTTTTAGATGTATTAAGTAACGATACTTACGTTAAAACTTTACAAAACGAATTTGCTTTTTTAGCCAATAAATTCAAACTAAAAAAAGTAGAAGTAAGCAATTGGCATTTTTTGCGAATGCGTCCTGCAAATTTCCCTACAATTAGATTGGCGCAATTAGCGGAATTACTTTTTACAGCTAAACATTTGTTCTCAAATTTATTGATTGAAACTGATTTTGAAAAAGCAAAAAAACAGTTTTTGGTAAATGTTTCACCCTTTTGGAATACCCATTATTTACTCGATAAAGAGTCTGATTTTAAATCTAAAAAAATAGGAATTGATGCTGTAGAAAATATTTTTATTAATACAGTTTGCCCCATGCTTTTTGTGTATGGGAAATACAAGCAGAATGACGATTTGATGCAAAAAGCACAAGATTGGTTACAAAAAATAAAACCAGAAAAAAATAGCATTATTAAAAATTGGGAAAGTATTGGCGAAAAAGCTAAAAACGCCCACCATTCGCAAGCATTATTGCAGTTGTTCAACAACTATTGCAGCTCAAAAAAATGTTTAAGTTGTGCAATTGGTTTGGAAATATTGAAATAATAGTTGTAAATTAGACATAAAATAAATTGAACGATGAATAGCTTAATTTTTAAAATTTCTAATTGGTTCGAACAGCAAGCTTATGGCGTGTGTTCCTCTATCGGAAAAAGAATTGGAATTAAGTCGAACACCATTCGAATGTATTTCATTTATCTTTCTTTTTTCACTGTAGGTTCTCCGGTATTAATTTATTTTATTCTTGCTTTTATAAAAGAGAATAAAAATTATTTTAAGCCATCAAAAGCAAAGCGTGCAAGTGTTTGGGACTTGTAACAAAAGATACACTCAACAATTTGTATTCAATAAATTAATTATTAGAATACTTTGAAATCCATTTATAATTCATGAAAAAAATATTGATTACAGGTTCAAACGGATTGTTAGGACAAAAATTAGTTTATACATTGTTAAATTCTACTGAGTTTAATGTAATTGCAACTTCTGTTGGAGAAAACCGATTATTAAAAAAAGAAGGATACGAATACCAAACGCTTGATATAGCTGATAAAAAGCAAGTTGAAAAAGTCCTTGCAACTACACTGCCCGATGTTGTAATAAACACAGCAGCTATGACAAATGTTGATGCTTGCGAATCGCAACAAGATGCTTGCTGGAAATTAAATGTTACTGCTGTTCAAAATATTGTTGATACGCTAACTTCTCTTCAATCAAAAAATAAAGATTACAGGCCGCATTTAATTCACTTAAGTACTGATTTTATTTTTGATGGTACAGCTGGTCCTTATCGCGAAGAAGATAAACCTAATCCATTAAGTTACTACGCTAAATCAAAATTAGAATCAGAAAAAGTTGTTCAAGCTTCTTCCTTAAAATGGAGTATTGCACGCACAATTATTGTTTACGGAGTTGTTGATAATATGAGCAGAAGCAATATTGTGTTGTGGGCAAAAGATTCGTTAACTAAAAATCAAAAAATTAATGTGGTAGATGATCAGTTTCGCTCACCCACATTAGCTGAAGATTTAGCTCAAGGTTGTATTTTAATGGCACAAAAAGAAGCCGTTGGTGTGTTTAATATTTCTGGTAAAGAAACATTTAGTGTTTTAGAATTGGTAAATCGTGTTGCCGATTATTTTGGTTTAGATAAAACATTAGTTACGCCTATAAAATCAAACACGTTAAATCAAGCTGCAAAACGACCACCAGTAACAGGTTTTGTAATTTCAAAAGCAGTTAGAGAATTGGGTTATACACCCCATAGTTTTGAAGAAGGCTTAGCCATTTTAGAAAGTCAACTCAACTAATTTAGTATTTGATGGAAGATTATTTTAAAGGATTAAAGCTTTTTGGAGACGATTTTAGTTTAAACCAAATTGAAGAATGGTATAAATTAGAAACAGAAGCATACGCCGATTTAGGCAGTAAAAATAAAACGGAGTATAAATATTACTATCACGAATTAAATAAAATTCATGGTTTTTCAACTATTTCATCATCGCAAAAATTTGAAAACGTTTTAGGGTTTGGTTCGGCTTATGGCAATGAGTTTGAGCCTATTTTAAATAGAATTACTAACATCACAATAATTGAACCTTCAGACAATTTAAAAGCTGAAAAAATTGGAAATATTATCCCTAATTATGTTAAACCTGTTGTTTCAGGACAGTTACCTTTTGCAGATAATAGTTTTGATTTAATTACTTGTTTTGGCACTTTACACCACATACCCAACGTTAGTTTTGTTACTAGCGAATTAATAAGAGTTTTAAAACCAAATGGTTTATTACTTATCAGAGAGCCAATTATATCAATGGGCGACTGGAGACAAAATAGAAAAGGACTTACAAAAAACGAGAGAGGAATACCAACAGCTATTTTTGAGAAAATATTTTTAGATAATAAAATTGAAATTGTTTCTAAATCGTATTGTTTTACAATGACTTCTTTTTTGCAAGTATATTTTGGTAAATTATTTTCTAAGCCAATTATTTCCTACAAAATATATGTTCTTTTCGATAAAATAATTTCAGCTATATTTAAGAGTAATACAAGATACCACGCTACTAAAAAACTTCAACGCATTTCTCCTCAAAATATTTTTTACGTTTTAAGAAAACATTAAAATAAATAATTTGAAAAAGCATTTACAAAAGAAAATTACGGTAGCTCAGCTTTTAATAAGCTTATTGTTTTTATTGATAGGTTATTTTATTGCACAAGCAGTTTTTTCTAAAGAAAAAAAACAACTTGAACAGACTGTAAAAACTGCAACTTCAAAAAATATTAAAGTTGCTGGAGCAGATTTAAAAAATAAAAAAGACACATCTTCATTAGTTCATTTGCAGTTGTATTTACAAGCTATTAAAGATTCTTTTGATGTTTATTCTGGCGATTTTGGTTTTTATTTGGCTTCAGCCGATAGTGGGAAAATTATTTGCGAATACAATCAAAACGAAAACTTTGTGCCCGCCTCTGTAATGAAGGTGGTTTCTACTGGTGTAGCGCTTTCTAAATTAGGTACAGGTTATCGTTTCCCTACTTTTTTGCAATATGATGGCAAAATAGAAAACAGAGTTTTGCAAGGCAATATTTACATTAAAGGTAGTGGCGATCCAACACTGGGAGGAAGGGTTTTCGGCTCTACAAATGCTGATAAAATTTTGAACAGATGGGTAGAAGAAATTAAAAATGCAGGAATCGATTCAATAAACGGAAGTATAATTGGCGATGCTGATAGTCACGAAATTGAAATGACACCAGGAGGTTGGGGCTGGGAAGATATTGAAAACGATTACGGAACAGGTTTATCGGGTTTAAATTTTTACGAAAATTTATACGAACTAACGCTTAGTGCAAAAGCAAATATTACTAAAATTTCGCCAGAAGTACCAGGATTAAAATTACATAATTTAGTGGTAAGTAATTCTGCTATAAATAAAAGTTATGTGTATACTCTGGGCGGACCTTATGCAGCGGAGCGTTATGTGTTAGGCGAAATAAAAGGTGCTTACTCAGGATTTGTTCCTGTGCCTAATCCTGCTGAGTTGTGTGCATTTTCTTTGTACAATAAATTAATAAAAAACAACATTAAAATTTCTGATTCGTGCTCAACGTTGCGCAAATTAAAAAACGAAAGTTTATACGATAAAAAAGAACGTAAAACTATTTACACGCATTATTCTCCTGCTTTGGCAGACATTGTAAATCATGCCAATCAAGTAAGTCATAATTTTTATGCAGAAAGTGTTTTGCGTGCATTGGCTTATAAATTAAATGGCTACGGAACTACAGCAGGTGGCGTGCGACACGTATATAATTTTATGCGCGAAAATAAAATCTCAACTACAGGATTTTACATGGTTGATGGAAGTGGAATTTCTCGCTTTAATTCGTTTACTGTAAAACATTTAGGACAAATTTTATTAGCGCTTTCGCAAGATAAATCAGTATTTCCAAGCTTTTACAATTCGTTGCCAATTGCTGGCGAAACAGGAACTTTAAAAAAGTTAGCCAAAGAATCGCTTGCCAAAGGAAACTTGCGCGCTAAAAGCGGAACCATGAGCAGAGTAAAAAGTTATGCTGGTTATGTAAAAGATAAAAACGGAAAACTGCTTGTGTTTGCCATGATGGCTAATAATTACGATTGGGATCAATTAACGATGCGCAATAAGTTTGAAGAGTTAATGGGTTTAATGGCTAATTTAGATTAAGCGTTGTTATGCGAAAAATCATTCATGTAGATATGGATGCATTTTATGCTTCGGTTGAGCAAAGAGATTTTCCTGAATACAGAGGTAAAGCAATTGTAATTAGTGGTCCGCCAGATACACGTTCTGTTACTATGACTGCCAGTTACGAAGCACGAAAATATGGAGTAAAAAGTGCAATGCCAGCGCGCAAAGCTTTAGAATTATGCCCGCATATTATTTTTGTTCCACCACGTTTTGCAGCTTACAAAGAAGCATCAAATAAAATACGAGAAATTTTTCATCGCTATACCGATTTAATAGAGCCTTTATCTTTAGATGAAGCCTATTTAGATGTTACCGAAGATAAATTAGGAATTGGTTCTGCACTAGAAATTGCTAAACTAATTAAAGATGCAATTCACGAAGAAACAGGATTAACAGCATCTGCGGGTGTTTCTATTAATAAATTTTTAGCAAAAGTAGCTTCTGATTTGCAAAAACCAAACGGACTCACTTTTATTGGTCCATCAAAAGTGGAGAAGTTTATGGAGCAACTTCCTGTAGAAAAATTTTTTGGTGTAGGAAAAGTTACTGCAGAGCGATTAAACAAAATTAAAATATTTAAAGGCATTGATATTAAGCAAAAAACAATGTCCGAACTCAATGCTATATTTGGAAAAAACGCATGGTATTTTTATAATTTAGTACGTGGTATCGATAACCGTCCAGTAGTTTCGTATCGCGATCCAAAATCAATTGGTGCAGAAAACACCTTTACAACAGATACCATAAATGAAACCAAATTAAATGACGAGTTAGATTATTTAGCTAACAAAGTTTTTGAGCGATGCAAAAAGCAAGATATGTTTGGCAAAACACTCACGCTAAAAGTAAAGTATTTCGATTTTACGGTTTCTAATCGTTCCATAACAGCGCTAGGTGTTTTTAGCGATGTAAATTTAATTTTTGAAACCGCCACAGCATTACTAAGTTCCTTAGAAATAGAAAAAAAAGTACGATTATTGGGTATAACTATTTCTAATTTTAACGAAGCCGAAAGTCCGCAGTTAAAGCTTTTTGGCGATGATTTGTTTTAGGATTTTTTTTGTAGTGAGCCAAAGTCGACGCTTGAGCTAGAGAGGGTATTTTTTTAATCCGTATTTCTCTCTAAACCCTCCATTTCTAATAAATCTTTTAAAGTCTTTGTTAGATAAATGTTTTATTGTATAAAATATTGTTCGTGATGTTGTATTATTAATTGCTTTTTCGTCTTGCTCGTTTGTCAGATTCATTGAAAATATATTGTTTCCTGAAATTATAAATTGATAAACAACCCAATCTTTTTCTTGAATGAAACGATTTAAATAATAAATGCCATCATAGAATTTTAATTGGTCGCTATTATCTAAATTCAAAATTGTGTCAACAAGACTACTTTCCTCAAATATTAAGTACTTTCCATCGACCCTTCTCTTTTCTTTTTTATGTTTCAAAGCTATTATAGAAGAGTCAAATTTTGCAAGGTTGTAATACGACTTTTGTTCCGAATATAAATAAACTTGACGTTCTGTGATTAAGATTTCTCCTAAAATAAGTTTAATCGAATCTTTTTCTTTATAAAGCTCACTAAAATATTTTAGATTATATAAAGGTTCTTTATTTTCGATTTTTAAAATGCTGTCTGCAAAATAATATTTCCCAATTAGGTCTTCTGGGAATGTTTTTAAAACGTTAGAATTTTCCGGTATTGAGTTGTCGAAGTGAACTGTGGAACAACTTGCGAAAAAAAACATAATAAGAATTGATATTATTGTCTTCATAATAGTTGCCTTCTTAAATATCTCCTAAACTTGTTTATAATCCAAACAAATATATCATTTTTCAAGCTTTTGCATGTTTAAATTCATCTTTTATTTCATTAAAATTTGCATAGTATTTCATTTGCTTTAAATTTGCGTAAAAATTATAAAAAAATGGCAACAATAGGAGATGTAGGTATTGGTTCAGTTTTAAGATACAACAACGATTTATGTCAAATTGTAGAGTATCAACACCGTACACCAGGTAATTTACGTGCGTTTTATCAAGTTAAAATGCGTAACTTATTAAACGGAAAATTAGTAGAAAACCGCTTTCGCGCTGGCGAAGCTGTAGATTTAGTGCGTGTAGAATATAGAACTATGCAGTTTATATACATGGAAGATGATTTTGCTGTGTGTATGGATAAAGAAACTTTTGAGCAAGTGCATGTACCTTCTATTTTATTTGGCGATGGTTTAAAGTTTATGAAAGAAAACATGGATGTTAAAGTTAGTTTTGAAGGCGATACGCCAATAACTGCCGAAGCTCCAACTTTTGTAGAAGCGATTATAACTTATAGTGAGCCAGGTATTAAAGGCGATACGGCAACTAACACCTTAAAACCTTGTACAATTGATAGCGGTGCTACCGTAATGATTCCTTTGTTTGTTAACCAAGGTGAAAAAATTAAAGTAGATACACGCACTGGTACTTACGTTGAGCGTATAAAATAATTTCACAAAAATATTTTCATCTAAAAAGCTAAGTTTTTACTTAGCTTTTTTTGTATCTTGTTGTTTCTAAATGCTTAGTTTATGAAGTTACTTACTCCTCAAAATATTCAACAAATTGCTGCGCTAATTAATGCGAAATTTGTGGGCGATGCCAATCATATTGTTTCTGGAATTAACGAAATACACATGGTTGAAGCTGGTGATTTAACTTTTGTTGATCATCCAAAATATTATGATAAAGCTTTGCAATCTAACGCAACAACCATTTTAATTAATAAAGAAGTAGAATGCCCAAAAGGCAAAGCATTGTTGTTTTCTGACGATCCGTTTAGAGATTATAATTTATTGACCACACATTTTCGTCCCTTTCAAAAAACAAACCAACAAATTGCAGAAAATGCTGTAATTGGTAAAAACACAATTATTCGCCCTGGTGTATTTGTTGGCGAACACGTTGTTATTGGCGATAATTGTATAATTCATGCCAACGTTGTTATTTACGACCATACTGTAATTGGCAACAATGTAGAGATACATGCAAATTCGGTGTTGGGTGCCGATGCATTTTATTTTAAAAAATATACCGACAAAGGTTATACTAAAATGTATTCGTGCGGAAGAGTTGTTATTGAGGATGATGTAACAATAGGTGCGAGTTGCACGATAGATAAAGGTGTTTCGGGCGATACAAAAATCGGGAAAGGAACAAAACTTGATAACTCTATACACATTGGGCACGATACCGTTGTAGGTAAAAATTGTTTGTTTGCTGCACATGTCGCAGTTGCTGGTGTTACCATTATAGAAGACGATGTAATTTTATGGGGACAAGTGGGAGTTCAAAAAGATTTAATAATTGGTAAAGGTGCTGTAGTCTTGGGGCAGTCGGGTGTTATAAAGCCATTAGATGCTGGTAAAACTTATTTTGGATCTCCAGCAATTGAAGCTCGCGAAAAAATGAAAGAACTAGCCACTATAAAACATTTACCAGAAGTATTACGTAAATTAGATAAGCACTAAAAATTCGTCTTAATTTTTTTACAATTAGTCTAAATTAAATTGAACTTACAATGTTTAAGTTCTAAATTGTGTTAGAAAATTATTGTATTGAAAAAAACAGCAATCGCACAAAAAGAAGACGCTAAGCTAAAACGTAGAATAAATACGGTTAAGCTAAATTCTTTATTGGAAATAACACAAGCCATAAACGATAATTTAAAAGTTCATCAACTATTAAAAATATTTCAAAACGTTTTAATTAATGAACTTCAAATCGGTAAAATGGTTTTGTTTATTAACGAAAATGGTTGGCGTATTGTTTTAAAGCATGGTATAAAAAACGAGTTCGAAGAAATAAAAGTTGAAACCGATTTGCTTCGTTTTAAAGAAATTTCTGATGTAAAAGTAATTAGCTCATCAACTTCATTGCAATCGTTTGATGTAGTGATTCCTGTATTTCATAAAGCTGAACCACTTGCTTATTTATTAATTGGCGATATTGACGAAAATAAATTAGAGATGAGTGCTTCGGTTAAGCATTTACCTTTTATACAAACGCTTTCAAACATAATTGTTGTTGCCATCGAAAATAAAAAGTTGGCAAAAGATAATTTACGTCAAGAGGGAGTTAAAAAAGAAATGGAGTTAGCGTCGGATATGCAAACTATGTTGTTTCCATCTACGCTTCCCAACAACGAACACATACAAACAGCAGCCTTGTATCAGCCTCATCATAAAGTTGGTGGCGATTACTACGATTTTATTACCTTAAACGATAACGAATATGCGTTTTGCATGGCCGATGTTTCTGGTAAAGGAATTTCGGCGGCATTGCTAATGGCTAATTTTCAAGCCAATTTAAGAGCTTTGTTTAGATACTCTCGTTCGCTTACCGAAATAGTTACTGAACTAAATCGTTTGGTTATTGAAAATGCAAAAGGCGAAAAATTTATTACACTTTTTGTGGCTCGTTATAATAAAATTACGCGTACTTTAAATTATATTAACGCTGGGCATAATCCAGCAGTAGTTGTTACACCTAATTACGCATTGCCATTAACGTTAGGTTGCATTGGTATTGGTATGTTAGATGAAATTCCAAAAATAAGAGAAGGTATAAAAATTATATTACCAGGTTCATTGATAGTTTCGTATACTGATGGTGTAACAGAACAAGAAAACAGAGCTGGCGAACAATTTGGTTTGAAAAATTTAATCAATACAGTTCAACATCATATTAACGAACCAGTAGATCAAATAAACGAAACCATTGTAAATGCTTTAAACGCTTTTAGAAATGGCGAACCTTATGCCGATGATGTAACTTTGCTTACGAATAGAGTTTTGTAAATAGGAATATTTAAATAAAAAAAGCTTACAAGAAATTGTAAGCTTTTTTTGTTTTTTGTGTTGGCGTTACACTTTAACGTGTCCCCAGTTTTCGCCGCTTTTAATACGGTACAATTGCATTTCGCTAATTTTATATTGATCGGCAATTTGTTTTAACGTTAATTTACGACCAGTACTAAAAATACGTTTTTTAATTTCTTTTACTTTAGTCTCCGTCAATTTATAATTGCTTTTATCTTTTTGCGTTTTGTTACGTAAAATTAAAGCTTTAGTATTTTTTACAACACTCGGATTTTTTTTGTGGTGCAATGCTAATTCTTCAGCGCTAGCCCATTTTAAATTAGAAGCTTCGTTGTTTGCTTTTTTAAAGTTAACATGCACAACGTATTGCTGATTTTTTTTAGGTTTTGCAATAAAATACTCAGCGACCAAACGATGTATAAATACGTGCTTGTTTACTAATTTCTTTTTGTCAAAAAATTTATATCTAAAAATTCTGTAGCCTTCTACTTCGCCTCCTTTTAATAAACGTCCTTCTTCAATTTTCTTTTCGAAGCTTACTAATCTTCCTAAATTGGAGATAGCGTAATTGTACTGAGACTCATAGCCTAAGTCAATTTTTTTCCATTTTTCATTTGCAAGAGTGCGAATCATTTTAGTTTAAATTTAAAATTTAACAAAATTTATAGCATTACATTTATTGTAATTGTTTATAAAAATAGTTATTAATTTGATAATCACAAATTTTATCTTAAAAAAAAGTGCACAGAGCGTTATATCCGTTTAATTTAACCTTTGAATTATTTTGTAGTATATTAGTATGGCAAAGGATAATGCTACTTTTTAACTGCAATCAATATCAAATCAATTGTTTTAGAATTATCAGTAGAAACAGATTCAACTCGTTGCGTTTCAATAAGTGTAAAACCATTTTGGATTAGTGCCTCTGTTAAATAATCGGCTTGGTGAAAGTGCATAAACATTTCATCGCCTTGGCTTCCTTTTCTAAAACCAGATTTATTATAATTATCTTCCATTGTGCTTATGTAAAGAACTCCATTTGGATTTAAAACACTTGCAGCATCTTTTATAAATTGAATGGTTTCTTCTTTACTAAAATATGGAAAAGCAAAGCCACAAAGTATGGCATTGTAGTTTTTTTGTAATTGTAAAATGGCTCGTCCGTCTAATAATTGAAAACTTGCAATTGGATTATTTTGTTTGGCCAAAGCTAGCATATTAGGTGCTAAGTCAGTTCCTGTTATTTTTAAGTCAGAACGAATACTTAATAGATATTTAGTAATGTTCCCTGGTCCACAGGCAATTTCTAATAAAGTAGAATTGATTGGTAGTAAATTTAAAAAAATATCGAAACTGTTTTTATATAAGCTTACATCCATAAACTTGTTTTGATATTCGTTGGCGTATTTATCAAAAATAGAAACGGCTTGTTGTGTTTTGTTCATGAATTTTTATCCTAAATAGTTTTAATAATTTTTATTTATTTCAAATATACAAAACAAAAAAGCGCAGTTTAAACTGCGCTTTTAATTTTTTAAATTAATTCTTTAAAAAATTAATCCATCGTTTTTAATTCGGCAACTAACTCTGTTAATGCTTTTTTAGCATCGCCAAAAAACATAGATGCTTTTGGATCGTAAAATAATAAGTTGTCGATACCTGCATAACCCGCGTTCATAGAGCGTTTGTTAATGATGATATTTTTTGCTTTGTCAACTTCCAAAATTGGCATTCCATAAATAGGAGAGGAAGGATCTGTTTTCGCAGCAGGATTTACAACATCATTTGCTCCAACAACCAACACAACATCTGTTTGTTCAAACTCAGAATTTATTTCATCCATTTCCACCATTTTACCATAATCTACATTCGATTCGGCAAGCAAAACGTTCATGTGTCCTGGCATACGACCAGCAACTGGGTGAATTGCATATTTTACTTCAACGCCTCTTTCTTCTAATAATAATTCTAATTCGTGTATAACGTGTTGTGCTTGTGCTACTGCTAATCCGTATCCCGGAACAATTACAACTCGTTTAGAATAATTCATTAACACAGCCAAATCAGAAACCTGAATATCTTTTATAGAACCTTTTACATCATCAGCACTTGCAGCAGAAGAGCCACCTCCAAATGCACCAAATATTACGCTAGATAACGGTCTGTTCATTGCTTTACACATTACTAAAGTTAAAAGTGTACCTGCTGAACCAACTAAAATACCACCAGTTAACATTACTTTATTGTCGTATAAAAATCCGCCAAAAGCAGCTGCTAAACCTGTAAACGAGTTTAGTAAGGAAATTACAACTGGCATGTCTGCACCACCAATTGGAAGTGTAAATAATACACCATAAATTAAAGCTGCTGCAAATAATAAATAACCTAACATCATGTTTCCTTGCATGGCAACGTAACCGCCAAATGCAAATACAGCAATCATTACAATGGTATTAATAATATTGTATTTTGGTAAACGAACAGGTTGGTTCATAGTTCCGTTTAATTTTAAAAACGCAATTATACTTCCTGAAAAAGAAATAGAACCAATAATTAATCCTGCAACAATTGCAATCATTGTTCCGATTGGAACAACTGTTTCTGCACCGTGATAAATATGGTTTAATTCGATTAACGAAATTAATGCAGCACATGCGCCACCCATTCCGTTAAATACAGAAACTAGCTCTGGCATTTTTGTCATTTGCACTTTTTTTGCTGTTAACCAGCCAACAATTGTTCCTATGGCAATAGCTCCGAATATCATTCCGAAAATTACAGGACTAATATTTGTAACTCCAGGTTGTCTGTCTAAGAAAATAGTTCCTAAAATAGCAATCGTCATACCGAATGCGCCTAGTAAATTTCCTTTACGTGCTGTTTTAGCATTTCCCATCATTTTTAGTCCAACTATAAAAGTTACCGAACCAATGATGTAGCATATTTCTAATAAATTTTGTTTCATATATTTTTTAAATTATAATTTCTAAATCCTAAATTCTAAGTGGTGTTACTTAGAATTAGTTACGTTTTTATTTAGTGCGTTTTTATAAATTGCTCCCAGAATATTTTTTAACTCTGTTGCTTCTGTAATTAATTTTGTTCTCACAATTTCATTTTTTTCATCTGTTAAATCTAGCAAGCGAAACCATAAAATAGACTCTTTGCATTCTTTTTTAGAAATTCTAATCTTCATTAAAAAATCTTTATCTCCGAGTTTCTCATTTGCTTCTATATAGTTTGCTGCAACAGAACCAGTAGCTCTAACCAATTGTTTTATATCTTCTTTATTCCAAATGTTTTTTTCTATTTCTTTTACAAAAACTCTTGTTCGTTTTGCAAATAAATAAGTTCTTTCTTCTAAATCATAAACCTTTTCACTCATAGTTTACAGCGTATTAGAATTTAGAAATTAGTTTTTGGAATTTTATGTTTTACTTCTTTTTCTTAAACATTTCTAACATCCTGTCTGTTACAACAAAACCACCCACTACGTTTAGTGTACCTAATATTACAGCTAAAAATCCTAAAATTAAAGCTAGATAATTTGATGTATCAACATTAAGCATTACGTGAATTGCACCTACAATTACAACACCGTGTATAGCGTTTGCACCACTCATTAATGGTGTGTGTAAAACACTTGGCACACCACCAATTACTTCAATACCAACGAATACCGATAGTATTACAAAATAAAACATTTCTCTGTTTTCTCCGAAAAATGCAAAAATGTCTCTGATAATTTCCATAGTTTATTAAATTGTTGATTTAGTTAATTTCTATTATAAATTTTATTCTAATCAAGTTTGTCATGCTGACGAAGGAAGCATCTTTTTTTATTGAAGATTTCCTTTTGTTAGATTCTTCGTTCCTCAGAATGACAAATTAAAATTAAGCTGTAACTGCTTTAGCTACGCTAGGATGAACAGCAACACCATTGTGAACAATTAATGAGCCTTTGGTAATTTCTTCTTCCATTTCCCATTTAAAATTGTCTTTGTCGGCAACATGAACCAAAAATGTTTCAATGTTTTTTGCATACAAATCGCTTGCATTCATTGGTAATAATGATGGTAAATTTCCTTCGCCAATAATACTTACTCCATTTTTAACTACTGTTTTATTTAATTCGCTACCAACAACGTTTCCGCCTTGTTCAACAGCCATATCAACTATTACAGAACCAAACTTCATGCTTTTTACCATTTCTTCGGTAACTAAAACTGGTGCTTTTTTTCCTGGAATTAAAGCAGTAGTAATAACAATGTCAGCATCTTTAACATGTTTAGAAACTAACTCTTGTTGCATTTTTAAAAATTCTTCAGAAACGCCTTTTACATATCCACCTTCCATTTTAACAGAAGCATCACCTTTTACTTCAATAAATTTTCCGCCTAACGATTCTACTTGTTCTTTTGTTTCTGGGCGAATATCGGTAACCTCTACCACAGCGCCTAAACGTTTTGCTGTTGCAATGGCTTGTAAACCCGCAACACCAGCACCAAAAATAACTACTTTGCACGGACGAATAGTTCCTGCTGCGGTTGTCATCATTGGTAAAATTTTACCAATAGAATCTGCTGCTAATAAAACTGCTTTGTAACCCGCTAAATTAGCTTGCGACGAAAGCACATCCATTTTTTGTGCACGAGAAATGCGTGGCACCGCATCCATAGAATAAGCTGATATTCCTGCTTTAGAACATGCATCAACTATTTCTGGATTGGTTGCTGCAAACAATAATGAAATTAAAACTGCCGATTTTTTCATTTTAGCAATTTCGTCGGGAGCTGGCGGATTTACTTTTAGCACCGCATCGGCATCGCTATAAATTTTGTTTTTATCGCCTTCTATTTTTGCTCCTGCAGCAATATATGCTTCATCAGAAAAATAAGAGTTAAGGCCTGCTCCGGCTTCTATACTAACTTCAAAACCTTTTTTAATAAGGCTTTTTACTACATCTGGAGTAATCGCTACGCGATTTTCTTTGAGTTTGGTTTCTTTTGGGACTGCTATTTTCAATGTAATAGGTTTTAAAATTCTGATATCAAATTTAGCTAAAGCGCTCAAAAAACCAAGCTAATGTTAAAATCATTTTATAAAATGAGCTTTCTGCTCTATATTTGTTGATAATTAAAGCCTCTTTTTTTGAAAATTACTTTTTTAGGAACCGGAACTTCACAAGGTGTGCCCTTAATTGCTTGCGATTGCAAAGTTTGTTCATCAAACGATAGCAAAGACAAAAGATTAAGAACATCTATTATGCTAAGCAAAAACAATACAAATTTTGTTTTTGACACTGGGCCCGATTTTAGAACGCAAATGTTGCGCGAAAAAGTAAAAGATTTACGCGCCGTAATTTTTACGCACGAACACAAAGATCATATTGCAGGTTTAGACGATGTGCGCGCATTTAATTACATCAATAAAAAAAAGATGGATGTGTATGCCGAAAACAGAGTTATTGGCGCCATTAAAAGAGAGTTTGCTTATGCTTTTTCTGAAAATGCATACCCAGGCACACCTCAAATTGCTTTGAACGAAATTGAAAATAATTTGTTTGCCATTGATGATGTTGAGTTTTTGCCTATACGTGCTATGCATATGAAGTTGCCAGTGTTTGGCTACCGCATTGATAATTTTGTGTATTTAACCGATGCTAATTTTATTAGTCACGAAGAAAAAAATAAAATGCGCAATGCAGATGTAATTGTAATAAATGCGTTGCGCAGAGAAGTGCATCCATCGCATTTTAACTTGCAAGAAGCTATAGATTTAATGCTCGATTTAAAACCTAAAAAAGCCTACTTTACGCATATTAGCCATCAGTTAGGTTTGCACCAGGAAGTAAGTTTAGAATTACCCGATTTTATTGAAATAGCCTACGATGGCTTGCAGATAGAGGTTTAGAATTGTTTTGTAGTATTTATAGTTCGCTCCTACGGAGCTAAATCGTATTGATTTATATTTCTATAGAGAGTAAACTCCTACGGAGTTAAATCATTTTTTATTCAAAATTATTAAAACACAAAGCTTATCATGCTGACAATAGAACCTTTCCCGACTTGTCGGGAAAGCATCTTGTTTTGTTAGATACTTCACTGCGTTCAGTATGACAAATTATGTGTGAAACTCTTAATGCAATAAATTAAAAGTCCTCCGTAGATTGATAATCTTTGTAGAATGCATATAGGTTGTAGTATTTATAGTTCGCTCCTACGGAGCTAAATCGTATTGATTTATATTTCTATAGAGAGTAAACTCCTATGGAGTTAAATTTATAAATGAGTATAAAAAATTGTAAACGTCATATAGTTTAATAATCAAAGTCCTCCGTAGGTGGACAATCTTTGTAGAAAATACATAGAATACAAAAACAAACTCAGTAGGAGTGGACTACTAACGTTTAGTGTATTTGTTTAATGCGTTAAAACGCAGATATTAATTACAAAAATGTCTTTAGCCACTTTCTTGCTTCTTCAGTATCGGTAAACATTTTTGTTACACGCTGTGGTTTTTCAATACGCATATAAAAATTCGCTATAATTTTCATAGCTACTGAATTAGTAATAAAAGCCTCTGCGCTTGTGTATGGACAAGAATCTTTTTTTGACCAAAAATCACGGTTTTCTTTAGGTGGCATTACAAATTCATCAAATTTAGATAGTAATGGAACTTTTTTATTATTAACCATTTTACCAATTGTTTTTACCAATTTTTTCGATCTTTCTACAGTCTCTTCAACTTCAGTAGTTACTCTAACATATAATATACCATCATCACAAAGTGAAACAATATATGGAGCTACCGTTTCTGTAGATAGCACTTTTACATCATCTGGTATCATTTAATTTTATAATGAGTTATTCAGCCAAATATACAATTATTTGTAACATTATCAAATTGTAAAGTATTTTTCTTAAAAATAAAACGATTACCCAGAAGTGGATATATTTTGAGAGATATTTCACAGCGTTCAGTATGACAAACTATGTGTGAAAATCTTAATTCAATAAATTAATATTTGATTGAGTTCTCCGTAGGTTGATATCTTTTTTGAATGCTGATAGATTGTAGCATTTATAGTTCGCTCCTATGGAGCTAAATTGTATTGTTTTATTTTTCTATAGAGAGTAAACTCCTATGGAGTTAAATTTTTTAAATGAATATAATTTAAAAATCATAAATAGTTTAATAATCAAAGTCCTCCGTAGGTGGACAATCTTTGTAGAAAATTTAAATAGAAAAAAATAAACTCCGTAGGAGTGAACTAACGTTTAGTTTTTTTATATGATTAAAAAACATTTGTTTTTCCATTTAGATAACTCTTTTAGAGCCACATCGTGTTTTACAAAATTTCCTTTTTCAATTCGAGAAACAGCTTCATTAACTTCTTTGTTGTATTGTTTGCGAGAAATACGTTTTACATCTTTATCAACGTTTAAAAAACTCTTTACCATTTCTAAAACTAACTCTTGTTGTTTGTTGGTTAACAAAGGTAAATAACCATCAAATTGTTTTTTAATTGCTGTTGGTGTCATCTCGAAATATTTTAGCTACTCAAATTTACAAAAAAAACAAAATTAAATCCAAAAATAGACTTTGTGCTTAATTTAAAACATCCTCGTTACGCAAACTAAACGAGGACGAGTTGGAGAAGTGCATCCATCGCATTTTACTTTGCAAGAAGCTATCGATTTAATGCTCACCGTAAACGCTAAGCTGACGAAGAGATTTTGTGCGATTGCGCTTAGTGTTTTTTTCATTGTATAAAACTAAACTATGTTTATGATAATTATAAAACTGGCACTAAGCTCTTTCACACGTGGCTCTACTTCAGCTTATTGCCTACGTGTGGTAGTGCCTTTTTAAAATTCACATTTGCCTGTGTCCAAATTTAACGAACGAGTTAGAGCAAAATAAACCTGTCTATGTTTCAAGTCCCAAGAAATTTTTATATCGTCGTAAAAAACCGAACAATTGTCGTGTGAACTACCAATTGTTATGCCCCACTTGTTTTTTAAAAATACTTTAGTCATTCTCATTGTCCCGCCACTTCCTGGCATTGCAAAGAGCGATTTTTTTTTATAAACTTCAATTTTATAATTTCCGTCAGGGCTTTTTTTAGAAAACATAAATTCGTTAGCAACAAAAATTTGATATATAACTATTGTCATTATGGTGTAAATAGAAATAATTAGAAAATTAATATTTCGCTTCGTAAATTGTCTACTTTTATGAAGCTTGTATATTTCATGTATAAAAAACCAAAAAAATAAAGTGAAAGAAAGTAGAAGTAAGAATCCTAAAAAGTAAAGTGCATTATTGTCAACAATAGAAAATTTGTCAATAACAATAATAAAAATTATTACTGTCATAAAAACAATGAT
>JAZKHE010000009.1:0-306305 GCA_040385525.1 Bacteroidota bacterium
AAGTCGTCGCCACTTTTAAATCTAAAACCCCTTACAGAAATGTTTGGGGTTTTTTTATGCCTAATAATGTACTGGAAATGGAGTATTCAAAAATAATTAAACTACATTTACGTTATCTATTTAAATAAAATTTATGAAAAAAAATATTGTATTTAATTTACTATTTTTTATAGCTATTACTTCTTTTGCTCAAAAAGGAATGAAATTTGAAACTGGAACTTGGGCTCAAATACAAGAAAAAGCAAAAAATGAAAACAAATTTATTTTTGTTGATGCCTATACAACTTGGTGTGGTCCATGCAAATGGATGGCGAAAAATATTTTTACAAACGATACTGTTGGTGAGTTCTACAACAAAAACTTTATCAATGCTAAAATTGATATGGAAAAAGGGGAAGGAATTGAACTTGCTAAAAAATACGAAGTTAAATTTTACCCAACTTATTTGTTTTTGGATTCAAATGGCGAATTGGTTCACCGTTCTGGAAGCAGTAAACCTGTAAAAATGTTTATTGAAGATGGTGAAAATGCTATTAACCCGAAAAAACAATTAATTACGCTTCAAAAAAAATATGATGCTGGCGATAAGTCTGAAGCTTTAGTTAAAAATTATGCAATTGCTTCTGCTAAAATTTATAGCAAAAACGATGCTTTGGCGGTTGACTATATTGCAGTAAGTAATCAAGAAGAATTATTTACCAATGATAATTTTAACGTGCTTTATGCTTTAGCTGAATTGGATAAAAAAGGATCGGAATTTTTGTTTAAAAATGCAGAATCGTACAGAAAAGTAGTGGGTACTGAAAAGTATGATGAGGCAATTATTGGTTTGTTTTTTGAAGAAAGTTGGAATGCTGGAAAAGATAAAGACGAAAAAAAGTTTAGTAAGTTAAAAGAAATTAACACTACATTTTTTCCTACAATTGCGGATAAAAACACGTTAAAAATGCGTCTTATTTATTTAGAAGGAGCCAAAAATATAGACGAATTATTTGAAGTTTACACAAAGTATTTTAAATCTTTTGAAAAGGAAATTAGTGCCGAAGAATATAACAATGCAGCTTGGTTTAGTTTTGAGAAAATTGAGGATAAAGAAAAGCTAAAAACAGCCTTATCTTGGGCTAATAAATCAATTGCATTAGAAAAATCGGCAATGAATATGGATACCAAAGCTAATTTGGAGTTTAAAATAGGTAATTATAAAGAAGCTAAGCAAACAGCAACCGAAACGATTGAAATACTTAAAAAAGAAGGTGGAGACACAAAATCGATGCAAGATTTAATAAAAGAAATTAATCAAAAATTGAAATAAATTTTGTCAATTAATTAATTTGTTGTTTCTTTGCATTCCCAATTTTAGAACAACACAACAAAAAAATATAAAGTCATGTCAAGAATTTGTGATTTAACAGGAAAAAAAGCAATAGGAGGAAACAAAGTTTCTTTTTCTAATAGAAAAACGAAACGTAAGTTTAATCCGAATTTACAAACTAAAAAATTCTTTTTACCTGAAGAAGGAAGATGGATTCGTTTAAAAGTTTCTACTTCTGCTATTAAAAATATTAATAAAAAAGGTATTGAAGCAGTAATTAATGATGCTATTAAAAAAGGTATTATAGCTTAATTTTTGCTAAACATAATTTTTAAAAAAGCCCCAATTTGGGGCTTTTTTATTTTATCACTAGCTTTAGTGTTTAATACATAAAAATGATGAGTCGGTTAATTATATTTTTTTTGTTTTTGAGCACTTCGTTTAGTTTTGCTCAGTCATACGATAACGATTTATTACCTGCTACTTTTCATAAAAACAGAAGAGATGCTTTGCGCGCTTTGCTAAAAGATAGTTCGGTTGCTGTTTTTTTTGCCAATCCTGTTCGCAATCGCGCTAACGATGTTGATTTTCAATATCATCAAGACCCAAATTTTTATTATTTAACGGGTTTAAAAGAAACGGATGCCGTTTTATTAGTTTTTAAAGAAGAATTTATTTTTAAAGGACAGAAAACAAACGAACTAATTTTCGTTGCTCCCAAAAATCCTAAATACGAATTGTGGAACGGAAAAAGATTAGGTATTGATGGCGTAAATAAAAAATTGGGTTTTAATTCTGTTTACGCTAATACTGAATTTACGGATTTTGACTGTAAATTATCTAAATTAAATTTAGTTTACGCAATTAATAAACCTATCGATTTTACTGATAATGAAGAAGATGCTGGCGATTTGTTTTCGATAAAAAAAGCTTTGGATAAAAAAGTGGCAGATGCCAAAATTAAAACCAAAAGTTTTGAGTTAGAAATAATGATGGATATTCTTCGTGAAATAAAACAACCCGAAGAATTGGTTTTACTAAAAAAAGCAATCGATATTTCTTGCAAAGCACATATAGAATTAATGAAAACGCTTGAACCAGGCATGCACGAATATCAGGCGCAAGCTGTGGTTGAATATTTTTTTAAAAATCAAGGTTCTGAGTACACAGGTTATCCATCAATTGTAGGTGGAGGAGAAAATGCTTGTGTGTTGCATTATAACACCAACCGCAAGCAATTAAATGGCGAAGAACTATTGGTTGTTGATGCTGGAGCAGAATACCATGGTTATACGGCAGATATTACAAGAACTTTACCTGTAGATGGAAAATTTTCGGAGCAAGAATTAATTATTTATAACATTGTTTTAGAAGCGCAAACTGCAGGAATTAAAGCTTGTAAGGCAGGCAATAAATTTTGGGATCCGCATAGCGCAACTACTAAAATTATTAAAAAACGATTAAGAGAAATTGGTTTAATTAAAAAAGACGAAGATTTTCAAAAGTATTTTATGCACGGCACTTCGCATTATTTGGGTTTAGATGTACACGATGCGGGCACTTTTAACACCTTACGACCAAATACCGTAATTACTGTTGAGCCAGGAATTTACATACCAGAAGGTTCTGATTGCGACAAAAAATGGTGGAATATTGGCGTTAGAATAGAAGATGATATTTTAATTACAGAAACCGAACCCATTAATTTATCGGTAAGTGTTCCTCGTTTGGCCAAAGAAGTAGAAGAAATGATGAAGCAAAAAAGTTTGCTGAATGAAATAAAATAAGGAAGAATAGTAAAATTGTTGAATAATTTAAAAATAAGTGAAAGTATAACTTGTTAGTTTTAGATATTAATTTTATATTTGCACCCCATTAATTAAGAAGAATAAGAAATCATGGCAAAAAAAGGTAACAGAATTCAGGTTATTTTGGAGTGTACAGAGCACAAAACTAGCGGACAAGCTGGAACATCTCGTTACATTACCACCAAAAATAAAAGAAACACACCTGATCGTATTGAAATAAAAAAATTCAACCCGATTTTAAAGAAAATGACAGTTCACAAAGAAATTAAGTAATTTCTAAAAGAACTTTTATCAACGATATAAAATAAGAAATCATGGCAAAGAAAGTAGTTGCAACATTAAAAACCGGAAAAGGAAACAACTTTACAAAAGTTATTAAAATGGTAAAGTCTCCTAAAACTGGAGCTTATGCTTTTAAAGAAGAAATTGTTCACAACGATCACCTTAAAGATTTCTTTACAAAGTAATCTTTAACTCTGTTGTTAAGTTTAAGCTTCTTTTATTTAAAATAAGAGAAGCTTTTTCTGTTTAAAACACCAAGCGCTTAAAAAGCGCTTTTTTTGTAAATTAGCCGTATGGGAATATTTAGTTTTTTTAGTAAAGACAAAAAAGAAAGTCTGGATAAAGGTTTAGAAAAAACCAAAGAAAATGTTTTTTCTAAAATAGCTAAAGCAATAGTAGGTAAAAGCACTGTTGATGATGAAGTGCTGGATAATTTAGAAGAAATTTTAATTACATCAGACGTTGGTGTAAATACTACACTAAAGATTATTGAAAGAATTCAAAAACGAATTGCGCGCGATAAATACGTAAGTTCTTCTGAATTAAACAATGTTTTAAAAGAAGAAATAGCAGCTTTATTAGCCGAAAATAATACAAACGATTTAGTTGAATTTACAATTCCTGAAGGAAAAAAACCTTATGTAATTATGGTGGTGGGCGTTAACGGAGTTGGAAAAACGACCACAATTGGTAAATTATCTTATCAATTAAAAAAAGCAGGAAAAAAAGTTGTGTTGGGCGCTGCAGATACTTTTAGAGCAGCAGCTGTTGATCAATTAAAAATTTGGTCGCAACGAGTTGATGTTCCTATTGTGGAACTTGGCATGGGAGCAGACCCAGCTTCTGTGGCTTTTGAAGCTGTAAAGCAAGGTGCGGAACTAAATGCTGATGTAATAATTATTGATACCGCTGGGCGTTTGCACAACAAAATAAATTTAATGAATGAGTTGAGTAAAATAAAACGTGTAATGCAAAAAGTAATTCCAGATGCGCCACACGAAATTTTATTAGTGCTTGATGCTTCAACCGGGCAAAATGCAATTGAGCAATGTCGACAGTTTACAGCCGCTACCGATGTAAATGCTTTGGCATTAACAAAATTAGATGGAACTGCAAAAGGTGGTGTAGTAATTGGAATTTCTGATGAGTTTAAAATTCCTGTAAAATATATTGGTGTGGGCGAAAAAATTGACGACCTGCAAGTGTTTAACAAAACAGAATTTGTAGATAGTTTATTTAAAATTTAACTAAAATTATAAATCATGTTAAATCAATTTACTTGTAAAACATGCGGTTCCACTTCATGTATAAAAAAGTCGGAAACAGAATACGAATGTCAATATTGTGGAACAGATTTTTTTTTAAAGCAACCCGAAGTAAGTGCTGAAAAAATAAGGAATGAGATAAACATAGCAATGCAGCAAAATGCGCATTCAGCTCAAACTTCGTTTTATAGAAGTGCTAAAACAACGCAACGTGTTGTGTTGGTTGTTACATTAGTTCTTATTTTAGTTGGCGTAGGTTTTGGAGTTTATATGTCGCAAAAAACAATGAGAGATGCTGATAAACAACGTGAAGAAATGTTGAAGACACAACAAGAAATTATGAAAGACATGAAGCTTTCAAAATAAAAAAGAGGCGAAAAATTTTCGCCTCTTTTTTTTGATGTTTTTATTTTGCTGAGCTACATTCCTTTACCCAACCATCTCTTCTTGTCTTCCATCCTTCATCAACCGATTCCCAACTAACATACGATTCAAATTCTACTAATAATTTAGCAACAGCTGCATTTGTTTTTGCTGCCGCACAATCTTTAATCCATCCATCTCTTCTTTTTGCCCATTCTGGTGCAACGTCGCTCCATTTTGTATACGATTCAAATTCTACCATACGTTTAGCAACACAATCAGCATTAGAGCAAGCCAAAGTAGCATTACCCCATTTGTCGCGCATATCTTTCCATTCGGGAACAACAGCGCTCCAACCAACATGTGTTTCAAATTCGGCTAATAAATTGGCAACCGTATTAGCAGGTGTAATTTTTTTTGAATTTGCCGAAGCCGAAATTGTAGCAACTGCAAATAGAAGAATGAATAATTTTTTCATAAACGTTGAGTTTTAAGTTTAGTACTAAGTTATAAAAATAATTAAATAAAGCAAAAATGTCCGAACAGAAGTGTTGAGTTTTATTTTACAGACTCACATTCTGTTATCCAATTATTTCTTCTGTCTTTCCAGCTTTCTTTGACGGCGTTCCAGCTTACATTTGTTTCAAACTCGAGTAATAATTTTGCGGCTTGTTCGTTGGTTTTAACTAATTCACATTCTTTAATCCAAGCATCTCTTCTTTGTTGCCAAGCAGGATTCATATTTTCTGCAACAGAATAGGATTCAAATTCTATCATTCTTTGCGCTATGCATTGCCCGTTGTTACATAGTTTGCAAGCATCTAACCATTTTACACGAAAGTATTTCCACTCATTTGCAACTGCATTCCAAAAAATTGTAGTTTCAAGTTCAACCAATAAATTAGCTAAATTGTTAGTGTTTTGCGTTTGATTATTATCTCTTGCAAAAGTAAAATTTGAAGTAAGAAATAAAATAAAAACAAGTTTAGTTATTCTACTTTTCATTTTAAATTATTTTAGTGGTACTTCTATAACTATTGTAGTTCCTTTGTTTTCAGTTGAATCAAAATTAATACTACCATTTAAAAAAGCAACGCGAGATTGAATGTTTTTTAATCCAATTCCTTCAAACGAATTTATTTTAGTGGTGTCGAAGCCAACGCCATTGTCTTCTACCATCAGTGTTAACTCTTTTTCGTGTTGAATTAATTGTACACTTATGTAATTTGCCTTGGCATGTTTAATTATATTATTTACAATTTCTTGCAATACTCTAAATAAAGTGGTTTCGGTATTGGGTTCTAATCGCGTTTCTAAACCTACTATTTCTAAATCAACTTTAAGTTTGTTACCTGATGATAATTTATTGATGAAATCTTTTACAGCTGATGCTAAGCCTAATTTTAGCAAGGCATTTGGCATCATGCTATGCGATACTGTTCTTACTTCTTTAACCGAGTCGTCAACTAAATTGCTTGCATTGTTTAATAATTGCAAACTTTCTGTATCAGTTTTTTCAAGTTTATCTTGCAAGCTACTTAAATTTAATTTTGCTGCTGATAATAATTGCCCTACGCCATCATGCAAATCTTTTGCGATACGCACTCTTTCTTTTTCTTCAGCGTCAATAACGGCTTTACTTCTAATGTCGTTTTGCTTAGCAATTTCAGCTTCGAGCTTTAATTTATTTTCTATTTTTCTACGTTTAAAAATGCTCAATAAAAAAACACCAATTAAAATAGAAACGAGTAAGCCAGATACTATAATAATGTTTTTAATATAGTTTTGTTTTTCTTTAACTTCTAATTTCGATTTTGTACTTGCTATTTCTAAATCTTTTTTCTCAACATCAAATTTAGTTTGCATCTCGGCAATGCTTATGTCTAAACGTTTACCGTATAGCGAGTCTTTTAAATAGATTAATGAATCGGAATAAGTTAAGGCTGTTTTATAATCGCCAAGTTTACTGTAATAGTTAGATAAATTATTGAACAAGTTTTCTAAATTATCAGGATTATCTGTTTTAGCATATAATTTGCGCGAATATTGAAAATATTCTAAGGCCTTTTTATAATTTTTGAGCTGTGTATATACTTCACCAATATTGTTTGAAGCAGAAGTTTGTCCATCGTAATTATTATTTTGCTCAAACTTTGCTAGCGCTTTTTCTAAAAAAACAATTGCTTTTTCTGGCTTACCTAACAAAACATACAAGCCGCCTAAGTTGTTGTAATTCCAAGCTATTGAGGTGTTGTCGTTTAGTTTTTCGCGAATATCGGTTGATAATAAAAAGAATTTTTCTGCAGAATCTAATAAATTATGTTCAGCATATAAAATGCCTAGTGTGTTGTAAACATTTCCTAAAACTGTTTTTCTATCAATTTGTTTTCCAATTTTTTCGGCTTGTCGTAAATATTTATCTGCTTGTTTAAAATTATTTTGTTGTTGATATACGTTTGCAATATTTACCAACATATTTACCACATTGCTTTTTTGATCAATCTGTTCGTATAGTTTTAATGCGCTAAAGCTATATTTTAAACCTTCTTCAAATTGCATTAGCATAGTATAGCCCGTGCTTAATTTATGATGAATACCTGCGCGATAAAAAATTGGTGTAGAGCTGTTCATCGAATTTAGAGCTGGTAACACAATAGCAATAATAGAATCAGCTTGATCTTGTTGGTAATATGCGGCAGATAAAGAAATTACAGATTCGTAATAATAAATTGTATTAGGACATTCTTTCGCTAGTGAATAAGCTTTTTTTGCAAGGCTAAGGGCTTTATCTAAATCTTTAGATAGTAAAGTGTTCGATTTTTCGTAATAATTTTTTATAACTAACGTATCGCAAGTTGATGCGTAAGAAGTTTGAATAGACAGAAAAATTAAAATAATAAATTTATTCATTGTTATACTTTTATTCCAATAATACACACATCATCTACTTGTTCCAGCTTGCCTTTCCATGCCTCAAAAGAGGTGTCTATAATTTCTTTTTGAACATCAATTGGTTTTTCATAGATTGAAATAAGCAGTTCTTTCAGTTTTGCACTTTTAAATTTTTTACCTTTTTCTCCACCAAACTGATCGGCATAACCATCTGTAAACAAATAATAAATTGTTTCTTTTTTTAGGTTAAGTCTATGCGTTGTAAAAGGTTTTTGATTTTCTGTTTTGCCAATGGCTTGCTTATCGGCTTTAATTTCTTGTAGATCATTATCAGTTATGTACCAAAGGGCATTGTTTGCACCACTCCAATTTATTTCGTTTGTTTTTTTGTTTATTGCAAGTAATGAAATATCCATTCCATCTTTTATTTCTTCACCACTTTTTGCAAATGTTTCTAAAACTAACTCACGCGTTTTGTCTAAAATTTTACCTGTTTCAAACAATTTAAATTCATTAACAGCTCTATTTAATGCGTTACTACAAACTACACTTACCATTGCCCCAGGCACACCATGACCAGTACTATCTGCCGCTGCAATAAAAGTAATATCATTAATGTTTTCCATCCAATAAAAATCACCAGCAACAATGTCTTTTGGTTTATACAATAAAAAACTATTTGGTAAATATTTTGTTATCTCATCGTTAGATGGTAATATTGCTTGTTGCAAACGTTTGGCGTATTTTATGCTATCAATAATTTCTTTCTGTTGCTCTTCAACAATATGTTTTTGCTGAGTAATTATAATATTTGCTTTTTGTTTTTGCTTGTATCCTCTAAAAATAAATAGTGAAAATAATAGCACTAAAAACAAGCCAGCGCTAACTGAAGTGGTTATAAATTTTTGTTTTTGTTTTTCTTCAGTTGCAATTAAATCTTTTTTAGTTTGTTCAGCTTTTGTGGCTGCTTCTCTTTTTTCAAAATCATAAGTCATTTGACCTTGAATTGTTTTTTCGCGAGTATCTTCAAGGTTAATACTATCTCTATACACAATAAATAATTTGTGATTTTCAAATGCTTCTTTATAATTTCCTATTTCATTATTTAAGTCCGTTAATAAAAGATAACTTTCTTCTAACGAAATTTTGTATCTGTTTTTTTTCGATAATTCTAACGCTTTGTCGATATATTCTTTTGATATTTTGTAATTTTTTTGTCTTAGATAGGCACTTCCAATACTATTGTATGATGATGCTATGCCTGCTTGATCGCCAATTTCTTTTCGCATTTCTAAAGAAATTTTAAAATTTTTAAGTGCTTCAGAATAATTGCCCATATTATCGTAAACATTGCCCATGTTATTATGAGAATTTGCAATGCCTTTTTTGTCACCCATTTCTAATTTAATTTTTAATGAAGCTAAGTGGTTTTTTAAGGCTTCATCATAATTTAGTTGATTATTGTATACATTACCAATATTATTTAGTGTAGCCGATTCGCCTTTTTTTTCGCCAATAGCACGTCGTATTTTTAAGGCTTCAAAATGATTTTTTAACGCTTCTGGGTAATTATGTTGCTCGTCGTAAATATTGCCGATGTTGTTGTAAGCAGCAGCAATACCAGATTTGTTGTTGCTTTGTTCTCTTATTTTTAAACAAGCAAAATATTTTTTTAAAGCCTCAGGATAATTGCCTTGTGCATAAAAGGTTATTCCCATATTATTGTAAGAAGTTGCAATACCTTGCTGATCGCCAAGCTCTTCTCTTATTTTTAAAGCAATGGAATGATTTTTTAAAGCTTCGGGATAATTGCCTTGTTCGTAATTGATGTTCCCGAAATTGTTGTAAGCTGAAGAAATACATTTTTTTATAGTTTCGCTAATAACGATATTGTTTGTGTTTTTAGTAGCAATTAGGTTAGAGAGTTTTAGAGCATAATTGGCGTAATACTCTGCACTATCGTACACACCAATAAACATGTATTCTTTTGACAAATGATTAAAGTGAATAATTTTGGTTGTGTCTGTTTTATCTTTTTTTATAAGAAATAACAAAGAGTCTATTTCGTTTTGTTGCGCAAAAACACTTAAGCAGATTAGAAAATTTATTACGAATAGAAACCAATTTTTTTTCATGTGATTTATTTCTGGAAATTAAATTTTTATTCCAATTATACAAACATCATCAACTTGTTCCAAATCACCTCTCCAGTTTTCGAAAGCCGAATTAATTTTTTCTTTTTGTTCTTCTAATTCCAATTGTTGTAGCTCAACAAATAAATTTTTCATGTTTGCGGTTTTAAATTTTTTACCTTTTTCTCCGCCAAACTGATCTGCAAATCCATCTGTAATTAAATAAAAAATATCTCCGTTATTAAAATTTATTTCATGTGTAATAAATGGCTTTGGAGTATCGGTTTTTCCAATTGGTTGCTTGTCAGCCTTAACTTCATTTAACTCATTGTTACTGATGTATAATAATGAATTATTCGCGCCGCTCCAATTTATTTTTCTTGCCTTTTTATCAATAGAAATTAGCGAAATGTCCATTCCATCTTTTATTTCTTCGCCACTTTTTGCAAAAGTTTCTAAAACGAGGTTTCTGGTTTTATCTAAAATTTCGCCAGTTTTTAACATCTTAAATTCGTTAACAGCTCTGTTTAGTGCATTGCTACATACAACGCTAACCATTGCGCCTGGCACTCCATGGCCAGTGCTATCAGCAGCTGCAATAAAAGTAATTTCATTTATGTTTTCCATCCAATAAAAATCGCCAGCAACTATGTCTTTTGGCTTATAAAGCACGAATGAATTGGGTAAGTATTTTTTTATTTCTTCATTTGATGGTAAAATTGCTTTTTGTATACGTTTGGCATAAGTTATAGAATCTATAATTTCTTTTTGATGTTCTTCTACCAAATGTTTTTGTTTTTCTACTTCTAGTTTTTGATTGGTAATAATTACGTTTGCTTTTTGTTTTTGACGGAATCCTCTATAAACAAATAGTGCTAAAAAAGCTACTAAAACTAAACCTAACGATACAGCGTAGGTAATTAGTTTTTGTTTTTGTTTTTCTTCTTCAGCAATAGCATCTTTTTTTTCTTGTTCAGCTTTTGTCGCTGCTTCCTTTTTTTCAAAATCATAGGTCATTGCGCTTTGAATTGTTTTTTTACGTGTATCTTCATTATCAATACTATCTCTAAAAACAATATATAGTTTGTGATTTTCGAAAGCACTTTTAAAATTTCCTTTAGAACTATCTAGTTTTGTTAATGCGCGATAGGTGTCTTTTAAATATTCTTTATGTCCGAGTTCTTCTGCTAATTCTTTTGCTTTTTTGAGTTGTTTTTCTGCTTCAGCATATTTTTTTTGTTTTGTGTATACGCTACCCATATTGTTTAATGTTGCAGTTAAACCAGGTTTGTCGTCAATTTC
Source organism: Bacteroidota bacterium (assembly GCA_040385525.1). Classification (GTDB taxonomy): domain Bacteria; phylum Bacteroidota; class Bacteroidia; order UBA4408; family UBA4408; genus JAZKHE01. The sequence continues at coordinate 11,357 of JAZKHE010000009.1, forward strand.
AGTTTCAATTTTTAAACAAGCTATGTAATTTTTTAGTGCTTCCTCATAGTTTTGCAAATTTTCGTATACAATTCCAATATTATTATACGTTCGGGCAATTCCATATTTGTTGTTTAACTCAGTTTCAATTTGCAAAGAAATTAAATGATTTTTTAATGCTTCTGCATAATTGCCTTGCGCGTCGTAAATTCCGCCAATACTAGCATATGAACTTGAAATGCCATATTTGTAATCGATTTCTTTACATATTTTTAAACACAACATTACGTTTTTTAATGCTTCTGTGTAATTTTTTTGATTTAAATAAACAAGAGCAATGTTGTTATACGTGTCGGCTAAGCCTTGTTTATCTCCAATAGTTTCTCTGATTTTTAATGCTGCTAAATGATTTTTTAGTGCTTCAGGATGATTGCCAGTATTGTAATAAACAAGTGCAATATTATTATAGGCATAAGCTGCAGACTTTTTGTTTCCGATAGAAAGCAACAATTTTAAACATTCAGAATAATATTGTAAGGCTTGAGAAGTGTTTCCTTTTATTTCGTTGAGAGCTCCTAGTGTGTGTAATGAGACCGCTTTTCCTTTTAGTAATGTTTTTTTTGTTTGCTCATTTTTATTTTTGTAAAGTAAATCTTCACTTAATTTCAATGCTAAATTTGTATACTTTAATGTGTTATCAAATGAACCGATATTTTTATACTCATAAGCAATTTTATTGTAATGAATAACTTTGTTAGTATCGAGTTTATCTTGTTTTAATAAATTTAGTAAAGAATCTAAAACTTGATTTTGTGAAAAACAAAATGAGTTAAGCAATAAAAAGAAAAAAAATAATCTGGTTTTTTTAATCATAATTCAGTTTTAATTTTTTCATCATTATCTCGAAAGAAGTACGGGATTGTGATTTTTAAGCGTTCTTGTTCTTCTGTTAAACGCGGACTCCAATAACGCAGACATCATCAACTTGTTCTAAATCGCCTCTCCAGTTTTCGAAAGCGTTTTCAACTTCTATTTTTTGTTCTTCTAATGGTAAATTTTTTATAGAATTGAAAAGCGTTTTCATATTTGATGTCTTAAATTTTTTACCTTTTACTCCGCCAAACTGATCGGCATAGCCATCTGTAAAAATAAATAACTCATCGTTTTTTTGTAATTGTATTTGATGTGTGGTAAAACTTTTTACATCTGCGAATTTTCCGATAGGTTGTTTGTCTGCTTTGTATTCTAATAAGACATTAGATGTTAGATTTGAGATTTGAGAGCCTGTCTCATATCTATTATCTCCAATTTCACGTCTAACTATCCATAACGGATTATTTGCGCCAGCCCATAAAAGTTGATTCGTTTTTTTGTTTAAGCAACACAAACTAATATCCATTCCATCTTTTACTTCTTGCTCGCTTTTTTCAAAAGTTTCTACAACAAGTTCACGAACTTTGTCTAAAATTTTGCCAGGGTCTAAAATATTAAATTCTTTTACTGCTCTGTTTAGTGCGTTACTGCAAACTACACTTACCATTGCTCCTGGCACACCATGACCGGTACAATCTGCCGCAGCAAACAAAATCAAATCATTTATGTGTTCCATCCAATAAAAATCTCCAGCAACAATATCTTTTGGTTTGTATAAAATAAAACTGTTGGGTAAATGTGTTTTTATCTGGCTATCGGGCGGTAAAATAGCTTGTTGCAAACGTTTTGCGTAAGTTATACTATCTATAATTTCTTTTTGTTTTTCATCAACAATTTGTTTTTGATGCTCTATTAATTTTTTTTGTAGTTGAGATACTTTGTAGCGTTTAAATAATAAAACACTAAATGCAACAATTAATGCTGTTACAAACAAACCTATAATTAATGCTGCATTTTTAATTAGGTTTTGTTTTTTTTGAATTTCGAATTCGGCTTGGTTTTTTGCTAGTTGTAAATCTTTTTTCTCTACATCAAATTTTGTTTGTGCTTCTGTAAATTCTTTAGCAGCTTCTTTAGAAAAAATTTGATCTCTAGCACTTGTATATTTATCAAAATAAATGCTCGCTTTTTCTGCATCTAATTTTTTTATGTATAAAATGGTTAGTGAGTTGTACAGTTTTAATTTTGTTTCATCTTGACCTAATTTTTCAGTTATGGCTAACGCTTCAAATAAGTTTTTTTCTGCCTCGTTAAATCTACCCAATACAATATAAGCATTAGCCGAACTATTTAAAAATATGCAAATTCCGGAGGAATCTTTTACTTCTTTACTTATTTCTAAAGCTTGTAAATAATTGTCTAAACTTTTTTTAACCTCTCCATTGGCTCTATAAATGTGTCCCATGTTGTTTAGTGTTGTAGCATAATCGCCATAACTTCCAATTTCTTTAAACAGTTTAGCTGCTTCGCCTAAGGAATAAAGCGCTGAGTCATTCTTTTTTTCATCAGAAAAATTATTGCCCATACAGGCGTATGTTATTGCTAAACCAGGTTTATTATTTGTTTTTTTATTTATGGAATAAGCTCTTGCTAAATACTTTTTCGACATTGTATAATTTTTTAAATTATTATACGATTGTCCAACGTTGTTACAGATATACGCAATATGTGCCTCATTATTTAGTCCCTCATAAATTTTAAGTGCTTCTAAAAAGTATATAACTGCTTCCGAATATTTTGAAGTTTCTAGTTTTATTTGCCCAATTTTGCTTAAACTCGAAGCTATATCAGGTTTAAATCCAATTTTCTTTCTGATAGCTAACGACTGCAACAAACTACTTTCTGCATTTTTTAAGTCGCCACTTTTAATGTAAATAATGGCCATATCGTTTAAACCTTGCGCTTCCCATTTGGGTAGTTTTTTGATTTTGCCTTCTTCGTGTAGTTTTTTAGAATAAATTAAAGCATTTTCTTTATCGGTTTCTTTAAGCACCCAAGCCAGCTCGCTGTATGCCCAAAAGCGTATGGTATCAACTTTTGAGTTGGTTAATGTTTTTACGCTATCGATGTAATTTCCACCTTGAGCGAATAGTTTTGCGCTAAAAAGTAATAAAAGTAGTAGTGTTCTCATGATTTCGTATCTTTGTAAAATTAAGGATATATAGTGAAAACAAAAACATTAAAAAAAAATAAAGTAAACGTTATTACACTTGGATGTTCAAAAAACATTGTGGATAGCGAAGTACTTATGGGACAACTTAAAGCCAATAACTTTGAGGTGGAACACGAAAGCAAAAAAGACGATGCTAGCATTGTAATTATTAATACTTGCGGATTTATTGATAACGCCAAGCAAGAGAGTATTGATACTATTTTGCGTTATAGTGAAGCTAAAGAAGCTGGTTTGGTTGATAAGGTTTTTGTAACAGGTTGTTTAAGCGAGCGTTATAAACCCGATTTAGAAAAAGAAATTCCGAATATTGATGCTTATTTTGGTACGAGAGAATTACCTCGTTTATTAAAAACGTTAAAAGCCGATTATAAACAAGAATTGGTTGGCGAACGATTATTAACTACTCCCAATCATTTTGCGTATTTAAAAATTGCAGAAGGTTGCGACAGACCTTGTTCTTTTTGTGCAATTCCGTTAATGCGTGGTGCACATACATCTAAACCGTTAGAAGAAGTAATAATTGAAGCCACTAAATTGGTTAAAGGCGGAACAAAAGAAATTATTTTAATTGCGCAAGATTTAACGTATTACGGCTTAGATCTATACAAAAAAAGAAATTTAGCAGAACTGGTAAAAAACTTATCGGATATAAACGGATTAGAGTGGATTCGTTTGCATTACGCTTTCCCTAGCGGATTTCCGTTAGATGTGTTAGATGTAATGAACGAACGCGAAAACGTTTGTAAATACATTGATATGCCTTTGCAACACATAAGCGATAACATGTTAAAAAGTATGCGCAGAGGAACCACCAAACAAAAAACTATTGATTTGGTAAATCAGTTTAGAGATAAAGTGCCAGATATGGCTATTCGTACCACTTTAATTGCAGGCTATCCGGGCGAAACTGAAAAAGATTTTGAAGAAATGAAAGAGTGGGTTACAAACACTCGCTTTGATAGATTGGGAATATTTACCTACTCGCACGAAGAAAATACACACGCTTATAAATTAGTTGATGATGTGCCCGATGATGTTAAGCGCGAACGAGCCGAAACTATTATGGATATTCAGCAAGGAATTTCGTTAGAGTTAAACCAACAAAAAGTTGGTAACACGTATAAAGTTTTATTTGATAGAAAAGAAGGAAATCATTTTGTAGGAAGAACGCAATACGACTCGCCAGAAGTAGATAACGAAGTGTTGATTGATGCTAAAAAATCGTATGTACGTGTGGGCGATTTTGCGAATGTAAAAATAACTTCAGCCGAAGATTACGATTTACATGGTGATGTTGTTGAATAATTAAACTATTTTATTTTTTAGTTGTTAGGTCTAAAATACTTTATGCAAAAATCTTCTATAGCTTATAAAAACACAGGTTATTTTTCTAAACTAATTTGTGATTATTTAGATAATAAAAATGAAATCAACTCTTTTTATTCTCATTTCCCAAATAAAGAAGGCTTTGCAAAAGCTATTGCCGATAAAAATTATACTAACGATAATCGAGCTGTTTTAGTGCGTTCTTTGTTAAAGCAATACGAACATTTAACTTTCGTTTCTGGTACAACTAAAAACAATATAAATTTGTTACAAAATACAAATGCATATACTGTAACTACAGGTCATCAGTTGTGTTTGTTTACAGGACCATTATATTTTATTTATAAAATTGTTACCACTATTAATTTAGCGCAACAATTAAAAAAAGATTTTTCTGATAACCATTTTGTACCTGTATATTGGATGGCGACAGAAGATCATGATTTTGAAGAAGTAAATCATTTCGTTGCTTACGGAAAAAAAGTAGTTTGGAATACTGAACAAAAAGGAGCGGTAGGGCGATTTTTGTTAAACGATATTGCAACTGTAGTTGAAGAATTAAAAATAATTTTAGGAACAGCACCAGGCGCAGAAAAAGCGATTACATTATTTGAAAACGCGTATTTAAAAAACAAAAATTTAGCAGAAGCTACACGTTATTTGGTAAACGAATTGTTTACAGAATATGGTTTGGTTATTATTGATGGCGACGATGCTGAACTAAAAAAATGTTTTTCGCCATATATGCACAAAGAGTTAGTTGGTAGAGAAAGTGAAAACTTAGTTCAAAAAACTTCTGCAGCTTTAGAAACTTTAAATTACAAAGCGCAAGTAACAGCGCGCGAAATAAATTTGTTTTATTTAAAAGACAGCGTCCGCGAACGCATTGTTTTTGCTAACGATAAATACGAAGTATTAAATACTAATATCACTTTTTCGCAACAAGAATTAGAAACAGAATTAAATCAGCATCCAGAGCGATTTAGCCCGAATGTAATTTTGCGACCATTGTATCAAGAAGTAATATTGCCTAACATAGCCTATATTGGTGGTGGAGGAGAAATTGCGTATTGGTTGCAATTAAAATCAATTTTCGAGAATGACAAAATTTCATTTCCTGTTTTGGTGTTGCGTAACTCTGTTTTAGTAGTTGATAAAAACAGCAAAGACAAATTACAAAAAATTGATGTTTCTGTTTTTGATTTGTTTGGCAATACCGACGAATTAATAAAAGAGTTCACACTAAAACATGCGAGTGTTGATTTTACAATTGAAAAAGAAGAAGAATTAATTAAGGGTGCTTATGCATTACTTCACGAAAAAGCGAATAAAGTAGATGTAACTTTAAAACCTTCTGTAGATGCGGAGTTACAAAAGCAATTGAATGTATTAAACATGCTTTTACAAAAAATGATTAAAGCAGAAAAACAAAAACAAGAAGTACAATTAAATCAAATTAAAAATATAAAAGCAAAATTATTTCCGGTTGATGGCTTGCAAGAGCGTAGCGAAAATTTTGTAATGCAGTATATTAAACACGATAAAGGATTTATTGCAACACTGCAACAACATTTAAATCCTCTCGATTTTAACTTTACAGTTTTAGAAGAATAAATTATTTAGTTGTTTTACCGCCAAGTTTAGTAAGCACACTATCAACAGGTTCCCATAACTCTATTTTGTTACTGTCTAAATCTAAAATGTGTACAAACTTTCCGTAGTCGTATTGCGCAATACTATCTAAAATAACAACGCCATTGTTGCGTAATTTTTTTAGTAAGGCTTCTAAATTATAAACGCGATAGTTAATCATAAACTCTTTCTTAGATGGCGATAAATACTCATCATTTTTTTTGAAAGGAGCCCAACGCAAATAATTTTTTTCGTTAGGATTGTTTGCATTTCTAAATTCGAAAGGTGAACCATATTCATCAATTGCTAAACCTAAATTGTTGCCATACCACTCGCGTGTTTCTTTAGGATTGCTGCTGCCAAAAAATATTCCACCAATTCCAGTAACTCTTGGTGTGGTATCTACAACAACTGTTAGTGCATTTTCGGCTTGTTTGTTTTCTACTTTGCTGTTACAACTCGCTAATGCAAGTGTAAGAAATAAAAGTGGGAGTGTTTTTTTCATTTTATGTATTTAATTAAGTCTTACAAATTCTAAAATATTACATCCGCATTGCAAATGCGGACGAGTAGGAAGTAGTTTTATTCATTCGGTTTCACGTTTACTAATTTCTCAATTTGGACTCTCTCCGCAAAGTCAGAAAGGTTATGCTCAATTTTTGTCGAGTTAAATATGTCTTTAACTTTTTCGGCTTTGTCAGGGTGAATAATTTTATAGTTTTTGAATTCAAAATTGTCAAGGAAATATGCAAATCTTTCTTTAAAAGTGTCTGCACTTATAAGGCCAACTTCTTCAACTGTCCGAAACAGTTTTTTATACTTTTTTGTCAATAGGAAATAGTCAGCAGGTGGAAAAATATTTGGTATATGTTCTGTCCAAGTACAAAGTGTTATTATTTGTCCGTCTGATTTTTTTTTGAAGAGATAAAGTTTCGGAACGTAGTAATTGTCGCCTAACTTTTCTTGCAATGCTAACTTATTGTGATTATAGTTATAGAAGTCATTTGATTTCTCCAATGGATAAAATTCAAGTTCATATTCTTTAAAAAAGTTTGCTGAATTTTTTGAATTTGTTTCCGACCAATTTTCATAAAGTTCATTGTCCTCCAGTTTTATTGGATTGTCCTGGTCAGTTGTTGATTGTGGATTAAGAACAAACAAGTCAAGGTCTTTAATGAATTTGTCTAAAAACTCAAATGCAAACTGTCCGAAAAAGTCAGGTCTTAAATAATTTAAGTTGAAAGTAAAATGAGTATTGTCAAAGTCAGCAAAATTTTCAAACAATTTAATACTTTCTTCATCTGTCTCTGGTTCATTTTGCTCTATAGAAAAATATGTTTCTGTGTCTTCGTCTTCCAAAAACCATTGCGTATCATTTTCACTTGTTGAAGTCAAATTATTAGTTAAATATTCAGCGATTTGACTTTCTGTTAAGTTTGAATTCTTTCTCTTATAAAAGTATAAATCGTAACTCATTATCTTTTCGTTTGTGTTATTTTAAAATAGGGTATAACTTGTATATAGGGCTAATTTTATCATATCTATACATCTAATTTGGGTAAATAGTTCTGATAGACATCAATCCAATTCCTAACAAATATATCAATTTTCGTCAGTATTTAAAATATTTTCAAATAGCTTATGGAATTTTAATGGGTTTTGCATCTATATAGCAAACAAGCATGTTAAACCCATTAAAACCACTATTATGAAATCAAAAATCTTTTTATTCGGCTGGCTTTTGGCTATCGGTTCTTTAGCTTCAGCACAAACTAACTCCACTTTAAAAGTAAGTGTTAGCTCGGCACAAAACGCAAGTAAAATTGCTTTTGCAAGTGTGTATTTAAAAATTAAAAACACCATTATCGATTCTGCTAAAACAGATGTTAGCGGTGTTTGCACATTTAAAAACGTGGCGCCAAAAAATTATTTACTCGATGTTAAAGCTAAAAATTTTCAAGCTGTAATAAATAAAGTTGTAACAATTACTGCGGGTAAAACAAATAGCATTGCTGTGCAAATGCAAGCCATAAAAACACCAGTTGCAGCAGTGCAAAATATTAGCGATTTAAACACTACAGGTAGCAAACGAATTTTGTTGTCGCAAGATGCCAAAGGCGAAGCTACCAAATCTAAAAAGTATGCCGAATACGATAAAGCCGATATGTATATGGCTGCACCTGTTATTCATCGTGAAGAAAAAATAATGTACGAACAAAAAGATAATTTTGTTGAAGGACAAAATACCGAATCGTATAACGCCATTACCGAAAACGATTTTTTACGCGCAAACGAAAATCCTTTTTCTACTTTTTCTATTGATGTAGATAATGCGAGTTTAACTAATAGTCGCCGTTATATTGATAACGGAAGTTTACCACCAGCTGATGCGGTGCGTATTGAAGAGTTTATTAATTACTTTAATTACGATTACAAAAAGCCAACCAACAAAAATCCTTTTTCAATCAATACCGAAGTTTCTGTTTGTCCGTGGAATACCAAACACAAATTAGTGCACGTTGGTTTGCAAGGAAAACGTTTTCCGTTTGAAACCATGGCACCCACCAATTTGGTTTTTTTAATTGATGTTTCGGGTTCTATGAATTCCGAAAATAGATTGCCATTAGTAAAAAAATCGCTAACACTTTTGGTAAACAAAATGCGTGAGCAAGATAAAATTGCATTGGTTGTTTACGCAGGAGCTGCGGGTTTGGTGTTGCCATCAACATCGGGAGCGGATAAAAAAACAATTATTGATGCTTTAAATAATTTGCAATCAGGTGGCTCAACAGCCGGTGGAGCAGGAATTAATTTAGCTTATAAAATTGCAAAAGAAAATGCCATGCTAAACGGAAACAACCGCGTAATGATTGCTACCGATGGCGATTTTAATGTAGGAAGTTCATCAGATGGAGAAATGAAAAAGTTAATTGAATCGAAAAGAGAAGAAGGCATTTTTTTAACCGTATTAGGCTTTGGAATGGGCAATTACAAAGATTCTAAAATGGAAACAATTGCCGATAATGGTAACGGAAATTATTTTTACATCGATAATATTAACGAAGCTAAAAAAGTGTTAGTTGATGAAGTAGACGGAACGTTATACACAATTGCAAAAGATGTAAAAATTCAAATTGAATTTAATCCGGCAAAAGTACAGGCGTATCGTTTAATTGGTTACGAAAACAGAATGCTTAAAAAAGAAGATTTTAATAACGATAAAAAAGATGCCGGCGAATTAGGCGCAGGGCATACAGTTACTGCTTTGTACGAAGTAGTGCCAGTAGGAGTGGAGTTTACCGAATTTAATAAAACCGACGAGTTGCGTTACCAAAAAAACACTGCTTCTACAGTTACTACTCAACACAACGATGAGTTAATGTTGGTAAAATTACGTTACAAAGAACCGAACGAAAACACAAGTAAATTAATTACGCAAGAGTTGATGGATAAAAGTACATCATTAGAAAACGCTAGCGATGATTTTAGATTTTCGGCAGCGGTTGCAGAATTTTGTATGGTGTTAAGAGGCTCTGAACACAAAGCTAAATCGAGTATAGAACACGCAATACAAATGGCTAGTAGTGCAAAAGGCAAAGATGTAGAAGGTTATAGAGCTGATTTTATAAAAATGATGCGTACTGCTGAACTGTTGTCAGCGACAGCGAGTAAATAATTAGAATTAACGATAAAAAAATCCGAGCATTGCTCGGATTTTTTTATTGTTTTATTTTCAAAGGTTGGACCCCAATAAATAGCTTGTGCTATCGTTATGGATAAAAGTATTAAACGTTGTTTCCCCAATTATCTAATTCGTCTTTGCTCCACAACTCTGGAAAGAAAATACGACGTTGATATTTTGGATGCATGTATTTTCTCCAGTCGCTACCACCCGTTGCTTCTGCATTGCCTAAATATTTGCCTGCTGCGTGGTAGTGAGCCATTACCCAAGTTACGTTTACAGTGTAATCGTAATGACGCATAGCTTTTACTAATTCGGGATTTGCTTTTACATCATCAGGTAATTGTTTAAAACGCGTCCACATGTTAGTGGTATTGTATTTTTCCATTTCTTCTAAGAAGAACGTTTTGTAACGTTTTTCAAACAAAGTAATCAATGTGTTTTTTTTGCCTGTAGCGTGGTCTTTACCAGCGGCTTGCCAATACAAGTGATCGTAAGCGTGAACGTATGGTGTATTTCTATCAATAGTTGCTCTAAATCTATAATCAATTAAATTAATTAATTCAGTTGAAGCAAATTCAATTAAACGATATTGAGCACTTTGAAATCCACTTGCAGGAGTAAGTGTATTTCTAAACTTCATGTATTGTTCTTTTTCCATACCATCGCCCATAATATCAAACGATGAAGAAAGCATATCGAAATAACGACTTATACGACGTAATTTTTCTGTAAAAAATGGAGCTGTAATTTCTTGAGAGTCGCTTACCTGATTGATTTCCCACAAAATCATTTTAAACAACAACTCGTTAATTTGGTGATACATTACAAACACCATTTCGTCGGGTAAGGTAGTGCGTTGTACTTGCAAACTTAATAAAGCATCGGGTAGAATATAGTCCCAATACGTTATAGGTTTTGCATGCACTAAACCTTCTAAATGCACATCCGTATTTTGATTGATGGCTTTAAATTTATCGTCAAGTCGGTTTAAAATATCGTTTCTATCTGCCATAGTTTTGTTTTTTTCACTAAAATTATATTCAATATTAAGAAATTATTGCTTTACAATTAATGTTTTAATGGTCTTTTTTTAATCATTCCTCCTTTAGTATCTTTAACACTACTCATAACTACAAAGGCGTTTGGCTCAATTTTTTCAATTTCTAAATTAAGTTTGTTTAATTCTAAACGGGTAACAACAGTATAAATAATATCTACTGCTTGTTGTTCTCCTCGTTTTCCAAAACCTCTTTTTCCGCTATAAATTGTAACACCTCTACCCATAGTATGTATAATCATTTGTCGCATTTCTTCGCAGCGAGTTGATATAATTGTAACACCAATATATTCCTCAATTCCTTCAACAATAAAATCTAATGTTTTAGATGCTGCCAAATAAGTTATCATACTATATAAGGCAATTTCTAATGAAAGAAAATAAGCTGCAGTAGAAAAAATTAATACATTAATTAAAATAATAATATCGCCTAAAGTTGTACCTAACTTTTTGCTAAGAAAAATAGCGAGTACTTCTGTTCCGTCAATAACTGCACCGCCTCTAACAGAAAGCCCAATACCTGCTCCTAAAAAAAAGCCGCCAAAAACAGCCACTAATAAATTATCGTTTGTTATATTTGGAAAAGTAACCGTTGCTACACAAACTGCTAAACCTGTAATTGCAAAAGCAGTTTTTATTGCAAATTCTTTTCCTAAAATTTTGTAACCTAAAATTACAAACGGAACATTAATACAAATAATTAAGATATAAAGTGGTATTCCAGTTAAGTGCGAAGTTAACAATGAAATACCTGTTGCGCCGCCATCAATAAAATTGTTAGTAAGCAAAAAGCCTTTAAAACCAAACGATGCAGAGAAAATGCCAGCAATAATAAATAGTGCATTTATTACACTTCGTTTTGCAGTTATTTTTAATTCTCTGTATCGTTTTGCTAATTTGTATGGTGAATAATCGTTTTTTATATGATCTTTTTTTTGTTTTTTTCGAAGTACTAGTTGTTTAATAATTTGTGGAATTAATTTTTGCATAGCGAATTTTAAAATTTAATTTATATTCTTTTTTCAAGATAGTAAAAAAATATTTTTCCGCAAAACTATTGTTTGAATTTGTTTTATGAGTTGAAAGCTTTGTTAAAGCACATTGGTTATTACATTACAAAAAAAAGAGAACCAAAATAGTTTTATCTAAAATTTTCTAATCAATCAATAGCTTTAAAAATGGCAGTAAACATTTTAGTTGGACGTTCGGGTTTATTTACGTTTAAGTAAAAATTACCAACTAATTTTTGAGCGTTACTTCTTATAACATAAGCTTCGCACTTACAAAAGGACTTGTTTCTTTCGGTGCTAAAAACTCGCTTGTTTTTTTAGATTGTAAACTAAAATTATCTACCATAATTGTTGTTGGTATTTTTTTTGCAAGAATGCAAATCTTGGATTGATTCTAAATTTGTTTAGCAATATTTACAGTAACTTCTAAATCGCTTTCAATATGAATAAAATACATATTGTTATCCGTAAGTGATACACTTACTTTTTCAAAACGGCTGGTTTGCACTAATGTGAGTTCAGCTGTAACTTGGTATAATTTATACCGTAGCGACAAACATATATTTTTAAACACATATAGTTGTTTTTATTCGTTAAAACTTCATTTTTTGAAATGCAAATGTACTTTAAATCAAAGTTTTAGATAGATTAAAGGTGTTATTTTTTTGAAAGTTGAAATGATTCCGTTTTTGTTTTTCCGTTGTAGTTGCCTTGCATTAAAACAGTGCAAGTTGAATCATTTAAAACACTGTATTTAATTATATGCGGATAATCTTTAAATAAATTCTCAAAGAAAAAATCATTTCCAGCATACGTATTAATGAATTTGTATTTTACATCTCTATCTTCATTAAAATTTTTAGCGTTAAGTATCAAAAAGATGTTTTCATCTTCTTTAATTACTTTCATTTTTTGAGAATAAAGCGTGTCGTTTTTTTCCGAAATAAAATAGCCCTTACCAGCAATAAAATTAGAAGAAGTGCTTTGCCACTTTTCGTAATAAATTCCATTTTCTGATTTGAATTCCCAATCGCCTTCCAACCAAAAAAAATCTTGAATGCCAATTGTATTAGTCGTGTTTTGTTTTTGGCTACAACCTGTAGTTACCGCGAGTATAAAAATAAATAGTAATTTATTCATCGCTTAAGTTTATAGTAGTAATAACAGGAAAATGGTCTGATTGTTTAATCGATTGATCCACTTTAGTATAGCTAATATAACATAATTTTGGAACAAATATGTAATCTATCCTCAAAAAAGGTATTTTTCCGTTATAAGTAGCTCCAATTCCTTGTCCTTTTTCAAGGAAAGAATCTTTTAATACCGATGAGATTTGCTGATAGGTGTAAGAGTTAGGCGTATCATTAAAATCGCCGCAAACTATTGTTTTATAGTTTGATTTTTCAATTTCGCTTCGTAGTTTTTGAACTTGTTTTTCACGTTTTAAAAATGCCTTTTTTAAGCGTGATGCAATTTTTTTGCTTCCCTTAACTTCTGCTATTTGTTCATTCTTCAATTTTTCAACTAATTCATAATCATTTTCTGAAAAGTGTACCGATTGTAAATGCGCATTAAAAACTCTTATGGTATCATTTTTTATTTTAATATCTGCGAATTGTACGGCATTGTTTGCTTTATTTTCGAATTTAATATTACCAGTATTTATTATCGGAAACTTACTGTATATAGCAATTCCCCAGTTATGCGTTTTGTTTAGTTTTTTAGTAATAAAAACAGTTTTGTATTTGTATTCAATTTCTTTAGCTAACTCATCTTGGTTAATGTATTCGTTATCGTCATCCGAATAAAACTCTTGTAGACAAAGAACATCTGCACCACTATTTTTTAAATAATCTTTAAAAATTTTAAACGATTTTTTGTTGTTTTTCCAATCGTACAAATCAAAAACTTTTACGTTAAAAGTTAAGATGCTAATTTCATTTTTCGTTTTTTGTTTATTGTTTTCCCCGAAAGAATAAGCAATGTTTTTGTTTACTGAAAAGATTCCAAGCAATAAAAAAATAAAAGTATAAAACGCATATTTTCTGTTAAATAGCAGCCAAAAAACAAGAAATACTACTTGAATGAGATAAAGAATTGGAAATACCAATCCTAAAAAAGCAATTGGCCAAAAGGTGCTTGGCGCAATGTAAGGAGCTAAATAAGATGCTGCTAAAAATAAAAATAAAATGATTTGAAAGATGAAAATTGTTTTTGAAAAGAAATTCCCTTTTTTGTTTTTCAAGCTACTCAAATTAAAAATTTTCTTTACTTATTTTGAATAAAATATCTTTTTCTTCTTTTGTTAAACTATCATAACCCGATTTTGATATTTTATCTAGTATAGCGTCCACTTGCTGTTGTTTAGCTTTTTTGTTTGTATTAAATTCAGCATCTGATTTTGTTTTTTTATACGCTACCTTCATTTTAGGTTTCGGCTTAAATAGAGATGTAATTCCTTCAAAAAGTTTATTTATTCCTTTACTTAAATCGGTTCCTTTTTGTAACGAAAGTGTATAAATTAAACCAAATATCGCTCCGCCTATATGCGCAATATGTCCGCCTGAATTTCCATTTTTTATATTTATAAAATCGAGCACAACCATAATTAAGGCTACCCATTTAAGTTTTATATTTCCGAATAAAAATAATGTAACTTGCATGTCGGGCATGTAAGCTGCTACGGCAACAAAAACGGCTAAAACAGAAGCTGATGCACCTAAAGCGATAGATGAGTTTATTGTGTTTTGAAACGCTGGGAATACATTAAAAGAAACGATGTATAAAACTGCACCTGCTAAACCACCTAAAATGTAAACGGCTAATAATCTTCTTTCGCCTAACAAATCAGAAAAAAGTTTACCACCAAAGTAAAGCATAATCATGTTAAACAAAACATGAAAAAAATCTTCTTGCAAAAACATGTAGGTAAAAAGCGTCCACGGTTTGTAAAGTAATTCGCTTAAACTTGCTGGGACTGCTAAATTATAAACGATAAGTTTTTCAATTTTGCCAATACCACTTAGATAGCCAATTACAGCAAGAATACTTATTACTAAAAATAGACCAATATTAATAAGCATTAATCTATTTAAAATAGATTTACTTTTAATAAAACGATTTATTTCACTACCGAATACTGACATTTTTATTTAGATATAACCGTATTTCTTTTTCCAAAATTGTATTAAAATAAAGCCAAATAACATTCCGCCTAAGTGTGCAAAATGTGCTACGTTTGATTGCGAGCCTGTAAAACCCATAACTAATTCTAATGCTCCATATATTATTACAAAGTATTTTGCTTTTAAAGGAATTAAAAAATAAATATAGATAACAGAATTTGGAAACATCATTCCGAAAGCTAAAAGCAGGCCAAATACTGCTCCTGATGCACCAATAACGGTTGGTAGACTTAAAAAATCTGCACGATATTGTTGCATAAATTCAACTGAAAGTTGTAAAGCTTTATCGGGAGCTGTAGTAACCAAAGCATTGTATTTATCTGTAAATTCACTTATAAGCATTTGTAATTCTGTGCTACCATTGCTTATAATTTTTCCGTTTTGAAATAAAGTAACTAACGCTTCGTTGCTTGGGTTTTGTAAATAAACATCAAAAATTTCTAGAGTGGGGCGTAATTCAAAATAAAAAACTGCATATTGAATTACTGCCGCGCCAATCCCTGTAACTAAATAATAAATTAAAAATCGTTTGCTTCCCCAAGTATTTTCTATGGCATTGCCAAACATCCAAAGGGCAAACATATTGAATAAAATATGACTGAAATTATTTGGATCGTGCAAAAACATATAGGTTACAAATTGATACACTTCAAATTTTGAAGAGCCAACCATGTGTAAACCCAGTAGTTCAGTTAAATCAATATCTAAACGGTTGTAAAAAATAATAGTTCCGATATAAAACAAAATATTGATGATGAGTAAATTTTTTACTACATCGGGCAATAATTTAAAACTATTTGGTCGGAACTGATTCATGTAATTATATTTTGAATTTTTTTTCTAACTCTTCGTTAGTATAGGTTATAAACGTTGTTTTGCCTGTTGGTGTTGCATAAGGCATTTGGCAAGCAAATAACTCATCAATTAAGTTTCTTATTTCTGAAGTTTCTAAATGTTTGCCAGCTTTAATACTAACGCGCTGCGCCATGCTTAAAGCTAACTTTTGATTGCGCGATAATTTTAAATCGGCACCACCGCTATTGTTTTTAAACTGCTCTATTATTTCTTCTAAAACAGGTTTTATTTGAGATTCACTAATATTTACAGGGCAACCATTAACTACAAACGTATTTTTCCCAAACTCGTCCATATCAAATCCTAAAGTTTTTATTTCTGGTAAAAGCTCGTTTAATAATGCCGCATCGGTCGAATTAAATTCAAATGTTTCTGGAAATAGAAGTTGTTGAGAAGCTGCCGTTTGGTTTTCAATATTATTTAAAATGCGTTCATACAAAATGCGTTCATGAGCATGTTGCTGATAAATAATCATAAATCCAGATTTGATAGGAGAGATGATATATGCATTATGAATTTGTATGGTAGGTTTTTCTGAACTTTCTGTTGAATCATTTTTCCACGAACTTGAAATTACTTCTTGTGTTGGTTCAATAGTTTCAACAAATGAAGAAGATGTAACTGAAGTTTCTGTTTCGTTTTGGTGACTTTCGTATAACTTTTCCCAGTTTGATTTATTGCTCTGGTTACGTATAGAATTGTTTTGGTTTTGTAAAAAGTTGTGTCCTTTATTATTTTCAGAATCAAAAGGGTTGTAGTTTGGGTTTACCCTTATTTGTGGCATTCTGGCAATTCCATCTTTTGGTTTGTAATCGAAATTTATCGATTGCTCTTGATCAAAATCTAATGTAGGCGTAATATTATTTTTGCCCAGTGCCATTTTAACTGTTGTTCTTAAAACGGCATAAATAGATTTATCATCTTCAAACTTAACTTCGGTTTTTGTTGGATGAATATTTACATCGACAAACGACGGATCAACATTTAAAAAAATAAAAAAACTTGGATGCGATTCGCGCGATAATAAATGTTCGAATGCGTTTTGAATAGCATGATTTAAGTAGGCGCTTTTTATAAATCTGTTATTTATAAAAAAGAATTGTTCGCCACGTGTTTTTTTCGCAAACTCAGGTTTACCAACAAATCCATGAATACTAACAATAGTAGATTCTTCTTCAATAGGCACTAAACGTTCGTTGTAATTGTTACCAAAAATGGCTACAATACGTTGTCTTAGCGTACCAATTTCTAATCGGTATTCTTCAACTTCATCATCATAAAAATAAAATGCAATATTAGGATGCGCTAATGCAACACGTAAAAACTCATCAATAATATGATTTTTTTCAACGGAATTTGATTTTAGAAAATTACGACGAGCAGGAACATTAAAAAATAAATTTTTAACTGCAATACTTGTTCCTGTTGAACAAGAGCAAGGTTCTTGAGTTGTAATTTTACTTCCTTCTATTGAAATTAAAGTTCCTGTTTCGTCAACTGGGCGTTTTGTTTTAAGTTCAACATGCGCTATAGCAGCAATAGAAGCAAGTGCTTCGCCTCTAAAGCCTTTTGTTTTTATTGCAAATAAATCGTCGGCAGTTTTTAATTTAGAAGTAGCGTGTCTTTCAAAACTCAAACGCGCATCGGTTTCGCTCATGCCTTTGCCGTTATCAATTACCTGCACTAAAGTTTTGCCTGCATCTTTAATAATTAGTTTTATTTGTGTGCTATCGGCATCAACTGCATTTTCAATTAATTCCTTAACAACAGAAGCAGGACGTTGAACTACTTCGCCAGCTGCAATTTGATTGGCTACAGAATCAGGTAAAAGTTGTATAATATCGGCTAAACTCATTGTTACAAAAGTACTTACAAATTACTAATTTGCTGCACTTATAACAAATTTTATATTTTAATTATTGAGGAAGTGTATAGCGTACTGAGCCTACAAAATAGACTACAAACGTTTGTATATAGCCTTTTTTGGCGAGTTCTTTTTGATGATTTTCAGCTTCTTGTAGGGTTTTAAAAGAGCCAGAGTAATATCTTGTAAAATCGCCACTTTTATCTGAACTCAAGCTTTTAATATTGGTGTAATCGTGTTTCCATTTAGAATCTTTGTAAGCACCAATTTGCACTTTATAAATGGCTTTTGCAGGAAGTTTATTATCTGCTACAGTTTTGTTTTCGCTTGTATTTGTTTTACTTGTTACTACTGTTGTATTGTTAGTTTTTTCTGTGATTTTATTCGCAATTAAATTTTCATTTGGTTTTAATTGGGTAACTGTTTTAATTTCTGATTTTAAACTTTGTTCATTTATTAAGTACGAAAAATTCCCAGTTAAAGTGATTAAGTTTACGCCGATTCCACTTAGTTTGTAGGAAACTTTCAGAGTTGGAGAATTTGGTAATTCCATCCATAAAAATTTTACTTTTCCGTCTACAAAAGAGTAAACTCCATTTGCTTTATCTATTAATTTTGGTGTAAAGCCAACAGGAATAACTTCTTCAATTTTGCCAAAACCAGTTATGCTGTTTTTTGCTATTTGAATTTCTATTAAAATTTCGCTGTTGTTTTTTGATGTTATTTTTCTTTCACAAACTACCTCTTGGGCAAATAGCCAATTAGAAAATAAAAACAGCAATAAAAATATTAATGCTGTTTTTAAATAGTTATATGATTTAGAAAAAATCAATTTTAGAAATTTGGTTTTAGTAGATATTTACTATAGAATTCGTCAATTTCTTGCACTGCTTCTTCTGCGGTATCAACTAATTTAAATAAAAATAAATCGTCAGGAGAAATATAATGTTCTTGTTCTAAAAGTGTATTTTTAATCCAGTCCATTAATCCTCCCCAAAATTCTTTACCAACCAAAATTACAGGAAAATGTGCTATTTTGGTTGTTTGTACTAAGGTTAATGCTTCAAATAATTCGTCCATTGTTCCAAAGCCGCCAGGCAAAACAATAAAACCTTGCGCATATTTCATAAACATTACTTTACGCACAAAAAAGTAATCAAACGTAATTAGTTTATCATTATCTACATAAGGATTTGAATATTGCTCAAAAGGCAAATCGATATTTAAACCCACCGATTTTCCTTTTCCTTTTTTAGCGCCTTTGTTGGCAGCTTCCATAATTCCTGGGCCGCCACCAGTAATAACTCCGTAGCCTTCTTGCGTTAAGCGAAAGGCAATATCTTCGGCTACTAAATAATACTTATGGTCGGGTTTTGTTCGTGCAGATCCAAAAATAGAAACGCAAGGTCCAATTTTTGAAAGTTTATCGAAACCTTCAACAAACTCTGCCATTACTTTAAATATTTGCCAAGAGCTTTGGCTTTTTACTTCGTTCCAATCTTTATTTTCAAAAGCTTTTTTAATTTTTTCTTCGTCGCGTTCAGTCATAATTTCTTTTGTTTAGTGTAAATATACAAAACAAGTATACTTTTTTATAAAATCTCTGTATAAACTTTTAACGTATTCTTGTTTATTAAATTGTTTATTGGTTTAGTTCTAACTTTAAATATCGAGCTGTTTCTGTAGTTGATTTTTTCACCATTTCTTCTGGGGAACCAGCAAACATAATGTTTCCACCTTTTTCACCACCTTCTGGTCCAAGGTCAATTATATGATCGGCAACTTTAATAATATCCATATTATGTTCAATTACCAAAACTGTGTTTCCGTTGTTTAATAATTTATATAATACTTCAAGTAAAATACGAATATCCTCAAAATGCAAACCAGTTGAAGGTTCGTCTAAAATATAAAACGTTTTGCCTGTATCTCGTTTAGAAAGTTCAGTAGCTAATTTAATGCGTTGTGCTTCTCCGCCAGATAGTGTTGTGCTTTGTTGGCCGAGTGTAATATAACCTAAACCAACATCTTGAATTGTTTTAATTTTTTGAAGTATAGATGGTATAGAATCAAAAAATAAAACAGCATCATCAATAGTCATGTTTAGCACATCGCTAATTGATTTGCCTTTGTAACGCACTTCTAACGTTTCGCGGTTATATCTTTTACCATTACATTCTTCGCACTGAACATATACATCTGGTAAAAAATTCATTTCAATAGTTTTTAAACCAGCACCCTGGCATGTTTCGCAACGTCCGCCTTTTACATTAAATGAAAATCTACCGGGTTTATAACCTCTAATTTTTGATTCAGGTAATTCAGAATACAAAGTTCTAATATCAGCAAAAACAGCAGTGTAAGTTGCTGGGTTAGAGCGTGGTGTTCTACCAATTGGAGATTGATCTATTTCAATTATTTTGTCAATATTTTCTAGGCCAACAATTTTATCGTATGCAAGAGGTTTTTTTACACCTCTATAAATATAATGATTTAAAATTGGATATAACGTTTCGTTAATGAGCGAAGACTTACCTGAACCAGAAACGCCTGTTACGCAAATAAATTTCCCTAATGGTAAATCAATAGTTACGTTTTTAAGATTGTGTCCTTTAGCGCCTTTTAAGGTTAACGATTTTCCGTTTCCTTTTCTGCGTTCTTTAGGAATTTCAATTTTTAATCTTCCATTAAGATAATCTGCCGTAATAGAATTTGATTTTATAATTTGTTCTGGGGTTCCAGCCGCAACAATTTTACCGCCGTGTATTCCTGCTTTTGGTCCTACATCTAAAACATAATCAGCAGCAAGAATCATATCTTTGTCGTGTTCTACAACTATTACTGAGTTGCCAATATCTCTTAAATTTTGTAAGGCTTTAATTAATCGCGCATTATCGCGTTGATGCAAACCAATACTTGGCTCGTCTAAAATATATAATACGCCTACCAATTGCGAACCAATTTGTGTTGCTAATCGTATGCGCTGTGCTTCTCCGCCACTAAGTGATTGAGAGCTTCTGTTAAGCGTTAAATAATCTAAACCAACATCAAGTAAAAATTGTAATCGCGAACGAATTTCTTTTAAAATTTCTGTTGCAATTATTCTGTTTTTATCAGAAATTTTTGATTCGATATCAGAAAACCAATTTTGTAATTCAACCAAATTTAGGTTAGAAAGTTCTGCAATATTTTTTTCGTTTACTTTAAAGTTAAGTGCTTCTTCTTTTAAACGTGTGCCTTTGCATTTTGAGCAAGGAACTTTATTCATAAAGCCATCAACCCATCTATCAAGCGTTTTAGAAGAGTTTTCTTCTTGTTGACGAATTAAAAAACTAATAATTCCTTCAAAAGAAGTGCTGAATGAATTGTTGGAATTTTTGTCTGTACTTACTTTAAAAACTTCTTCGCTACCAAACAAAATAATGTTTAAGGCTTCTTCATTTATTTCTTCAATTGTAGTGCTTAATGTAAAATCGTGGCGTTTACCAATGGCTTCTATTTGATTAAAAATCCAGTTGTTTTTGTATTCGCCTAAAGGAGTTATTCCCCCTTTTTTTATACTTAATTTTTTGTTCGGAATTATTTTATCGATGTCAACTTCAGAAATTGTTCCTAAGCCATTACATTTTGAACAAGAGCCAAATGGAGAGTTGAACGAAAATAAATTTGGTGCAGGATCATCGTAAGCGATTCCAGAAGTTGGGCACATTAATTTACGACTAAAATAATGCACGGAATCTGTTTCAGTATCTAAAACCATTATGATTCCTTTACCTAGCTTCATTGCTGTTTTTACAGAATCATTTATACGTTGTTTGCTTTCTTCGTTAACTTCAATTCTGTCAACTACAACTTCAATGTTATGCGTTTTATAACGGTCAACCTGCATGCGTAATTTCAATTCTTCTACCTTTCCGTCAATACGTGCACGTAAAAAACCTTGTTTTAATATTTGCTCAAATAATTCTCTGTAATGTCCTTTTCTTCCTTTAACTAACGGAGCAAGAATTAGAATTTTATTTTTGTCGAATTTTTCAAAAATTAAATTTAAAATTTGCTCATCAGAATAACGCACCATTAATTCTCCAGTTACATAAGAGTATGCGTCTGCTGTTCGAGCATACAACAAACGTAAAAAATCATAAATCTCAGTAATTGTTCCAACAGTGGAACGTGGATTTTTGCTTACAGTTTTTTGTTCGATAGATATTACAGGACTTAAGCCCGTTATTTTGTCTACATCAGGACGTTCTAAATTACCTAAAAACTGTCGAGCATAAATAGAAAAACTTTCTATATATCTTCTTTGTCCTTCAGCATAAATAGTATCAAAAGCTAATGATGATTTTCCGCTACCACTCAATCCTGTTATAACAACAAGCTTGTCTCTAGGAATAGTTACATCAATGTTTTTTAAATTGTGAACTCTTGCTCCAACAACTTCTAGATTATCTATTTCAGAAAAACTCATTTCAATTTAAAATTATAAGAAACTAATTACTTAATAAAGTAGAATTAGCTTTTGGGGATTCGTTTTACTTTTGTTGTTAAGTAAAGACCAACAACAACACTAATAATATATATTAATGATAGAGAAACAGTTAAAGTATTCCAAATGTTTAATACAGAAATAACAAATGTTATAATAACTGAAAGTGTTGCTATTGCTATAAAAATTAAAGCTACTTGTTTATCAGAAAAACCTAAATAGGATAAGTGATGCGTTGTATGATCTTTACCTCCAACAAATGGAGATTGTTTTTTTAGTAAACGATTAATAACAACAGTAGATGTATCTGCAATTGGCAACACAAAAACTAAAGCTGTTATAACTATTTGTTTTAATTGAATTTTAGAATTTAAATCAAAAGGAGTGTTCCAAAAATAAATTATTGATACAGCGCCTAAAAGAGCGCCTAAAAATTGAGAACCTGTGTCGCCCATATATATTTTAGAAGGATTCCAATTGTAATATAAAAATCCAATTAAAGCGCCCAACAAGCCAATTAATATTAAAAAGAAAGGAGAAGAAAAACTATTTACAGCCAATAAAACAACTATTGCATTTATAATAATAAAAATGGAAACATTGGTTGTAATTCCATCCATATTGTCTAACATATTAATAGAATTCATTATGCCTATAACCCAAATAACACTTACAACATAGTTTAATAAATCAGATTCAAAAAAGTGAATATATGTTCCTGTTGAAGCTAATAATAATCCGCAAGTTAATTGTCCTGAGAATTTAAGATAAGGCCTGGTATTGTATGCATCATCAGCTAAGCCAATCATAAAGGCTAAGGTAACAGTCCCTAGTATTCCTAAAAATTGCTTATTTTGAATTAAAGTATCGGCGCTATGAACTATACCAACAAATGATACAGAAAAAAGAAAAATAATGTAAAATGAAATCCCACCTAAAGCAGGTTTGCTTGCTGATGCCCATCTTACTTGATTTTCATCAATATTGCGCATTCCCAAATTTTTGGAAAAACGAAGTAGTATTCTATTAATAAGCAATGAAAATATTGCCGCACAAATAAAAAAAACTATGTATATAATATATTGAGAGAGATTCAAGCCTTTAAAATTAGCCGGCTAAGATACGAAATTAAAACTCAGAATTGAAATTTTTAAAGGGTTGAGCGAGTAAATCTTTTTCTGATAATAAAGGGTTTTTTGTACCCCAATCAATATTTAAATCAGAATCGTTCCAAATGATAGCACTTTCGGATGATTTGTTGTAAAAACCAGTGCATTTGTAAACAAACACCGTGTTATCTGTAAGCGTTAAAAAGCCATGAGCAAACCCTTCTGGTATCCAAAGCATTAAATTGTTTGTAGCTGATAATTCAATTTTAAAATGTTCACCATAAGTAGCTGAGTTTTTTCTAATATCTACAGCAACGTCTAAAACAGCCCCATTAGTAACTCGAACTAATTTTCCTTGAGCAAAAGGTGGGTTTTGAAAATGTAAACCTCTTAAGACATTTTTTTGGGAAACAGATTGATTATCTTGTACAAAATGTATATTCAATCCTAATTCTTCAAACTTTTTTTGGTTGTAAGATTCAAAAAATGCACCTCTGCTATCACCAAAAACACTGGGTTTAATAATTAATAACCCATCAATTCCTGTCTCTTCAATTTGCATAATTATTTTTTATATTTCTTTTTGGAACTGCTTTTTCTATCTCGTTTAGCATCTTCATCATAATAACCATATCCGTAACCATATCCGTAACCATATCCATATCCATATCCAGGATGAATATCATCAACGCCATTTAAAATTGCAGACATTTTTTCAATATGATGTTCCGTCATAATGTTATTAATGTTCTCGAAGAAAAAGCGTTTTGAGTAATTTGAACGGAAAATAAAGATAGGATAATCTGATTTTTTAATAATAGAAACACCATCTGTAACCAATCCAATAGGAGGATTATCGACTATGATTACGTCATAAATGGTTTTTAAAAAGTCTAAAAACTCATCCATTTTAGGACTAATTATTAACTCCGATGGATTAGGAGGAATTGGACCTGCGGTAATAAAATCAAGGTTTTTTTGAATACTATGATGAACGCTATTTTCAAAATTATCTTTACCAATCAAAATGGTACTCATTCCTTTAGAGTTATCTGCATTAAAACCTAAGTGAATTTTAGGTTTACGCATATCTAAATCCAGAATAATTACTTTTTTACCGGCAAATGCAATAATACCGCCAAGGTTAATAGCCACAAAGGTTTTTCCTTCTCCTGATACTGAAGATGTTACTGCAATAATTTTGGGACCAGAAGCAGATGATAAAAATTGCAAGTTTGTTCGAATAGATCTGAAAGCTTCAGAAATTGTAGCTTTTGGATTTTGGTTAACAATTAATTGAGAAACTGGAATGTCTTTTTTGTATTTAGGAACAATTCCAAGAACTGAACAATCTGTGTATTTTAAAATATCGTTTGTTGAAGTAATACTATTGTGGAATAAGTATCGTAAGAAAATTACAACTAATGAAACTAGTATAGCAATAACAATAGCTACCGAAAAAATAGTTTTTTTATTTGGCGAAATTGGTTGAGAAGAAGGATTAGCTTTTTCAAGAATTTCGTTTTGCGAAACATAACCTGCGTTTGCAATTGCGTATTCTGCTTTTTTCTCTAATAATTGATTGTAAAATTTTTCGCTAATTGAAAACACTCTCATTAATCGAGCATACTCAATTTCTTTTTCGGGCATATTAAAAAACTTAGATTCTGATTCAGTTATTTTATCGTTTAAGTTTTTTTCTTTTGCTAAAATTTTTGACTGCATTGATTTTAAATGCGTAATCAAAAGTTGGCGTTTAGATTCAATTTGCTTGTTTGTACTAATAATAACTTCGTTGTTTGGAGTTGCATCGTACAAATAATCTTCTCGTAATTTTAATAGATTATTTATTTCAGTAATAACTGGAGAAAAAATTCTTTCGTAAGGTGTACCAGCAAGTATTGTAAGTAAAGAATAAACATCAACATACTTGCTTTGATTAATACTTGTTTCTACTTCGTTTAAAACACTTTTCTCCATATCTATTTGAACAGCTTCTTCATTTAGCGTGTTCAATCTATTTAAATAGGTTGTAGAAAATTCTTTGTTATCGGTAAGTTTATTTGTTTTCTTAAAATTTTGCATTTTAGATTCAGAATCTTTTAATTCTCCAAATACAGTTGAAAGTTGGTCGTTAATAAAACCAAGTACTTTTTGAGAACTTTCTGCCTTTTTTTCAATATCATAGTTGTTAAACTCAGTAGCTATTTGGTTTACAATATCTGCTGTTTTTGTACTATTGTTGTCTTTAATTGAAATTGAAATTGTTTTTGCATTATCGTTTAATAATTTAATTTCAATTTTAGAAGAGTACATATCTACTATTGACTCAGGATTATTTAATACAAAATAAAGTTTTACATTACTAATAGTAGAATTTTGACTTGCGAGAACAGAATTGATATTAGTTACATTTATTTTTAATTCGTTACCTAATATTTTAATTGGCTTTTCGATGTTAAATTTTTGCATCGCACCATCTTTACCAACTTTTATTTCAGCATTTTTTGCATCTATAAAATAAACATAAATTCTTTGTCCGTATATAGAAGGGTTGTTGATTTTGTATTCAACTTTATACGGACTATGAATGTAATAATCAGAAGTTTTAAAAGTTGCTTCTGCATAATAATCAACTTTTAAAGGCAGTTTGTCGAGTACACGGATTAAAAAAGTTCGAGATCTTAATAATTCTATTTTACCTGATAATACGTTAGAGCCATTAGCATCAGGACCAGCGCTAATATTTAAAATGTCTCTTGCTGCGTTGTTATCATTTATCTGTAATACACTTGTTGATTGATATACTTCGTCTGAATATCTGTTTACAAAATACGCTGTAGCTATTGCTGTTGCGATAAACAAAATACACCACTTAATACTTTTAGTAGCTATGAAGAGAAATAAACTTAGATCGAAATCTTCTGTTATAGTAGAATTTTTTTTGATCATTACGATTTATTTATTGCGTTTGACGAACCAAAGTAATGATTAGTAAAGTAGTGCTAACTAAACCTAATAGTGGACTTATTTCTGTAAGAATTCCTCTAGCAATATCGGCTCTCGGTTCAATATAAATTATATCGTTTGATTGTAAAACAATATCACCTTGTTTTAATCCTTCAATTTTAGACAGATCTATCAAATAAACTTTTCGTTTCTCATACTCACCTCTAATTAGTTTTATTTTCTTTGCCTTACCTCTTCCAGCAATTCCACCTGAAGTTGCAATAACTTCCATTAAAGTTGTGTTGTCATTATTTAACTGAACAACTTTTGCATCACCTGTTGCGCCAGGAAAAATTATTATTCGTTTACTTGTAACATTAATTAATACAAATGGTTTATTGTAATATTTTGTAAATTCTTCTTGAAGCATAAGTTCACTTTCTCGAACCGTAAGACCTGCTAATTTAATTCTTCCTAATACAGGGAATTTTACTGTTCCATCAAATTCAACATCGTAAGAAAAACTTCTAGCTATTGAATTTTGACTTGGATTAACATTTTGAGATGTTAAATCTATTAATCTAAAACCATCGTTACTATACATTCTAAACTCAATAACATCATTTGGAGATATTTTATATTGTCGTTCTATTGTATCTCCATAGGTGTCATAAACAAAACTTCTTTTTGTTTTAAGCATCATGCTTGGATTAATTATTCCACAAGAGGATAACAATAATGCAAATGAGATGTAAAGTAAGATTTTACGCATAATTTTGTAGCTTAACACACAAAAATAAGCATTTATTTTATTAAATGGCTTTTTTACGCTTTAAAAGTTCGTTGTAAAAGTTTTCCATATCTTTTGCCAAGCGCGTGTAGTGATAGTTTTCCTTTACATGATTCCAACCCAACTTACTCATTTCTGTTCTTAATTCAGCGTTTTCAACAAGTTGCAAAAGGTTAGCTGTAAAACCGTTTAAATCGTTTGAAGCAGATAACAAAGCCGTTTTATTAGGTATAACAACGTTTTCAATTCCGCCAACATTGGTGCTAACTATGGGCTTAGAAGATGCCTGTGCTTCTATTAAACTAACAGGAGTACCTTCGTTAAATGAACTCAAAGCAATTATATCTAAACCTGCATTTGCTACGTCAATATCTTTTATCCATGATGTAAAAACAACATCTGTATTAAAATCACTTAGGCTTTTATTGTAACTTAAATTGAGTTCTTTACAAGTATTTTCTATTTCGAGTCGAGATTCTCCATCTCCAATTAATACTGCTTTTATTTTTTGTTGTGTATGTTGTTTAATATTTGCAAAAGCTTTTAAAAAAAGTGAATGATTTTTTATCGGTACAAATCTCCCAATAATTCCAATAGCTATTTCATCACCTTTTAGTTGAAATTTTTCTCTGAATTGTTTTCTTTTTTCTTCTTTGTTTTCATTAAAACGATTCAAATCAAAACCCAACGGAATAACCTTTATTTTATCTGCGTTACAAATTTTATATGTTTCAGAAAGTTCTTTTTTTTGAATATCACTTATTGCAATTATGGCAGTGCTTTTTCTTGCTAAAAAGCGCTCAATATTTTTATAAAACTCGGTTTTAAGTTTTCCAAAATAAGAATGAAAAACATGTCCGTGAAACGTATGTACTATAATTGGCACGCCACAACTTGCTGCCGCTAATCTACCTATTGTTCCTGCTTTTGATGCGTGTGTATGTACAATATCTGGTTTATACTCTTCGATTATTTTTTTTATTTTTTTGTATGCAATCCAATCGTTTTTTAAATCGATTTCTCGTTTCATTTCTGGAACAATGCTTGCTTTTAAATTTAATTTTTCGAGAATATGTTCTGAGCTATCTTCGGTTTCGTCTTTTTCTCCACCTACCAAAAGTGTTTCGTAATCAGAACTTAAATATTTAGAAAGATAAGCTACATTATATGTTGGCCCACCTAAGTTAAATCGGTTAATTATACGTAATACTTTAGGCATTTATAAAATAATTTTTATACCAATTTTGAAAAACAATTAAAGCCCAAACTCTTGCAACACTATCGCCTGGACTAGCTGAATTTAACTGTTTTAAAATAGTTTTGATTTCGGAGTAATTAAAAATATTTTGTTCCTCAACAAACTTTTTACTAAGTAAATCGTTTTCAATCCAGCTTTTTAAATCGCCTTTAAACCATTTAAGCAAAGGTACTTCAAAGCCTTGTTTATTTCTGTGTAAAAGTTCGTGCGGAAGCTCATCACTAAATGTATCTTTTAATATTTTTTTCTGACTTTTCGCATCAATTTTAAATGAAGCAGGAATTGAAAAAGCAAATTCAACTACTCTGTAATCTAAAAACGGAGTGCGCACTTCTAAGCTATTATTCATACTCATCCAATCTACTTTAGTAAGCATATCGTTTGGTAAAACTAAATTTACATCTTTTAATAAAAAGTTATTTAAATCTTTAGATTCTGGGTTTATAAAACCACTTTTTAATTTTTTGTAGTTGACAAAAGTTTTGTTTTTTAAAAGCGAATCTACATCTTCTTCATTACAATAACTTGCCCAGCGCCAGTATCTGTTGCTCGAAGTCATTCGTAAACCTTCGGCATATTTATTTACTTTTCTAAAAAAGTTTCCTGTGCTGCTATTGCGTGATTGAGGTAAAGTTTTTAATACGGGGTGAGCTGTTTTTATTAAACTATTTTTCCAAGAATTTTGCAGAATTGTATACTCAGCTTTGTGTTTGTTGTAGCCTGCAAATAATTCATCGGCCCCATCGCCTGACAAAATAGCTGTTACTTTTTTAGCAGTATATTCACTTAAAATATTTACAGCTAAAGCTGATGAATCGGCAAACGGTTCGTCCATATACGAAAGTGCAGAATGTAAACTCTCATACAATTCGTTTGTAGTTAAACTAAAAACGGTATGATTGGTATTATGCTTTTTTGCAACAAGTTCTGCAAAACGAGTTTCATCAAAAAAAGGCTCGTCTTTAAAACCAATAGAAAAGGTTCGTAGGTTTTTTACTTCTTTTGCTGCAAGTGCTGTAATAACACTCGAATCAATACCTCCGCTTAAAAAGCAACCAAGTGGTACATCAGCAATTAAGCGTTTGTTTACGGCATCAGTTAGTAAATCTCTAAAGTAGTTTTTTGCTTTTGAATAGTCGTTAAATTTAACAGAATTATTGCTGTATTCTAACTTATAATAATTGTCAATTGTTACTTTGTTATCTTTCGAAATAAAAATATACTGCCCAGGTTCTAATTTATTTATTCCTTTGAAAATAGTTAGCGGATGCGGAATATAATTTAACTGAAAATAAAAGTGTAATGCGTCTTCACTAATTTCTTTTTTTATTCCAAAAGGTAAAATTGCCTTTATTTCTGAGCCGAAAATTATTTTTTCTTCATCTAAAAAATAAACGAGTGGCTTTACCCCAAATCGATCTCTAACAATAAATGTTTCTTGTGTTTTATTATCGTGAAATGCAAAAGAAAAAAAACCATTTAGTTTATTTAAACAAGCAATTTTTTCTTCAATAAATAAATACAGCAAAACTTCGGTATCACTTTCTGTACTAAAAGTAATTCCTTTGTTTTCGAGTTCTTTTTTGAGCGATTTAAAATTAAAAACCTCACCATTAAAAACTAAGGTGTATCTGCCCGATTTGTCAGTAAATGGCTGATTTGCTGCGTTTGATGTGTCAATAATAGAAAGTCGTGCATGCGCAAAACTCACTTTTTCGGAGTAATAAAATCCGGTATGGTCTGGACCTCTTTTGTTTAAATTTTGAGCCGCTTTTTGCAAAGGCAACTTAAAGTCTAAACTTTTATTATTAAAATGATGAATGCCAGCTATACCACACATAGTTACAAAACTACTAAAACAAGTTAATTTTGCTAAATTAATTAAAGAATACGCAAATTGTTGATGTTTTGATAAAAACAATTTTTTAGCTGATGTAAACTATTGTGTATTTTCGTTCGTTACAATAAACATAGAGCAAATTAAAATGAAAATATATACTAAAACAGGCGATAAAGGGCAAACTTCTTTAATTGGCGGAACGCGAGTACCTAAACACCACATTCGTATTGAATCTTATGGAACAGTTGACGAGTTAAACTCTCATTTGGGCTTAATTAGAGATTCTGTTAATGATGAGCAGGTAATTAACCAAATTTTAGAAATTCAAGATAGATTATTTACAATCGGCTCCATTTTAGCAAGCGATCCGGGTAAATCTAAAATGAAAATTCCCGAATTAATAGATGCTGATGTGGAATTTTTAGAAAAAGCTATTGATAAAATGAACGAAACTTTGCCAGAGATGCGTTTTTTTGTGCTTCCAGGAGGTAATCAAGTAGTTTCGTTTACGCACATTGCCCGTTGTGTTTGTCGTAGGGCAGAGCGTTGCACCATTCAGTTATCTGAAGAAAGTAAGGTTGACGATATAGTTTTAAAATATTTGAACCGATTAAGCGACTATTTATTTGTATTATCAAGGAAACTAACTTTTGATACAAAAGCTGTTGAAATTCCGTGGAAACCACGAATGTAAAAAATAGTTGGAAATGAATAAATTTTTTATACTTTTGCAAACCTTTAAAAATAAAATAAGTAAAAACACAATAATAAAAAGGAAATAGTTATGTATTGGACATTAGAATTAGCCTCCTATTTAGAAGATGCTCCTTGGCCAGCAACCAAAGACGAATTGATTGATTTTGCGATGCGTTCGGGTGCACCAATGGAAGTAATAGAAAATCTTCAAGAAATTGAAGATGAGGGAGAAGTATACGAAACTATCGAAGAAATTTGGCCAGATTACCCATCTAAGGAAGATTTCTTCTTTAACGAAGACGAATACTAAAACAGATTTTAAGGGGCTTTTAAGCCCCTTTTTTATTTAACTTTAATTTGCTTTTTTGTATTACAGACTTGCAAAATAATAGTAACTTTGCCTACTTTTTATAAAAAATAAAATACAAATTTTATGTTAGGTTTTATTAGTAAACTTTTTGGCGGTAACAAATCTCAACGTGATATCGCATCTATTCAACCCATTGTTTCTGAAATATTAGAATATTATAGTCGCTTACAAGATTTATCGAATGATGAATTGCGTGCACAAACTAAAAAATTTCAACAATTAATTAAAGATGCTATTGCTGCCGACGAAACAGAAATCGCAACTTTAAAAGATAAACTTGCCGCTAATCCAGCTATGGATATTGCGCAAGTAGAATCGATTTACAAAGAAATTGATGCTCTAAAGAAAAAAATTAAAGACACCATTCAAAAAGAGCTAGATGCTATTTTACCAGAGGCTTTTGCAGTTTTAAAAGAAACAGCTCGTCGTTTTAAAGAAAACGAAGAAATTGAAGTGTTGGCATCTGATTTAGATAAAGAACTGTCTGAAACCAAAGATTTTGTTGAAATAGAAGGCGATAAAGCAATTTACTTCAACTCATGGGAAGCCGCTGGAAATATGGTGAAGTGGGACATGGTTCACTACGACACACAACTTATTGGTGGTATAGTTTTGCATCAAGGTAAAATTGCCGAAATGGCAACAGGTGAGGGTAAAACATTAGTAGCTACTTTGCCTATTTATTTAAATGCATTAAGCGGAAAAGGTTTGCACATTGTTACAGTAAATAATTATTTGGCAAAACGTGACTCTGAGTGGATGGGACCAATCTTTATGTTTCATGGTTTAACTATCGATTGTATTGATATGCACGAACCAAATTCAGAAGAACGTCGCCAAGCTTATTTAGCAGATGTGACTTACGGAACAAATAACGAATTTGGTTTTGATTACTTGCGTGATAATATGGCGCGTAGTCCTGAAGATTTAGTACAACGCGAACATAATTTTGCAATTGTAGATGAGGTGGATTCAGTTTTAATTGATGATGCTCGTACACCATTAATTATTTCTGGACCAACAGGTAAAACAGATTCACAAGAGTTTCAAGAATTAAAACCAAGAGTTGAGCGTTTGGTTAACGCACAAAAAGCTGTTGTTAATGATGTGTTAGCTACTGCTAAAAAATTAATTTCAGAAGGTAATACAAAAACAGAAGTTGATGGTGGCGGATTTATGTTGTTGCGTGCACACCGCGCATTGCCAAAAAATAAAGCATTAATTAAATATTTAAGTGAACCGGGTATTAAAGCGCTTTTGCAAAAAACAGAAGGTGTTTATATGCAAGATCACGGAAAAGAAATGGTAAAAATTGATGCAGAATTATATTTTACCATCGACGAAAAAAATAACACCATTGAGCTTACTGAAAAAGGAATTGATTTAATCAGTTCTTCAGCCGAAGATTCTAAATTCTTTATACTTCCAGATATTGGTTTAGAAATTGCCAATATGGAAAAATCATCTCTTTCGGATAACGAAAAGTTGATGAAAAAAGATGAATTAATTCGAGATTATTCTATCAAAGCAGAACGCGTTCACACCATAAATCAATTACTAAAAGCATACACATTATTTGATATTGATGTGGAGTATGTTGTAATGGATAATAAAATTAAAATTGTTGATGAGCAAACGGGTCGTATTTTAGATGGTAGAAGATATTCTGATGGATTACACCAAGCTATTGAAGCGAAAGAAAATGTAAAAATTGAAGCAGCAACTCAAACTTTTGCAACAATAACTTTACAAAATTACTTTAGAATGTTTAATAAATTGGCGGGTATGACGGGTACTGCTGAAACAGAAGCTGGTGAGTTTTGGGATATTTATAAATTAGATGTTGTTGTAATTCCTACTAACAGAGTTATTCAGCGTGCAGATAGCGAAGATTTAGTTTATAAAACAAAACGCGAAAAATATAACGCAACTATTGATAAAGTAATTGAAGAAACCGCAAAAGGAAGACCCGTTTTGGTGGGTACAACTTCGGTTGAAATTTCGGAATTATTAAGCAAAATGTTAAAGTTGCGTAACATTAAACACAATGTGTTAAATGCAAAGCAACATCAAAAAGAAGCAGATATTGTACAAGAAGCTGGACAAGCTGGAACAGTAACTATTGCGACCAACATGGCAGGTCGTGGTACGGATATTAAACTTGGGCCAGGTGTAAAAGAAGCTGGAGGTTTGGCAATCATAGGTACGGAGCGTCATGACTCTCGTCGAGTAGACAGACAGTTGCGAGGTCGTGCTGGTCGTCAGGGAGACCCAGGTTCATCTCAGTTTTTTGTTTCGTTAGAAGATGATTTGATGCGTTTATTCGGTTCGGATAGAATTGCAGGTTGGATGGATAGAATGGGATTAAAAGAGGGAGAAGTAATTCAACACTCTATGATTACAAAATCTATTGAGCGCGCGCAGAAAAAAGTAGAAGAAAACAACTTTGGTATTCGTAAACGTTTGTTAGAGTATGATGATGTAATGAACTCGCAACGTGAGGTGATTTACAGCAAACGTCGCCATGCATTGTTTGGTGATAAATTGGCAGTAGATATTAGCAATTCTATTTACGATGTAAGCGAAAATATAACAACAGAGTTTAAAGATGTAAAAGATTTTGAAGGCTTTAAATTTGAGTTGATAAAAGTATTAGGAATTGATTCGCCAATTAGTGAAGAAGATTTTTACCGCTTAAAAAACAACGATATAACTCCAGTTATTTTTGAAAAAGCAACACAACATTATCATGAAAAATCAAACATGATTATGCAAAGTGCGTTTCCGGTTGTTAAAGGAGTTTACGATAACAGCGCACATTTGTACGAAAACATTGTGGTTCCGTTTAGCGATGGAATTAAAACCGTGCAAGTAGTAGCGAATTTAAAAAAGAGCTACGAATCAAACGGACGTGAAATATTTGTTGCGTTCGAAAAAAATGTTCCATTAGCCATTATTGATGATGCTTGGAAAGAACATTTGCGTGAGTTGGATGATTTAAAACAATCAGTTCAAAACGCAGTGTACGAACAAAAAGATCCGTTGTTGATTTATAAGTTTGAGTCGTTTGAATTGTTTAAACAAATGATTGTGCGTGTAAACAAAGAAATAGTTTCGTTTTTAATGAAAGCAGCTTTGCCAACCGAAAACACAAATGAGGTAAAAGAGGTAAAAGAAGCGCCAAAAGCAGACATGTCGAAGTTACAAGTTAGCAGAACAGATGCTACATCAAAAGGCGGAATGTTAGAGGAAATAGAAAAACCAAAACAACAGCCCGTATTAGCCGAAAAAACTGTAGGACGCAACGATTTATGCCCATGCGGAAGCGGTAAAAAATTTAAACAATGCCACGGCAAATAATAAGCTTAATAAATAAAAAAAGCGCTCTCGATTTCTGGAGCGTTTTTTTTTTATTTTTAAATATTGTTTTGTTTAAACTTATTTTCAGCACAAGACAAGATAAATGTATGTGTCAACAAAAATTATCACAAATAAGATTGCTTTTGCATCTTGCTTAGGTGGTTTTGACATATATGTTTCTTGTCTTTTTATATTGTCTGTATTTTTGAAATTCGGTCATTAAAAATATGATTTATGGATTTGCCATTATAGTCATTAAAACTTACAATTTTTAAAATTGCACTTAAGAACCTTTTGTTTTCAGATATCAATTCTGATGCAAGTAATTTTTCTTTTGAAGTCAACGAAAAATATTGTGCAACTTCACAAAAAATATTTGTGTAAATAAATGTCTTTAAGAATAGAAAATTAAGATATTGTTCGTGTGTAATGTTGTTTACGGAATATTTTATTTTCTTTGTTCTTTCGTCACGATAATTTCCTGAAGTTATAAAGTGGATGTGACAATGCTCAGATAAAAACGGGTATATGGTATTATGGATTTGAATATCTTCAACGTTTTTAGAGCCAGAAACTCGTTCGAAAATTCCTGCTCCATAATCGTATATATTATTGTCACGAGTATCAATAATTTTATTTTTTATTGTTTTACCTTTTTTGTTCAAGGGATGAACATAGATACCAGCTTGAACACCAATTTTAAAGATACTGTCAGTTACACGCATTGGGTCATTATTCAGATAAGCCATGTAAACATAAGCTTCATAACTTCCGCGTAAAAGCGCAAAAGCGTCCTCATAATTAGATATTCCAATAATAGCATCAATAGATTTATGAAGTCTAAGAGATTTCGTAAAACAAAAAAGAACAACATCAAATGTTACTAATAAATAGTCTGAAGATTCTTGATTGTTAATGAATTTCGGCAAGCCATATTTCTTAAGTAGTCGATTGCAAAGTATAAAATACTTTTTATTGTGATGTTTGTATTCATTTTCTATTAGTCTTTCAGTATTAAGTTGTCCGAGTTTCTCTGATGTCATATGTATAGCTTGTATATTAATAAATTGTATAGTTGGTATTTTTTAAAAGCTGGTTGTGACTCAATGCCTTTAACACTCCTGCCAATTTGTATTTTACGCCATAAAGTGATATAGATATCTAAAAAATTGGATAGATATATGCCGTAATTAGCGTTTATTTATTTTACCAAATTTTTTTTGTTACAAATTAAATTCTACTTTTTTTCTCAACGTCTACTTTAAACGCTTCAATTCTTTTTTTGCTCGCGATACATAAGCGGGAGATTCTTCGTCGTATTGTTCCAAAATAATTTCTTTTACCTCGTGTTGTAGTTCAGGGTACAAAAGGCTTAGGTTCACCATAGCCGTCATAGCAAAAACACGTATGGCGATGGCTTCGTTTTTGTTACGTAAAAACTTTATGGATAAATCTAATAGTTTTGTTTCGTAATTGGCTGGAGGGTTAGTTGCTTCAAAAATTTTTAAGGTATTGCGTTTTACTGCATCGTGCAATTTGGGTTTGCTCAAATTATCAATTAGTTGAGGTAAATAAGGTAATAAACAGGTTTTGTCTTTTCTGTGTACAAAACTCAATACCCAAGCAGCTCTTTGGCTGAGTAATGTTTCATTTTCTAAAATAATTTTTATTAAATTCTTAAGCCAGATTTTTTCGGCAACACATTTTTTTGCAATTTTTTCGCTTTGCGTTTTGCTGTGTTCTGCAACTAATTCGTTTTTTAATTCTTCAGCTACTGATTTCATTTTTGCTAATACATCTAATATCTATTATCTCAATACTCACATCTTCATCATTCTATCCAAATAATCGCTATACACTTTTATTCCTTTGTGTAAATCTTTCACTGGCAAATGTTCATTGGTGTTATGTATACTTTCCATCATTTTTTTTGAGAGTTTAATTGGCATACAACCATACACCGGAATTCCTTTGTTTCTAAAAAAATTATTATCGGTAGTTGCTGGAAACAAAATTGGTGAAGTAGTTGCGTTGTTATTGTTTTGTTCTAAACTTTCGCAAAATGCTTCGTAATGCTTAGTAATAGGAGATGGTAAAGCAGAAGGACTTTGGTCTATAATTTCTATTTCAGCATTTCTACCTGCAATTCGTTTTATTTTTTTTAAAAATTTTTCTGGGCTCATTTCTGGTAACAATCTACAGTCTAAAACTGCAAAAGCATTATTGGCAATTTGATTATCGGCTACAATCCCTTTGTTTCCAATTTTTGTAACGGTGATGGTGTTTTCTATTAATATATGAAAATCGCCACCTTCGTTAAGGTGTTTTGCCACAAAAGGTTGAAATATCCACCAATTGATGTGTTTAATAACAAAACCTTTGTAACCGCCTTCTAGCTCTCCTAATTTTTTAAACATGGCACGATTTAATTTATTAAAACGCCATTTCTTTTTATCGTCCAATATTTTAATTAAAACACGTAACATACGTTTATTAGCATAAATAGAAGGTGGTACAGAACCATGACCAAATGTTTTACGCGTTACAATTAATTTCAACCACAACGAACTTTTTTCGGCAACCGAAACACCAAAAACAGTTTTGTTGGGTTGCGATGGAATTATACTATCAATACCAGAACCACCTTCTCCAAACATAACAACGGCATTAAGTTGTTTTATAAAATTATTGGTTACAATTTGTGCTCCATTTTCACCACCAATTTCTTCTCCACAAACAGATAGGAGCGAAACGTTAAAAGGTAATTCTCTTTTTTCTGCAGAATCTTTCCATTGCAAAATAGAAAATAATTGCATAGCGAGTAATCCTTTTGCATCTAGTGCACCACGTCCCCAAATGGTATCTTTTACTATGTTTCCAGCAAATGGTGGTTCTTGCCATTCTGTTTTTTCTCCTTCACTTACAACATCAATATGATTTAAAAAAACAATATTTGGTTTGTTAGAACTGAGCGGATAAATAGATGCACAAAAGTTATGCGTAGAATCGTTAATAGAAAAATCTTCAACATACAATTGTTTTTCGCAACTGTAATACATTAAAAAATCTTTTAATTGTTTTTCGTTGTAGCTAACAGATGGAAACTGAATAATTTTACTTAAAAATTGTTCAGGCAAATCTTGTGCATTTGCCTTATTGAATAAGGTTATCAGAATTAAAAAGAAATATTTTTTTTTAAGGAGCACTGGCAACAAATTCGTTAAAATAATAACATTCTTTTATCGTTGTTTCATAAAAATGTGTAGTAGCAAAATTCTTTTTAAGATTTAAAAAATGTTTACTTTCTTTCATTTTATTTTGTTCAACAAAAATGTTTAATCTTTTTTGTTCGCATTTGGCCGCCATAAATTCGCAGCGTGCTTTAAACTCATTGTCTTTGCTTGCTTTTTGTGCTTTTAAATAATATTCTTCTGCTTTTTTACAATCGTAATAATCATCGCCACTGCTTGCTAATTTATCGTTGTAGCTCCAGCCTGTTGCGCCCCAATAATCGTGGACAAGTAACCATGAATTTCCGAAGTAAGTCATGTTGTAAAAGCCATTGGCTAAAGTGTAATAATGCTGTGCTGCATTTTTTTTATCACTTTTTGCTAATTTTTCTAACTCAACCATTCGTTTGGCAAAAGTTAGTTTGTTATACGTAATTGTATCTAGTTTGGTTGGTGCGTGCGTGTCGTAAAGCAAATCTGCAAACGGATTGGCGGCCAAATAAGTTGTATAAGGTTCTTTAGTAAAAAAGTCATCAGGTAATAAATTAAATTTTTCTGCTGCTTTTACAAAGTCGTGTACACGTAAATATTTTGTGCCTTGTAAGTGATTAAAATAATTTTGATCGTAACTTATTTTAGAAGTAATAAAAGTTTCGAAAGCAGTTTTCTTTGGTTTTTTTACAAGTTCAATTATTTTATCAATTTCTTTTTGATTGGCATCTACATCTAGTAATTCATCGGCTAAATAGCTGCCTTTTCCTGATTTTTCTAAGCAAATTATTGCTTTTGTAAAATCGTCTTTCGCCATGTATTTTTTTGCCAACATCATCATTACTTCCTGATAACACGATTCAAAATTGCTATCTTTTTTTCGAGCATAATCTTGTAGCCAAATTAAGTTGTCAACTAATTCGTCTTCTAACTTTTCGCTCACAGACGTAGCTCCATTTAACTGAATTAATATTTTTTGTAAATACAATTGCGCTTCTAATCGGTCGTTTAAAGCATTTAGTTTTTCAGCCGATTTTAGTAAAGCTTCGGCTTCACTTAAATTATTTTGTAGTATAGCTAAATATGATGCACTTAAATACCAAAGTGTAGGGTTTTGAGTATTTTTGGCCTCTGCAATGCCTTGCACATAAACTTTTAATTCTGCTAAATAATTTAATTCTTCTTTGGTAGGTTCGTCTACAATTAAGTTGCTGTAACCTTTATAACTTCTGTATTCAATTTTTGCAGAATTTTTTGGTAGCAAAATTTCATCTTCAATTTTATTTATTTCTCTAATTAATAAAATTTCTGCAAAACTTGATTTTGGTTCAATTTTTACAACGTGTTTTAATTCATCAATATTAAATGCAGTTGTTTTTAAAGCGTTAAGTGTATGAATTGTTGCTTTTTGATGATCGTCAATACAAAGCATTGTTGTTTTATTTGTTTCCATTGCATTGAGTGCAACATAATTTTGAAAAGCTAAAACACGCAAAGAAAGACATTTATCGAATAATAAAGAAAATATAAAATTGGCTTCGTTTATTTTTCCTGTTCTTTTTAAAGCGCCTGCTTTTAACGATAATGCAGCGTATGAAACATAAGTTTCGTTAGCCATTGGCGCAATATTTTTTTCGTAAATACGCAAACAATCTTTAAACTTATTTGTATAATGAGCTAATCGCTGTGCTTGATAAGCATAACGTAATTTAATGTTTTTGTTTTTTAATAAAGGAATTTTTTTCTCTGCTTCAAGGCTTAGTTTTTGCATTTCCACTTCGTTTCTTTCTGGTGTTTCCCAATAATCAACTTGTTTTACGTGCGGTTCGCAACGCTTTGCAAAAACTAAATAGTCGAGCGTTTCAATATCTTTCTTCTTAATTAAATGAAACAAAAAACGATTATTGTTTAGCTCATTACTCAACTTAAGTTTTGTTCCTTTTTTTAGGTGAGTAATTACTTTATTTAATTCTATTATTTCGCAATTGTAAATAATATCGCTAATGTCTTTTTTGTCTATTTCGCTGTCCGTTTGTTGTTGCCAGTCTTCTATATTATCAGGCCCACCGTCAATTTTATTGTCGCCCCAATCGTATAAATATTTTTTAGAATAAAAAAATGGTCTGTAAGCGTCTGCTTTAAGCAATGTTGGTTTAAACAAAACTACGCGTAGTTCATCTAAATCCCAATCGCCTCCGCAACCATTTGTAATTTTTTGAGATACAAATAAACTACTTAAAACTATTGTAAATAGTAGCCAATTCTTCTTGGTCATATTGTTTTAATTTTTCTTCTTTTAAATGAAAAACAGACACGCTAATAGAGTCGGTATTCAAATTTGAATTTATCCAATTACAACTTTTTACGATGTTTTTTATTTCTGCTTCTTCCCAACGCAAAACATCTCCTGTATAAAGATAGTTATTTTCTAAATTTGTTTTCACTTTATAGCAGTTGTTTTCTAATTTTTTAAAAAGTAACGTGTCATTTAGTAGCTCTAAAGTTGCTTCGTTCCAAATGCCATTAAAATTGTTGTTTCTGTATTTTACTGCCCACGAAAAGGCTGGGAAAACGACATCTAAAGCTAGTGGATATTCTTTTAGCTTTTTGGTATATTCTTTTCCAACTTCATAACTATGAATCGAATTTTTCTCATCTATTTTTTTTAATTCGCCCATATTGTAATACATAAGCATTCCTCTTTCTACAGGTGGAATACCTGTGTTTTTGTAATATTTAATTTGATGCAAACGTACGGTGCAACTTATTGTTTTTGAACTGTATTGTTTTATCTTTTTCAAAAGAATAAAATAGTTCGATTTTGTTTTTTGTGACCAATCACAATCGATCTGTAATTGCTTAAAATTTAAATTGTTTTTATTTGAAATTGAAAACACTTTTTTTACTAATTTATTGGCTAATGAGTCAATTTCAGCATCTGTTTTTTCAATCAAACTTCTGTTTGTTATAAAAACAACAGGGATTATTTCCGTAATACTTGTTGGTAGAGGTTTTGAAACACTTAAAACAGCTAGAGGAATAACTTGATTGGAATCGCCTTTTGTGTCTAAATCAAAGAATTTTATGTATAGCGTATTTATTTTATTTTGGCTTAAAAAGTCCAATTCGTAGGCACTCAGGTTTAGGTTCTGTTGCCAATAATATATTGCATTGGTGGTTTTTATCCTCTTGTTTTTAGAGCAACTTACCACAAAAAGGCTTAAAATAAAGAAAATGCAGTACTTTAACATAGGTGTTTTGCTGTGTAAAAATAAACTTTTTTACCGAATAAAGTACTTGTTTTAATGCCTTACTACTATTAAATTTGTTATCCTTAAACAGTTTATACATTATGCAAGAAGTTTTACCTTATCAGCCTAAAAATAAAATAAGAATTGTTACTGCTGCCTCTTTGTTCGATGGACATGATGCTGCTATTAACATTATGCGCCGAATTATACAAGCAAGTGGTGCAGAGGTAATTCACTTAGGGCATGATAGAAGTGTGCAAGAAGTTGTGGATTGTGCTATTCAAGAAGATGCTAATGCCATTGCAATGACTAGCTACCAAGGCGGACACAACGAGTACTTTAAATACATGTTCGATTTGTTAAAAGAAAAAGGTTGTTCGCATATTAAAATATTTGGTGGAGGTGGAGGTGTAATTCTACCTACAGAAATTGCAGATTTACATAACTACGGAATTTGTAGAATTTATTCTCCTGATGATGGAAGATCGATGGGTTTGCAAGGCATGATTAACGATATGTTGAGTAAATGCGATTTTGCAACTGGTGAAAATTTAAATGGGGAAATTAAAAAATTAAGTACAAAAGATTATCACGCAATTGCTAGAACAATTTCTGCTGCCGAAAATTTTGGTGAACAAAATAAAAAAGCAATTGAAGAAATAAAAACAATTAGTGCTAAATCAAAAACGCCTGTATTGGGTATTACAGGAACAGGTGGAGCAGGTAAATCATCGTTAGTTGATGAATTAGTTCGTCGTTTTTTAATTGACTTTAAAGATAAAACGATTGCGATTGTTTCTGTAGATCCATCAAAACGTAAAACGGGTGGTGCATTGTTGGGAGATAGAATTCGTATGAATTCAATTCGAAATGAGCGAGTGTATATGCGCTCTTTAGCTACTCGCCAAAGTAATTTAGCGCTTAGTAAATATGTGCAAGAAGCAGTAGATGTATTAAAAGCAGCTAACTTCGATTTAATCATTTTAGAAACTTCAGGTATCGGACAAAGTGATACCGAAATTTTAGAACATAGCAATATGAGTTTGTACGTTATGACGCCAGAATACGGTGCTGCAACTCAACTCGAAAAAATTGATATGTTAGATTTTGCAGATATTATTGCTTTAAACAAATTCGATAAGCGCGGAGCGTTAGATGCTATTCGCGATGTTAAAAAACAGTACAAACGCAATCATCAATTGTGGGATGTGGATGATGAACAAATCCCTGTATTTGGAACTATTGCATCGCAGTTTAATGATCCAGGAATGAATCGTTTGTATAAAGCGATAATGGATAAATTAGCTGAAAAAACAGGTGCCGATATAAAATCAAATTACACAATTACAGACGAAATGTCTGAAAAAATTTATATTATTCCGCCTGCAAGAACACGCTATTTATCTGAAATATCTGAGAATAACAGAAAGTATGATACTTGGGTAAACGAGCAATCTAAAATTGCGCAAGAGTTATATTCAATTAAAACAAGTATTGAAACAATTAAAAACTCTAAACTTGATGATAAAGACAGAATCGTTAAAGGTTTAGAAGAACGTTATGCTGAAATTGAATTAAGTTTTGCAGGTCATAACAAAAAAACAATTGAAAATTGGGAAAACGTAAAGCAATTGTATAAAAATGAGTTTTACGAATTTAAAGTAAGAGATAAGGTAATTAAAATTAAAACGCATTACGAATCATTATCTCATTCTCAAATTCCAAAAATTGCAACACCTAAGTTTACTGCTTGGGGTGATATTTTAAAATGGACTTTACAAGAAAATGTTCCTGGAGAATTTCCATATACGTCAGGAATTTATCCCTTTAAAAGAGAAGGTGAAGATCCAACACGTATGTTTGCTGGAGAAGGCGGGCCAGAACGAACTAACAAACGTTTTCATTATGTTTCAAAAGGATTGCCTGCAGCGCGTTTAAGTACTGCGTTTGACTCAGTAACTTTATACGGACAAGATCCTAATATTCGTCCTGATATTTATGGAAAAATTGGTAACTCAGGTGTTTCTGTTTGCTGTTTAGATGATGCTAAAAAACTATATTCTGGTTTTGATTTAGCTGATCCTAAAACATCGGTTAGTATGACTATTAATGGTCCTGCTGCAATTATCTGTGCCTTTTTTATGAATGCCGCTATCGATCAGCAATGCGAAAAATATATTAAACAAAACGGATTAGAAGCCGAAGTAAACGCTAAAATAGAAGCAATTTACAAAGCTAAAAACGCTGTTCGTCCTTCATACCAAGGCAACTTGCCCGAAGGTAATGATGGTTTAGGTTTAATGCTGTTAGGTGTTACTGGTGATCAAGTTTTACCAG
Source organism: Bacteroidota bacterium (assembly GCA_040385525.1). GTDB lineage: Bacteria > Bacteroidota > Bacteroidia > UBA4408 > UBA4408 > JAZKHE01. The sequence goes on from JAZKHE010000009.1 coordinate 54,726, forward strand.
CTAATGTGTATAACGAAATTAAAATAAGAACATTAGCACAAGTACGCGGAACGGTACAAGCCGATATTTTAAAAGAAGATCAAGCGCAAAATACTTGTATTTTCTCTACGGAATTCTCGTTACGAGTAATGGGAGATGTGCAACAATATTTTATTGATAACAACGTTAGAAATTTTTATTCTGTTTCTATTTCAGGTTATCATATTGCTGAAGCAGGTGCAAATCCTATCACACAGTTAGCTTTGACTTTATCTAATGGATTTACATTTGTAGAATATTATTTATCACGCGGAATGCATATCGATTCTTTCGCACCAAATTTATCATTCTTTTTCTCCAATGGTATCGATCCAGAATATGCTGTAATTGGTAGAGTTTCAAGAAGAATTTGGGCAAAGGCAATGAAAAATAAATATGGTGCAAACGAGCGTTCGCAAATGTTAAAGTATCATATTCAAACTTCTGGTCGTTCGTTACACGCACAAGAAATCGACTTTAACGATATTCGTACAACGCTTCAGGCATTGTATGCAATTTACGATAATTGCAATTCGTTACATACAAATGCATACGATGAAGCAATTACAACGCCAACTGAAGAATCAGTGCGTAGAGCAATGGCAATTCAGTTAATTATTAATAGAGAATTAGGTTTAGCTAAAAACGAAAATCCATTGCAAGGTTCTTTTATTATTGAGGAATTAACTGATTTAGTTGAGGAAGCTGTGTTAGCCGAATTTGATAGAATTACAGAAAGAGGCGGAGTGTTAGGTGCAATGGAAACTATGTATCAACGTGGAAAAATACAAGAAGAAAGTTTGTATTATGAAACATTAAAGCACAATGGAGAATATCCAATTATTGGAGTAAATACTTTCTTAAGTTCAAAAGGTTCACCAACATTAGTTCCTACTGAGGTAATTCGTGCAACAGAAGAAGAAAAACAATATCAAATTACAATGTTGAATGAGTTACAAAAAGGTAATGCTTCAAAATCAGCTGAAGTATTGCGTAATTTACAACATGCAGCAGTTCAAAATAAAAATACGTTTAACGAGTTAATGGAATCCGTTAAGTTTTGTTCTTTAGGACAAATTACCAATGCCTTATTTGAGGTTGGTGGACAGTACAGACGTAATATGTAATTTTTAAATTTCAATTAATGAAAATACTTTTTTTATATACTGAATTAGCTGAGTATTTTCTTAATTGTGTTCGTTCGCTTTCTTCGCAAGTTGATGAAGTTTTAATTATTCATTTTCCTGTAAATAAAGAAGCTCCTTTTCAATTTACTGCTTTGCCAGCAAATGTAAAGATGTTGGATAGAAGTAAACTTAATTTACAAGAATTAAAAAATACTTGTGTAAATTTTAATCCAGATAAAATTGTTGTTTCGGGTTGGATTGACAAAGAATATCTTAAAGTTACCAAATCTTTTTTTTCTATAGTGCCAACTATAATGACTTTAGATAATCAATGGAAAGGAAATGCAAAACAAAAATTAGCTTGTTGGTTGAGTCCTATTTGGTTAAAAAAAATATTTTCGCATGTTTGGGTGCCTGGTAACTCTCAGCAGCTGTTTGCAGAAAAGTTGGGATTTGAAACAAATAAAATTTTAAAAGGATTTTATGTTGCTAATCAAGAATTATATTCTAACTATTATTTTGATTCGCTCGAAATTAAAAAAATTAAAATGCCACATCGTTTTATTTATGTTGGTAGATATTACGATTTTAAAGGTATTACCGATTTATGGCAAGCGTTTATTGAATTGAAAAAAGAAAACACTAACGATTGGGAACTTTGGTGTTTAGGTGTAGGAGATATTCCTGCAATTGAACACGCAAGTATTAAGCACTTTGGTTTTGTACAGCCAAAAGATATGCAAAAATACATTTCAGAAACTTCTGTTTTTGTTTTGCCAAGTCGTGTTGAGCCTTGGGGCGTTGTTGTACATGAGTTTACTTTAGCTGGATTTCCAATTATTTGTAGTTCTGAAGTTGGTGCGGCAAGTTCGTTTTTATTAAACGGAACAAACGGATATTTTTTTGAAGCGTCAAATGTAGAGCAGCTAAAAAACAAAATGAATTTATTTATAAAAAAAGAAGATTCAAAAATTTTGGCGATGGGAGAGAAGAGTAGATTGCTAGCGCTAAAAGTGAATGTAAATAATTGGGTTGCATCTTTGTTAAATGTAAATTTAAAATAGAACTTGTGTGTGGAATTAATGGTATAGTAGGTTTTTCTAATTTGCAAGATGCAAGTGCTAAGTTGATTCTTATGAATCAAACTTTGCAACATCGTGGCCCTGATGATAATGGAACTTGGTTTTCTAACGAATGCGTGTTAGGTCAGCAACGACTTTCTATTATTGATTTATCTTCGGCAGGTCATCAACCCATGTTGTCTAACGATGAGCGATATGTAATTGTTTTTAACGGCGAAATTTATAATTTTTTAGAAGTAAAAAATAAACTTCAAAACGAATATCAATTCAAAACAAAAACAGATACAGAAGTTATTTTAGCTGCGTTTATAAAGTGGGGGAAAAAATGTGTTGATGAGTTAAACGGAATGTTTGCCTTTGCTATTTGGGACAAGCAGACAAGCGAATTATTTATTGCGAGAGATAGAATGGGTGTAAAACCTTTGTATTATGTTTTTGAAAATAATACACTTGCTTTTTCTTCCGAAATACGACCATTATTAAAAGCTGGTTTCGCACCTAAAAAAATTGATTATAATTCGTTAATCGATTATTTGCAGTATCAAACTGTTCATGCTCCTAACACAATTTTGCAAAATGTAAAAATGTTGATGCCGGGTTGTCAATTACATTTTAAAAACAAAACAATTACAACTGAGCAATATTGGGACATCAATTCTAAAATAAATACTAATTTATCAGCTGATAAAAGTTACAATGAAATTTGCTCTGATGTAAATAAATTATTTACTAATGCTGTAGAATCAAGGTTGGTGGCTGATGTTCCGTTTGGTGCTTTTTTAAGTGGTGGAATAGATTCTAGCGCAGTGGTAGGAGTAATGAGTAAAATCTCAAATCATAAAGTAAAAACATTTACCATTACTTTTGATGAAAGCGAATTTTCTGAAGCAAAATATGCAGCAACTGTTGCTGAAAAATTTAATACAGAACACCACGAAATAAAACTCACTCCGAAAGATTTTTTGCATGAAATTCCAAATGCTTTAAAAGCGATGGATCATCCAAGTGGCGATGGGCCAAATACTTACATTGTTTCTAAGGCTACAAAAAATGCCGGCGTTACAATGGCTTTGTCGGGTATTGGTGGCGACGAATTGTTCGCTGGTTACGATGTTTTTAAACGTTCTTTGTCATTACAAAAAAATAATTGGGTTACTTCATTGCCATCTTTCGTTAAAGAAGCAACAGCTCAGCTAATGATGAAATTCAAGCCGGGTGTAGCTTCAAATAAATTTAATTATTTATTAAACTTATCCAATTGGAATATAAAAAACACTTTCCCTTACGCGCGAACAGTTATGCTCAATCATCAGCTAAATTTTATTTTAGCAAAACCGCAAACCAATTTTGAAAATAAAGTTTTTAATCAATTAAAAAATATTCCTGAGTTAAAAAATTATTCGTTAAGTTCGGTTTCTGTTGCAGAAATAACAACCTATATGCAAAACGTGTTGTTGCGCGATACCGATCAAATGAGCATGGCGCATGCTTTAGAAATTCGTGAACCATTTTTAGATTATAAATTAGTAGAATATGTTTTGTCCGTAAACGACAAACATAAATTTCCAGTTACTCCAAAAAAACTATTTGTTGATGCAATGGACGATTTATTGCCATCAGATATTGTCAATCGAAAAAAAATGGGTTTTACTTTGCCTTGGAAACATTGGATGACGAATGAATTGAAGTCATTTTGCGAAGAACGAATTATTTCATTAGCTAAGAGAGAATATTTTAACGAAAAGAATTTACTTGATTTTTGGAATCAGTTTTTGCAAAATCACCCAAGCGTTACGTGGAGCAGAATTTGGTATTTAGTAGTTTTAGAAAACTGGTTGCAACAACATGAAGTCGAATAAAATAAAAGTATTGGTTTTTATCGATTGGTTTTTGCCTGGCTTCAAGGCAGGTGGGCCAACACGTTCGCTTGCCAATATGATTGATTTTTTGCACGATGAAATAGATTTTTATGTTGTAACAAGAAGCACAGATTATCTACAAGCAGAATCGTATAAAAATGTAGAAGTAAATAAATGGACAAAAAATTGTAATTCAAATATTTACTACATTTCTCCTGATAATCTTTCGTATTCAACTATAAAAAATATAATTAAGAGTACTGATTGCGATATGATTTACATCAACGGCGTTTATTCTTATTATTTTTCTATACTTCCGGTTTTGTTTTCAAAAAATAAAAAGCGTTTAGTGGCAGCTCGTGGAATGCTTGCTAAAACGGCTATTGAAATAAAATCGACTAAAAAAAGTTTGTTTTTAAAACTTGCAAAAACGTTGGGATGGTATAAAAATGTGATTTTTCATTCAACAAATGTTAATGAATTGCAGGATATAAAAAATGTGTTTTCTAATAATGAAGTTTTAATCGCTCCTAACTTCCCAAAAAAAATAAGTTTAAAAAATTTTGTTCAAAAACCTAAGCAGTCAGGTGAATTGCGATTGTTTAGTTTAGCGAGAATTGCTCCAGAAAAAAACTTATTGTTTGCTTTACAAACATTACAAAATTCTAAACAAACTATTTCTTTTGATATTTTTGGTTCAGTTTATAATCAAGAATATTGGCAACAATGCTTAAAAGTAATTACTAATTTACCTTCAAACATTAAAGTAAATTACAAAAACGAAATTGAACCCGAAAAGGTGAATGAAGTAATTAGTAATTACCATTTTTTGTATTTACCAACACTTGGCGAAAATTTTGGACACTCTATTTTTGAATCGTTTACTGCTGGAGTACCAGTAATTATAAGCGATAAAACACCTTGGCGTAATTTAGAAGAAAAAAAATGTGGCTTTGATTTACCTTTAGAAACTGAATCTAAATTTACTGAAGTAATTGATAAATTAGCTTTACAATCGCAAGATGAATATAATTTGTTTTCGCAAGGAGCGCTAGTTTTTGCCAATGAGTTTATTAATAACAAAGAAATTAAGCAGCAAAACTTGAATTTATTTTATCATTTGTTAACTTAGCATTATGCAGCACAAAACAGATTTATCTAAATTCAATAATAGTTGGTATAAACCAGGAGCTAGTGCGCTAGTTAGATTGTTGTGGTATTTTACAAATGCAGTTTTTTTTAATTCGGCTTTTCCAATAATTTCTGTTAAACGTTTTTTGCTAAAGTTGTATGGCGCAAATGTAAATGAAGGAGTTGTAATTAAACCTTATGTAAATATTAAATATCCTTGGAAATTGACACTAGGAAAAAATGTTTGGCTAGGCGAAAAAGTGTGGATTGATAATTTGGCAAATGTAACAATAGGAGATAATGCTTGTGTTTCTCAAGGAGCAATGCTTTTGTGTGGAAATCATAATTATAAAAAAAGTACTTTCGATTTAATTGTAAAAGAAATTATAATTGAAGAAGGCGTTTGGATTGGCGCACAGAGTGTTGTTTGTCCGGGAGTAGTTTGTTCGTCGCACTCTGTATTATCTGTAAATTCTGTTGCCGTTACAAATTTAGAGAGTTATACCATTTATCAAGGTAATCCTGCCGTTGCAATCAGAAAAAGAGAAATTAGTGAATAGTCCAAAGTTCAGTATAATAACAGTTTGTTTTAATAGCGAAAAAACTATTGAAGATACTTTGTTATCTGTTTTTTCTCAATCGTATTCCAATATCGAATACATAGTTATTGATGGTAAGTCAACCGACGGAACGTTAGCTATTGTAAATAAACACAAAGAAAAGATTTTTAACATTATTTCTGAAAAAGATAATGGTTTTTACGATGCAATAAACAAAGGAATTGATTTGGTGACAGGAGATTATGTTGCCATTTTAAATTCGGATGACTTTTATGTTAACTCAACTGTTGTTGAAGAAATTGTAAATCAATTTATTCAAAATAATGTTGAAGCTGTGTATGGAGATTTGCAATATGTTGAAAGAACAAACACGAACCAAGTAACACGAACTTGGATTTCTGGTAACTATACCGAAGGAATGTTTTATAAAGGTTGGATGCCACCACATCCTGCATTTTTTGTAAAGAAAGAGTGTTACACTAAATACGGCAAATTTAATCTTAGTTTAAAATCTGCTGCTGATTACGAATTGATCCTTCGTTTTATTCACGTAAATAAAATTAAAGTTGCTTACTTGCCCAAAGTACTTGTCAAAATGCGAGTTGGAGGAATGAGTAACAATTCAATTTGGAATAGAATAAAAGCAAATAGAGAAGATAAATTGGCTTGGGAATTAAATGGAGTAAAACCCAAAGCCTTAACTTTTATAAGGAAACCATTATCAAAACTAACTCAGTTTTTTAAGAAATAATAGAAAGTATGTAAATAAAAAAAAGTCGCAATCAGCGACTTTTAATTTTTTAGAACTTAGCTCTACCTCTACGTTTTTTGAAACGTTTTTTACCTGAAGTAATGTACTTGTATCTTGCTTTGTAAAATGAATTTTTACCTTTAAGTGTATATCCAACAGTAAAAGTTGAAGTCATAAAAGTATCATCTTGCTTTGGGTCTCCACGTTTTTGCGGTTCGTACTCTTTTGTAGTAGCATTATACCTAACTCCATAATTCTCAGCAGGCGGCAAGTTCTCATCTGTTAATTCACCTCTTCTATTAGATAGCGCAGCTGCTGTAGGATCTGTAAAAGTAGTAGGGTCTTTATAAACACCACTTACATCATCTAAATAATCATTAAAAGTATGTCTGTAATTTAATTCAAAACCAAATTTCCATTGTCTGTTTATTGTGTATTGAACTCCAATACCTACTGGAATTGCAAAAACAAATTTACCATATTTTACGCCTTCGGTTTGTAATGGTTGCAATTTAACTAAACTGCCATTATAATCTGCTTTAGGATTAGAATAAAGACCTGCAACGCCGGTAAAAGCGTAAGCCGAAAAATCTTTTCTTGCTCGTCCACCACTTCTCCAAACACCTCTTGAGCGATATGAATTATCATTAGATTGATAAAAATAATATTCGCCAATAAAAGAAGATTCTATTAAATTGTTTTTAAAGTTCAGATTTCTAGCTCTTCTACCTTCAGATTGAGCAAACTTATCATCACCTTCAACTCTAACAACTCCAAAGTTTAATCTTCCTGCAACCTTAGGATGAAATTTATATCTGCCATAAGCGCCAATACTGTATTTTGTTTCATTCCATTGTACGTTCCCAAAACGGTTTAAGTTTTTAGTTAATTTTTTTGCATCGCCACCAGAACCAACATCACCAACGTAGTTTGATGGACCAAAGGTTACACCATAGTCTAATCTATACTGCGCTAAAGATACATTTGAGATTAACACAAAAAGTGATAACAATAAAAACGAATAAACTCTTTTTAACATATTAGTGCAAATATAAAAAAAATCAGATTAAATAAACTTTTTTACTATAAAATAAGTTGAATTAAATACGTATTCTGCTTTAGCATTGTTAAATTTGTTGCCTTAAATGCATTTTGATGAATAAAATAACAGATTTATTTAAAATTAAATACCCAATTATTCAAGGTGGAATGATTTGGTGTAGTGGTTGGGAGTTGGCATCAGCTGTTAGTAACAGTGGTGGATTAGGCTTGTTGGGTGCAGGTTCTATGTATCCAGAAGTGTTAAAAGAACAAATTGAAAAATGTAAAAAAGCTACCGATAAACCTTTTGGTGTAAATATTCCGTTGCTTTACCCAAATATTGAAGAACACATGAAAACCATTATAGATAGTGGTGTTAAAATTGTGTTTACTTCGGCGGGTAATCCAAAAACTTGGACTCCCATTTTGAAACAACACGGAATTACGGTTGTGCATGTAGTTTCTAACGTAAAGTTTGCTTTAAAATGTCAAGAAGCAGGTGTTGATGCTATTGTTGCCGAAGGTTTTGAAGCCGGAGGACACAATGGTAGAGAAGAAACCACAACGATGTGTTTGATTCCATTGGTGAAAAAGGCTGTTACAATTCCTTTAATGGCTGCAGGCGGTATTGGTTGCGGAAAATCTATGTTAGCAGCAATGGCTTTAGGTGCCGATGGCGTGCAAATGGGAAGTCGTTTTGTTGCAAGTGTTGAATCATCAGCGCACTTAAACTTTAAAAATCTTGTAGTTCAAGCTAAAGAAGGTGATACTATTCTTACTTTGAAAGAATTAACACCTGTTCGATTAATAAAAAACGATTTCTACAAACAATTAGAAACAGCCTATAACAATTGCGCTACTCCCGAAAAGTTGACTGAAATTTTAGGTAGAGCTCGAGCTAAAAAAGGAATGTTTGAAGGAGATATGATTGAAGGCGAATTAGAAATTGGTCAGGTTTCGGCCAACTTTTCAGAAATTTTACCAGTTGCACAAATCATTAAAAATATTGTTATTGAGTTTGAAGAAGAAAAACAAAGAATTTCACAAATTAAGTTTAGTTAACTATTATAGTTCTACTAAAAGTTTCAAATTCATTTTTGCTTTTTAATACACCAATTTTTGTTCTTACCAAATAAATACCTTTTGGTAAATTAGATATATTTACTTCTGCTTCGTTTTTAGCATCAGTATTTGTTAAAACACATGCACCTTGAGCGTTATAAATATTCAAATCAAAATTTGAATCGGATTTGTGTTTTATTTTGAAAAACCCATTAGTAGGATTAGGAAATATTTGTAATTCATTTTTATTATTTTCAAAATCATTTACACTTGTGTTTTTATTATAATAAAAGCAATCAGAAGTGTCGCTACAATTTTCTAAATCAATTATTACCGAATAATATCCGCTTTTTGAAGGTGTAAAAGAATTTTCATTTATACCATCAATTATTGTGTTTGTTTCGCAATTTAACCATTTGTATTCATCACTAAATTCATTTGCATAAAGTGATTTTCCGTTTTGATAAATAGAAACATTTGAAACCGAAACATTAACCTGAGCAGAGTTACCGCAACCAGTAATTATATTATATGCGTTTGCCGTATAAGTGCTGTTTTCTGTTATTGTATAAGGAACTCCACTTACAATATCGTTTTCCCAATCAACTACAAGTGGAATAGTATTTGTTGAAAAAACGACTTCATCACCAATGCAAACTTTATTGGTGCTAACATAAGCATTTAAAACTGGAGGGTCGCAAAATTTTTTTCTAAAAATTGTACCGTAATCAGCCGATCCACCTTTTTGAGTTGTGCCATATAAATAAGTTCTATCTGAGTATAATGTACAAAATGGATTTCCACCAGATAAAGAATTAGAAAAATTATGAACTTTACTAAAATTACTACCATCTTTTTTAATTTTAAAAATATCGCCTAATGTTAAAGAAAGAGTGCTGTTTGCATATGCTGTAGCACCATATAAAAAATCTCCATCAAGTATCATAGTTCCATGGGGATTAGCTCCGTTTGGACCATGAAAGTGTTGCAATATTTGATGATTGGTACCATCGTTTTTTATTTTGAATATTGTACCCATTCCAAAATTACCTCCAAAAAATGTTAATCCATATAGGTATTCACCAATAGGTAATAGTTGAGATTCTGAAGTAGCTGAAGACCCATTATAACCATTAAAAATTAATAAATTCTGAAAATTAGCCCCATCAGTTTTTAATTTAAATATTGTACCCATAGTATCTTCTGTGAAATGAAATGAGTCGGTCATGCCATATATATAATTGTCAATAATTGAAAGTTTTCCTTGAGGATAGCAGTTGCTACTAGTTTTTTCAAAATCAAAAAGTTTATTGAAGTTGCTGCCATTTGGCATAATTCTAAATATTGTCCCTTGATTATTTATACCACCGTAATAAGTACTTCCGTATAAATAATCGGAATCTTTTGTTAAAGTTCCAAATGGATACTTTCCGTTTATGCCATTAAAGTCGAAAATTTTTGCAAAATCAGTTCCACTTGTATCAACATTAAAAATTACTCCGTAATTATTTTGCCCGCCAGATTTTGTTAAGCCATACAATTTGCCATTTACAAATATTAATGAGCCATTTGGCTCACTACCATCTATTTTCCCCTTAAAATCATAAATTTTAGAGAAATTAGTTCCGTTTGGTCGAATTCTAAAAATAATTCCTTGTCCGTTTGTTCCACCATATGGAGTCATTCCATAAAGATATTCGCCAACAGAAATTAAACCGTTATAGCAATATGCGCCATCTAAAGGTGCTCCAAATTTTATTAATTTTTCAAAATCACTTCCATCTATTTTAATTTTATACAATCCGCCTGCATTATTAAAACCACCATAACTACATGTGCCATAAATAGATTCATTTTCAATTATTAAGTTGCCTGTTGGCTCAAAAAAATTCTCATGCTCACCAAAAATAAAAAAACTCTCAAAATCACTTCCGTCAATATTAATTTTAAAAAATGTACCTGCATGAAATGTACCTCCATAACTTGCTGTACCGTATAAGTAATTATCTTTTATTTTGAGTGAGCTAATTATTTTTCTTCCATCTGTGTTGTTAAACTCATGGAGTTTAGTGTAATTTGTTCCATCTTTTTTTATTTTAAAAATTGTTCCATAATCGTTAACTCCACCACCATATGTAGTACCAAATAAATAACCATCATGTTCTAAAAGTTCTGCTCTAGGTGTTTTTCCAGTATATGTATTATTAAAACTAAATAGTGTTAAAAAGCCAGTTCCATCATAATTAATTTTAAAAATTGTGCCACCTCCATTTCCTCCTCCTTCAGGAGTTACTCCATACAATGTGTAGGTGTCGTCAATTATTAATCCTTCACTTGGGCTAAATCCGTTTGTTGCATTAAAATAGTGTAAAGTCATAAAATTGGAGCCATCTTTATTTATTCTAAAAATGTTACCATTATAATTATTTCCGCTATTTCCACCATACAAAGTAACACCAAAAAGAAGGCTTCCTTTTGATGTTAGTTTTGCAGTTGGATTAGAACCATTTATACCATTAAAACTATGTAGTATTTGAAATTCCGTTCCATTTTTTTTAATTTTATAAATAGTGCCATTTAAAAATTGGCCTCCCCAAAAACAGGTGCCGTATAAGTATTCTCCTGCTAATTCAAGTCCACCCATTGGTGAGTATCCTGTGTTATTTCCTTCAAAATCAAAAAGTCTTTGGTAGCCTGTCCCATCTTTTTTTACTTTATAAATTGTTCCCGCATTATAGTTGCCACCACCATGCGTTGTTCCATATAGATACAAACTATCATAAGCTAAATAACCACTTGGAGTAATGCCTATATTTGGCGTTGCAAAGTCATGTAATTTTTCAAATTGAGCAAATACATTGTCTGTATTACTTAAAAGCAATAGTAAACAATAACAAATAAAATTATTTAATAGCCTCATTTTGTTTTTACAAATTTCAAAATCAACTGCCTCGTAAAATACTAATGCAATTTAATAATTTTATCGTAAAAAACAAATTTTCAACAGCAAAACAATTGAAAATCATAAGAATTTAACAGAATTGCATGTATATTTGTTGTCAATTGTTTTACTAAAATAATACACTAAAAAGTATTTAAAATATATGATAGAATTTAAAAAGCATACGTTAGCAAACGGATTAAAAATAATTCATCATTTAGATGAATCTACACCAATGGTTTGCGTAAATGTGTTATACGATGTCGGCGCACGCGATGAGCATTTTGATAAAACAGGTTTTGCTCATTTGTTCGAACATTTAATGTTTGGAGGTTCGGTTAATATTCCTAACTATGACGAGCCTTTGCAAAAAGTGGGTGGCGAAAATAATGCCTTTACTACTAACGATATTACCAATTATTATTTAACTATTCCTGCAAATAATGTTGAAACAGGTTTTTGGTTAGAAAGCGATAGAATGTTGAGTTTGGCTTTTACTCCCAAAAGTTTAGAAGTGCAGCGTAGTGTTGTAATAGAAGAGTTTAAACAGCGTTATTTAAATCAGCCTTATGGTGATGTTTGGTTGTTGTTAAAACCATTAGCATACAAAGTACATCCGTATTTGTGGAATACAATTGGTAAAGAAATTTCGCATATTGAAAATGCAACAATGGATGATGTAAAAGGTTTTTTTAAAGAACATTATCATCCTGCAAATGCTATATTGTGCGTTGTTGGTAATATAACTTTTGATAAAACAATTGAGTTGGCAGAAAAATGGTTTGCTCCAATTGCTGCGCAACCTAAGCTAAAAAGAAATTTACCCAAAGAACCCAAACAAACCGAAGCTCGCGAGTTAACTGTATACAAAGATGTGCCTGTAAATGCAATATACAAAGCTTGGCATATGTGTAATCGTCAGCACAAGGATTATCATTGCTACGATTTAATTTCTGATATTTTATCGAACGGAAGGTCTGCGAGATTGTATAACGATTTAGTAAAAAATCATCAATTATTTTCGGAAATAAACGCTTACGTTTCTGGCGATTTTGACGAAGGATTATTTGTTGTTTCGGGTAAAGTAGCAGATGGAGTTGATGTTAAAAATGCATCAGCAGCAATAGACGAAGCGATAGAGAAATTAAAAGCTGAAATAATTGATGAAAAAGAATTGCAAAAAGTAAAAAACAAAGTAGAAAGCACTTTAATTTTTTCGGAAATGAGTATTGGTAACAAAGCGATGAACCTTGCTATTTCTGAATTGTTGGGCGATGCTGCTATGGTAAATACCGAAAACGAAAAATACCAAGCCGTAACTTCTGCCGATTTGCACCGTGTAGCAAACCAAACTTTTCAATCTACAAATTGTTCAACACTTTACTATTTAGCAAAAAAATAATATGACATTAAATAGAACTATTGCTCCCGAAATTCAAGATGTTGAAAAAATTGAATTTGTAAAACCATCGCATGTTAAGCTCAATAATGGATTACAATTGTTTTGCATTAATGCTGGTTCGCAAGATGTAATTCGACTGGAAGTTTTTTTTAATGCAGGTAGCAAATACGCTAATCATCCCTTGTTGGCTTCTACCGTAAATGCTTTGCTTAAAGAAGGTACTAGTAAAATGAATTCTCAACAAATTGCAGAACATTTTGATTATTATGGTTCTTTTTTAGAAAACGAAACTTCAAAAGATCATTCGTCAATAACATTGTACACGCTAAACAAACACTTAGCGAGCACACTGCCTGTTTTTGTTGATATTATAACTAATCCTAGTTTTCCAGAAAAAGAGTTTGATATTTATAACAAAAACGCCAAACAAAAATTTTCTGTTAATCAAAAAAAGGTTGATTACCAAGCACGTAATTTATTCCCGAAATTGTTGTTTGGGGCTAATTCGCCATTTGGTTCTGCTATTGCAGAAAACGACTATAATACCATTAACATAAAACAAATTGTTGATTTTTTTGAAACACATTATTCATTATCAAATGCAACAATTATTGTTTCAGGAAAAGTTAGCGATGCAGAATTAAATAGTTTAAAATCGGCTTTCGAAAACATTCCTTCAAAACAAGAAGCAAAAACAAAAATTGATACTTCTATCGATTTTAAACCTAATAAAGTTGTTGAGTTAAAAGATGATGCCATACAATCGGCAATTCGTATTGGTCGCCCACTAGTTACCAAAACACATAAAGATTATCAAGCTTTACAAGTTGTAAATACAATTTTTGGTGGTTATTTTGGTTCACGATTAATGAGCAATATTCGCGAAGATAAAGGGTATACTTACGGAATAGGTTCAGGTGTTGTGTCGATGAACGATGTAGGTTATTTTGTTATTTCTACCGAAGTTGGAGTTGATGTTTGCGCATCGGCACTTAACGAAATATATTTTGAATTAAAACGTTTAAGAGAAGAGTTGGTTAGTGATGATGAGTTAGATTTAGTTAAAAATTATATGCTCGGAACTTTATTAAGAAGTGCTGAAGGAGCTTTTGCTATGGCTGATAAATTTAAAGGAATTTATTTTTATGGATTGGATTATACGTATTACGATAACTACATAAAAACAATTCATTCAATTACGCCAGAGCAAATTAAAAATTTGTGCGCTACTTATTTTCAAGAAAAAGATTTAACAGAATTGGTTGTAGGTAAAAAATAATAGAATGCGTTACTTTTTATTTTCAGTTGTTGTTTTTGTAAACTTATTTCTTTTTTCGGAAAGTGCTTTTTCGCAATGCGGACCTGGCTTTGACGAAACACCACCTGCTATTCCTGTTTTAGATAGTATTTCAATTAATCCTGCAAATGGTAGCGTATTTTTGGCCTGGCAACCTAGCACTTCTATAGACACAGAGGGTTATGAAGTTTATCAATTTAATAATGGTGTATGGCTAAGTATTGCTTCAATAAGTGGAATTAATAATACCAGCTACACCTATAGTAATTCATCGGTTAGCGATGCACTTGATTTTAGAATTGCAGCTTTTGATAACTGCACCAATATTAGTCCGCAAGGTACAGTGCACAAAACTATGTTTGTAAACGTGCAACAAGATAAATGTGCAAAAACAAATAAATTAACTTGGAATGCCTACCAAGGTTGGAGTGGAATAAGTGCATACTACATTTACGTTAGTATAAATGGCGAACCGCAAAAATTAATTGGAAACGTATCTGGTTCAACCAACACATTTACGCACACTAAAATTGAACCTTTTACAACCTATTGTTATTACGTTAGAGCAATAGATGTTACACGAACAAAAAGTTCGTTATCGCATCAATTGTGTTTTACTGCAAATGTTTATAAAGTGCCCGATAATTTATATTTAGTAACTGCAAGTGCAGAAAATGAAAATATAAAACTTACTGCTTATGCAGATAAAACAGCCGATTTAAAACATTATTTAGTTCAACGTGCAACTGATGCCGATGCAAATTATAAAACTATTGACACCTTAAAACCTTCGTTTACAAGTAACGAAATTTATTTTACTGACTCAACAGCCGAAGTAAATGCTCATGTTTATTATTACAAATTGCAAGCTATTGATAGCTGTTCTATAAATGTAAAAACATCAGAAAATGTGGTCTGTTCTATTTTGCTAGATGCTGAAGCAAGTTTTGATTTGAAAAACGAATTAACCTGGAACGTTTTTGAATCGTGGAATTCAGGAACAAAAAATTATCAGTTGTACAGAGGAGAGGATAATAGTTCTTTATTATCTTTTGCCTATTCTGACACAACAAATTACGAAGATGATATTAAAAATTTCATCATTCAATCGGGTAATTATTGTTATCAGGTTGAAGCGTTAGAAGCAGATACAAATAAGTATAACTACAAATCAAGTAGCAAATCGAATATAATTTGTGTAAAGCAAGAACCAACTATTTTTGTGCCTAATGCTTTTAATCCGCGTGGCGATTTTAACAAAATATTTATTCCCAAAGGAATGTTTTTTGATGGCGAAGAATATTTAATGACAATTTTTAATCGTTTTGGACAAAAAGTTTTTGAAACTAACGATCCGTTAATTGGTTGGGATGGAGCCGATGCACCAGTTGGTATTTATGCCTATAAAATTAAGTACAGCGACCCCAACAATAAATTAGTTTTTATAGATGGGACTCTTACTTTAATAAGATAAAAGTCTTATATTCGCGGACTAATTAAAAAAAAGAATCAATTTTATGAGAAAATTCCATTTGTTATTGACGTTAATTTTAATGTCTACTTTATTGTTTGGTCAAAATATAAAAACCAAACATCAAACAATGAAATATCAGTTTTTGCCTGAAAAACCTTTGCCTAAAGAGTATAAAACGTATCAATATTCTGTTGGAACAAATGCAACTGATGCCGTTCCTCTATCTACTACATATGTTGAATTTTCTAAACCAGTAATTTCTGGTTACAAAAATGTTACGCCTAATAAATCTAAAGATGGTTTTATTACTGGTGGAAAAATTATCACATTGGATAGAAATAATAAAGAAGTAAGTTCTGATGTTACGGTAAATGTTTTATTTGGGAATATAGAATTAACTTCAAAAGATGATAAATCGAATAAAACAGCAGGTACTCAGCCAGGCACAGAAGTTATGAGTCATTATTCTACTTTAGGATTTAATTTTTCTTACACAATTCAAGTTGTGGATAATATTAAAGGAGTTGTTTTATTAGATACTGTAGTTAACACTCCAAGGAAAATGGATTATCCGCAAGATTATAGCTATGATAAACTTAAAGGGAAAGTTCCCGCACCAACATATACATCAAAGCCAGCATTAGATCTTTCGTATAGAAGATTTGAACCAAATTTATATCAAAATACTAAAGAAATTTTGGTTATTGAGTGTATGAACGAAGTTGCAGCAATTGCTACTCATTTGTTCGGGTATAAAAATGGCACATTTGAATTTGCTGTAGTATCAAAAGTAAAATCAAAAAATCCTGTTTTCTTGACAATAGAAAAAGCTAGTGATGATATTGAAATAATTATAGATTCAGTAAAAACAAACTATAAAGCAGATAAAAATTTGAATTGGCACACAAAAGAAATTTATGAAATGGCTGATAAATGTGTTAAGGTTTGGGAAAGCTGTATTACTGATTCAAATATTTTAAATGAATTCAAAGATTCAAAAGACCGCCAAGAATTTATTAATTTGATTAAAAGAAACTTAATAGTAGGTTATTTATTTACAAATAGATTTGATGAAGCGAAAAAATTAGTAGTTGAAATAAAACCATTTTTTAATAAAAGTGTTTTCGGACAAGTTTTAGAAGATGGATATATTACTAAAGCATCTTACTTAGTAGATAGAGAAGCTAGAACATATAAAGTACACAAAGAGTTTTTTAATTTTCAATAATTATTTAAAACGTGTTGTTATATTTTAGCAACACGTTTTTAAAAATCTAACACTTCTGTTTCAATAACTTCGCCAGCTTGTAAATTTCCTAATTTTATTTTCCCGATTCTTACACGCACTAATCTAAGCACAGGGAATCCTGCTACTGCACACATTTTACGTACTTGTCTGTATTTGCCTTCGTTTATTGTAATAGATATCCACGTTGTTGGTCCATGTCGGTCGTCTCTAATTTTTCTAGCTCTCGGCAAAAAATCGGGTTCAGTTTCTAATTTAAATACTTTGCAGGGCAATGTTCTATAGATTATGCTTCTGTGACTAATTTCAACTCCTTTTGATAAATTTAATAATGCTTCGGCAGAAGTTTGTCCATCTACTTGCGCATAATATTCTTTTTCAACAGATTTACTTCTTACACTTTCGCTCATTTTTCCATCAGTGGTAAGTAGCAATAAACCTTCGCTATCTTCGTCCAATCGTCCAATAGACATTGTACCTTCTGCAAAAGGATAAAGATTTCCGGCTAGTTTTTTTTTGCTGAGTTCGCACTTAAATTGGCATAAATAACCAAAAGGCTTGTGCATAATGTAGTGCAATATTTTAAGTTTTAATTTAGTCCGTGTTTATTCCAGTAACCTTTGCCATAACCACAAAAAATTTCTTCGCCTTCTTTAATATTTCTTGTTGCAATTATGCAAACTTCATCATCATCACTAACTGCAATTCTTGAATTATTTTTTAAAGATGAATCCAAACTTCCTTTCGCATCATTAGCATATTTTGCAAAGCATTTTACATTCATCGAATCCATTATGGTTCCGTCTAGCATCTGAATAAAATACCTGTCTTTGTTGTTTTTTACTCTAATATCAATTTGACGGTCGGATAAAATTTCGCCTTTAAAAACAGAAATAATTTCACCTTTGTTTATATCAATTGCAGTAAATAAACCTTTGCCTGCGTTGGGTATTTGAGATGTTTTAAGATACAAGTAATCCGATTCTGCTGCGTCAATTTGTTCTTCGTTAGTTGATGTTTTTCTAGACATAATTTTTTGGTGGGAGACTACTTCTCTATTTTCCGATACAGAATTTTGTAAATATGGATTCTAAAAGTGTGTCGTTTGTAATGCTTCCTGTAATTTCGCCTAAATGATATAAGGCTTTACGAATATCAATAGCTAAAAAATCGCCAGTAATATTTTGCTTTAAACCAACCTCTACATTGTTTAACGAAACGTGTGTGCTATTAAGTGCTTCGTAATGGCGAGCATTGGTAACAATCATTTCGCTACCAGTGTTGTGTGTGTTTTTAACAATGGCTACAATTTTTTTCTTTAGCTCATCAATATTTTCATTTGTTTTTGCCGAAATTGTAATTGCATTTTTAAAATTAATTTCTGCCACAGGTTTAGCTAAATCAATTTTGGTAATAATAGGCAAAATTATTCCATTGTTTTCTTTTGCCATTTCAGTTAGTTCGCTGTATGTTTTTTGCGTTTGCTCCGCATCAATATCTTTCGCATCAATCAAAAACAAAATTAAAAAAGCTTGTTTTACTTTTTCAAAAGTTTTACTAATTCCAATACTTTCAATAGTATCGGTTGTTTTGCGAATACCTGCGGTGTCAATAAATCTAAATGTTATTCCATCAATCACCATTGTATCTTCAATCACATCGCGGGTCGTGCCTGCAATGTCAGAAACAATAGCTCTTTCTTCGTTAAGCAATTTATTCAGTAAGGTAGATTTTCCGGCATTGGGTTCGCCCACAATAGCAACAGAAACACCATTTTTTATAACATTTCCAAAACTAAACGATTCAATTAGTAAACGTATAATTCCGTTTACTTTACTAACTAGAGTTTCTAATTGTGCTCGGTTGGCAAATTCAACATCTTCTTCGCTAAAATCTAATTCTAATTCAATTAACGAAGCAAACTGAATTAACTCATCTCTTAATTTTTTTAATTCTTCAGAAAAACCTCCTCGCATTTGTTGCAATGCCAATTTATGTTCGGCTTCTGAGCTCGATGCAATTAAATCGGCTACAGCTTCTGCTTGCGATAAATCCATCTTACCATTTAAAAATGCACGAAGCGTAAATTCTCCTGGCTTTGCTAACACGGCTCCTTTTTTTGCTAATAACTGCATAATTTGCTGTTGCACATATATTGAGCCATGGCAAGATATTTCAATAGTATCTTCACCTGTATAAGAAGTTGGTCCTTTAAAAAGTGAAATTAAAACTTCGTCTATTATTCGGTTTTCATCCCGTAAAGTACCAAAATGTAGCGTATGCGATGCTTTAGATAAAAGGTTTTGTTTTCCTTTAATAGAATAAAATATTGAATGCACAATAGAAATAGCTTCGGCACCCGATAAACGAATAACCGCAATTGCTCCAACTCCAGGAGCAGTAGCTAGTGCATAAATAGTGTTTTGTGAGGCTAAATTCAATATTGTTTCGCTTTGTTATTAATTTAGGAGCGCACAAAATTAGCAATAAACTTGTCAATTAATAGTATAAGTTTAGGTCAATAAAACGGATTCCATTTCGGCTCTAATTGCAATTGTTAAAACAAAATTAATGAATATATATTATTGATAATCAAATAGTTAAATACTTAAAATTAGTTTTGTTAATTAGGATTAACAAAATATATTATTTAATGTATTTTAATTATAACAAATTGTTTTATATTTGTGTTATAAAAATTACAATTATGGAGTCGTTAATAGAGTTTCAAAATACATTGTTAGATAATTTAGTGTATGATTTTAGCAGAGGTTTAGAAACGGAAATGGACTGGAATATGCGTTTATCTGCCATTAAAGGTTCGCGTGGTGTTGGCAAAACAACAGTTTTATTAAACTATATAAAACGCAACCCAAAAGACGCAAAAAAAATATTATATGCTAGTTTAGATGACGTTTATTTTACTGAAAATAAATTATTAGATCTTGCCAAGCAATTTAATCGTTCGGGAGGAAAACATTTGTTGTTAGACGAAGTGCATAAATACCCAAATTGGAGTCAAGAGTTAAAAAATATTTACGATTCGTTGCCACAATTAAAAGTAACGTTTACTAGTTCAAGCATTTTACAAATTTTAAAAGGTAATTACGATTTAAGTAGGCGTGTAGTAATGTACGAGTTGCCAGGCTTATCGTTTAGAGAGTTTATTCAAATAGAAACAAAGAAAAAATTTCCTGTTTTAACTTTGGAAGAGATTTTAAAAAATCACGAATCTTTAACAAGAGACATTGTAAAAAAAATTAAACCATTTGAGTTTTGGAACGATTACATACAGCATGGCTACTACCCATTTTATAGAGAAAATAAATTTGCTTACCATCAGCGATTAATGAATGTGGTAAACTTAACGCTCGAATCGGATTTGGTAATTTGTAAAGAAATAGACCCGCGCTACATTTTTAAACTTAAACGTTTATTGCACATGGTTGCCATAGCAGTGCCTTACACGCCCAATGTGTCTAAATTAGCTGGCGATTTAGAGGTGTCGCGCCCAACCATGAATAATTTTTTTGATTATTTAGAAGATGGACGCTTAGTGAAATTATTACGCAGAGATGACAAAGCATTTAATGTATTATCAAAGCCAGAAAAATTGTACTTACACAACACAAATTTAATGTACGGCATAGATAAACGTAAGGTAAATGAAGGAAACATTAGAGAAACATTTTTCTTTAATCAAGTGGGTTACAAGCACAAAATTTCGTTTTCTGACGTTGGCGATTTTTTGGTTGATGGCGAATACCAGTTTGAAATTGGAGGCATTAATAAATCTCAATTTCAAATAAAAAACCAAAAAAACACATTTATTGTGAGCGATGATATGGAATATGGCGTTGGCAATAAAATCCCGCTATGGGTATTTGGTTTTTTGTACTAAAAGGCTTTAACTAATTGCAATTGTTTAGTTTTTGTTATTTAAAGACTGTAAAAATTACAGATAAACTTGTCAATAATTAATATTTAATTTACATTTATAACGTCGAGTTGATTTAAAATTAATTTAGTAAAGAATGAAAAAAATATTAAAATTTTGTAGTTTACTTTTGTTTTCTTTTGGAATAACAACAGTATGTGCGCAGCAATCAAATGTTGCTTCTGGTGGAAATATTTCAGGTAGTGGCGGCTCAGTAAGTTACTCGCTTGGGCAAGTGCTTTATACAATAAATACAGGTTCTACAGGTAGTGTAGCACAAGGTGTTCAACAAGCATTTGAAATTTTTTCAGTTGGCATCAACGAAAATGAGTTTCAAATTTCACTTAACGCATTTCCTAACCCAACAACAACTGACTTAGTTTTAAGTACTGAAAAACTAAATTCAGAAATGAATTATCAATTAACTAATGCACAAGGCCAATTGTTAGAAAGTAAAAAAATGGAAGTTAACCAAGTAAATATAGCAATGAATAATTTTTCTGCTGGACTTTACTTTTTAAAAGTAACAAGTAATAATAAAGAAGTAAAAACATTTAAAATAATTAAAAATTAAATAAATACATCTATGAAAAAATTATATTCACTTTTATCTGCTTTATTGCTAACAGCAAGTGTGTTTGCCCAGTCGCCGCAAAAAATGAGTTATCAAGCTGTTGTTAGAAATAGTAGCGATGCACTTGTTACATCAACTGTTGTTGGAATGCGAATTAGTATTTTACAAACAACATCAACGGGTACTGCTGTATATGTAGAAACCCAAACACCAACAAGTAACGCTAATGGTTTAGTTAGTTTAGAAATAGGAACTGGAACAGCTGTTACAGGAACTTTTTCTTCAATTAATTGGGCAGCAGGACCATATTTTATTAAAATTGAAACAGATCCTGCAGGAGGAACTGCATACACTATTTCTGGTACTAGCCAATTAAGTAGTGTGCCTTACGCATTATATGCTGCAAATGGAGTGGCGGGAGCAACAGGTATAGCAGGAGCAACAGGAGCTACGGGAGCAACAGGGGCTACGGGCGCAACAGGTCCTGCTGGTTCGGGTGCAACTGGTGCTACAGGTGTAACAGGTGCAACAGGCGCTGATGGTGCTTTAAACGCATGGTCTTTAACAGGGAATTCTGGCACAGTTGAAGGGACAAATTTCATTGGAACCACTGATAATAACCCTTTTAACTTAAGAGTTAATAATATAAATGCGGGTAAAATTAATAGCTCAGGAATAACTTTTTATGGTTATCAAGCAGGTGGTAATAGTAACACAACGCTTTACATTACTGGTTTAGGTTTTATGGCTCTTTCTTCTAATACCATAGGAACAAGAAATACTGCCGTTGGTTCTAAAGCATTAAAAAACAATACATCGGGGAGTAACAACACTGCTTTGGGACATGAACCAATGTTCTTTAATACCTCAGGTTATAATAATACAGCTATTGGACAACAAGCACTAGGTTCAAATACAACAGGAGGTAGAAATTCTGCTATTGGTTGTAGTGCCTTATATTTTAATACCACAGGTTCATATAATACATCAGTAGGTGAATCTGCACTAAATTCTAATACTACAGGGTATAATAATACTGCAATTGGTCAAAACACTTTGAAAATGAATACAATTGGTTTTAGAAATACAGCATCAGGTTCTGAAGCACTTTATAGTAATACTGAGGGATATGATAACACTGCAAATGGTTATGGAGCACTTTATACAAATTTAACTGGTCTTGTAAATACAGCGTGTGGTAGCGATGCATTATATTACAATTCAACTGGAGGTCACAATATTGCATCTGGTTATAGATCTCTTTATTCTAATACAAATGGATATTATAATATTGGTATAGGTAATTTTTCACTTTTTTCAAATTTAACGGGATCTCGTAACACATCTAGTGGTCACGAGTCGCTTCGAGCTAATATTAGTGGCTCATATAACACTGCAAGCGGATATAGAACTCTGTATGCTAGTACAGGTAGTAATAATACAGGATTCGGTTATCAAGCACTATATTCTAATATTTCAGGAAGTAATAACACTGCTTTAGGCTTTTTTGCAGATGTGTCTACTTCTAATTTAACCAATACTATAGTAATTGGTAATTCGGCAATTGTTGACGCAAGTGATAAAGTAAGAATTGGTAATTCTTCTGTTACTGTTTGCGAAGTACCTGTTGCATGGACAGTTTCGTCAGATAAATCGCTTAAAACCAATGTTAAAGAAGATATTTTGGGTTTAGATTTAATAACTAAATTAAAACCTATAAGCTATAACTATAAGGCTCATGGTGAAAGTGCTCCTCGATATGCTGGATTAATGGCTCAAGATGTATATAAGACACTTCAAGAATTAGGAATTGAATCTATCATAGTAACTAAGCCAAATGCAGATGGAACTGGCTCTTGGGGCATTCGTTACGATGAATTAACATTGCCTCTCATAAAGGCTATTCAGGAACAGCAAAAAATGATTGAAAAATTAGAGAAGAAAATTGACGAAATTAACCAGCAAATAAAAAGTATTTCAAGTAATTAGTTTAAGAAAAGCAGAAAGGCGTGGGAAAGTTGTTTTCTTTAGGTATTCTTTTATAAAAAAAAACTATCAATTAAACAGAAATGTTTAATTTAGCACCTCTTTAAAAACAACAGAAAAACAAAAAATATAAAATATGGGCGTTTTAGTAAGCAAAAATTCAAAAGTAATAGTGCAAGGTTTTACTGGTAGTGAAGGAACTTTTCACGCTACTCAAATGATTGAGTTCGGCACTAATGTAGTAGGCGGAGTAACTCCAGGCAAAGGTGGTCAAACACATTTAGATCGTCCTGTTTTTAACACGGTAGCAGATGCTGTTAAAAAAGCAGGAGCAGATACTTCTATTATTTTTGTTCCACCTCCATTTGCTGCAGATGCAATAATGGAAGCTGCTGAAGCGGGAATTAAAGTAATTATTTGTATTACTGAAGGTATCCCAACAAAAGATATGATTATTGCAAAAGACTATTTAAAAGGTAAAGATTGCCGTTTAATTGGTCCTAATTGCCCAGGTGTAATTACTGCTGGCGAAGCAAAAGTAGGTATTATGCCAGGTTTTGTTTTCAAAAAAGGTAAAATTGGTATCGTTTCTAAATCAGGAACATTAACTTACGAAGCTGCTGATCAAATTGTAAAAGCTGGTATGGGAATTACTACAGCTATTGGTATTGGTGGCGATCCAATTATTGGAACAACAACTAAAGAAGCTGTTGAGTTATTAATGAACGACCCAGAAACCGAAGGTATTATTATGATTGGTGAAATTGGTGGTGGAATGGAAGCTGAAGCTGCACATTGGATAAAAGCAAATGCAACTAAACCAGTTGTTGGTTTTATTGCTGGTCAAACAGCTCCTCCGGGACGTAGAATGGGACACGCTGGTGCAATTGTTGGTGGAGAAGATGATACTGCTGCTGCAAAAATGAAAATTATGCGTGAGTGTGGAATTCACGTTGTTGATTCTCCTGCTATTATTGGTCAAACAATGGCTAAAGCTTTAGGAAAAGTTACAGCTTAATATAGAATATAAATTTTAGTAAAAAAGCCGAGCAATAGCTCGGTTTTTTGTTTTTAAAAACTTGTGTTAGAGCAATTTAATGATTTAAAAAAGGCAATTCATCTAAAAAAATAATTATATTGCGAGTAAATAGGTAACTTATGTATTCAAAATATCGTTAACAATGTTATTAATTGAATAACGATAACAAGAATTTAAAATAACTTATCTACAAAAATGAAGTACGACATTAAAAACGAAATGATGGATTTGCTTAAAATTCAGGAACAAAAACCTGTTGAAGCATACATCGGACCATTTACTTTCGAAAAAGTAAATGAAATTTTAATTGAAACAAAAACTTTTTTAAATCAAAACGAACCCGATAGACTTAAAAGCAAAAGAGTTTATTCTGTTTTGGTAGAAACAATGGAAAATGTTTTAAAGCATGCTAAAAAAGATCCAGAAAATCCCGAGGCAGCTTTATTAATATATAAAGATGACGAAAAATATTTGGTGTACGTAGGTAATTTTGTTGAAAAAGAAGATGCTTCTTCTTTTAAAAAGCGAATAGAATACTTAATGGATAAAACACCTGAGCAACTTAAAGAATTAAAAATGCAACAACTAAAAGAAGGTAGCATTTCTGAAAAAGGCGGAGCTGGGTTAGGCCTAATTGATATAGTAATGAAAGGTAGTAATAGCTTAAACTGCGAAGTTAAGTTGTTGCAAAAAGATGATTGTTTATTTGTATTGATTATTAGCGTTATTTAATTTATGGAAAATTATATTGTTGAAGCAACGGTTTTTGAGCCTAGAGTAGAATTAAACTTTAGAGATAATAAATTGCTTTTTAGCGGAGAATCTCGCCCAGAAAACGTACACACTTTTTACGGACCAATTTTCACTAAAATTGACGAGTACGAAAATTATTTAAAAGCTAATCCAACTTCAACAGTTGAGTGTGTTTTTAAATTCGAGTATTTTAATTCAGCATCATCTAAATCTATTTTAGATATTATAGAACGTTTAGCAAAAATTAAAGAAAATATACCAACAGTAAATTTAAAAATTGAATGGTATTATGATGCAATGGACGATGATATGAAAGAAGCAGGTTTAGAATTTGAAGAAATTACAGAAATGAAATTCGACTTTTGTGAAGTTATCTAAACTAATAACCTTATTATTTTTTGTATTTAGTTCCTTTTTTGCAAAGGCACAAAAATCTTATTTTCTTGTCGATTCAATAAATATTGAAACACTAAGCGAATTAGATAAAACTATTTTAGATTCGATTTTACCACTTGTAAAAAAAGCACAACACGATACCGATAAAATAAAATTAGTTTATTACTTAACCGAAAATACCTATGGCATTAATGTATGGCCAAAGTACAATCAGTTAATGTATAATATTGCTGTTAGAAACATTATAACAAAACCAAAAGAAACATTTTTTTATAAATACAAAGGTCAAGCGCTTAATAATTTTGGTTATTACCAAAACGAAATAGGGAAACCCGAAGAAGCTTTAAAATATTATATAAGCGCTTTAGAAATTGCAGAAAAATACAAATTCAATTATCTATTATTAAACTGCTACAATAACATTGGTGTAGCGTATAAAAAAATTGGTGATTTTTCGCAAGCATTAAAATATTATCAACTTGCTTTAAAATTAGGTAAAGAAACAAAAAACAAAAAGAGCTACGCCGTAAGTTTAGCGCATATTGCAGCCATATATTGGTTAAAAACAGATACTTTAAACGCTAAAACGTATTACGAAAATTCGCTTGAGTTAAAACACGAAATAAAAGATTTAGAAGGGATAGCAAAAGTTAACCAAGAACTTGCAGAATTATATTACAGAATTAAAAATTTTGATGCAGCGTATAAATTAATAACAAAAGCATTTGAGATAAATAAAGTAATTGGTTTTGAACGTGGCATTGCCGAAAATTATTGGTTATTAGGTAGAGTTTTAGAAAAAAGAGAATTAAACGATTCGGCTCTTTATTATTTTGATTTGGCTTTAAAATTAAACCTTAAAATAAATAACAAAGCTGGCGAAGCTGATGTTTACAATAGTTTAGGCTCGTATTATGCAAAAGTAGATAAAGATGATTTAGCTGCCGATTACGTAAAAAAAGCATTAGATATTTATATTGCAGAAAAAATTCAAGACCACATTTCCTTTACTGCTACTAAATTAGCAGAGTATAATCAAAAAAACGGAAAATATAAAGAAGCGCTTTATTATTTTAACATAGCAAAAGAAAACGATAACAAATTAAAAAATCAAGAGTTTGATAATTTACTCGCGCGTCAAAATTTACAATCGGAGTTTGAGCAAAAAGAATTTTTATTACAACTCGAAGAAGAGAAAAAATTAGCTATTGCTGAAGAAAAAGAAAGTCGTAAAAACGTTATTTTATTTATTGTTTTCGGTGCTTTTGTAGTGTTGTTTTTAATGTTATTGTATTTGTACAAAAAATTCAAATTCATTAAAAAACAAAAAAGAATTATTGACGACCAACAAGAAGAATTACAAAAAAAGAATCGAGATTTAGATTTTAAAAATAAAATGGTAGCAGATAGTATTCAATATGCAAAGCATATTGTAACAGCTATTATGCCCAACAAAAAAAACATTGCAACATCGTTTAGCGATTATTTTATTTTCTTTAAACCAAAAGATATTGTTTCGGGCGATTTTTATTGGACACATAAAACCGAAACAGGTGAGTCAATTGTTATTGCTGCCGATTGCACAGGGCATGGAGTTCCTGGAGCAATGCTAAGTATTATTTGCTCTAGTATTATAGAAAAAATTGTTGTTTTTGATAAAATAATTGAACCTTCATTAATTCTGAAAAAGTTTTATATGGAGCTTTCTAGTAAAATTCATGCTGACCCCGATCATAAAAGTAACGATGGTGTAGAGATGTCGGTTGCATCATACAATTCAGCAAGTAATGTTTTAAAATGTGCGGCTTCGTATCATAAAATGTATTATATTTTTGATAATCGAGTAAACGAATATTTGGGCGATAGAATTCAGGTAAGAAAAGGTTTAGATATTTCTGATAAAACATTTTCGGAGTTTGTAATTACACCACAAAAAGGTGCTACTTTTTATATGTTTACCGATGGTTTTGTAGATCAAAAAGGCGGACTAAGCAACAAGAAATATTTTTACACACCATTTAAAGAATTTCTAGTTAAAATATATCAAGAGCCAGCAGCTAAGCAACAAAAAATGCTTAATGACGAAATAGTTGAATGGTACAAAAACGTTGGTCAGTATGACGATATATTAGTAGTAGGACTTAAATTTTAAGCTCAATAAAATAATCTGTTGCTTTTTCCGTTGTTAATTTCGTGAAAACAAATTTTCTAGTTTTTGTATTATTTTTCATTCTATTTTCTGCGCAAGCGCAATACAAAATTGTAACTAAAACAGATACTATTAATGCATTTGATATTGTTAGAGATGGCAATGTTTACAAATACTATACAACTAAAGACGAATTAGATGCTTATGTTGAACCAAGAAAAATAAGTAGAAACGACTTTGATTATATTATGGATTGCAATTTTGTAGTCTACAAGTCTAACGAAGAATTAAATTATTTCTATGAAAAAGTTTCTGGCAACGATTCAATTTACAAGCCATTAAATACAATTGGTTTAAACATTGGTAGAATAATGCTTTTGCAAGAATTTTGTTTTTTTTATGAGCGATTTTTAACTAAAAATAATGCTGTTAAAGTAGAGTTATCTAAACAAATATTTGCACATAAATATGATTATCCTTACAACTCAAATAAGGGAGAAGTAAGTTTTTCTTTTCAGCATTATTTTAAATCTTCCAATCGTTTCTCACCTTTTTTATCAGCAGGACTTGGTGTTGGACGATATTTAATTTATGAAAGAAGCGACTACTTTTTTGAATACAAAAAAATTGGAATTCCACTATTTTTAGCTGCTGGAATAGCTTGTTGGATAACATCTAATTCAAAAATCGATTTATCAGTAGGATATAAGCGCACTCAATATTTTAATGCTCATAAAAATTATAATTATAACTTCGTTCCAATTCATCTAAGTTTAGCGTATAATTTCTAACAAAATTTTTCAAAACTCCCTCAATCTTAGTATATTTGAACAAACACAAAATATACTAGTATGAAATTACTCGAAGGAAAAGTAGCTCTTATTACAGGTGCTTCACGTGGCATCGGAAAATCAATTGCTGTAGAATATGCCAAACAAGGCGCAAACGTAGCTTTTACGTATTTGTCATCTGTTGAAAAAGGCGAAGCATTAGAAAAAGAATTAGCACAATACGGAACAAAAATAAAAGGTTATCGTTCTGATGCCTCTGATTTTAAAGCAGCCGAAGAATTAGTAAATTCAATTGTTACTGATTTTGGTAGTTTAGATATTGTTGTAAATAATGCAGGTATAACAAAAGATACTTTGCTTATGCGAATGACGGAAGAACAGTTTGACGAAGTTATTCGTGTAAATTTAAAATCGGTTTTTAACGTTGTTAAAGCAGCACAAAAACCAATGTTAAAACAACGCAAAGGTTCAATTATAAATATGAGTTCTGTTGTTGGTGTTAAAGGTAACGCTGGGCAGGCAAACTACGCAGCTTCTAAAGCAGGTATAAATGGTTTTTCTAAATCGGTTGCATTAGAGTTGGGTTCTCGTAACATACGTTGTAATGCGGTTGCGCCTGGTTTTATTGAAACAGAAATGACCGGAGTGTTAGACGAAAAAACAGTGCAAGGTTGGAGAGATTCAATTCCTTTAAAACGTGGCGGACAACCTGAAGATGTTGCTAATTTGTGCGTTTTCTTGGGTTCAGATATGTCGGCATACATTACTGGGCAAGTAATTAATGTGTGCGGAGGAATGTTAACCTAATTTTAATTACAATAATTAATGGGTTTTATTCCCAATACTTTTTTATTTTCTATTGTTACAGAGTATCCGCTTTGGTTTATACTATTTTGTATTTTAGCTGGAGCTGGATACTCTTTTTTACTTTATTTTAAAAATAAACAGCACAAAGAACTTTCAAAAAAACTAGTTTATTTACTTTCGGCGTTGAGGTTTTTGGCAGTTTTTATTATTTGCTTTTTACTCTTATCACCACTTGTAAAATCTAAATTAAAACAAGTAGAAAAACCAATTTTAGTTATAGCGCAAGATAACTCAGAATCATTACAACAACAACACGATAGCAATTTTTTAAAACAACAATTACCAGCTGAATTCGATAAATTTAGTGAGGGCTTAATCGATAAATTTGACATTCAATATTTCACCTACGGACAAAACGTTAGCGAAGGAAAAAATATTAATTATACTGAAAAGCAAACTGATATTTCTGAACTTGTTGCAGAAATAAGCAATAGATATGCTAATAGAAATTTAGGAGCAGTTATTGTTTCGGGCGACGGAATTTTTAACAGAGGTTCTAATCCTGTGTTTGAAGCCGAAAAGCTTAAAACACCATTTTACACTATCGCTTTGGGCGATACCATTCCTAAAAAAGATGCCTTAATAAAAGATGTATTGCACAACAAAATAGCTTTTTTAAACAATACATTTCCTTTAGAAATTAAAATTGAAGCCCGCGATTTAAAAGGGAAAAAATCAAAACTCACCGTACTTAAAAAAGGTAAAACACTTTATTCACAAGAAATTAATTACAGTTCTAATTTTTTTGAAACGATTGTGCCTTTGCAGTTAGAAGCAAGCGAAAAAGGAGTGCAGCGTTATTCTATAAATATTACTGCTGTAGATGGAGAAATCACTACTAAAAATAATAGTCGAGATGTAATTGTTGATGTACTTGATAGTCGCCAAAAAGTATTGATATTAGCTGATGCTCCTCATCCTGATATTAATGCTTTAAAAAGCGCATTAGACGATAATCAGAATTATGAAACAGAGTTTTTCATTACAGAAAGATTTAATAAAAAAGTTAGTGCATACAATTTAGTAGTATTGGCGCAATTGCCAAGTAATTTTGCTAACCCAATAAAAATTGTGCAAGAAATTAAACAAAGTAATATTCCTGTTTTGTTTTTAATTGGCAATCAAAGTAATTTAAGCGCACTTAGCAATTTAGGTTTTGGTTTAGAAGCACAACTTAAAAATGCTAAGCCAAACGAAGTTATTCCTGTTAGTGAAAATATGTTTAGTTTGTTTTCTATGAGCGATATGGCTCGTAATGCAATTACTAACTATTCGCCACTATCTGTTCCGTATGCCAATTTTAAGTTTGCCAACGGATTTCAAACTTTATTATCGCAACAATTGGGCGCTGTAAAAACAAAAGAACCATTAGTTGTAGTAGGAGAGAACAACAATCAAAAACTAGCTTATGTGCTAGGCGAAGGCTTTTGGAAATGGCGCTTGATAGATTTTTCTAAAAACAAAAATCACAATCAGTTTAACGAGTTGGTTACAAAAATTGTGCAGTATCTTTCTGTAAAAGAAAATAAAAGTTTGTTTAGAGTTACTACCAAAAATGCTTATTTAGATAACGAAGCAATCGCAATAGAAGCAGAGCTTTACAACGAAAGTTATGAGTTAATAAACGACGCAGAAGTTAGTTTAACATTGATTGACGAAAACGATAAAAAATATTCGTTTAATTTTTCGCCAGCAAACAACAGATATAAATTAAATGCAGGAGTATTTGCAGCTGGAACCTATAAATACGAAGCAAAAGCAAATTACAAAGGAAAAAGCTACACAGCACGTGGCGAAATTATTGTAAATAAAATTGTAGCAGAATTACTAAATACAACTGCCGACCATCAATTGCTAAATTTATTAGCGACCAAAACAGGTGGCAAAATGTATTTTATAAATCAATTACAAAAATTGAGTGACGAGTTAAACAGCCGAGATGATTTGGTTGCTGTGGGTTACGAAGAATCAAAATTAAGCGACGCAATTAATTTAAAATGGATTTTTATTTTAATATTGGTATTGCTTACCACAGAGTGGTTTTTAAGAAAATACAATGGTAATTACTAAAAATTATACAAATGGAAAACAATAATTTACCACCGTTTACAGCAAAAGATTATTTATTACGATTAACAATTTTGTCAACAGCTATGCTGGTTTCGCAAATGATTTTTGCATTAGCTATGTTTTTTACTTCTTTGCCTTTGGGAGAAATAAATACCGATATGCTTTTTGTATTTTGGATACTCGTGCCAGCAACTACATTTGGTGGTATTGGCATTAGTTTTTTTATGTTTAATTTAAAATTAAAAGAAGTGCACAATGCAGTTACTTTAGAAAATAAACTTTCGGGTTACACAGGTGCATTAATATTGCGTTTTGCTTTGTTGGAAGGGCCGTCTTTTATAGCAACAATAGCATTTATGCTAACAGGTGCTGTTTATTTTTTAGCAGTTCCGTTAGTGATAACAATTTTAATGTTGGCATTTTATCCCAATAAAAAAAGAGTGTTGCAACACTTGCAATTATCGCTAAAAGAAGAAGAGTTTTTTATGTAATAAATTACTTCTTTTTTAAAAAATCGCCATCAATAATAATCAGTTTAACTCCGTTTATTGAAGAGGAGCGGTGCGAGCTAAGCTCATCTGATACAACATAACTTTCATCTTTTTTGAGTATGATTTTTTCGCCAGTTTTTAGTTCGCTAATAAATTCGCCTTCTAAACAATGAACAATATGACCTTTTTCGCACCAATGGTCGGCTAAATAATTAGCAGAATATTCTACCAAACGAATTCGTAAACTTGGTAATTGAATTGTTTGCCAATAGGCAACACCTGTTTCACCTTTGTAGGCAACTTTTTCAATTTTAGTCCAATCAATATTTTGAAAAGGAATGTTGCTCATGGTTTAGATAGTTTATTAATTAGTTTTAATTCCGTAAAATCCTGTTGCACATCCAAAAAAATAGGATTTAAATTTTGTTTTTAGTCCTGCATTTGAAAATATTTCAGTTGCCTTTTTCGCATTATTAAATTCGTTAGTATATTTCCATAACATTTTATATTCTTCAGGGTTTCCCAATAGTATTTTTCCTAAAATAGGAATTACTTTTCCAAGATAAAATCCATATAATAGTTTCAGTATCTTGTATTCAGGTTTAGAAACTTCAATATATGAAAATTGACCACCAACCTTTAAAATTCGTTTTGTTTCTGTAGCTAAAACAGATAGTTGTTCCGCGTTAAATGTTTTTAGCCCAAATGCACATGTTACAAAATCATAATGATTACTTTGAAGTTTGTTTTTTAAAATATCTTGTTGTAGTATTATTATTTCATTATTGAATTTAACACTGTTTTTCTGTCTAGCATATCTAAGCATTCCTTCTGAAAAATCAAGAACTGTAATATTTGAATTAGGTAATCTGTTTTTGGTTGCAGACCAAGTTTCACCCATTCCAGTTAACAAGTCTATTATTTCAGCTTTATGATTAGTTTGATTAAAAGAACTTAAGAATTTCCGTCTCCATCGAATTGAAAAACCAAATGAAGTAATGTAATTCATTCTTTCATAAGAACTACTCATTTTATTAAATAGATCTTTTATATACTCAGGACTGTAAAGATTATTTTCATTTAATACTTCTTTCCATTTTTCAGTTTCAGCAAATTCTTTAATTACATTGTTTCTATTGATGAGTAATTTCCGTAAGTAGTTTGTTAAAATAAGTTTATTAAAAATTCGCCCTATTATTCCAAATGGTGAATGAAACTCAAATATATCAATCATAATTACTTTGTTGCCTAACTGCTTAAATTTATGTTCGTGATAAATAGATTTAAAAACACCTTTGATTTGTTCATCTATAAACAAAACTGGTCTTTCAAAAACTGTAATTTTTGAAGTCAATCTTTGTCTAATTCCAAAATGAGTTGCTTGCCACGTAACAGTTTCATTTAAGTTGATTAACCCTGCTCTTCTCCCTTCAATTGCTTCTTCATTTGTTTTTAAGGTTGATATTTTATGTAAATCAATGCTTCGAGATAGGTCAAAACAAATATCGATTGTTGAATTTATTTCTGTTTGTATTTCAATTTTTGGCATTTGTTAATTTGATTGTTGAGTTAACATTGTAATCAAATAATTAATATCAAATATAACCAATATAAAACATATTTAATTTTCTTTTTCTTAGTTATTAATCTATATTTTAATCCCATTTTAATCTCTCCACTCTCATTTTTGAATATTATTGTGTAATAACATTTATACACAATGAGCGAAGTAGTTTTAAATAGCATAAATGATGAAAAGCCTGCAAAAAGTGCAATGGCTAATCATGCAAAAGAACATACCGAAGAACCTTTTAATTTTAGAGTTTTTGTAAAAGACACTTTTTCGGTTTTAGTAGGTATAGCCTTTGCTACCATTGGTTTAGAGTTTTTTATCGTACCTAATCATTTGCTCGATGGTGGTGTAACAGGTATTTCTCTTTTGTTAGCTTTTATTACTAAAATGGATGTGTCCGTTTTTATTTTTGTAATTAATCTTCCGTTTATTTTTATGGGATACAAGCAAGTTGGTAAATTATTTGCTTTAAAAACTTTTCTTGCCATTCTTACGCTTTCTGTTGTGCTTATGATTTTACACACGTTTCATCCAAAAGCACTAACCAACGAACCTATTTTGATAGCGGTGTTCGGTGGTATTTGTTTGGGCGCAGGTATTGGTTTTGCTATGCGAGGTGGTTGTGTTATTGATGGTACAGAAGTATTAGCACTTTTTCTTACGCGAAAAACAAGTATGCAAGTAGGCGAAATTATTTTGATAATTAATGTTGTAATTTTTGCTGTTGCAGCTGCTTTACAAGGAATTGAAACTGCATTGTATTCTATTTTAACTTTTATGGCTGCTTCTAAAACTGTTGATTTTTTAACCAACGGAATTGAAGAATACACTGGCGTAATGATTATAAGTGAAGAAAGTGAAAAGATTAGAAAGCAAATAATTATTCAGTTAGGTAGAGGTGTTACTATATATAGCGGTAAAAGAGGTTTAAGAGGTAAAAAGGCACAAGAAAGCGGTATGAATAATCGTGATATTATTTACACGGTAGTTACTAAGTTAGAGCTTAGCAAAGTGAGAACCATTGTTGATGAAATTGATAAAACTAGTTTTATGACTACGCATAGCATTAATAGCGTTAAAGGCGGAATGGTAAAAGCACGAAAACTACATTAGCATGATTAACTATCCTGTATTGTTTTTTGTAATTGTATTCGTAAGTTTTTATTTTGCTTACAATGCAGAGCGTGTAAAAAAAATGAATGCCTACAAAAAAAATAACAACGATTTTAATTCATTGAAAAATACCATTCGCACTAATTTTAGTGTTGCGTCTATAGCTATTATTGGACTTTTTCTGGTTTTGATAGCTACTGTTTTTTTTTCGAACTATTTCTCTAATTTTTATTTTGTTGCGAGTTTAGAAAGTAATTTAATTACTTATTTAGGATTGTTTTTTATAAAAAGCTCAACTATTTTTTTAGTTGTTTTTGGGAATAGTGTTTCCAAAAAAAATGATTTCGAATTAGACAAAATGGACTTAAAAATGATTTTAAAAATTGAAATGATTTTTTTGTTTTGCATTGCAACTTTTGCATTTGGCGTTTTTTTATATACAAAATTGGTCGTTTTACTTTTATGTCTGTTGCCTTTTATTGCGTTGATTTTGCTTACAACTAAAAAATATTACTTTATTAAAAAAGAAACTAATCTTCCTCGTATAAGCGAAGCTTAAGATTAACTTCGGTAAACTCTTTAATTTTTGAACGTATAATTATTTTGCCTCTATGCAATGCAATTATTTTTGATGTTAAAGATAAACCTAAACCGTGCCCAGGATATGTTTTTGCATTTACGCCTCTAAAAAAGGGTTGATTAATTTTTTCAATATCTTCTTCAGAAATACCAATTCCTTTGTCTTTAAAACTAATAGCAATCATTTCGTGTTGAACTTTAAAAACAATGTTTACGGTTTTATCGTTGCTAAATTTGCAAGCGTTATCCATTATATTTATTAGTGCACTTTTTAATAAATGCTCGCTACCCATTACAATTAATTTTCCCTCATCATCAGGAAACTCATTAATTTCAATATTAATTGTGTAATCTGGTTTTCTTTTTAAAAGCTCGTGTCGTGTTGCCCAAAGCAGTTCATCAAAACGAATTTTTTTCATTTTTAACTGAGAAAGATCCATGTCAGCTTGCGCCAATTCGAGCAAACCATTGGTTAAATTATTTACACTTTTAATGTCTTCGAGAATTGAATTTAAAACCGATTTGTATTCTTCGGGTTCGCGCTCGCTCATTAATGCAACTTCTAACTGACCCGTTATTGATGTTAATGGTGTTCTCAATTCATGCGACGAATTGGAAACAAAACTTTTTTGAAATTCAAAACTTTTTTGAATGCGCTCGAGCATACGATTAAATGTATTAGCTAAGTGGCTAATTTCATCTTTTCCATTTCCTTCGTTTACCCTTAACGTAAGGTTTGAAGCGGTAGTTTTTTCTACCTGTTCAACAACTCCAGATATTGGACTAAGTGCTTGCCCAGAGTATATCCAGCCAGAAAGCATTGTGGCAATTACACAAACTAAAAGTCCTATTAATAAAATAATTTCTAAGTTTTCTAACTTGTTAAAACCATCTCTATCGTATGCAGATACTATTACTACAAAAAGATTATTTTTATAAGGATAAATTATTGCCAATACTTCATTTTTATCATCATTATATTTTATTTCTTTTTCGCTACGAATTTTATCTAAAAACGAAGTTTCAATTGTTTTTTTGTCGTCGTTGGTATTAAATATTTGTTTGTTTTTTTCGTTATAAATTAATATTCTTTCATTAGGTAAATAGGCAGTATTTCTATCAAAAATTTTCATTAACGTGTCGCTTACTTCATCAACTTCTACAACTAGTTTTCCGTAATTTTTAGCTTTTTCGTTTAAGCGTTCATAAAATTCTTTTTGTCGGTATGTAGATGAAAAATAATAAATAGCAAACGCAAAAATAGCTAGGAGAGAAGCTACAATAATTGTAAACTGAATGGCAAGGCGTGTGCGTATTTTCATTGTTAATTATCTCGTAAAGTATAACCCATTCCTATGTGGGTATGAATTAATTTTAAGCTGTGGTTTTTATCAATTTTTTTTCGCAAAAAATTAATATAAACATCAATAACATTGGTTCCAGTATCAAAATTAATGTCCCAAATTTTATCGGCAATTTCGGCTCTCGAAATTACTTTTTCTTTGTTTCGCATTAAGAGTTCTAATAGCGAAAACTCTTTTGCAGTAAGCTCTATTACTTTGTCTTGTCGCTTTACAGTTTTGGTTTCGGTGTTTAATTCTAAGTCAGCTATTTTTAAAATATTTTGTTTTGGATTACTTTTTTCTGATCGTTTTAATAACGCTTTAATTCGGGCAACAAGTTCTCTAAATTCAAATGGTTTTACAAGATAATCGTCTGCACCGCTATCAAAGCCATTCAATTTATCTTCGGTTGTGCTAAGTGCTGTTAAAATTAAAACGGGTAACGAAAAATTTTGCGCTCTTATTTCTTTGCAAACATCGTAACCATTTATTATTGGAATATTTAAATCGATTATAGCTAAATCGTAATTGCCTTTTAAAATCATTTGTTTACCAATTTTGCCATCATAAGCAATATCAGCCTTAAATTGATTTTCCTCAAGCCCTTTTTTGATAAACAAGGCTACTTTCGGTTCGTCCTCAATAATTATGATTTTTGTTTGGCGCATAAAACAAATTTCAAACATTTTAAGTTAACAATGCTGTTTTAAATTGTTTTTTAATCTCATTTTAATCTAGTTATGATTTTGAAAGAAGTTGTTCTTGAGAAATTAAAAATTTGAAACATAAAAAAGCCCGAATTTCTTCGGGCTTTTAAAATTGTTTGTGCTTTAGTTTAACTAAAATCTATAACCAAAAGTTAATAAAAAGCTTTTACTATTTATTGTGTTTTTTGTTGGATTTACTAATGTTACTGATGGATCGTATAAGTAATAATTTTCTTTGTAATTGCTAAACACTGTTGCAACATCAAGGTAATAATCTTCGTCTCTCCAGCCTAAACCAACAGTATAATTGTTTCTTGTGCTATTGTTTATGCCACTTTTAAAAGGATTGCCATACAAAGCATAACCCAATCTAAATGCAAAGTTTTCGTATTTTACTTCAGCGCCTGTTCTTAAGTTTCCGGCTGCAGTATATTTTCTTTTTACTTCGCTATTTTCTGCATTAAAATTATATTTTGTTGAACGTAATTTTGCAGATGCGTAATCAACAAACTCATACTCGCCGCTAATAACTGCGTATTTACCAAGTACAAATGCTAAACTACCTGTTGCACGCATTGGAGTTTTTAAACGGTAATCAAATTTTCCGCTGGGCGATTCTGATGTGTAAGTGCTTCCATTATCAAAATTACCTGTAATGTCGGCGCTATACGTTTCTGTTAATCTAAAAAATGAAGGCGTGTGAAGAGATGCACCAATTCTAACAAAATCGGCTGGTTTAAAAATAATTCCGCCTTTAAAATTAAATCCGCTTCCAGTTACATTTAATCTTTGATTTAACTGCATGCTTTTAAAAAAGCCAATAGAGTTTAAATCGTCTGCTTCTTCGTACATTACTTCTTCGCTATATCTAACTCTAGGAAAAGCAAAAGTACCACCCACAAAAATTTTATCAGCATAATTTCCGCCAACCGAAAATACTGTTTCGCCCATACCGCCTGTACTTTCAAATGTTTTTTGTTGTGTTTGTCCTCCAGAAGTTATATCGCTAAAATAACGATTAATTGTGCTAGGTACGGTGTCAATTAAATAAGTGTTAAAAGCCATTCCGCTTCCAAACTGATCCAAATTATCGGGACTAGTTCCGTTGGCATCGTTTAAATAGGTATCTAAAATTGAACTTGTTCCTCTGCCTTGAATAAACATTCGGTTATTAAAGTTATTGTAACGATTATAACCAAAACCAAAGTTTACAAATTTCCATTCAGGAATATCATCGTCTTTTCCAATTTTGTTCGACAATACAAAACCAAAATTATTAAAGTTTAAATTGTATTTTTCGTCTTCGTTTAAAACGCTGTTATAATCAGAAGCGGTGCTTTGATAATAGATTGATGGCGTAACACTAAACTCCGATTTACGGTATACACCCAAACCTCCAGGGTTTGAACTAAGTGTTGAAAAATCTGCTCCTAGTGCACCAAACGCTCCGCCCATTGCTGTAGAACGTGCCGTTCCACCAAAAGTAATTTGTGAGTAACGTAAAGCATCTACTTCGTTTTGCGCATTGGCTTGCATACTGCACAAAAAACTTGTACCAACTAATAAGCCTAAAATCTTTTTCATAAAATTAGAATTTGAGTTTTATAAAAAGGGGTTGATTTTTTTATTTGTCAACCCCTTAAATTTTTTTTTGAGAACTATCTTGGGCCTCTTCCGCCACCTCCGCCACCGCTGCTTCTTGGTGAAGAACTTCCTCCACCTCCACCACCAGATTTAGGAGCTGAGTAACCTCCGCCACCACCTCCACTAGATTTTGGTGCAGAATATCCGCCTCCGCTAGAGCGAGGTGAACTAGAACCACCACTATTGCTTGGAGAAGAATAAGTTCCGCCGCTTGATTTTGGAGTATTGCTGCTTCCTCCACGTGGACCATTATTTATGTTTCCTCCGTTATTTTCACTTCCACCTGTTTTTGGTGTGTTGTAATTTCCACCTCCACGCGGACCGTTATTTGTGTTTCCTCCGCTGTTTTCGCTTCCGCCAGTTTTTGGTGTATCAAATCTTCCACCACCTCTTGGTCCATTGTTTACAGGGTTAGTATTTGTTCCATCGTTAGTTTTACCACCCGATGTATTTCCTCCTCTAGGGCCATTGTTTACTGGATTTGAATTAACACCATCGGTAGTTTTACCACCATTAGCATTTCCACCTCTTGGGCCATAATTATTAGTTGAGTTAATACTTTTTACTCCAGCTCTATCAACACCTGTTGCTTTTTCGTAACGTTGGTTAAATGGCTCACGAGCATTAGTTGCTTTTCCGTTAGAACTTGTAGAACCTCTGTGTCCGTAATGTGTATTGTTATCGTAGCTATTGTAATAGTAATTGTTATTCATTGCATTGTTATATCCATTCCAGTAGCCATTGTTATATCCATTATTATAACCGTGGTGGTAACCATGATTATATCCGCCACCCCAACCATAACCTGGGTATCCGCCCCAGCCGTAGTTGTAACCATAGCCTCCACCCCAGCCACCACCGTAACCGTAACTTACTCCCCAACCAGAATTCCAACCCCAACCGCTAGAGTAACCTACGCCCCAAGAGTTTCTCCAATAAGGTCCCCAGCAATTGCCGTAAGATGGTCCCCACCAGTTGTAAGTATTGTAAATACTTGTTCCCCACATGTATGGATTGTAATCGTAGTAATACATATTAGTATAAAACGGATCGTAATAACCCCAACTAACTGCTGGCGAATAAAAACGACGAATTCTAGCTGCATAAGCATAATCGTAATAATCGTCGCTATTAAAACTACTATTATTGTTGTTTCTGTTTTGTTCTAACGACGAGTTATCGTACTCTTCCTTATTTGCTTTTTTATCAGTTTTAACTGCATTAGGATCGTAGTAATCGCCATCAGAACTTTTGGTTTCTGTTGAACCCGATTTTTCTTCTGGTAAGTTATACTCTTCCTTTTTAGATTTTTTGTCTTTTTTATCCTTTTTAGAATAATAAATATCGTCTTCTTGAGCCATTAAACTCGACGTATGAAGCATTCCGAATAAAACTGCGGCGGTAAGTAATTTAATTGCTTTCATATTATTATGTTTTAAGTTGTAAACTATATCCAATTGTATTTGTATTTTTGAACCCTAAAATGTTCACTTAACATAAAGATACAAATTCTATACCAAAAATATAATATATGGCAAAAGATTTAGTTACACGCGCTCAAGACTACTCAAAATGGTACAATGATATTGTTACAAAAGCCGATTTAGCCGAAAACTCGGCAGTAAGAGGTTGCATGGTTATAAAACCCTATGGATACGCTATTTGGGAAAATATGCAAGCTCAGTTAGATAAAATGTTTAAAGATACTGGACACGTAAACGCATATTTCCCATTATTTATTCCAAAATCTTTTTTTTCTAAAGAAGCCAGCCATGTTGATGGTTTTGCTAAAGAGTGCGCTGTTGTTACGCATTACCGTTTAAAAAATGACCCTAATGGTGGTGGAGTTATTGTTGATGAAGATGCTAAACTAGAAGAAGAACTAATTGTGCGTCCAACTTCTGAAACAATTATTTGGAACACCTACAAAGGCTGGATACAGTCGTATAGAGATTTACCTTTATTAATAAACCAATGGGCAAACGTTGTTCGTTGGGAAATGCGTACACGTTTATTTTTGCGTACTGCAGAGTTTTTGTGGCAAGAAGGGCACACAGCGCATGCCACAGCAGAAGAAGCAATTGAAGAAACAGAAAAAATGTTGGATGTGTATGCCGATTTTGCTGAAAAATGGATGGCAATTCCAGTAATTAAAGGAATAAAAACACCAAACGAGCGTTTTGCTGGTGCAATAGAAACCTATTGTATTGAGGCTATGATGCAAGATGGTAAAGCTTTGCAAGCGGGTACTTCTCATTTTTTAGGACAAAATTTTGCGAAAGCTTTTGATGTAAAATTTACTGGTAAAGATGGAAAGTTAGATTATGTTTGGGCTACATCTTGGGGCGTTTCAACGCGTTTGATGGGTGCATTAATTATGACTCATTCTGATGACGAAGGTTTGGTTTTGCCTCCAAAATTAGCGCCACATCAAGTTGTAATTGTTCCTATTTACAAAACAGATGATGAACTAAATCGTATAAACGAAAAAGTTGCAGAAATAAAACAAAAATTAGAAGCAAAAAATATTCGTGTAAAATACGATAACAGAGATACTCAACGCCCAGGTTGGAAATTTGCTGAATACGAATTTAAAGGTGTGCCTGTGCGTATTGCAATAGGAGCAAGAGATTTAGAAAATAATTCGGTTGAGGTTGCGCGCCGCGATACTAGAGAAAAAGAAACGCTTCAAATAACTGATATTGAAAATAAAATTGAACATCTGTTAGAAAAAATTCAGGATAATTTATTTAATCGTGCTTTGCAAAATCGAGTTGATAATATGCATCAAGTTGATACTTACGATGAGTTTAAAAAAATTACTGCAAAAGAAGGTGGCTTTATAATGGCGCACTGGGATGGCACTCCAGAAACAGAACAAAAAATTAAAGAAGAAACAAAAGCAACAATTCGTTGTATTCCTTTAAACAATAAACAAGAAGATGGTGTTTGTATTTATAGCGGAAAGCCATCTAAACAAAGAGTTTTATTTGCAAAAGCATACTAATATTTTTTAAAATGAGTGAAGAAACCAAACTACAAATTATAAAATTGTTGCACGAAAAATCTTCGATGAAACAAGATGTTTTTGCAAATACAATTAAAGCTTTTAACGAATTGAAAGTTGTTTTAAAAGAAGTTGTAAACGAAATAAAACCACTTGTAGATGCTAAAGATAAGCGTGTAACACTTGAATACAAAGACAATAGCGAATACGAAGTGCAAATAAAAATTGCTGGCGATGTATTAGTTTTTTGTATGCACACAAACATTTTTGAATTCGAAAATAGTCATTCTATTATGAAAACTTCTTACGTAAAAGAAAATCATTTACATTCGTATTGTGGTTTAATTAATGCGTATAATTTTTTAGCAGATTCTTTTAAATACAATCGCTTAAACGATTTAGGCTATTTGGTGGCAAGAATTTTTATTAATTCAGAAAATCATTATTTTGTAGAAGGAAAAAAGAAAATTAATGTATTGCACAACGATTTTGTAAATAGTGTTTTAGATAAAGAAAAATTAAAAAGCATTGTTTTTGATTTGCTTTTATATTGTTTAGAATTCGATTTGTTTACGCCTCCATTCGATTCAATGCGCGAAGTATCAGTATACGATTTTCAACAATCAAGCAATGCTATGCAAATAAAAACTGGCAAACGTTTAGGTTTTAAATTTCAGTCGGAAGAAGATATACGTTAGTTACTAGTTTGTAAGTCGTAAGTTTTTGGTTTGAGGTTTCAGGGTTTTGTCACGCTGAAGAATGAAGCGTCTAAAATGAGATTCTTCGTGCCTCAGAATGACAAGCTATGTGTAGTGTTGCAATTCAAAAATTCTACAATTCTCTATCTCTCTAATAACTAAGCTCTAGCGACTAATCACTAACCACTATTTAAAAACAAACTTAATAGTTCCGTTGGTGCTAAAGTCTGATTCCATTACAAAAAACTGATCTTTTTTACCATCAAAAAATTTAATAGCTGAGGTGTTGGGTGAAATATTTCCTAAATTTTCTGCATAAAAAATAACGTAATTATCGACTTCATTTTTGTCTAATTTTATTTTAACAGATTTCTGTTCTTTAACTAATTTATATTTTTCTAAAACCCATTTGCCATTTACATTAATAGATATAACGTCACCGTCAACAGTTTCATTATCCCAAATAAAAAGTTCT
Source organism: Bacteroidota bacterium (assembly GCA_040385525.1). Lineage (GTDB taxonomy): Bacteria > Bacteroidota > Bacteroidia > UBA4408 > UBA4408 > JAZKHE01. The sequence goes on from JAZKHE010000009.1 coordinate 97,909, forward strand.
ATGTTTTCTTGATAGATTTCAAATGTTTTTTTAGGCTTAATTGTTCTGTTTTGCAATTTTAATGGAAGTGGGTGAGTATTTATAAGTTTTTTTTCGGGTTCTTTTTTAACGATTATTTTGACTGTATCTAAATTGTTTTTTTTCGTCACTTTTGTTTTGTTTTCTACTTCTTTTTTTTCTTGTGTTACTTCCCAAATTTTAATTGTTTTATCAAAACTAGCAGTAATTAAATATTTATCATCAGGACTAAAAGCAAACCCACGAACAGTATCTGTATGACCAATTAAATCAGCTATGACACGATTTCCGTTAGAGTCCCATACACGGGCTGTGCTTCCGTAGCTGCCAGTAATAAAATATTTTTTATTTTTTGAATAGGTTATACGGCTGTAATTATCGTAATCTCCAGCTTTAAAAGATTTGATAGGCTTAGTAGAAACTTGTCCTTGTGTATTATAATTCCAATAATTTATTGTTCCATCTTGGCACCAAGTAACAAATTCGTAGTAGGAATAAAATGTAATTTCATTTACAAAAGAACTACAATATCCCATTTTTTTTGTAATTTTTTTTGTTTCCAAATTGTAAAAAACAATACTCAATTCATCACCAAAAACTAAATGTTTACCATCAGGACTAAATGCTCCACAAGTAGAATAATTTTTGCATTTGTAAAGCAGTTTAGCCGCATCTTTAAAATCTGTACTTATACAATATATACCTTGATTAAAATCAAAATAAACATTGTTATCTAATGCATCAAAATATGCAAAAGTAATACGGCCAGGATAACTAAAACTTGTTGAATTTAGTTCTTTGTATTTGCGCCAGTCCCAAATTTTTAAATCGCCGTTTTCAGTAGCAGTAAGCATTAGGTTGCCTCTTTTGTTAAACGAAATATTAGAAATTTTAGAATCGTGAGCTTGTATTTTTTGAATTTGTTTTTGATTTAAAATGTCCCAAAAAATAATTACACCTTTTGAATCGCTGCTTATTAAATATTTACCATCTGGCGAATACGTTATAACTTCAATTTTACCAGGATGACCAGTTAAGGTTTGAATATTTTTAAATTTTTGCGCAACAGTTATTTTTAAAATTCCAAAAAGAATTAAAAAGGTAAATAAAACTATTTTATTTTTTTTCAACATATTTAAATGTAACCCATTGCTTTATACGTTGCATATCCAATCCATTCGTGTACTAAAACATTCCAGTGTCCTAATATTCGTGCATCAGGAACTAAAAGCGCTTCAAATGAAAAGCTAAATTCGCCCGTATATCTATCTGTAGCATATACATCACAAATTAAGCCAACTTTATCAAAACATTTTTTTGCACGACGCAAATGAAAACCCGATGTAATTAATAATTGTTTTCCTTTTAGGTTTAAGCTGTCCAACACTTTTTTTGTTTCAACAGCATTTTGATGTGTGTTTTGGGAATTGTATTCAATTAAAATATCTTCGGCGGGAATTCCAATGGAAACAAAATAATCTTTCACAAATTTAGATTCAATCATTTCGGGGTGTTTAACGCTACCAGAGCCACCTGAAATAAATATTTTTTTAATAAAACCTTTTTTATAAAGTTCAACTCCCTGAAAAACTCTATCGGCAGAACCTATAAATTGAATTCTGTCAAGCTGAAAATCGTACCAAGCTAAACCACCTAAGACAATACCAACTTCGTATTTAGGTATTTGTTTTTGAGAAACAGCAGGTGTTTCCCAAGCATGCATAAATAAATTAAAAACTAAACTATTGCTAAAAACAAAAAAAACAATGACTGCCGAAATTAAAATTCTTTTTTTTCGTAATTGATTTTTAGAAAAAATTCCCCATAATAATAATACTGCAATCCAAATAATTGGAGTGAACAGAAAATACATTATTTTTGAGAGTATGAAAAACATGTTTTCAAAGGTAAAAAATTAATGTTTACTAAGCTAAAAAACCTATTTCAAACACTTTTTTTGTTGGTGTTTTGCTACTTTATTTTTAATGCCGATTTGCTTATTTATGGCATTGAACAAGGCAAAGGACAGCTTTCTATTATTGCTAATACGCAGAATATAAACGAATTAATGTTGGATACGAGTACGCCAGATTCTGTAAAATTAAAGCTCAGTTATACTTATAAAATTAGAAATTTTGCTTTTGATAGTCTGGGTTTAAACAAAACCGACAACTACACAACTTATTACGATTTGCAGCAAAAGCCATTAATTTGGGTAGTTACGGCTTGCCAAAAATACAAATTGCAGGCACACGAATGGTCGTATTCTTTTTTAGGAAAAATGCCTTACAAAGGATTTTTTAAGAAAGAAAAAGCTTGGGTAGAATATTATAAAATGAAAGATTTAGGTTACGATGTTTCGTTAGGAACAGTTGGTGGATTTAGTACTTTGGGTTGGTTTACCGATCCTGTTTTGTCAAGTATGCTAGAAGATTCGGAAGGCGAATTAGCCGAATTACTTTTGCACGAGTTAACGCATAGTACTTTGTTTGTTAAAGATTCGGCAAGTTTTAACGAAAACTTAGCGCAATTTATTGGAGAAAAAGGAGCGGAGCAATATTTAGTTTCGTATTACGGAAAAGAGGCTAATCAATTAAAAGAGTACACTTTGTTAAAAAAGAAAGAAGTGTTGCTCGATAGTTTAGTTGTTTCTGAAGCAAAGCTTTTGAATGAGCTTTATAATGATAAAAGTTTTGAAGCTAAATCAGTTATTGAAAAAGAAATTGCTAAGCAAGAATTTATAAATCAGTTTGCAGATAAAATAGAAAATCAGTTTGGGAAAAATGACCGTACAAAACGATTAATCAAAAAAATCAAAAAAAATCAGAATACATTTTTTATGCAGTTTATTCGTTACAACTCCAAACACACAAGCTTTGAAGATGAGCTGAATAAAAAATACAACAGAAATATTAAAGAATATTTAAATGCCTTGAAGTTGGTTTATTAGTGATTAGTTGCTAGTGATTAGTGCTTTGTAGTTAGTGAAATGGAGATTTGTTGAATTTCTGAATTATATCACTACACTCAGTTTGTCATTCTGACGAAGGAAGAATCTCATTTTAGACGCTTCATACTTTAGCTTGACAAAAACTACAAACATTAAACCGTCAACCAAAAACTTTAAACCTTAAACTTTGAACTTGAAACTTAGAACTACAATTCTTTCATCAAAACTTTATACAAATCAATCATTGCTTCAATATCTTTTTTATGCACTTTTTCGTTTGGCGTATGCACACCATCTTCGGGCGCACCAACAAAACACCAATCAAATGCGTAAGGACTACGTTGCAACGAATTTCCATCACTTCCACCAGCACCTTCTACTTCTAACTGAAAAGGAATTTTATGTTTTTTAGCAATATCAATTACTCTTCTAACATAGCTTTGGCGTGGTAATCCAGAATCGCGCATAGAAATTGCAACACCTTTTCCGTGTTTAACACCTTCAGTAACCCATGTAATGTCTGATATAATTGCTTGATCTACTTTGTATTTTTCATAAATAAATTTACCTAAAACTTCTGCGCTTCCACCGCCATGCTCTTCCCAACAAGTAAAACAAATTATACCATCTTTTAAAGTTTCTGCAACTTTTAAAGCGTTATATACTCCTAATCTGTTGTCCATATAGCAACATTGCACATATTCTTTTGTATCTCTAAAATTAGGTTTAAAAGTTAGCGATGTTCCAGTATCTATTTTTCTTTTGTAAACGTAGCTCAAAGCACCATTTTTTGCTACTTTAAGTTTGCAATCAATTTTACCTTTGCTGTCATCGCCAACTAATTCATAACCATTTTCGGTTCTTGGTCCACCAATTTTAACTAATTGTTTATCGTATCTAACTGTGAATCCAATACTATCAATATGTGCAAAAATGGCTGTTTTAGGTTTTCCAAAAACTAACACAATTGCATCTTGAAATCCTTTACCCGAATATATTTTAGGCTGATGTTTCCAGTTCTTTTTTTCTTTTTTGATGTAGTTCAACAAAAAAGTAGTCATGTTTATTTCGTCGCCAGCAGGGGCGTGTATGCTGCAAAGTTGTTTTAAAAGAGTTGTATCCATAAAAATGTTATAAATCAATTTCAATAGCAAAAGTAATTAAATTAACTTTGTAGTATGCATTTTAAAAAAGGAGATAAAGTAAGATTTTTAAACGAAGCGGGCGAAGGCATTGTTACGCAACTAACCGCCAACGGAATGGTGTTTGTGGAAGTTGATGGTTTTGAAATACCTTACGACCCAAAATATTTGGTAAGCACAACTCCTGTTAAGGCAGTAAAAGTTAGCGAACAAGAGGAAGAAGACAGACCTGTTCGTCAACAAGAAAAACAAGCCTTTCAAAATCCGTTTGAGCAAAAAGTAGCAGAAGGAATTTATCTTTCGTTTACACCTTTAAACGAAACTAATAATGCACCATTGCAAGTTGTGTTGCATAATAATACACAATATAATATGTTGTTTTGTTGCGCTGCCAAAAACGAAAAAAACTACAAGACAATTGAAAAAGGAGAGTTGTTTGCTTTTTCAAATTTACATATAGGCGAGCTTTTAAAAAGTGAAACCGAAAAATGGGCTAATTTGTTGGTTGAAGGTATATATATTAGCAATCCTAAATTTGAGTATTTAAAAGGGTTTAGCAAAACTATAAAACTAAAATTGGTTAAGTTTTTTAAAGAAACAAGTTTTGCTTATCATCCGCTAACTGCAAAAAATAGTGTGATAGAAAAAGTAGTTGAATACGATTTGTTTTACAGAGAAATAAATCCGTTTAACGAAGAAAAATTAGCTGAGATTAGTGAGCTAGATGCGCAAAAATTTTTGACAGAAAAAGAAAATAGTATTTCTGCAACAAAAATATCAAAGCCAAACGAATCTGCATTTACAGAAGTAGAAATTGATTTACATATTGAAGAATTATTAGATAATTTTTCTAACATGAGTAATTCGCTAATTGTTAGTGTGCAGTTAAATCATGCGCGCAAAGCGTTAGAAGATTCGATGGCTCAAAAAATAAATAAAATTATTTTTATACACGGAGTTGGTAATGGTAAATTAAAAACCGAAGTACGAGCTATGTTAGCAAAATACCAAGGCATAAAGTTTTACGATGCGCCCTTTCACAAATATGGTTATGGCGCTACAGAGGTTGATTTGAAAAGTACAAAGTAGATGGTACAAAGTACAAAGTGGTGCGATTATACTATTGACTTTGTACTTACTACTTATGACTAAATAAAACGTTCTTTAAAAAATTGCAGGTTGTTCTATCGCGTTACTTAATTGTAATGAGGAAAGTCCGGGCAACATAGAGTATTCTGCTTGTTAACGACAAGGGGCGTAGTAATACGCAACAGCAAGTGCCACAGAAAATTACCGCTATTCTGCTTGCAGATTAGTAAGGGTGAAAACGTGAGGTAAGAGCTCACGCAGATTATTGGTAACAATAGTTTGGGGTAAACCTCAGAAGTTGAAAAACCAAATAAACCTTTGTTTAAGGGTGTTACTCGCGCCAGCTTATGCTTGCATAACACAAAGGAGGGTAGGTTGATAGAGGCTTGTAGCGATGCAAGTTCGAGATAAATGATAGAATCGGAATACCGCAAGGTAAACTAGACAGAACCCGGCTTACAGACCTGCATTTTTTTATTTTAAATTTGTTTTGAGTAAGATTTACTAAAAAAATTAATTTATGAATAAATATATAGTTTGTTTGTTATCACTTTTTTTAGTTGTAATGGTTGTTGGTTGCAAAAAAATCAACAATAGAAAAATTAAAGTAACAGGAATATTGTGGGAATATTGTGGCGAAGCACCTGCACCAAATGTAACTGTTAATCTATACGCTTGTAAATCATCATCAGTAAACTCATCTTTCACACAAAAACTAATAGGTACTGTAACAACAAATAAAGATGGCTTGTTTGATTTTGGTGAGATAGATGTAGATAAAAGAATAAATTATTTTTATAAAATACTTCATACATTATCTGAAAAAGATAATATAAGTAGAGGTTCTGGAGCTGGTTCTCCATTTCACGTTGAAAATACAATTGCAATTTATATTAATGATAGTAATAAAGAGCAAATTATTGAAGATGGTTTTTATATGGATACTTTAAGATTTTGTGGTTTTGCTGAAAGCGCTAGAGTTTTTTTTTCTCCGCCTCCGCCTTATAGCTTAAATGACTCAGTAAACATTGATATTTCGGGTAAATATATTGGTTACGTTGGTAATTGGCAACATTTAGATTTAGTGAAATCAGATGGGAGTGCTATTTATGGACGTTCAGAAGCTGGAACATACAAAGTTAAAGTCTATAAAAAAAGAAACAATATTGTTACCGAGTACGAAGATGTTTGGAAAATAAAATGGAATGAAAACACAACTTACACCGTTAATTTTAATTGATTTTTTTTATTTATAACAATTAAATGTAAAACAATCAAGTCTAAAACCACAATCAAAATAAAATTAGGAATTGTTAATAATTAATTTTACCTTTGCGCAAAGTTTAATAGATAGGATGTATTTCCTTGAGACGAATTAAACAACTCTTAATATTACTTTAGTAAAACTGGGATATTGTCTTTCCCGCTAATAAGTAAACGCAGTTGTCTGAATTCTCCTCAAGCTTACCAGCAGAGAAGGCAACTGGCCAAATCAATCATATTGATTAAACGTTTATTATTAATTTTAAAAAAAAGATAAATGTCAAATTTTCAAGAATTAGGTCTCGATAACGAGATTGTTAAAGCTGTGTTAGATTTAGGTTTCGAAAACCCAACTCCAATACAAGAAAAAGCTATTCCAGTATTATTAACAGGTGCAAACGATTTTGTAGGTTTAGCACAAACTGGTACAGGTAAAACCGCTGCTTTTGGTTTACCAATAATCAACATAGTTGATTTTTCAAGTAGAGATACGCAAGCATTAATTATTTGCCCAACGCGCGAATTGTGTTTGCAAATTACAAGAGACATTACAAATTTTTGTAAGTATAAATCAGGAGCAAACACTGTAGCAATTTACGGTGGTGCAAGTATGGAAAATCAAGTTCGCGATATTAACCGTGGTGCACAAATTATTGTAGCAACTCCTGGTCGTATGGTAGATATGATTAATCGTGGTAAAGTACGTTTAAAAAACATTAGTGTTGTTGTTTTAGATGAGGCAGACGAAATGTTAAACATGGGTTTTAAAGAAGATTTAGATACTATTTTATCTCAAACTCCTGAAACTAAAAAAACATGGTTGTTTTCTGCAACTATGCAAAACGAAGTAGCGCGTATTGCTCGGACTTACATGACAGATCCTACAGAAGTAACTGTTGGAAAACAAAATCAAGGTGCAGAAAATATTGAACACCAATATTTTGTTGTACATGCGCGCGATAAATATTTAGCACTTAAACGTGTAGTAGATTTTAATCCAGATATTTTTGGTATAGTATTTTGCCGTACACGTAGCGAAACGCAAGATGTTGCCGATAAATTAATTAAAGATGGTTACAATGCAGATTGTTTGCATGGCGATTTATCTCAAGCACAACGCGATATGGTAATGAAACGTTACCGTAGCCGTAGCTTACAATTATTAGTTGCAACCGATGTTGCTGCGCGTGGTATTGATGTTAACGATGTAACACACGTTATCAATTATCAATTACCTGATGATGTTGAGAATTATACACACCGTAGCGGTCGTACTGCAAGAGCAGGTAAATCAGGCGTTTCTATCGCAATCATTAACATGAAAGAAGCGTATAGAATACGTGAAATTGAACGTCAAATAAACAAAAAATTTGAGCAAGTTAAAGTGCCTAACGCTATGGAAGTATGCGAAAAGCAATTAATACACTTAGTTCAAAATATTAAAGAAATAGAAGTAAAAGAATCTGCAATAGAATCTTATTTACCTGCGGCTTACGAAATGTTAGCTGATTTAAGTAAAGAAGAAATTATTAAACGCATGGTTTCTGTTGAGTTTAATCGCTTTTTAGAGTATTACAAAAATGCTCCAGACTTAAATTCAGATAGCAAAACAAGTAGAGATGAGCGTATCAAAAGAACTGATAATGCAACTCCAACTGGTCGTTTCTTCTTAAACTTAGGCGAAATGGATGGTTTAAGTAAATTCGATTTAATGGATTTTATTAGAGATGTAACCAAATTTAATAAATCGCAAATTGGTAAAGTAGATTTAAAACATACTTTCTCATTCTTTGAAGTTGATGCGCAAGATGCACCAATGGTTTTAGAAGCATTTAAAGATCAAAAATATAACGGAAGAGCAGTACGCGTTGAAGTGTCTGAAGGTTCTGGCGGAAGTGGAAGAAGTGAAGGCAGAGGCGGAAGAAGTGAAGGTAGAGGCGAAGGTCGTGGTGGAGAAAGAAGAAGCGAAGGCAGAAGAGATTTTGGTAGAAGAGAAGGCGGATCTAACAGAGATGCTAATGGAAACCGTAAACGTGCTGAAGGAAGTGGATTTGGCGGAGAAAGAAGAAGCAGTTCAGAAGGTAGTGGATTTGGTGGAGAAAGAAGAAGTGAAAGCAGAGGAGGTTCTTCAGAAGGTAGAGGCGAAAGACGTAGCGAACCACGTAGTTTTGATAGACCTGCAGGAACAAATTCTAGCGCTCCAAGCGGAGAAAAAAGAAAACGTAAAAGCTGGTAAAATCAATTTTTCATTCTAAATGATTGATAATTAATTGGTTGATAATTAATTTTATCTTATGCGTAAAATGCTTACTTTAGTAATAAAGTAAGCATTTTTTATTTTAAAAATATTTCTATTTTATATAGAATTCCTAGTTTAGTTGATTTTGTCTACACTTTGCGTTTGTTTAATAATTACTATATATTAGTACAAAAATCAATTATGCAATTTCGGTTTTACAGCATTTTTTTTCTTATTACGTTGCCGATTGCATTGTTTGCGCAGTTAAAACCATTTCAAACCAATAAAGCTTCTCAGTTTACTTATCGCGAAAGCGCAAAATATAATGTAAAATATATTGATGTTGAGCATGGTTTATCATCATCGTTTATCCGTTCTATTTGCGAAGATGATAATGGTAATTTATTGTTAGGAACTTGGGGCGGTGGATTAATGAAGTATGATGGTATAACGATTGATGTATACAACAATTATAGTGGTTTGCCATATAACACTATACGAAGCATTGTAAAATTTAATAATGAATTTAGAATTTTATTCGACAATGGTGATTTTTATAGCTTAAAAAATAATGTTTTCACACTTTTAAAATCTTCGAATGATAGTGTTTATTATTCAGCACAGTTTAAAGTTAATAATCAAACTTGGCTGTTAACTGGCGATTCTACTCTTTATTTATTGCAAAACGACAAATCACTCGTTAATTTAAATAATAATAAAAACATACCGCGTTGTAAAATATTTAATGTAATCGAAAAAGAGAATGAAACTTGGATTTCATCTTCAATCGGATTAATTTGTTTACAACAAAATAATTCAATTAAAATAGTTAATAAAAAAACAGGTTTGCCCGATGATAAAGTAATTGGCTTTGTTTTTAAAAATAACAAAATAATATTCTCCACACCTGATGGTGTTTTTCAGTTTAACGAAAAATTAAACGAAGTACAGCCAATATTATTTCAAGGTAATCCCATCACAAACGTTAGCAAACTAATTTTAGATAAAGATGAAAACGTTTGGATGTCGAGTACAAAAACGGGTGCATACAGATGGAACGGAAAAGATTTTATTCATTTAGATATTGAAAATGGATTAACTAATAATGAAGTTTGGAGTATTTATTGTGATAAATTTAATAACGTTTGGATTGGTCCAAGAGCTGGTGGTTTATGTCGTTTTGATGGCGATTATATAAAACACTACGACGCTAAAGATGGTATTTCTGGAAAAGTAGTTTGGGCTTTGGCTTTTAATAAACCTAAAAACACTTATTATTTCGGAACTATAGGTGGCGGTATTACATTATACGATGGTAATAAATTTACGCCCGCATCATTTAATGCAAAGCTGCCACATCAAAGTGTTCGCTCACTATTTGTAGATTCAAAACAAAATTTATGGATCGGCACAGTTAATGGTTTGGCTTGTTATAACGCTCAAGGCGTATTTGTAAATTATTCTAAAATAGAACAAATTGCTGATGAAACAGTTTTTAACTTTAAGGAAGATAAAAATGGAGTAATATGGATTAGTCACGATTATGGGCTTACCTGTTTTAATGACGGAGTTTTCTCTCATCCATTTAAAACTAAAGTTTTTTCAAATGCTTATTCTCCAAATGCAGTTTGTTTTACTAAAAATAACGAAACTTGGGTTGGACATAATAATGGTGTAATAGCTCTAAATGCTAATGAAGAAAAAATTCATACAAATTTTACAGATTCTATTACCTCGGTTGGTATTTGTCTATTAGAAGATTCCAAAAAAAGAATTTGGTTAGGAACTCGAAACGGAATTTATGTAAAATCAAATAATAAAAATCTACACATTACTCAGTTAGATGGTTTAAGTAGTGATATTGTTTGGTCGTTGGGCGAAGATGAAAATGGAAATGTTTGGGCGGGAACAGAATTCGGTTTGTCTAAAATAAATTTAGTTAATGATTCCTATTCAATTGAAGTTATAGGAATGGCAGAAGGTTTTACGGGTGGCGATTGCACTCAAAACGGATTGTTGATTGATGATAAAGGAATTTTTTGGTGGGGAACAAGCAAAAAATTAACAAGTCTAGATCCTAAAAAATACATTCGTAATAATAAAATAAAACCAGCATTACAACTAAAAAATATTTTATTAAATTATATTCAAACTGATTTTGTTTTATCAGAGTATAAAGAATTTAATCATAACCAAAACCATTTAACTTTCGAAGTTTCTGCAATAGATTGGGGTAACGAAACAAAACTAAAATATCAATTTCAATTAATTGGATTTGAAAATAAATGGTCGCCAAAAACATTAGAAAATAAAATCACGTATTCTAATTTGCCTCCAGGCGACTATACATTAAAAGTTAAAGCGTTTTCAAACTCTGGTTTAGAAAGCGAAGAGTTAACTTATAGCTTTGTTATAAGTCCTGCCTTTTGGCAAACACTGTGGTTTAAAATTTTAATTTTTGTTGTTATAGCAGTTATTTTAATTTCATTTTACAAATACCGAACATATAGCTTGGTTGAAAAACGAAAATTACTAGAAAAAGTAGTTAAAGAACGCACAGCTGAAATTGTTTTGCAAAAAGAATTAGTAGAAGTGAAAAATAAAGAAATTTTAGATTCTATTACTTATGCAAAACGTTTGCAAGAAGCTATTTTACCTCCATTAAAACTTGTACAAAAATATTTAGAAAATTCGTTTATTTTATATAAACCAAAAGACATTGTAGCTGGCGATTTTTATTGGTTTGAAGCCAAAGGCGATTTGTTATTTTTTGCCGCAGCCGATTGTACAGGGCATGGTGTGCCAGGTGCAATGGTAAGTGTAGTTTGTAGTAACGCATTAAACCGAACCGTAAAAGAATTTGGTATTACTGAACCCGGAAAAATTTTAGATAAAGTTAGAGAACTTGTAGTAGAAACTTTTGAGCGCAGCGAAAGCGATGTAAAAGATGGAATGGACATAAGTTTGTGTGTGTTAGATTTAAAGAAAAACGAATTAAACTGGAGTGGTGCAAACAATCCGTTGTGGATATTTAGACGTGAAACAGATAAACAAGCTTCTCAAAACTCAAATCTAACTACGCACATTTTAATAGAATACAAGCCAGATAAACAGCCTATTGGCAGATATTCTGATGAAAAACCATTTACATCGCACAAAATTAATCTGGAGATTGGAGACACCTTGTTTATTTTTACAGATGGTTATTCTGATCAATTTGGTGGCGAAAAAGGTAAAAAATACAAATCAACTAAAATGAAAGAATTGTTTCTCTCAATACAAGACCAAGAGATGGATGAGCAACGAAAATTAATTGATGATTCTTTTGAAAATTGGCGTGGAAATTTAGAACAAATTGATGACGTATGTGTAATTGGCATAAGAATATAATTATAAAGTTTAATAAACTTTTAATTTGTTTTGCTTTGGTTTTGATAAGTTCAAATCTGTTAGCAAATCAAAGTAAGATAGATTCTTTGTTGGCTAAATTGCCTTCTTTAAACGAAATTCAAAAAGTAGATGCCTTAAATGCTATTGCAGATATTTATCACAAAAGCGATGGACAAACTGCTACAAAATATGCAAGCGAAGCGCTCAAATTAGCGAAAGAAATTAATTACAAGATTGGTGTTGCAGATGCCTATAATAATTTATCAATTGCTGATTTACAACTTTCAAAATTTGAATCTTCATTACACCATTCGCTCAAAGCGTTAGAGATTTATGAACAACAAAAAAAGCCTACAAAGTCTGCTGAAATTTATAATAATATTGCAAATGCCTATCTCAATTTAAGTAATTATAAGTTAGCTGTAGTTAATTATAAAAATGCTGCAAATTTATATTTGCAAGTTAGCGATTCAATTTCTTTAGCTACAATTTATAACAATATTGCGGTTTCTTACGATAATCAAGAAATACTCGATACTGCACTTGTGTATTATAATTTAGCATTTCCATTGTATAAAAAATTAAATAGAAAAGAATATTTAGGATTGTGGTACATGAATGTTGGCGACCTTTTTAGAAAGCAAAATAAAATTGAAGAAGCCTTAAAGTATCAATTAATTGCAGAACCACTTTTAATAGAGTCGAACGATTTATTTACGCTTATGGTTTTGTATAGCGGTTTGCCATACACCTACATTAAATTAAATAATAATGCTCAAGCTTTAATTTATGCTAAAAAAGCAGTTCAATTAGGTTTGCAATTAAAATCAAGTAGAGAACTTTCTTATGCTTATCTTACTTTAGCAGATGTTTACGCTGCAAAAAAAGACTATCAAAATCAAGCGCTGTATATAAAAATGTATAGCGAACTAAAAGATAGCGTTTTTACAGAAGAAACAGGAAGAGCAGTTACCGAAATGCAATCTAAATATGAAAACGATAAAAAAATAAAAGAAATTGAATTGCTTAATAAAGATAAAAAACTACAAAATGTTGAAATTGAAAAGCACAAAACTTCTCGAAATTTTTTGTTAGGAATAGCTTCTTTGGGCGCATTATTGATTGGTGTTTTAGCTTTTGCATTTAGAAATAAAAACAAAGCGAATTTAATTTTAAAAAATCAAAAAGATAAAATTGAAATTCAAAATCATTTACTTGAAGAAAAAAATAAAGAAATTTTAGATTCAATAACTTATGCAAAACGTTTGCAAGAAGCTATTTTACCTCCATTAAAATTGGTACAAAAACATTTAGAAAAATCATTTATTTTATACAAGCCAAAAGATATTGTAGCGGGTGATTTTTATTGGTTTGAAACAAAAGGCGATTTGTTATTATTCGCAGCAGCAGATTGTACAGGTCATGGAGTTCCTGGTGCAATGGTAAGTGTTGTTTGTAGTAATGCATTAAACCGAACAGTAAAAGAATTTGGAATTACAGAGCCTGGTAAAATTTTAGATAAAGTTAGAGAACTTGTAGTAGAAACTTTTGAGCGAAGTGAAAGCGATGTAAAAGATGGAATGGACATTAGTTTATGTGTGTTAGATGTAAATACGAATGAATTATTTTGGAGCGGAGCAAATAATCCACTATGGTTAGTTAGACATGAGATTGGAGATAATAGATTTGAGATGAATAAACTAGATTTTCAATACTCAAATCTCAATACTCCGATCTTAACAGAATACAAACCTGATAAACAACCAATAGGTAAAATAGAAAATTCTAAATTATTTACAACACAAAAAATTAGTTTACAAAAAAATGATTCGTTTTATATTTTTACAGATGGATTTTGCGATCAGTTTGGAGGCGATAGCGGTAAAAAATACAAGACAGCAAATTTTAAAAAGTTTATTCTTTCCATTCAAGATAAAGAAATGCGAGAGCAGCAAATTATTTTGTCACAAGAAATTGAAAAATGGAAAGGTAACTTAGAGCAAGTTGATGATATTTTAGTGATTGGAGTTAAAATTTAAACGTAATAAACTGTATAATGAATAAATTAAAAGTATTTTTTTTACTGGTTTTTATTTGCAAAATATCATTTGCTAATAATAAGATTGATTCACTTAAAACTGTTATAAAAAATAGTAAAGAAGATTCTGCAAAGGTTAAAACACAAAATATACTTACTTGGGAATATATTTATTTATCAGATTTTGCTAATGCAAAAGCTGTTGCCGAACAAGCTGTTATACTTGCTCAAAAAATAAATAATAATGAAGGCGAAGCTAGAGCATTAAATAATATTGGAGTTACCCATTACTACAAAAGCGAATTTCCTCAAACACTTGATTTTTATTTTAAATCACTTAAAGTTTACGAAAAAATTAAAGATTCAAAAGGCGTAATGCGAGTAAAAAAAAATATAGCCTTAGTCTATATGGATCAAAACGAATATGAGAAAGCAGAAAAAATAATAGTAGAATCTATTAAGTATTGCGAACAAATTAAAGATACAAATTCTTTAGCGGGTTCACTTACACTTCAAGCATTAATTAAATCTAAAAATAAAAAAACGGTAGATGAAGCAATAACTATTTATAATAAAGCACTACAACTTTATAAACAAACAGGTAATCAATACGATTATGCTGCTTGCTTAGATAATTTAGGAAATGTGTATTACAATTCGGGCAACTTTAAAAAGGCTTTGGAATTGTATAATCAATCTTATCCATTGTATATTAAAGGAAATTATTTACCCGATGCAGTAAATAGTATTTCAAATATAGGCTCCGTTTACATGTTGTTAGGCGATTTTTCTAAAGCAGAAAAAATTATTATTAGAGGATTGGTAATGGCAGATAGTTTGCAACTTATTAACTTAGCGAGTCAAAATCATTTAAATTTAAGTGAGATGTATGTGCGCTGGAACAAGCCTGCAAAATCTTTAGAGCATTACAAAAAATATATAATTCTTAGAGATAGTATTTATAATGAAGAGAACACAAAAAAACTTGTTCGCTCTGAAATGAATTTTGATTTCGATAAAAAAGAAGCCTTGCAAAAAGTGGAACAAGAAAAAAAGGACTTGTTAGCTAAAGAAGAAAAACAAAAGCAACAAATCGTTATTGCTTCTGTTTCTGCAGTATTGTTATTGGTTTTAATTTTCTCTGTTTTGCTTTTTAAACGATTTAAAATTACACAAAAACAAAAAGCAATTATTGAAAAGCAAAAGCATGAAACAGAACTTCAAAAAGAATTAGTTGAAGAAAAAAACAAAGAAATAGTAGATTCAATTACTTATGCAAAACGTTTGCAAGATGCTATTTTGCCACCATTAAAGCTCGTTCAAAAATATTTAGAACATTCTTTTATTTTATACAAACCTAAAGATATAGTTGCAGGAGATTTTTATTGGTTCGAAAACAAAGGCGATTTGTTGTTGTTTGCAGCCGCAGATTGCACTGGTCATGGCGTGCCAGGGGCAATGGTTAGTGTTGTTTGTAGCAATGCGCTAAACAGAACAGTAAAAGAATTTGGAATTACAGAACCCGGTAAAATTTTAGATAAAGTAAGAGAGTTGGTTGTTGAAACTTTTGAGAAAAGTGAAAGCGAAGTAAAAGATGGAATGGATATTAGTTTGTGCGCACTTAACACAAAAACTAACGAGTTATTTTGGAGTGGAGCAAATAATCCACTATGGTTAATTCGCGCTTCTAATTCTGAACAAAGTGATGAGTCTAAAACACTTGATACATCATCTAACATCTCAAATCTCAATACGCACATCTTAATAGAATACAAAGCAGATAAACAACCAATTGGTAAAACAGAAAATTCAAAATTATTTTCTACTCAAAAAATTGACTTACAAAAAAACGACACCTTTTATATATTTACAGATGGTTATTGCGATCAGTTTGGTGGAGATGGCGGCAAGAAATTTAAATCGGCTAATTTTAAAAAGTTTTTGCTTACCATTCAGGATTCTGAAATGAGTACACAGAGTAAATTAATTAATGATGTGTTTGAAGAGTGGAGAGGACATTTAGAACAAGTTGATGATGTTTGCGTAATAGGAGTTCGAGTGTAACGAGAACGAACTAGCAGGCTTATACATTACAATCTCGAACTTGCTTCGGGATGATGATGATAGTTGGTTAACATTCGTTATTGAATGTAGTTATAAAAGCAACTATTAAGGTTTACTTAAAATTTGTACATTTGAAAATGAGATTTATTCTAATTAACCTGTTTATACTTATCTTCTTTCAAGATAAGGCGCTTTGCCAAACACAAATTATTGACAGCCTCGAAAAAGAGTTGACTAAAACTTCAGATAATAAATTAAAAATTGTTATTTATAACAAGCTTGGAACTGAATATCTCTACGATAATATTGATAAACTTCCAAAATGTGTAAATGAAATTTCAAGCTTATCTGAAAAACTGAATAATCCCGAAGGGAAAGCCTTAGCCGATAACTTAATGGCTAATTATCAATATTTTAAAGGGAACTATTCTATTGCTTTAGAATACTTTCAAAAAAATATCACATTTTATATTGATACTAAAAACAATAATTCACTTGGAAATACATATCTAAGTTTAGGAAATGTTTATGAATCTATGGGTGAATCCGATAAGGCAATTTTTTACTATTTAAAATCCTTAAAAATAGATGAAGAAATAGGAGATAAACAAAGACTATCAGACGATTATACGAACTTAGGTGTTTTTTATAATCACAGAAATAATCCGAAAAAAGCACTATTTTATTTTCAAAAGGCTTTGGAGTTAGATATTGAGTTAAAAAATGATCAGTTTATAGTTGGAACCTATGTAAATTTAGGTAGTGTTTATTTTGCATTAAAAGATATTCCAAAATCATTAGAATATTTGTTGAAAGGATATAAAAAAGCTAAGGAAACTAACAATTTAGATGGTTTAGCAAGATTGTCAAATAATTTGGGGCAAATATTTTTTGAAGAAAAAGATTATGAAAAAGCATTAAAATATAATTTGGAGTCTGTAGCAATTAAAGAAGAGTTAGGTCAAAAGGAAGGATTGACTAATAGTTATTTAAGTTTAGGAACGTTGTATGAAAATATGGGTAAGGATAATTTAGCACTTTACTATTTTCAGAAAAGTTATGATTTATCTAAGTCAATCAAACATGTTGAAGGGATTGTTGATGTAAGTAAAGTTTTATCCAACTATTATGAAAAAAGGAATAATCCAACTTTGTCTTTGAGATATCACAAAGAATATTCTTCTTTAAAGGATACTCTTTTTAATATGAAGAGTGAAGAAAAGATTACAGAAATGTCAACTAAGTATGAAAGTGAGAAGAAAGAAAATCAAATATTGTTACTCGAAAAGGATAAAAAAGTCAATCAAATTGAAGCGAAAAAACAAAAAATTGTCATTTATGCTACCATTGGTGGTTTGGTTTTAGTATTACTTTTCTTAATGCTATTATTTAAGCGATTTAAAATTACCCAAAAACAAAAAGCAATTATTGAAAAGCAAAAGCATGAAACAGAACTTCAAAAAGAATTAGTTGAAGAAAAAAACAAAGAAATAGTAGATTCAATTACTTATGCAAAACGTTTGCAAGATGCTATTTTGCCACCATTAAAGCTCGTTCAAAAATATTTAGAACATTCTTTTATTTTATACAAACCTAAAGATATAGTTGCAGGAGATTTTTATTGGTTCGAAAACAAAGGCGATTTGTTGTTGTTTGCAGCCGCAGATTGCACTGGTCATGGCGTGCCAGGGGCAATGGTTAGTGTTGTTTGTAGCAATGCGCTAAACAGAACAGTAAAAGAATTTGGAATTACAGAACCCGGTAAAATTTTAGATAAAGTAAGAGAGTTGGTTGTTGAAACTTTTGAGAAAAGTGAAAGCGAAGTAAAAGATGGAATGGATATTAGTTTGTGCGCACTTAACACAAAAACTAACGAGTTATTTTGGAGTGGAGCAAATAATCCACTATGGTTAATTCGCGCTTCTAATTCTGAACAAAGTGATGAGTCTAAAACACTTGATACATCATCTAACATCTCAAATCTCAATACGCACATCTTAATAGAATACAAAGCAGATAAACAACCAATTGGTAAAACAGAAAATTCAAAATTATTTTCTACTCAAAAAATTGACTTACAAAAAAACGACACCTTTTATATATTTACAGATGGTTATTGCGATCAGTTTGGTGGAGATGGCGGCAAGAAATTTAAATCGGCTAATTTTAAAAAGTTTTTGCTTACCATTCAGGATTCTGAAATGAGTACACAGAGTAAATTAATTAATGATGTGTTTGAAGAGTGGAGAGGACATTTAGAACAAGTTGATGATGTCTGCGTAATTGGAGTTCGAGTTTAAATTTAAGTACGATGAATAAACTGCTATTATTTTCTTTCATTTTAATTATCACTTTTGGTTATCAATCTTTTGCACAACAAAATAAAATTGATTCTCTTAAATTTGCTTTACAAAACGCCAAGCACGATACAACACGTTGTAATATTTTGAGTATTCTTTCAAAAATTGCTTCAGAAAAAGAATGGCCAAATTTCAATAAGGCTTTACTGAGCCTAACAGAAAATAAACTTAAAACTATAGATAAGTCAAAATCCGACTATAGATTTTATCTAAAGCATTATGCATCAGCTTTAAATAATGTTGGCTATTTAGCTGATGTAAAAGGTGATTTTTTAACAGCATTGGAGTATTATAAAAAGAGTTTAGATATAGATCTACAGATAGATGATAAACAAGGAGTTGCAGCATGTTATAACAATATTGGTTATCTGTATAGAATTCAAGGTGAGAATTTGAAAGCAATTGAGTTTTATGAAAAAAGTCTAAAAATTAAAGAAAAGTTAGGAGATAAATATGGAGTTGCTAATTCTTTGAATAATTTGGGTTCTATCTATCGTACGCAAAACAATTTTTTTAAAGCTAATGAATATTTTGAAAAAAGTTTAAAAATCCGTGAACATATAGGAGATAAAGTAGGCATTGCGTTTTCTTTAAATAGCCTTGGATTTTTGTTTGATGATCAAGGTAACAAAGAAAAAGCGCGCGATTTTTTTTATAAAAGTTTAAGAATAAGTGAAGAAATTAATAATAAGAATGGTATGGTTTATTCTTTAAATGCTTTAAGTAATATATATATTGAACAAGCTAATTATTCAAAGGCCTTAGAATATGGGTTGAAGTCAATGAAGTATAGTAAGGAATTAGACGATATTGAAAAAATAAGAAATACATCAAAAATACTTTATAAGATATATAAAATAAAAAGTGATTATAAAAAGGCTATAGAAAATTATGAGTTATTTATAGAAATGCGTGATAGTATTAGTAATTTAAAAAATCAAAAAGCACTAATTCAAAATTCCTTTCAATATGAATATGATAAAAAAGCAGCAGCAGATAGCGTTAAAGCGGTAGAAGAAAAAAAAGTAACCGATTTACAACTAAAACAAGAAAAAACACAACGCTTTGCTTTGTATGGCGGACTTGCATTAGTTGTTGTTTTCGCCATTTTTATGTATAACCGATTTAGAGTTACACACAAACAAAAACAAATTATAGAAATAAAAGAAAAAGAAACACAGCAACAAAAACACATCATAGAAGAAAAACACAAAGAAATTACTGATAGTATAAATTATGCAGAACGTATACAACGTAGTTTTTTAGCAACAAAAGAATTGTTAGATGAAAACTTAAATGATTATTTTGTTTTGTTTCAACCTAAAGATGTAGTAAGTGGCGATTTTTATTGGGCAACAAAATTAAGTAACGGAAACTTTGCTCTTGCAACAGCAGATAGTACAGGACATGGTGTGCCTGGAGCCATTATGAGTTTGCTAAACATTACAAGTTTGGAATCTGCAATTAAAGATGGATTTACTCAACCCGCAGAAATATTAAACGCTACGCGTAAAACAATTATTGAGCGATTAAAAAAAGACGGCAGTGCAGATGGCGGCAAAGACGGTATGGATTGCAGTTTAACTGTGTATGATTTTAAACAAAATAAATTGTTTGTAACTGCGGCTAATAATCCAGTTTGGATAGTAAGAACAGTAAATAGTGAATTGGCACTAGGCTCTAGTGAAAAAAATAATCTTAATGTAACCTATTCACAAATGCCTAATGGCTATTTACTAATCGAAATAAAACCAGAAAAAATGCCAGTTGGTAAACACGATAAACAAGATGTTTTGTTTACCCAACACGAAATTGATTTACAAAGTGGAGATGTTATTTACACTTTAACAGATGGTTTTCCAGATCAATTTGGAGGCGAAAGCGGTAAAAAATTTATGAGTAAAAAACTAAGAGAATTACTTTTAGCAAATGCTAATTTACCAATGCAAGAGCAAAAAGAATTATTACAAACCACATTTAAAAATTGGGTTGGCGACTTAGAACAAGTTGATGATGTCTGCGTTATCGGAGTCCGCGTATAGCGTACAAACAAGAACGCTTAGACATCACAATCTCTAACTCGCTTCGTGAGCACATTCAAGATTTTTTTAGCCAATTTTAATCAGATTAGTAAGATAAATGTAAATTTTATCTTGAAAAATAGTTGATTAATCGACAAATTTTTATATTATTGTATAAATAAAACTGAATTCAATGAAAGCAAAAATCAATAAACTAAAATTATTTAGTGCAATTGTGGCAACATGTTTTGTTGCACCTGCATTTGCACAATTAGGCGGATTAAAAAATGCAGCAAAAAATGCAGCTACTAAAACAACAGAAAAAAAAGCCGACGAAACTAAAAAAGAAACCAAAAACTCAGCAAGTAGCGCCGCAGATCCGTATACTCTAAATAAAGAAAAGGGAGATAAAGCTTTTGAAGAAAGAAGATGGGATGATGCGAAAAAAGCTTACGAAAGTGCAGCTTCATCAACAACTTCAGATTACATGAAAAGTGCTGTTCAAGGTAAAGCCGATGAAGCAGCAGAAAATTCAAAAAAATGTACTGAAAAAATCTCAAACTTTAATAAGTTTTACAACGAAAAAAATTATGCAGATGCTCTAAAAATTTGGGATGGAGAAGTAATGTCTTTTAATGTACAAGAAAAATGTATTTGCGAAGACAAAATGAAGCAACAGTCTGAGGATTGCAGAAAACAACTTGGTCAGCAAAAAGCTGATAACGAACAAAAACAAATGGATGAAGCACAAGCTATGCTTACGCAAATGGAAGACATGAAATACAAGTGTAATCCACTTGAGCCTGGTGATGGTATTTCAAGCCCTATGCATACCAAATATTTAAAGAAATTAGTGTTTGCAAAATCAGAAATTGCAAAAGCGCAAGAAAATGAAGCAAACTTTACAAATTCTTTTACACTAACTGATAATATTTATAGCCGTGTGTATCTTGAAAAATCGACTGGATTTGAATCGGGAAACATTGGCCATTGTTATGGAGGTGATGGCGGGTTCATCATGCGTTTTACATTTGATAATGGAGCTACCAAAATGCCCGAATGGCTTGGCGAAAGTAATGAAGGTATTAGAGCTGAAAAAAATTGGACAACTTGGCAACCAGCTATATCACCATCAGCTGCTGATTTAGATAAGCCCGATTATAGTGTAAAAAACTTTGTTAAAATTGTACGTAATTTACCTGCTGGAACACATAAAGTAAAAATGGAAGTAGTGTATGATATTCCTGATGATGAAAAACCATCTCCACCAGCTAAATATATAGAAAATTGCAAACTTTTCACAACCAAATTTGGTCCCGAAAAAGTACTAGCTGTTGGCGAGTTTAACTTAAATGTTACAGAAGCAGATAAAAAAGCATTGTACAAAAAAGTTTGTCCAATGTATAAAACACAAATTGCAGATTATAACAGACCCGCTTTTACTTTAGTTCCTAACGCTGTTGCTCTTGCTAAAATAACTACAGGCGTTGATTGGAAAAAATTTACATTATTAAAAATTGTAGGCGATATCGATTGGACTTATAATAAAAATGTATATGGTATTATTCTTAGCAGAAAAGCGTATGCAGGAGTATATCTTTTAAATAATGAAGATGGATTTATTTATTACTCAAAAGCCGAATATTCTCAAGAAAACACAAGCAGTGGTGGAGCTACTTATGCTGCAACCAGAGTATGGGTTGAAGAACAAAATATTGAATACACAAGAAACTACGATTCATTTTGTAAAGAATGTATTGGTAAATAAATAAAAAATTAATTCAAAAATCAACAATTATTAACTAAACTAAAAACAAAAAAAATGAAAAAAATTAAATTTGTAGTATTAGCATTAGCAGCAACAATTATGTTTGCTTGTGGTGGTGGAAAAAAAGAAGGTTCTGTAGTAGGAAACTGGAAATTGAAAAAAACAGAAGGTTACGAAGTAGGTACTTTAGGTGAAACAACATTAAACTTTGAAGAACCTAGTACTTACAAGTGGAAAACGGGTATTGTAGAGTCTATTGGTGATTACAAAATTTCTAACGACACATTAACTATGACTGATAAAAACAACCCTACATACCCAACTAAATATACTTTCAAATTTCAAGAAGGACAATTGTTAATGACGTTGGTTACAACACCTAAATATCAAGTAACTTATTTCTTTGAATAATAATAATGGAACCAACGTTTGATAATTTACAAGCCATTTTGCAAAACCAAAAGTTAGATGGCAATATGCTAAATTGTACTTTTAAAGCTGCAAATCAACAACAAGGTTTAGATGCTATGCATATGTTTGTTCCTAGCCAAGAAGAAATTATGGCTAAAGTGATGGCGTATGCAGCTAAATCGGCAGCAGTAAACACTGGTGCAAGTATGTTAGGTAATGCTTTAGGTTCTGCAATTGGCGGTGCGGCTGGTAGCATGGCTTCTAGCGCAGCAGCATCTGGCGCAGGTATGGCGGCACAATCTGCCATGGGAACTTTTAATCCTATGGAAATGGAAATTACTGATGATTTAAAAAAACAAGGTGTTGTAAATGCGTTTAAAACCATTCAAGCTTATTACGAATGGAAAGACAATGCATGGCACTATAAAATGTAAAAAAATGAAAAAAATAATTGTGTACACTTTTCTTTTAGCTACTGTAGCTTTTACTGTTTCTGCTTGCTCTAGCAGTAAAAACTCAAAAAAATGTGGTAACAGAAAAGGTATTTCTACCCCAATGGGTACCATGTAATTTCATTTCAAAAGCTAAGTACTAGTACTATTTTAGCTTAATTTGTATAAACCAATTCTGCCCCTAATTTTTAGGGGTAGGTTTGGTTTTTTTTATACCTTTGTTTACCAAAATTTTATGAGTATGAAAAATGTTGCTTTAGCAGACGTGCATGTTTCGTTGGGAGCTAAAATGGTTCCTTTTGCAGGTTACAATATGCCCGTGTCTTACGCAGGTATTAATGTGGAACACGCTTGTGTTCGTAATAGTGTGGGTGTGTTTGATGTGTCGCACATGGGCGAATTTATTTTAAAAGGTAAAGATGCTTTAGATTTAATTCAGCGCGTTACTTCAAACGACGCTGCCGTTTTAACCGATGGAAAAATTCAATATTCTTGTTTACCTAACGAAACGGGCGGAATTGTTGACGATTTATTAGTATATCGCATAGATGCAGAAACATATATGTTAGTTGTTAACGCTTCTAATATTGATAAAGATTGGAATTGGATTAGCAAATACAATACAAAAGGAGTGGAGATGAAAAACATTTCAGACGATACTTCATTGTTAGCAATACAAGGACCTAAAGCTGCTGAAGCTTTACAATCGCTTACATCTATCAATTTAAAAGATATGGTGTATTATACTTTCGAAAAAGGAACTTTTGCCGGAAAAGAAAATATACTCATATCCGCAACGGGTTATACTGGCGCTGGTGGTTTCGAAATTTATTTTAAAAACGAAGATGCGCAACACATTTGGAAAGCAATATTTGAAGCTGGAAAAAACGTTGGTATTGAGCCAATTGGTTTAGGAGCAAGAGATACATTGCGTTTAGAAATGGGTTTTTGTTTATACGGAAACGATATCGACGATACAACTTCGCCAATTGAAGCGGGTTTAGGTTGGATTACAAAATTCACTAAAGAGTTTACAAACAGCAAAGCATTATTAGAACAAAAAAATGCAGGTGTTGCTAAAAAGTTAGTGGGTTTCGAAATGATTGATAGAGGTATTCCTCGTCACGATTACCAAGTTGTTGATGCTAATGGAAAAGTAATTGGTAAAGTTACTTCGGGCACACAATCGCCATCGCTTAACAAAGCAATTGGTATGGCTTATATTGATACAGCGAATGCAAAAGCAGATACAGAAATTTTTATTTCTATTCGTGATAAAGGTGTAAAAGCAAAAGTGGTTAAAATTCCATTTTATAAAAAATAATTCCATATGATTTGTTCAGTACACGTTTGTTTTACGCCATCATTATTTCCATTGTACCAAAGCAGCGATTCTATTGTTGTGGTAATTGATGTTTTGCGTGCAACATCTGCTATTTGCACTGCTTTCGAAAATGGTGTAGAAAAAATAATTCCTGTTTCAACTGTTGAGGAAGCAAAAGCAATAAAAGATAAAGGTTTTTTAGCTGCAGCAGAAAGAGACGGAATGGTAGTTGATGGTTTTGATTTTGGAAATTCTCCGTTTAGTTATATGGATGCTTCTGTAAAAGGAAAAACAATAGCACTAACTACAACTAACGGAACAAAAGCAATACATGCAGCAAAAAACTCAGCACAAGTTGTGATTGGTAGTTTTTTAAATAAACAAGCTTTAGCCGATTATTTAACAAAGCAAAACAAAAGCGTAATAATGCTTTGTGCTGGTTGGAAAGATAAATTTAACATGGAAGATACTTTATTTGCTGGCGCATTAACTCAATTGTTAATCGACTCTAATAAATTTACAACCGATTGCGATTCATCAAAAGCAGCAATGTTATTGTATAAAAATGCTAAAAATGATTTATATGCTTTTTTAGGCGACTCATCGCACCGCCAACGTTTAGGGCGATTGAGCTTAGAAAAAGATATACGTTATTGTTTACAAACCAATCAAACAACAGCAATACCCATTTTAAAAGACGATGCTTTAGTAAAGTTATAAAACAAACGCTCCCAATTTTGGGAGCGTTTTTGTTTTAAAAAAGATTTTGTAAAAGTGTGTTTTGTATAACTTAAATTAAAAATTGTGTAATCCATATTAGTTCTTCAAGAACTAAGTTTGCAGTATTAAAATTACTTACCAAATACTCAAATACCATGGAAACGGAAACTATAGGTTACAATTTAACAACCACATTAAATAATTTTACTTTTTCGTATGATGATTTGGGTGAAGGAAGAATCCCAATTATTTTTTTGCACGGTTATCCATTCGATAAATCAATGTGGCATAATCAACTTGAATTTTTAAAAGATTCTCACCGAGTAATTGCATGCGATATTCGTGGTTTTGGAAAATCGAGAGACGAAGAATCTCCTTTGTGTATAGATATGTTTAGCGACGATTTAATAAAATTTATGGATCAGTTAAAAATCGAAAATGCAATTATTTGTGGTTTATCTATGGGCGGTTTTATTGCACTTAATGTGCAGAAAAAAATTCCAAATCGTATTAAGGCTTTAATTTTATGCGATACGCAATGCGTTGCCGATAATCCTGAAACTAAGGCAAAACGACACGAAATTATTAAAGAAATAAAATTAAATGGACCCAGCAATTTTAATGAAACATTTTTAAAAAGTGTTTTTCATAAAGATTCGTTAAGCAGCAAAAAAGAATTGGTTGAAGAATTGAGAAAAGTTGTTTTTGCAAATTCACAAACAATTATTATTAATGGATTGTATGCGCTAGCTGGCCGTTCAGAAACTTGTTCTACTTTGTGCGAAATAGCTGTGCCTACTTTAATAATTTGCGGACGACAAGATGAGGTAACACCACTTGTGCAGTCAGAGTTTTTAAATGCAACTATAAAACGCTCAATACTTCGCGTTATAAATAATGCAGGGCATGTTTCTAACTTAGAGCAACCAATAGAATTTAATGCGCATTTAAGCGAATTTTTAGCGGAATTAAATTGATTTTTTGTTAGCTAAAAAAAAACTAAACTTTACAAAGTTGGAACTTTTTCAACTAAAACTTCATTGCCTGCTTTGTCAAAATAAGTGCATGTCATTTTTTTAAAACATAGCGCCCATTTTTCAATACCCGATTTTGCACAGTCGTTACAAAATGTGGGATAGTCTGTTTTGCCTTGTTGGTGAGCTTTAAGGTCTGTTTTAAAATTTTCTAGATTCGATTTTTCTGAAACTGATAATGGATTATATTTAGCTACTGTCGAAATTTTGTAATCGTTTTCACCATAATAATCGGTGTGTCCGTCGGCTACAAAAGTTTCGTAAAAAGTTACTCCAAGTTTTTTAATTTCTTGAATGTAAGCTGGAAAATCGGCTCCAGATTTAACTTTGCTATGCGCATTTTTTATTTGTTCTAGTGTAAACATATAACTTAATTTTTATTTTCCCAGTTTGTTTTTTTTAGCTCAAACCAATCGGTTAAATCTCCATCGTAATCAAAAGTTTCTGTATAGTCAAAGCCTAATTTGCTTAAAACTTTTTTGGAGTTTAAATTATCAGGATGTGTAATTGCAAAAATTTTATCGATGTTAAAGTTTTTAAAACCGAAGTCTAGTATTTCTTTCGACGATTCTGTAGCATAACCTTGTCCCCAATGTTTTTTCTTAAACCGATAACCCAATTCATAAAAATTGTTGTGATTATTTAATGGCGTTTTAAAATATTTTAAACCTGCCCAGCCAATGCATTCGTTTGTATTTTTAAGCACTACAGCCCAACGTGCAATTCCATTTTCTTGGTATTGTTTTTTTAGTAACTCAATTATTTTTTTTATTTCGACAATCGATTTTACAGGATTATTTTCTATATACAAATGAACTTCAGGGTCCGAGTCCATCTCAAACAAATCATTTTCGTCAGTAAATTCTATTTCTCTTAAAATAAGTCGCTCAGTTTCTGGTACTATTTTCATTGTGTTAATTAAGCTGTGCGTAAAATTTTTTCCATTTTGCGACCATTTGCTAATTCATCTACCAACTTATCTAAATAGCGTACTTGTTGGGTTAGTTTGTTTTCAATTTCTTCAATACGATAACCACAAATAGCACCTGTAATTAAATGTGCATTTGGATGTAGCTTGGCTCTTTTAAAAAAAGTTTCGAACGTTACTTTTTCTGCAATAAGGGCTTGTTGCTTTTTTTCGTCAAAACCAGTAAGCCATTCAATTACTTGATGCAATTCTTCTTTTGTTCTGTTTTTCTTTTCAACTTTTACTACGTAATGTGGGTATACTGTAGCAAATGTCATTTTTGCCATTCGCTCATCGTGATTGCTTGTTGTGTTCATAATCAAATTATTTTAAACGTTCTAATATCCCTTTTCTTTTTACAATGTTTTTGTAATCCCATTGTATATCTATCGATTTTTTTAGCCAGCGTTTTATTGCTGCGGTATTTATTTGCTCTGCCGAAGTATAAATAATAGAAGCATCTTTAAATTTAGCACCTCTTATTTTTAAATCATCTTCATCAAAATCGGCGCCGCTCCAAAACATAAGGCGTATGCCTGCTTTTTGTTTGTTGTAGCCAACAATAGGGTTACCCTCTAAAAACCAAACAGGGTGGGCATGCCAAATTTTATTTTCGGCTTGGCTAAGCACGCTGTTAATTGTTTGCGCCAACAAATTACAAATGGCTAAATCTGTTGTAGTTTGTTCGTTGTTATAATTTGTAATTTCTTCGTTCATTTTTTTATTTTAACTTGTAAATAAGTCTCCTATAAATCAGATCTACACATACATCTATTAACATATTTGCAAAACTTTAAATTATTGCTTTAAAGTCATTACTAATTATGCAAAATGCTTTGTTGTGCATTCTTCTTTTTTAATTTCAACATATCATAAATAATTTTTAACCAAATTAAAATACACGGAAATGCTTTTAAGTTATAAGGTTTAACAAATTCTTCTCTTAAATATTTTGGGAATAAATCAGTTGAAGATAAGGTTGTTAAAATAAAAGCATTAATAAAAAGAATAATATTTAATTTATTCTTTTCAATTTTAACAAACCATAATGTTACACCCGCCATAGCTATTATAAAAGTTGGAGATTCAGCTTTATGATTAAATATAACAATCCAAATTAGTATTGAACATAAAAGTAAATATTTAAACATAAATTCCTTGTACATGTTAATTTTAAAGAATGGCAATAAGAAAATAACTACACCGATAGCCATAATGTAATTTTTAGCTACATCTATAGAAAACCAAGAATGAAGCCAACCCATAACTGAAATTCCATAACTATTTCCAATAGTTGGAAACATAGCGTTTGTATCATAATCTAAAGCTAATAGTTTGAAATAACTATTATACAATTTTAAATATTGTTCAAATCCTACAAATAACAAGGGGATAAAAAATAATATTGCGAACCATGTTAGAGCGTACAATACTGAATTCCATTTTTTTCTATAAAAAAGAAAAAGTGCAAAACCAACCATTCCAAAAGGTTTTATAAATAAAGAAAAAACAACACAAAGCGATGCAAAAAAAGGTTTGTTTTTTTCTAGTAGTCCAAAAGTGAGTATTAATAATCCAGCAATTAGAGCATTGGATTGTGAACTCTGCATTGACGTCATCAATTCAATAATAGCAATTATAAGAATTAATCCTTTTTGGTAGTTGTTTAATTTTGGAAGATAATAAACTGCAAGAGCCAAAACTAGTGCATTAAGTATATTCCACAAATTTAAGCCAAGCCAGTCTGGAAAAATATTAAACAAACCAAAAAATACAGAAAAGCTAGGAGTATATTTATAAAAATCCCAATGTTCTTCAGGATATAAAACATATAAATCTTGATTATTTTTAAGATGTTCAAACGACTTTTGGAAAATTGTATAATTATTATATCTATTATACTCTTTTCCTCCTTCATAATATGTCTTTGTTCCAATTAGAGATTGTATACTTGCAATTACTGCAAATAATATATAGATAACTAAAATGACTTTCTTAGTAGAAATTATTTTTATTACTCTCTCTTTCACTATAATTATCTATGATAACAACTCTTAATGTTATGTAACGCGCTTTCATATATTAACATTTGGTTGCATATTTCTATCATTTTGTTAAATGTCCACAATTTTAGTTTAAATGTTCACCTTTTCAAATATAAATTAATTTTATAGATAATTATCAAATTAAATTGGTTTCAGTTTTAATTTCTTTTTACTTAACTTTAAATTATGTTTAAACGTATTTTATTTTTTAGTCTTATCGTCACTATAGTTTTGTTTACTACACAAACTATTTATTCGTGGGGCTTTTTTGGGCACAAACGAATTAATCGTATGGCGGTTTTTACTTTGCCAACCGATATGATTGGTTTTTATAAAAAACACATTGAGTTTATTACCGAGCATGCTGTAGACCCCGATAAACGCCGCTATGCCAACAAGTTAGAAGCGCCTCGTCATTACATTGATATTGATCATTACGGAAAAAATTGGGATACTATTGTTCCTCGATATTGGAAACAAGCCGTAAACAAATTTACCGAAGATACTTTGCAAGCCTACGGAATTGTGCCTTGGCATATCGAAAAAATGTTGCAACGTTTAACTGATGCTTTTAAGAAAGAAGATTTAGATCAAATTTTGCATTACTCTGCAGATATTGGTCATTACATTGCCGATGCGCATGTGCCTTTGCACACTACCGAAAATTATAACGGACAACTAACCAACCAAAAAGGTATACATGGTTTTTGGGAATCGCGTTTGCCCGAACTTACTGCCGACGATTTTGATTATTTTGTTGGCAAAGCTAAATACGTTGAAAAACCTAACGAATCTGCTTGGGATTTTGTAAGAGTAAGCAACTCGGCAGTAGATTCTGTTTTACAATTTGAAGCTATGCTTAACGAAAGTTTTCCTGCCGATAGAAAATACGGTTACGAAAATCGTGGTGCATCCTTAATGAAAACATATTCTAAAGAATATTCGCTGGAGTATAATAAATTAATGAACGGAATGGTTGAGCGACGTATGCGTGCCGCAATTATTATGGTGGGTAGTTTTTGGTACACAGCTTGGGTTAATGCAGGTCAGCCCGATTTATCGCGTTTAGAAAATAAAGAAGTAACCGATTCATTAAAAAAAGTAATGAACGAAGAAGAATTACTTTGGAAAACCGGAAAGCTTGCTGGTAGCGGAAAAGGGCATGATGATTAACAATGGCAAAAGATTTAAATAAAAATTATAAAAAATTACCATCACGTTCGCATTTTGCAAAACGTATTTTTTTGAGTTTTTCTTTTGCAATGTTGTTCCTTGCTTTTTCAATTTTTATTGGAATGTTAGGTTACCATTTTTTTGAAGATTTACCTTGGTTGGATTCGCTTTTAAATGCAAGTATGATTTTAACAGGAATGGGTCCTGTAGATAAAGTGGTTACCGATGGTGGAAAATATTTTGCGTCTTTTTACGCTATTTATAGTGGCGTTGCTTTTTTAACGAGTGTTGCTGTAATGCTTGCGCCTTTGTTTCATAGGTTTTTGCACAAGTTTCATTTAGATGCGGAAGAAGATTAAAATTTAAAATAATTTTTCTACAACAGTTGTTGGTTTTGCAAACTTTTCGCTTTGCTCAATGCTATCCATAACCGAGTTTAAAATTTCGTCACTACTTTTTGATAAATCTAAATTTAAAGGTGCTTTAAATGTTATGTTTAATTTTACGCCTGTTTTTTTTAAGCGCAAACCTTTTTTATCAAATGCTCTTCTAAATCCGTTTATAACAATGGGTACTATAATTGGATTTTGTTGTTTAATAATATGCACAGTTCCTTTTCTACCTGGCGCATAAGCTTTGGTTGTACCTTGCGGAAAATTAATAAGCCAACCACTTTTTAACGCGTTTTCAATTTTAGTTAAATCTTTAAAATCTACTTTTCGGTTTATGTCTTTTCCGCCTTCGCGCCAAGTTCGTTTAATAGAAACCGAACCAGCATAAGCAAACACTTTTGGCAAAAAACCTTCTTTCATAGTTTCTTGCGCGGCTACAAAATACACGTTGGTAGCAGGATTAAACAAATAACTAATATTGGGTAAACTATTTTTATGTCCGTTTTTTATGCTACAAAACACATGTAGTATAGCAATTACATCCGCAAAATATGTTTGGTGATTAGATACGAACAGAACGTTAGTTGAAGGTAAATTTTGTAAATGTTCTGTTCCTTTTATTTTAATTGTATTGTAAACTTTTAGTCGGTTGTATGTAAATAAACCAATAGCGCTAATTAAAAAACGTTTAATAAAAATATAATGACCAAAAATATCGCGTTTAAACATACTTAGCTTTTATAAGGCGCAACGTGCTCTATTAATTGAGGAAAAAAATCTAAAAATTCGTTTTCAAATTCCGAATAAAATTCTTGTAAATGTGTGGTGCCCAAGTGCATATTGTTTTCAAACTTACTTCTTCTCGACATGCCACCCAGCGTACGTTTTATTCCTTCCATGTAAATGTAGTTGTATAACCAATTTCCATTTTTCATGTAGGGCAACATAAATTGCGCTTTTTCGGGCAAATGCAAACTATTTTCTTCTAAAGTTTTGTAACTCTCTTGTGCAAAATCATTTAGTTCTTTGGTATGAAATGTACTCCAGTTTTTTGCTAAAAAATGATCGTAAAAAACATCTACCAAAATACCAGAAAATTTATGGTAATGCTCTTGCAAGCGTTGTGTGCTTTGTCTAACAATCGGATGACTATCAGTAAACGAATCGATAGCTCTGTGCATTAAAATGCCTTGTTTTATTTTTTCTGGATAATTTAAATAGTCGTTTCCTTTTACCGCATCGCCAATAAAATTTCCTACAACTAATTCGTCGGAATCTCCTGCTAAATAAAAGTGCGCTAAATAATTCATACTACAATATTACAAATTCTGTACGACGATTTTTAGCTTTATTTTCTTCGTTTGTGTTTGGCGCAATAGGTTTTTTGTCACCATAACCTTTAAATGCAATTCTACTTTTTGATACACCTTTTTGCAATAAAACATCATACACCGTAAAAGCTCTATCGGTTGATAAAGCTAAGTTAGATGCTGGGTTTCCTGCATTATCAGTATGTCCACCAATTTCAATTTTTATGTCGTTGGTTTTTAAATAATCGGCTAATTCTTCAATCACAATATAACTTTCTGGCAACAAATCTGCGGAGCCTGTTCTATAATTAATGTTGTTTATGGTAAATGCAGTTCCGGGTTTTGTTTCTTTAATTGTAAAATCAACATTAGCGGGTTTACCAATTAAGCTGTCGTTATTTTTTAAGTATTGCGATGTAAAACCATAACCTTGTTTTTTTACAGTCATAATTGCATCTTCGTTTTTCTTTAAGGTTACAATTGCTGCGTAAGAACCCGTCATAGAGTCTACTTTAACTTTAGTTACTTTTTTAGAATCAACTGTTTTAATTTCAATTTCAGTATCGTTAACTGCAGCTTCGCCATCGTTTAATAATGTTCCGCGTAAAAACATAATTTTTTCGGGACGCGCTTCTAAGTATAAATCAAAACTAAAAATATCGTAACCGCCTTTGCCTTTTCCTTTTAATTGGTTAGAAGCAAAGTAGCCAAAATGCCCATCAATACTTGCAAAAAAGCCAACTTCGTCTTTTTCGGTATTTATAGGCACACCAATATTTTTTGGTTTGTTCCATTTTCCATCTTCATTTGCTTTGGTATAAAAAACATCATAACCTCCCGCGCCTTGGTGTGTGTCTGACGAGTAATATAATGTTTGACTATCTGAATGAATGAAAGGAGATTTTTCGTTACCATCTGTATTAATTGTTGGGCCCATACTTTTGGCTTGTCCCCATTCGCCATTTTCTTGCAGTTCGCTGTAATAAATATCCATTCCTTTGCTATCGGCTCTTGCTGTTGCAAAATACAAAGTTTTTCCATCGCCCGATAAACTAGGTTGTGCCTCCCAACCATCTTCGGTATTTACGCCTGGCCCTAAATTTACAAGGTTAGTCCACATATCTTTTTTTGATACAGACATATAAATATCACAATTTTTGTAACCACCTTTTGTTGGTTTACAAACTGTTACAAACATTTTTTTATTGTCTAACGAAAAAGTACAACCACCATAATTATCGCCAACATTAAAAGGAGGATCTAACGCTTCGTGCCCAACCCATTTACCTTCGCGCAAATAACTTACCGTAAATTCTTCGGTTTGAACTGGCACTAATTCGTTTCTACCTTGCTTCATATAACGTTTGGTGTAATAAATATTTTCGTTGTCGGGCGACATCATTGCTAAATATTCATCTTCGTGCGTGTTTACACCTTCAAGCGGAAATGGTTCAAAGGGAACAGGATTGCTAAATAATTTATCCGTTTCTTTTGCATCTTTATAAATGTTTTCGGCAGTTTTATAATCCTCATCTGTTTTTGCATTTTCAGGATCTTTAATAAACTCTGCCATGTGCTTACTTGCATCTTTTAAATTGTTGGAGCCGAAAGCAATTTGTCCTAAATAAAAATAAGCGTAAGGGTTGTAAGTAGGGCAAACTCGAACTACTTCTAACAAATATTTTTCGGCAGGTTTAAACGATTTTCCATCACCTTTTGCCAATGTAATATTATACATTGCGGCTTGATACAAGGCTTCTACATATTCTGGTTCTAAAGCAATTGCTTCTTTAATAAATTTTAAACGTTCGTTAAAATCATATTTCTTTTTATCAATACCTTTTTCGTAAAGTTTAATTGCGTTTTTGTTTTCCATTGCAGAGCAAGGAGTTCCGCCTTCAATATTCGATTTTTTTTGTTGAGCAATGCCTTGCTGAATAAAAAACAAAAAAAGTATTGGTATAAATATGTTTTTCATAGTAGTATAATGGTAAGTCAAAATTACTAAATAGCCAATTGTATTTCACTATTATTCTAAGCAAGTATTAACACTCTTTTGTAAAAAGATTTCAAATAATTTGACTTATTTTATTTTTTGTTTTAATTTGGTTAAAAATATCATAAAATGAAAACGAAACTTAAATCGATAAAATTGCTTGTTGCATTACTATTAAGTACTGCATTTTTAACTTCGTGTGTAGACGAACCACCACCAACAAAAACTTTAATGCAAGGCAATTGGGAGCTTACAGCGGCTACTGACACTGCTGGTAACGACATTATGAATAAAGTTGCATTTCCAGTTACTGTAATGCAATTAACAGATGATAATGGTATGTTGGGAACGATTGGTCCTAAATTTATGTACTTAGTTTATGGAGGCGGTAAATGGACAACTTTATCAGCTAAAATGGGACAAGTTTTTGATTATGCCAACTTACGTTTTAATACAGGTGAGTATTTTGTAGAATCAGGTACTGTTGAGCGTTTTACTGTAGAAGGTAAATTACAAGCTACTGCTATTGCTGGAGGTGTATTATCTGATTTACTACAAATTTTAAATATTGGCAATGGTTGGTTGCAGCAAACTGTTTACCACAAATTTATTGGCGTAAAAGTTAGTTTTCCGCAAGATGAAACAGGTAAAGGTACGCGTGGCGAAAACGATGTATATGATACTATGATTTGGGAATTTGACGACGAAACACAAGCCGTTTATAATTACAAAGATGGACAAGGAAATTATGTCTTATGGCAAGGTTGGCCAGTTGATGGCTTTACAAGAGGAACTTTTACTTGGACAAAACGTACTGAAAGTGTAAACGAAGTAGTGCAAGAAAATTTATAATTTGATTTTTATATAAAAAGGAAGTCCCGTTTCGATTATAATTGAAACGGGATTTTTTTATTTTAAGATTTTTTTAATTTCTGAAAGTAAATTTTCAACTGGTACTGGTTTTATTAAAGTGCTAGTGTTTGATATTTCTTTGTTTAGCTCATCCATTATCATTGCAGAATTTCCTGTTGTAAAAATAATGGGTGTGTTGCCTAATTTTCTTAATTGTTTAGCAACTTCAATTCCATTGCCATCGTTTTTTAATCGAACATCTAACACGACTAAATCTGGTAAATTTTCTGAATAAAATTTTAGCGCATCTTCTGCATTTGTAACGCAAGCCGTAACTGTATAGCCTTGCTTAATTAAGTACAAAGAATAAACTTTCGAAATAATTAATTCGTCTTCTACAATTAAAATTTTTTTTGGAGCAGTATTATTCGGCATAGTTTATTTTTACCAAATATATAATTATTAAAAGCGTAAAAAAATTTAATTGTGTTAAATAAAAAAGAGAGTTCCGTTAAGAACTCTCTTTTACTTAAAAAAATCACACTTATTTACTAAACACCGCCAATGTAATTGGCCAGTTCTGTTATACTACTGTTAAAGTCGAATGCGCCATTAACAATGTAAAAATTTTGTTTGTCAATTGTTTTTGTATAAGCCATTTTAGAAAATTTTAATCGGCTGCTTTCAAAATCAAACATTTCCATTAATTGTGCTACTTGATTACTAGTAATAGTATTACTCATTAAAGCTTGTTGTGCAATGCTTAACTTACTGCTATCAAAAGATGTGTTTGCTAACATTGTTTTTAAACTTATAAAAGCATTATTACTCATAACACTTGGCGCATAATAATTATTGTTGCTGCTATAACCATAATCGGTATAATTGTTTGTGTATTCGTTTTCGTCGTTTACACAATCAGAATATTCATTATTCCAGTTGTTATTGTTGCACCCATTATTGGCAAACAAAGGCACTTGATTTACAATTGTAAAAGTTCTGTACGCATCAATCAACGAAAATACTTTTGCGCCAGCTGGTACCATAATAAAACCATTGTAAGCCATTACTTTTGTTGTAAGCCATGGATTGTATGGATTTTGAACTATTTTAAACACCTTTAATTTATGTTGACCTGGTCTAACATTATCAATTAACAAACTAGAGCCAGATGCAGGAAACGTTATATTATCTAAAACAGCATAAAAAGGTAAGTTATCATGCATTTTTAAATTTAGTTCGCTTAAAGCATAATTAGCTTTAACGTTTTGTGTTGCAAAAACTAGTATTACAGCACATATTGCAATTAGTTTTTTCATAATTTGGGTCCTCCCATATTTGTTATAAATAGGTGCTTTCAATATCTGTGCCAAAAAATGATACTAATAAATGTTAAAGGATGTAGGTGATTCAGAAAAAAAATATTTAATTTACATTAAATTCATTTCTATGAGACATTACTTCTTACTATTCGCTATTGTTCTTTTTTCGAACAACATTAAGGCACAAGATTTTAAAAACATAAATGCGCAAGCTGATAAATTTGGTTCGTTGCTGCAACTGATAAATTTTTATTACGTTGACACTATTAATACGCCCAAAATTACTGAAGAAGCAATCGTTGCTATGTTAGAAAAATTAGATCCACATTCTATCTATATTTCTAAAAAAGATTTAAAAGCAATGAACGAACCGTTAGAAGGAAACTTTGAAGGTATAGGAGTTCAGTTTAATATTTTGTACGATACAATTACTGTTGTTGCAACTATTCCAGGTGGCCCTTCAGAAAAAGTAGGAATACAAGCAGGAGATAAAATTGTTAAGATTGATACTATTAATGTTGCTGGAATAAAAATTAAAAACGAAGATGTAATTAAAAAATTAAGAGGTGCAAAAGGAACAAAAGTTATTGTTTCTATGCAACGCAAAGGTGTTACAGAGTTACTTGATTTTACAATTACTCGCGATAAAATTCCTTTATATAGTGTTGATGCCGTTTATATGGCAGCACCAACTGTTGGTTATATTAAAGTAAATCGTTTTGCGCAAACCACTATGGATGAGTTTAGAGCAGGACTAAAAAAATTAAAATCTGCGGGAATGAAAGATTTGATTTTAGATTTACAAGATAATGGTGGTGGTTACTTAAACATGGCATTTGAAATGGCCGATGAGTTTTTAACTGAAAATAAAATGATAGTGTACACCGAAGGAATTAAGTCTCCAAAAAAATCGTATTCTTCAACAAAAAAAGGTGAATTTGAAAAAGGAAGATTAA
Organism: Bacteroidota bacterium; assembly: GCA_040385525.1. Taxonomy (GTDB): domain Bacteria; phylum Bacteroidota; class Bacteroidia; order UBA4408; family UBA4408; genus JAZKHE01. The sequence goes on from JAZKHE010000009.1 coordinate 135,205, forward strand.
TTGTTTTGGTTGATGAAGGTTCGGCTTCGGCTAGCGAAATTGTTAGTGGTGCAGTGCAAGATTGGGACAGAGGTTTAATAATTGGAAGAAGAACTTTTGGAAAAGGTTTAGTACAAAATCAATATCCATTGCCCGATGGTTCTGCAGTGCGCCTAACCATAGCGCGTTATTACACACCAGTTGGTAGAAGTATTCAACGCCCTTATGGCGATGGAACAGAATCGTATTACAAAGATTTGTATTCTCGTTTTAAACATGGAGAATTAAACAATAGAGATAGCATTAAGTTTCCAGATTCGTTAAAATACGTAACACCAAACCAACGTATTGTTTATGGTGGTGGAGGTATTATGCCTGATATTTTTGTGGGTTTAGACACAACAAAAAACTCAGCTTATTTTGGTTCGTTAATTCGTAAAGGCGTTTTAAATCAGTTTTGTTTTAATTATGTAGATGCCAACAGAAATGATTTAAAGAAAAAATATCCTGATTTTGCGAGTTATAAAAAAGGTTTTATTGTTGATGATGCCTTCTTAAATAATTTAGCAGCAGTAGGAGAGAAGGAAGGAATTAAAAAAGACGAAGCTGAAATGAATAAAATAAAACGCGAATTACAAATTCAAATAAAAGCAATTATTGCTCGAGATTTATGGAAAAGCGATGAGTTTTATGAAGTGTTTAACGAGCTAAACGAAGTGTATTTAAAAGCTTTAGAAACCTTTAAAACCGATTCATTTAAAAAGATGGGAATTGTAGAGAGTAAATAAAATAATGTGATTTAATTTCAAAGACCTCGTAATTTATTGCGAGGTTTTTTTATGCCATAAAATACAAATACTAAAATCTAATTTCTAAAACCTAAATAACTAGTGCCTAGTGCCTAACTACTAATCCCTAAACACTAATTCCTTAAAATAAACCAACTAACGTTTTGTGTATTGTCTTTAATTTGGGGTTGCGCTTCAATTAATTTTAGCTGTTTTGCTTTTTTTGTTTTAGAATCAATTTCAATTTTATAAAAGGTATTAGAGTTTGTTACTTTGCTTGTAGTGCGCACAGAATCGATAACAAAAACTTCTTTTGCTTTTAAATTAATGGTTTTAGATTTAAAATTAGCTAATGTATTTCCTGTTGTAATAGAAAGTATTACTTTCTTTTTACTTGAATTTTGAATTTGAAAAACGCATAAGTAAGGCTTGTCGTAGTAAGGATTTTTTTTACGTTTTTCTTGTTCTTCCTTTTTTTGTTTTTCAGTAATCTCTTGTTTTAATTCTTCAGGAATTGAAATTCGAGGATAACCATCGGGCTCACTCAAATCTTCAAAGCTTGTTCTTATACCGTCTAAATCGTATCTGCTTATTTCGTGGTAACGTTGAATGCCACCATCAGGAGCTGAAGTATATTCTGCTTTACTAACCTGTCCGTTTTTATAATAAATTAAAAATACAGAAGCATGTCCAGCAAAAGTACGTAAGCCATAATTAAAAAGCTCTTTTCCGTTTTTATCAAAAGCTTTTAATGAACCACTGCGCTTTTCTTTATCCCAGGTTTCAATGGTTGAAACAGTCCCGTTTTCGTGCAAACATTTTTTTATGCTGTTTTTTTGTGCGTCAGTTGTTGTGGTACAATTTTGTTGAGCAAAACAGAATTGAGAAAATAGTATTGATAAAAATAATATAAATGTTTTCATGATTTTTAATTTTATTTTGTCACTCTGAGGAACGAAGAGTCTTTATAAGTTAGATACTTCCTGCGTCAGCATGACAAAAAGGAAAAAATAAATTCAAATATCTAAATTCTAAACTCTATGCACTAAAGACTAGCGACTAATCACTTACGACTAATAATTAATTCTTCAAAAACCTAAACTCAGTTCTTCTGTTTAGTGCATGTTCTAATTCGGAGCAAGTAATATTGTTTGTGCACTGGTTTAAAATTTCTTTTTCGCCCATGCCTTTACTTTTTAAGCGTTCCGTTTTTATTCCTTTGCTTATTAAATAGCTTACAGAATTAGCTGCGCGTTTTTCTGATAAAGTTAAATTCGTAGCATCGTCGCCACGCGCATCGGTGTGTGCAATAATTTCTAGTTGCAAGGTTGGGTTTTCACTTAAAATTTGCGAGATGCCATCTAATTCAGTTTTTGCATTATTGTTTAGTTCTGCAGAAGCTAAATCAAAATAAATTTGTTTTTTAATTTTAAGTTCGTTGTTATCGTTGTTTTGAAACGTGTTTACTTTTAACGCAACATCATCGTTATTACTAAGTTCTTTCAAAACACTTAACTCACTTTTTAAGAACGTATATTTAAAAGTTCCTTCGGGCGATTTTTGCATTTCGCTAATCTTATCGCCTTGCTTAGTGGAAATTGAAATTTTTAGAATTGATTTTAGTTTAGCATTATTTTCTAATTCTAGTTGTAAGTTTTCTGTGCTTACATTTTTAACAGTAAAAATTCCATCCGTATTAGTTGATGTGTTTTGTTTTTTACCATCCACATCGTTATACATTACTTTTTGATTGCTGATAGGTTTTTTAGTTTCAGTATCCGTTAATTTTAATTCGGTTGATTTTATAGTGTTTATGCTAACATCATCATTAGTAATTTCGCTAAGCTTTATAAAATCGCTTGGTAAAAATGTATACTCAAAACTAGTTTGATTATTTTTTTTGATTTCGGTAATAGTAACTCCTTTTTTGTTAGAAACACGAATGCTGCTAATTGAATTTAGATTTTCATTTTTTTCGAGTTCGATAGCAAAGTTTTTTTCGCTAATGTTTTCTACTTTAAAAACGCCATCGTTATTGGTAGAAGTATTTTGTTTTTTTCCATTAGCATCATTATAAATTACTTTTTGATTGCTAATTGGTTTTTGTGTTTCGGCCTCGGTTAGCTTTAACTCAGTTGATTTAACAATGTTTAATTGCGTATCTGTATTTTCAATTTCAGACAATACAGCTAACTCATTAGGTAAAAAAGTATATTTAAAAGTGCCTTCGCTGTTCTTTTTAAGCTCGCTAATTTTTTTGCCTTGAGTTGTAGAAACAACGATGCTTTTTATTTGTATGAGTTTTTCATTTTTCTCTAATTCAATTTCAAAATTTTGTGTAGATATATTTTGAACTGCAAAAACACCTTCTGTGTTTGTTGATGTGTTTTGTTTTAGGCCATCAGCATCGCTGTATATTACTTTTTGATTGCTGATAGGTTTTTGTGTTTCGACTTCGGTTAGTTTTAGTTCAGTTGATTTTATTATCAATGAAGGCTCTTCAACAACAGTTTGCGCAAAAGCTTTTAATTCATAAGGTAAAAATGTAAATTGAAAAGTAGCTTCGTTTGGCAACTTAGTAAGTTCGGCTACTTTTTCACCATCTAAATTTGTTAAAATAATTTTTGTTAATCCATTTAATTTTTCGTTTTCAAAAATTGGAATTAGAATTCTTAAACTATCTTCAAACACAGCATCATTTAAACGAATAAATCCTTTATTATCAGAAACGCTATAAGCATTAGTAGCTTTACTTGAGTAGCTTACTCTGCTGTCATTATACATTATTTTTATATTTTGTAAAGGGTTGTTTTTTTCGTCTTTTAAAAGCATTTTTGCATTTACAATAGTTTTGTCTGAAGAGATAGAGTCTTTTTTTGATGCTGTTTCTTTATTGGTTCTTCCGAAATCAAAAACAAAATAACCGTTTTCATTTTTTTTCAAGATGTAATCTTTATCATTGTCCAAATCTTCAATAAAAATTTTATCATTGTTCAAGCCTGTTTTAAAATATAATATCCATGATTTTTCAAGTTCGCTTTTTTCTATAATTTTTTCACTTAAGTGTAAAGCTCCAAATTGGTCAGTAGATTTTTTTGCAGCATCTATAAAATCATTGTTAGTTGCTGATGGGATTTTTCTTTGGCGTGACTTGTTTTTGATTACATAACTTGTTATAATTTTTCCATTTTCATCTAAATGTCTCTTAAAGTATAGTTCGGTGTTTTTAATTGGTGTTTTTTTGTTAACTATTGTATCTATAATGTAAAACTTAAGATTTGTGTTTTGAGAAATTATTTCGTTTTGTTTAACAATTTCTTTTTGAGACTGAAGACTTGTATTAAAAACAAAATAACCAGATGTATCTTTTTTAATAACTGATTTAGTGTTTTTTAATCTATCAATTACTAATAACTCATCAAGTGTATCTAATTGTTTTGTTTTTTCTAATACAATAAACGAATACAAATCATCTTTTTTATCGGGAAATGATTTATCTAAATTCCCAAAATTGTTGGTTGTGTGCTCATAGAATCCAGCTTTTAATAGACTGACTTTTTTTGGTAACTTATAAAATATTTCGTTTAGCTGTTCAATGTCTTTTAAATTTAAGGTTTTTACATAAGCAATGTTATTTACAATGGGCTTTTGTTTTGCATCATTGGTAACAAATTTGTAGTTGATTGAGTTAGATGAGTTTTTGTTAGCTGTACTTGTTGTTTTGTTTTCCTCTACATTGATTTTAGATTCTCTGCCAAAATCAAAAACAAAGCGATTGATAGAATCTTTTTTAAGGTAATATTCTTTGTTTTCGTCTTTATCAAAAACAATAATGCTAGTTACAGTATCTAAATTTTTTGTAGGATTAATTATTAGCGACCACGATTTTTTCAAATCAGTTTTACTAATTAATTGCTCAGATAATGAGTAATTACCATAATTATCGGTTTTATCGTTATTGCCAATATTTTTTAAAAACTTTAAACTGGGTATATCGTTAGTAGAAATAAAGTTTAAAGTAGCAAGGCTTACTGGTGTTTGTTTTGCATCCGTTAAGTAAAATTTTAGGTTGGTGTTTTCTTTTTTTTCTATAGTTTGCTCTTCAATAATTTTTACTTCTATATAAAAATTATATAAGAATTGATTAAATTCATTGCTAAGTTCAACACTAAGTTCTTTAGGATAAATGTATACGATTTTTTTAATTAAGACAGCTTTAAATTGTTCGTTTTTTTGTTTATTCCTTTTAATTTCTGTGCTTTCAATTTTACTCGTATTAGAGAAACTTAATTGAGAGAATCTGTTGCCATTCTTTTTTTTAGTTTTTAAATTCTTTTGTTGAATTCTTTTGAAGTATCCATGATATGAGAAAATGAAATTGAGTTCATCATTGAAATCAGAAATATCAAATGATAAATCTTGCCAACCATTTTTAAATAAAACTTGTTTATCATTTTTATAAACCTCTATAATTAAATTTTCTCTAAAATCTTGTTTAGATACTATTTTGGTCGTTGTGTCGTTTATTTGTTTTGAAGAAATAAGTACTTTGTTTTCAAGCTTTTGCCCCAAACTAATTTTAGAAATAAAAAGGAAACTAAAAACTAAAATTATAAACTGTATTTTTTTCATGAATTATTATTTTTTCTTTTTAAAGAGTTTATTTAGAATTAGACGCTTCTTTCATCAGCATAACAAACTAACCACTAACCACTAATCTACTTTTTACTTTGTACTCAGTACTTTCTACTTTTCCCTAATTCTTCAAAAACCTAAACTCAGTTCTTCTGTTTACAGCGTGTTCTTCTTCACCACAATTAATTCCGTTTTTGCATTGGTTTAAAATTTCTTTTTCGCCCATACCTTTGCTTTTTAGTCGCTCTGTTTTTATTCCTTTGCCTATTAAATAGTTTATTGAGTTGGCAGCTCTTTTTTCTGATAATGCTAAATTAGTTGCATCATCGCCACGCGCATCGGTATGAGCAATAATTTCTAATTGCAATGTTGGGTTATCACTTAAAATTTGAGCTATACCATCTAATTCTTTTTTTGCGCTTTCGCTCAGTTCTGCACTGCCCGAAGCGTAAGTAACTTGTCTTTTTACTTTTAATTCTTTTTCGCTTGAGTTAGCAAAATCTTTTATATCATCTAAAGAGCTGTCTTTCTTCTTAATCACAACTTCTTCTGTTTCTAATTTAGCAAGTGTAATTAAGTCGCTTGGTAAAAACGAATATTTAAAAGTACCATCGCTATTTTTTTTCATTTCGCTAATGGTTTCTCCTTTTTTGTTTGCTAATGTAACTTTGTTTTGTCCTTCTAAAGCTGGATTTTTTTCGAGTTCAATATCTAAATTACTATCACCATCTAATTTGTTCATTACAAAGTCGCCATCAATATTTGTTATTGTAGTTTGTTTTATTCCGTCGCTGTTTCTGTAGTGCACAGTTTGGTTTACCAATGGTTTTTTATTTACATCGCCAATTAAAAGTTTTAACGAAATACTTTCTATAGGATTAATTGTTTTTTTCTTTTTAATTAAATGTGGATTGCTTAAATAAAAATCTTTGTTTATTTCGTCGTAGCTTGGTAGTAATGAAGCATCGCCACTTTCTTTAAACCAAAATTGGTATTTGCCTTTGTAGCTTTTACAAACAAATGCACGCATAGTATCTTTTGCAGCAACGCCTAATTTTTCAAAACGTAACCAATGCATATTTGGTTCTTGTAGCGCTATGACAATGTCAATATTTTTTTTGCATTTGTTTTGCAGTATTACAAAAAAAGCATCTTCTTCTTTTGCATCGCAACCTTTGCAACCAGCGCCCCAGTTCGATGTTAGTTTCTCAATACAATCATCTAATTTATTTTGAGCATATGTATTGCTTAAGTAAAGCAAACTCACTAATAGTAAAATAATTTTTTTCATAATAATTTATAATAGTAGATAATAACCAATAATACACACAATAAAATAATTTACAAGCCCCGCCGCACCTGCATAATCTTTAGCAATGCGTTGACCTGCAAACAGACACAGTAACGATAAAGTAGAAATTGCAATAGCCAATTTAGCCAATAATAAAGATTGAAAAAACAGGAGGCTAATTATTGCTGCAAAACTTCCGAGCCCTGCAAAAATTTCTAATACAGTAATTGTAAATAAAAGAAACGGAACATTGTTTTTAAAAACAGATTTAGAAAAATGTTGAGTAAGCCATTCTAAATTACTTTTCCAATTTAGCGTTTTATCAAAACCCGATTGCGAAAATAATATTCCTAAAAAAAGCAAAACAAAAGCACGAATTAAAAATAAACTTAATTGTCCTTCTGGAATTAAATTGAACATATATGGTTTTGCTTTAGAGTTTAAAACTCTAAAAATAAGTCAATTTGTTTGTCAAACAAATCTTTTATGCTCTTGTCAGTAACTTTTTCGTTGTTAATAAATTGATTGATGCTCGAAATTGGGATTTTAAGGTGAAGCACCTGCGCTTCTAAATAATGAAATATGTTAGTTAAATGGTCTAAACCCCTTAAATTGCCCGCTCTGCCTGTAGATGTTCCAATTAATGCAATTTTTTTATTTTTAAATAATTGATATTCAGAATTATCTATTAATAATTTAAGTATACCCGTATAACTTCCATTGTATTCGGGACTTATGATTACAATTTTGTTTACATCTTTTATGTATTTAGAAGTGAAATCTTTAAAGGAAGAATGGTTTTTAAGTTCAAACAAATCATCTAAACGTATTGTATTTAGTTGTTCTAAGCTGGCATATTGTGCTAAAACTCCCTTTTCTTGAAGTCTTTCAAAATATAATTGAGTAAAAAGCTGAGTTCTATTGCCAGGGCGGTTGGTTGCATTGATAATACTTATCATAAAAACTTTATTAACAAATTTTGTTCATATCCTAAATTAATAAACGCTACTACAAAAAAGCGTATTTTATTGTAACTTTACAAACTAGGTAAATAGTAGGCAATTTAACAAATTCAAACAGCCTTTTTACCAAATTGTTTTAAAAATAAATTAACTAGAAGCGGAAATAGTAAGTCAGATGGGAAAAATTATATCAATTGCCAATCAAAAAGGTGGAGTTGGAAAAACTACAACAGCAATAAATTTAGCGGCTAGTTTAGCTGTGTTAGATTATAAAACATTGCTAGTTGATGCAGATCCACAGGCTAATGCCACTTCGGGTGTAGGTTTTGATCCGCGCAACGTAACTAGTAGCATTTACGAGCTAATAATGAACGAGGTAGAAGCTAAAGATGTTGTGCTTAAAACAAGTACGCCAAATTTAGATTTGATACCTGGTCATATCGATTTAGTAGGAGCAGAATTAGAAATTGTTGGCTTGCCAAACAGAGAGCACATGTTGCGTTTAGCGTTTGAAAAAATTAAAAACGATTATGATTTTGTTATTATAGATTGTTCACCTTCATTAGGTTTAATCGTGTTAAATGCGCTTACAGCTTCAGATTCTATTATTATTCCTGTGCAATGTGAGTATTTTGCATTAGAAGGTTTAGGTAAATTATTAAACACAATTAAAATTGTTCAATCGCGTTTAAATCCTGAATTGACTATCGAAGGTATTTTATTAACAATGTACGACCCACGTTTACGTTTATCAAATCAAGTTGTTGAAGAAGTAAAAACGCATTTTCAGCAAATGATGTTTGATACCATTATTCAACGCAGCACAAAATTAGGCGAAGCACCAAGCTTTGGCGAAACAATAATAATGCACGATGCATCGTCAAAAGGAGCAGTAAATTATTTAAATCTTGCACGCGAGATTTTACAAAAAAACGAAATGACGAAAATGCCCAATTCAGAAAAACAAATAAATTTAAGTGATGAGTAACAATAAGAAAAAAGCATTAGGAAGAGGATTAGGAGCACTTTTAGCAAACCCCGAAACAGATGTAACAACTTCTGCTAGAGCAACCGAAAGACCAGCGGTTTTAGGTAGTGTGGCGATGTTAAAAATAGAACAAATTGAAACAAATCCGTTTCAACCAAGAACACAATTTGAAGAAATTGCTTTAGAAGAATTAAGCGAATCTATTCGTTTACACGGAATAATTCAACCCGTTACGGTTCGTAAAATGGGTTACGATAAATTTCAATTAATTTCTGGAGAACGCCGTTTTAGAGCATCACAATTAGCAGGTTTAAAAGAAATTCCGGCTTATGTGCGTGTAGCTAACGATGAGCAAATGCTAGAAATGGCTTTGGTAGAAAATATTCAACGCGAAGAGTTAGATGCAGTAGAAATTGCAATTAGCTACCAACGTTTAATTGAAGAATGTAAATTAACGCAAGAACAACTTGCCGAAAAAGTAAGTAAACAACGTTCAACCGTTACCAATTATTTACGATTATTAAAATTACCAGTTGAAATTCAAATGGGAATTCGCGATCGTAAAATATCAATGGGTCACGCTCGTACATTAATTAATATTGAAGATAAAGAAACGCAAATCACAATTTTTGAGGCCATTGTAGAGCAAGGATTATCTGTTCGTGCTGCTGAAGAAATGGTGCGTAACTTGCACAAAGGCGAAGAGGGTGAGGAAACAAAAAACAAAGCTGCTAAAGTTAAAAATGTTTGGAAAGTTCCAGAATCTGACAAACAATTAATGACTTTATTAAAAAATAAATTTGAAGCACCAGTTGAAATTAAACGTAAAGGCGATAAAGGAAATATAACTATTCCTTTTGATTCTTCTGAAGAATTTCAACGTATTATAAATTTGCTTGAAAAATAGTAAATCAAATCTATTTATTCCAACAAAAAAGCTGTGCTGCCTTGTGCTAAGCATAGCTTTTATGTTTTTGTCTTTTTTTGCAAAAGCGCAAACCGATACTACTGCAAAAAATAATTTGCCAGTAATTACCTCCGACAATAAAATTATTGAAGCAAAAAAAGACACTTCAAAAAAAGTGCAACAATTGCATTCGCCACGTAAAGCTGCTTTATTATCTGCTGTTTTGCCTGGGGCAGGACAAGTGTACAATAAAAAATATTGGAAACTACCCATAATTTATGGTGCATTGGGAGCAGTTGGTTTTTTAGCATACAAACAACAAGATTCTATAAATAAAATTAATAGAGATTTAGATGTTCGATTCGATAACGATTCATCAACGTTTAGTTTGTATCACAACGTGTATTCTGATCAGCAAATGTTAACGGCATATGATGCTACTTTAAAAAAACGAGATTTGTTTTTTATTGTTGGAATTGCTCTGTACGCCTTACAAATTGTTGATGCTAACGTTGATGCACATTTGTTTTATTTTGATGTTAGTGATGATTTGAGTTTTAAGTTTACGCCCGAAGTTAATCATTTAGCATACGCACCAAGCGGTAGTTATTCTACTGGACTTCGTTTAACCATGAAATTTAAATAGACATGAAAATTGCTTTGTTAGGTTATGGTAAAATGGGTAAAGAAATTGAAGCAATTGCTTTGCAACGCGGACATTCCATTGATTTAAAAATAACCGAAGAAAATGTATTAAGTGCCAACATTGATAAATTAAAACAATGCGATGTTGCAATTGAGTTTACAACTCCAGCAAACGTTTTGCAGCACATTCAAATTTGTTTTGATGCTAAAACTCCCATTGTTGTTGGTACTACCGGTTGGAATAAATCAGAGAAAGAAGTAATTGAAAATTGTCAAAAACAAAACGCAACATTATTTTATGCTTCTAATTTTAGCATTGGTGTAAATTTATTTTTCGAAATAAATAAACGATTAGCGCAGTTAATGAATACGCAAAATCAGTACAATGTTTCGCTAACCGAAATACATCATACTCAAAAATTAGATGCACCAAGCGGAACAGCAATTACTTTAGCCAACGATATTTTACACAATTTAACAAGTAAACAAAGTTGGGAATTGGCTCCTGCTAAATCAGCTAACGCATTAGAAATTACTGCTGTTAGAGAAGAAAATGTTCCAGGCACACACACCATTCAATACGAGAGTAATCAAGATATAATTAGTATTACGCATCAAGCTAAAAACCGACAAGGTTTTGCAATGGGTGCTGTTTTGGCTGCTGAATTTATTGCCGATAAAAAAGGAGTTTTTGGAATGAACGATATTTTGAAATTTTAACACATACAATTCATTACTAATAGTAGATTTGTAACACACAATATAAATTATGGCAGAACAAAAAAAATCAGGATTTACTCAAAGCATTTGGTTTAAAATAATTATAGGCATACTTACTTTTGGTTTGTATTTTTTATTGAGAAAAAGCGACAAAAAAAAGTCGCCAATTAGAGAGTGGACTGATGCAATCGTTTTTGCAGTTATTGCCGCTACAATTATTAGAACATTTTTTATTGAAGCCTTTACCATTCCGACTTCATCAATGGAAAAATCGTTGTTAATTGGCGATTTTTTATTTGTAAGTAAAGTAAGTTATGGACCTCGTATTCCCAATACACCTATTTCGTTTCCGTTTGCGCACCACACTTTGCCATTAACCGAAAACACAAAATCATATTCTGAGTTAATACAATTGCCTTATTTCCGTTTACCAGGTTTTGGCGATATAAAAAACAACGATATTGTTGTGTTTAACTATCCAATGGAAGATTGGCGACCAACCGATAAAAAAGAAAATTATATAAAACGTTGTGTTGCAATTCCTGGTGATAAGTTAGAAGTAAGACAAGGTGTTTTGCATATTAACGATAAAGTGGCTGATAAGCCCGAAAATATGCAGCATAAATATTTGGTTTCTACAGATGGAAGTGGATTTAATCCTAAAACACTTTTGGAATTAGATATAACTGAAGGTGGTTTAGTTTCTGGTGATGGAGTTTATGAGTTAACATTGACTACAGAAAATGCGGCAAAAATTAAAGGTTTTTCTAATGTTAAAGATGTGCAACCTTTAATTGAAACACCTGGTAAATATGCCGATTATATTTTTCCGCACGATTCTACTTACACATGGAATGCAGATAATTACGGACCGTTAGTTATACCAAAAGAAGGAGTTACCGTTGATATTTCTCTAAAAAATATTTCGATTTATAAGCGTGTTATCGAAAATTACGAAAAAAATAAGTTGGAAGTAAAAGCAGATGGCGTATACATCAACGGACAAAAGGCAGACAAATACACCTTTAAAATGGATTACTATTTTATGATGGGTGATAATCGTCATAACTCGGCTGATAGTAGATTTTGGGGTTTTGTACCAATCGATCATATTGTGGGTAAAGCTGTTTTTGTTTGGTTGTCGTTAGACCCAAATGCAACAACTTTTTTCAGTAAATTTAGAACAGAACGTTTGTTTACTTTTATTTCGAGTGATGGTTTGTCTAATTCTTATTTTCTACTTTTTGATGCAATTATTTTAAGTATTTGGGGTTTTAATTATTACAGAAAAAGAAAAGCAAAAGCTAAACCAACAAAAAAATAAATCTAAAATTTTCACCACATAGGTACATAGGTTTATTTATAATTGAGTTAACATAGAATTATTTGAAGCTAGCTTCAAACTATGAGTAACTAAATTAAGCTGATGATTAACTAGTTTATCTATGTTTCTATGTGGTAAAAAAAAATCAAGCAAGGCTTCAACTATGTATAACTATATTGAACATAAGCAACTAGTTTATCTATGTCTCTATGTGGTAAAAAAAACTGAAGCAAAGTTTCTTGTGGTAATATAATAAATCAATGCAAAATAAAACATTCATACTAAGCACAGCTTATGCTCCGCCCTTGGCTTACATGAATTTGTTGCTGAATAACAATTGCATAATTTCTACCGACGAACGTTTTGTAAAACAAACCTATCGTAACCGATGTACAATATTGGGTGCAAACGGATTACAAGATTTAAGCATACCACTTAAAAACAGAAAAAACCATTCTGTAACAGCAGCATTAGAAATTGATTATTCGCAAAATTGGCAAAAGCTGCATTGGAAAGCATTAGAAGCTGCTTACAAAAACTCACCTTACTACGATTATTTTTATTTTGAACTACAAGAGTTTTACGAAAACAATTTTGTGTTGCTAAGCGATTTTAATTATCAATTGTTGTGTAGGTTGTTAAAAATTGCTCGCTTTAAAAAATTAATTAGTCAAACAAATGCTATTTTTGATTTTGATGAAAATAGAATTGATTCAAGAAATAGCATAACGCCAAAGCAAGAAGCCGATTATACGGCTAAAAAATACACACAAGTATTTAACGATAAATTTGAATTTAAATCCAATTTAAGTTTTTTTGATGTGTTGTTTAATACTGGTCCAGATTGTGTAAAATATATTTAGTTATTGTAATTAGTAAACTAATTTTTAACTAAGCGTAGTTTCAAACTACGCATAAGTATCTTTTTAGTTTATAAACTTAGTACACACGTAGCTTGTCATGTTGAGTGCAAGGAAACATCTCTCTGCACCACAAACATTGCGATAAGCGATAGCGAAGAAGCAATCTAATGGATTTTAAATTATGTTTTAGTAAAAGCATAAGCGGACATTTAACTTCTTTTAGTATTCATTTTTGATTTTATTTGTTAGATAATAAAAGAGCATTGATTCAGCAGTAAATGGTCTGTATGCAGATAAATTATTTTTATTATTAATTGTTTTTTTTGAAGATATTTCTATTTTTTTTCCAAATGGATTCAATTGTATATTATAAAATGTAGTGTCTGAATCAAATATTAAAGTAACCTCTTCAAGTTCTAGAATGTCATAAATGTATTCAAGTGAAATTATTTCTGTAATTTCATTATATATGTTTTTTGAGTATAATTTGTAGCTGTTATTTTGAAAGTAATATGAAATTCCAATGTTGAAATCGTCAACAGGTCTTTGAATTTTAAACTTTAAAATTTCATTTGTTAATATACTAGCTGGTTCTTTTACATGTTTTTTAATTAAATTAGTATCAATAGAATTTATTATCCATTGACAATAATTTTCGGTGTATTCAATTTGTTGTTGTTGTTCTTTTATTGAAGTTATGTTTTTGATTGAATATTCTATAAGATTTAAAGTTGCAATAGTGTTAAATTGTCTACTTACCTGTCTTACTATTAGGGCATTTTTTGTCAAAAAATCTATTTCTTTATCACTACTATCATGATTATATTTAATTTTCCCTTTGTCATATGAGATAAAATAAGCTGGTATACAATTATCAACATAATGGTGATTAAAGTCTAAAAAAATAGGTTCTGAATAATTGAGTTTTGAAGATAATTTTTCTGCTAATTGACCAATAATAAATGCTTTGTTTATTTCTTCATATTTGAAGCCTGTTAAAATTCTTACTTTAACATTACCATAGTCTTTAATAGTGAAGAAATCTTGGTGGGCAAGCCCTGTCATATATGTCAGGGTTAAAATAATTGCTAATATGAAGCTATATTTTTTCATAAAATTACTGCTAACTTGTTTATCCAAATATACAATTATTTTATACCTCAAAATACTGCTTCACAATTTTAACAGCTTCTACTGCTTCTTTAACATCGTGCACACGTAGCAATTGTGCGCCGTTTAGCAACGCAATTGTATTTACTGCTGTGGTTCCGTTTAGCGCATCTTTTGCAGAGCAATTCAACACTTTATTTATCATTGCTTTTCGCGATACGCCCGTCAAAACCATACAATGCAATGTTAAAAAATAACGCAGCTCTTTTAGCAATTGGTAATTGTGTTCTACTGTTTTTCCGAAACCAAAACCAGGGTCTAAAATAATATCTTTTATGCCTGCACTTTTTGCCTGCTCTATTTTTGCGTGAAAATATTTGTAAACATCGGTTACCACATTTTGGTAAACAGGATTTTGTTGCATGTTTTGCGGAGTGCCTTGCATGTGCATTAAAATATACGGCACGTTTAATTTACCAACCACTTTCAACATTTTAGTATCAAGCTCGCCAGCGCTAACATCATTAATTATATGCGCACCTTCTTGCACGGTTTCGTATGCAATTTGGCTTCTAAATGTATCTACAGAAAATATAGCTTGCGGAAATTCTTTTACCAAAAGTTTAAAAATGGGTAAAATCCGTTGTCTTTCTTCTTCTAAACTTACTTCGGCTGCGCCCGGTTTGGTAGAAACAGCTCCAACATCAATAATGGCAGCACCTTGGGTTAACATTTGCTCTGTTTTTTTTAAAATTTCAACTATAGTTGTAGAGCTACCTCCATCAAAAAATGAATCGGGCGTAAGGTTTAAAATGCCCATAACAAGCGGACTTGATGCATCGAGCAGTTTGCCCTTGCAATTTAAGGTGGTTTTTGGGTAAAAAAATGTATCTTTAGCCTTCATTTTTTAATGTATGAGTAATACTTCGAAACAATTCGAGTCAATGATAAAAAAATGTCGCGACATTTTCACTAAAAAAATGCACGACTATGGAACGGCTTGGCGTATAATGCGCATTGAGTCGATTACTGATCAAATATTTATTAAAGCGCAACGCCTTCGTAGCATTGAAGAAAAAGGCGGAGTGCAAAAAGTTGGCGAAGATATTAGAAACGAATATGTGGGCATGATTAATTATTCCATTATTGGTTTAATTCAAATGGAATTGGGCATGCAAGGCGAAATGGAATTAGAACCAGCTAAAGCAAGTGCTTTGTACGAAAAATATGCAAAGCAAACCAAAGAGTTAATGGAAAACAAAAATCACGATTATGGCGAGGCTTGGCGCGATATGCGAGTTAGTTCCTTAACCGATTTAATTTTAATGAAGCTGTTTAGAATAAAACAAATTGAAGATAATAAAGGTAAAACGCTTATTTCGGAAGGAATTGATGCCAATTATTACGACATTATAAATTATTCGGTTTTTGCTTTAATAAAATTAGACGAAGAATTTAATAGTTAAAAAAAGTTAGTTGATGTGCAAATACGCACTTTTTGTATAATATTTGCGGTTATAACCGATAAAAAAATTAATTTAATTAAAATTTCACAAAATTATGAAGGCATTTGTTTGGGTAAGTAGAATTTTTGTTGGGGTTCTATTTATAATTTCTGGCTTAATAAAAGCTAACGATCCAGTAGGATTTTCTTACAAATTAAAAGAGTATTTCGAAGTTTTTGGAACAGAGTTTATGGTTCCAATGTCGTTAAGTTTGGCAATTTTCATCTGTATTTTTGAAGTAGTGTGTGGTATTGCAACCATATTTGGTTCGCGTATGAAGTTTTTTTCGTGGATGCTTTTGTTAATGATTGTATTCTTTACATTTTTAACTTTTTACTCCGCGTATTTTAATAAAGTTACCGATTGCGGATGCTTTGGCGATGCAGTAAAATTAACACCTTGGCAATCGTTTACTAAAGATATTATTTTGTTAATTTTTATTACACCAATATTTCTTTACAGAAAAAAAATACTTCCCATTTTTAAAGTAACAAAAGATAATTTAATACTAACGGTTGGCACAATTGCTACTACTGTTTTTACTTTATATTGCTTGTGGCATTTGCCAGTGTTAGATTTTAGACCTTATAAAGTGGGTACTAATTTATTAAAAGCAATGGAAATTCCTGAAGGAGCAAAGCCAGATGTGTATAAAACAACATTGGTTTACCAAAAAGATGGAGTTAAAAAAGAATTTACAACTGAAACTTATCCTTGGCAAGATAGCACTTGGGTGTGGGTTGAAACCAAAAACGTGTTAGTAGAAAAAGGTTACCAGCCTGCAATTCACGATTTTAGTTTAACATCTCCAGATGGTGTTGATCAAACTCAAGCTTTGTTGGGTTCAACCAAAGAATTATTTTTATTGGTAGAGTACAATGTAAACAAAGCCGATTTAGATGTGCAACCCGATATAAATAAATTGGCAGCTAGTTTGCAAAAAGATAGCATTAAGTTTATTGCGTTAACTGCATCTTTATCAACCGATATTGAAAAGTTTAGACACGCAAATCAAACTGCTTACGATTTTTATACCACCGACGAAAAAGCATTGCAAACAATGATACGTTCAAACCCAGGTCTAGTGTATATTAAAAATGGAGTGGTGGTAGATATGTGGCATGCTAACGATTTGCCAACGTATGAAAAATTGAAAGAAAAATACTTAAAATAAAAGTTGTGCTAAAGTTTATTGCGAAAAGATTGTTCTACGGTTTTCTAGTTTTACTAGGAGTTGTAATAGTTGTTTTTTTATTATTTAATGTTTTGCCTGGCGACCCTGCGCGTATGATGCTTGGGCAAAGAGCTGATGCTGCCTCTATCGAAACAATTAATAAAGATTTAGGAAGAGATAAACCACTAACCGTACAATTTTTTATGTACTTAAACGATTTGTCGCCTTTATCAATTCACAACACAATCGATTCCGATCATTTTTTATATTTAAATCCCGATAAATACGATTCGTATACCGAGTTGTTTAGCGTATCCGAATCAAAAGCATTGGTAGTAAAGTTTCCTTATTTGCGTAGGTCTTACCAAACAAAAAGAAAAGTATCCGATGTTATTTTCGAATCGCTTCCAGAAACGTTTGTTTTGGCTTCAGCCGCAATGTTATTTGCAACTTTTGTAGGAATATTTTTCGGTATAGTTTCAGCATTAAACAAAGGCAAGTTTATTGATAATTTTAATTTGGTTGTTTCTGTATTGGGTATGTCAGGTCCATCTTTTTTTATCGGAATTATTGTTGCTTGGTTGTTTGGATTTTTATTAACGGATTACACTGGTTTAAACATGACGGGTAGTTTATACACTATGGATGATTATGGAAATGGAGAAGTACTCGATTTAAAAAATTTAATTTTGCCAGCACTAACGCTCGGTATACGTCCGCTCGCAATTATTGTTCAGCTTACGCGAAGTTCGTTGTTAGATGTTTTAAATCAAGATTATATTAGAACAGCAACTGCAAAAGGGTTAAGTTTTTACAAAGTAATATTTAAGCACGCTTTAAAAAATGCATTGAGTCCTGTAGTTACTGCAGTCTCAGGTTGGTTTGCAGGTTTGATGGCAGGCGCCGTTTTTATTGAATATATTTTTGGCTGGAAAGGAATTGGAAAAGAAACTGTTGATGCCTTAGAGAAATATGACTTACCAGTAGTTATGGGAGCCGTTTTAGTTGTGGCAATAATTTTTGTTTTAATAAACATTTTAGTAGATATTATTTACGGAATTTTAGATCCACGCGTTAGAGTTCAATAAGTAGCCAAATGAGAAAAAAAATTGTAGCAGGTAATTGGAAAATGAATAAAAACTATTCCGAAGCAATGGAATTAGTGAACGAAATAACCAATTTACTTTTTGATACAAAAGATAACAACAAAACTATACTTCTTTCTCCGCCAGCTATTTATTTAAAAGATGTAGTTGATTTAGTTTCGGATTACCCATCCGTTTATGTAGCTGCTCAAAATTGTGCCGCTACCGAAAATGGTGCCTACACTGGCGAAGTTTCCGCATCAATGCTTTATTCAATTGGAGTTACTTATGTAATTATTGGACACTCTGAACGTAGATTGTATTTTAATGAAACAAATTCTATTTTAAATAATAAAATAGAAAAAGCACTTTTAGCAGATTTGCAAGTTGTTTTTTGTTGTGGCGAATCGTTAGAACAAAGAGAAAATAATTCTTTTTTTGAAGTAATAAAAACACAATTACTTGATACTGTTTTTAAATTAAGTGCAGAGCAGTTTAAACAAATTACAATTGCCTACGAACCTATTTGGGCAATAGGCACAGGTAAAACAGCAAGTGCAGAGCAAGCTCAACAAATGCATCAGTTTATTCGTGAGTGCATAAAAAACAATTACACTAGTGAAATTGCTAACCAAACGTCAATACTTTATGGCGGAAGTTGTAATGCAAAAAATGCCTCCGAACTTTTTTCACAATCTGATATTGATGGCGGATTAATTGGCGGCGCATCATTACAAGCTCAAGATTTTTATCAAATAATTAGCTCAGTATAATTTTAATAGCACGTTTATATAGATTCGTTATAACTTCTAGCTTGTCATTCTGAGGAACGAAGAATCTTAAAAAGATAGTGAATAGCAGACTTTAAAAGAATTTAAAATCTACATAATGAAAAAAATAATTATTTTCTTTTTTGTATTGAGTACATTTTTTGCAAATGCTCAAAACGTTTTTATTTATCCAAAAAACGAAAACGGAAAATATGGTGCTAGAGAATACGAAAGCAAAAAAGTAATTGTTCCTTTTATCTATAGCAGTTTTAGTGAATGTGATATTGAATGTGCAAAATATAATTTCAATAAAATTTGGAAAACTATCAACACTACTGTTAAAGGGCAGCTTGCCGAAAATTATAGAATTGATTCGATATACGTTACTTCTGAAAATGGAGAAGTAGTGTTAAAAGCATTTAAAGAATTAATTTGCAAATCTGGATTTATTAGTAAAAATGGACAAGAAATAATTCCTGTTGAATTATCCGATTACGAGCTAATGATGAGTTCTCCACAATATGTTAAATTAAACAAGGACTGGGGTTTTTTGTGTTTAGGTACAGAAGTTTGCGATGAAAATGGAAATATAAAAGGTTCTAGAGGCGGTGGTTTTTATGATTGTTTTGGCAAAGAAAAAATTCCGTTTACTAATCTGTTAAAATATGATTATGTAAAAAGTGGAAAAGTAAAACAAAATAATAAATGGGGTCAGGTTGTTTTTTTATCAGGTAAAGAAATAGTGCCAATCAAATACAACAGTATTGAGTATTTAGCATTATGTTGCGATTCTTTAGGTTATGAATGCCACTTAGCAAAGCTTAACAGTAAATGGGGGGTAATTACTCAGAGAGGTAAAGAACTTATTCCTTTTAAATACGATGATATTGGTAGTACAAATGGTTATTATCTAGCTGCAAAACTAAACAACAGATGGGGACTAATTGATATAAATGAAAAAGAAATACTTCCGTTTATTTACGATAGTATTTCTGGTGTAGATTATACTGTGTCTGAAATTGATTATATTCCAGATGAAAATGGGAATTCTTACCCCGTCGCAACTAAAAGTAAGTCAGATGGAGGTATAACATTTTTAAAAGTAATGTTAAATAACAAATGGGGCTTAATAAATTTAATTGATACGGATGGTAATATAATTGATAAAACTAAAAGAGAAATTCTACCAATAAATTACAACGATATTGTTTTTATAGAAAAGAATTTCACTTTCGGTAGCAACAGTGAAATAATTTATAATACTAAAATAAAAGTTAAAATAAATGGTAAATATGGTTTTGTCGACCTAAGCGGTAAAGAACTAACTCTTTTTTTTGATGAGATTGGAGAATATTTATACAATGTTGATTTTCAACAAGAACTTGCTCCAGTTAAATTAAATGGCAAATGGGGGTTTGTAAATAGGGATGAAATTGAAATTATACCTTGCAAATACGATGTAAAATACCAATCTGTAGGGAGGCTTTACAATGGAATAACACAAGTTAAGCTAAATGATAAATGGGGGTTAATTGACTCAACAGGTAAAGAAATTATTGAGCTTAAATATGATAAACTTTACTATTTAGCCGAAGGCATTGTAGCGGTTTGTTTAAACAATAAATGGGGTTTTATTAATGAATTAGGTAAAGAAATTACACCATTAAATTACGATGAAATCAGTCCTAATTATTATCCATTTGCAGTTAAATTAAATAATAAATGGGGTTTTGTAAATGGTAATGGAAAAGAAATTACTCCAATAAAATACGATGCTATAAAATCTTATGGTGAACTTTCAAATTTTCAGTTTGTTATCCAAAACAATAAATGGGGAGCAATCGATACCTCAGGTACTGAAGTCATTCCTTTAAGATACGATTATATCAAAACATATTGCTCGGATCGTTATGCTTACAAAGCACAAATAAATAATAAATGGGGAATTATAAATGAAACAGGAATCGAAATTATTCCGGTTAAATACGATGAAATTAATACTGCTTCTGGCTATGGATGCTCATTTTATAGTGTTAAATTAAAAAATAAATGGGGAGTAGTAAATCAGTTTGGAAAAGAAGTTCTTTCTTTAAAATTTGATAGTATTGGCGATTTTGGAAGATATGCTAATAGTTACTCGCCAGGTTATGAAGATTATGTAAAAGTAAAGTCTAAAAATTTGTGGGGATTGATAAATATCTACAAGAATGAAGAAATATTGCCTATAAAATACCAAGAGATAAATTGTGTAGAGTCAATATCTGTTATGCAAGAAAATACCAATGCAGAATACAGAGCAATAACCTTTGAAGGAGCAGGAGTAAAACAAAAAAACAAATGGGGTTTGGTAGGCACTAAAGGCAGAGTTATTGTGCCAATAAAATATGATGAACTTGATTGTCCTAATTATGACGGCATTTGTAAAAGTTGTTTTAGTGATGGGAAAATTGCTTTTAAAAAGGGAGATAATACTTTTTACTTCGATAAAAACGGTAACGAAATAAAAAACTAATGATTAACTTAATAATAGATAATAGAGTTTAAAAAGAATTTAAAATCTACATAATGAAAAAAATAATTATTTTCTTTTTTGTATTGAGTACATTTTTTGCAAATGCACAAAACAGAATAATTTCTCCTAATAGAGAAAACGGAAAATACGGAGCTAGAGAATACGAAAGCAATAAAGTAATAATTCCTTTTGTTTACAGTAGTTTCAACGAATGTGATATAGAATGCGCAAAATATAATTTAAATAAAACTTGGAAAACTATCAATACTAATGGTAAAGGTCAACTTGCAGAAAATTTCAGAACAGATTCGATATACGTTTCTTCCGAAAACGGAGATATAGTTGCTAAAGTAAAAAAACAATTAATATATAAAACAGGATTTATTAGCAAAAATGGACAAGAAATAATTCCTTATAAATTATCAGAAACTGAAATTATTATTGGTTTTCCTCAATATATTAAATTGAACAGCGATTGGGGATTTTTTTGTATAGGGCCAGATGTATACGACGATAAAGGAAATTTAAAAGGGGTAATAGGTGGAGGTTTTTTAGATGGTTTAGGAAAAGAAAAAATTCCTTTAACAAATTTGTTAAACTATGATTACGTAAGAAGTGGTATAGTAAAACAAAACAATAAGTGGGGTAAGGTTGATTTTTTTACAGGAAAAGAAATAATACCTATTAAATATGATGGTATTGAGTACGAAGCTTATTATGATTCTTTAGACCGACCATTACACAAAGTAAAGCTAAACAACAAATGGGGGATAATTGATAATGAAGGTAAAGAGTATTTTCAAATTAAATACGATAGCATTGGAGGAGATTATATAAATACTACTTTCATAAATATGAAACTGAAAAACAAATGGGGCTTAGTAAATCTCAAAGGAGAAGAAATAATACCTTTTGAATACGATGATATTTTAGTTTTAATTGATAATAAAGTTCTTGTAAAAAAAAATAACAAATGGGCAATTATTGATTTGAATAAAAAAATATATATAGATTTTCAGTATGATGATGTTATACCTGAAAATCTTGCAGAAATGGGTAATGGTTATATAATAGGTACTGCTGGATATAATTTTTTAAAAGTAAAACAAAACAATAAATGGGGAGCTTTATTTCTCCAAGATACCCTGTTTGTTCAAAATTTTGCATTCTATGATAATTTTGGAGGTAATGAATTTGATACGCTAGTTGCGAAACAACAAGTATTTGATATAAAATACGATGAAATTAATTTTTATGATAAATATTATTATACAACATTTAAAGATGACATAAAAGTTAAAGCTAAGGCAAAACTAAATGGAAAAATTGGTTTTATAGATAACAAAGGCAAAGAAAATTTTTATAATGAAATAGGAGAGTTTTTTTTGACTACTGATCAGAGGCTTTTGGCAGCTGTTAAATTAAATGACAAATTTGGATTTATTGATGAAGAAGGTAATCAAGTTGTTCCTTGTAAATATGATACAAAATACGAGCAAATATATTACGACACTTATAGTAGGTATCATATGGCAAAACTAAACGGTAAATATGGCGTTGTTGATACAACAGGTAAAGAAATAATTTCTTGTAAATATGACAAAGTAAATTATTACAATAATAAAATATTGGCTATTAAGCTAAACAGCAAATGGGGTGTTATAGATATAACAGGAAAAGAAACTATTACTTGTAAATATGATGCCGTTAAAGTGTATAGTGATAGTGCAGTAATGGTTCAAAGTAATAATAAGTGGGGAGTAATTGATGTCGATGGAAGAGAAATTATTCCATGTATACACGACAGTTTAATTGATACTCCTAATGGTTATCAAATACTAGTTGATAATAAATGGGGTGTGATAAATAAAAAAAACGAAGAAATAATTCAACCACAATATGATTTTATCAGTGAATTTTCATGGACTGACAGTGTTGCAACGGTGAGGAAAAATGGTAAATGGGGATTTGTAGATGTAAACTGGAAAGAAATAATTACTTGCAAGTATGACAGCGTTGGTTATGGCTATGGTTTTTTTACGCATGGATTAATTGCTGTAAAATTGAAAAACAAATGGGGTATAATTGATACAAAAGAGAAAGAAGTTGTTCGTATAAATTATGATTACATTGACGGAATAGATTATGATGGCGATATATTGTATATAGTGAGAGTAATGCGGAATAAAAAATGGGGTTTTATAAATCCAAAAACAGGAGTAGAAATGATTCCTTGTAAATACGATGAGGCTGGAAGTTTCGATATTGTTTACGATTCTGCTTTTAATGGTATGAAATTAGTTAAAGAAACTAAAGTGAAATTGAACAATAGAGAATTTTACATTGATATAAATGGTAACGAAATAAAAAAGTGAATTCATCCAAATTAAACTCATAACTCAAGACTCATAATTCATAACTTAAAATGAACTACCTAGAATTCAACTTTACAATAACACCAAAAGAGCCCTTTACTGATATTTTAATTGCCGAATTAGCTGATTTGCCTTTCGAAAGTTTTGATGAAACTCCACAAGGAGTTAAAGCCTATATTCAGCAAGATTTATTTAACGAATCAGAATTTCAACAAATTGAATTGCTAAAATCTAGCGATGTAAAAATTACATTTACAAAAACAGCAATCGAACAACAAAACTGGAATCAAGTTTGGGAAAGTAATTTCGATCCTATTTTTATTGAAAATAAAGTTGCCGTTATTGCTCCTTTCCACGAACAAAAAACAAATTGCGAATACACAATTATTATTGAACCCAAAATGTCGTTTGGCACTGGTCATCACGAAACCACTTATTTAATGCTGAATGAGTTGTATAGCACAGATGTTAAAAATAAGAATGTGTTAGATATGGGCTGTGGCACTTCTGTGCTTGCAATTTTAGCTTCTAAATTAGGCGCACAACAAATTACAGCCATCGATATTGAAGAATGGGCTTGCGAAAACTCTAAAGAAAATGCGCAACGAAATAATTGTAACAACATTAGCGTTCTACTTGGTGGCGCCGAACTTTTGAATAATCAAAAATTTTCTGTTATATTAGCTAATATCAACCGAAACATTTTGCAAAGAGACATGCAGAAATATGTTGAGGTGTTAGAAAAAAATGGAGAAATTTTGTTCAGTGGTTTTTTTGCTGGCGATGTTTCTTTTATTGAAGAATGCGCTGTTAAAAATGGATTGAAAATTGTAGCAGTTAAAGAAAAAAATAATTGGGCATTGGTTAAATGCATAAAACTATAAAACATATGAGCTTTAAAAAAATTCTAACAGTTGTTGCATTACTTTTTACAATAACGTACAACAGTAAAGCACAAAATTATCCGAAAGCTTTTTCTGAAGATAATATTTTGTTTCTACAAGAAATGACTGAGTTTTTTAAAGCAGCCGATAAGCGCGAAGGTGGCGATTTTATGGAGCAGTTTACTCTTACTTGGAACAGTGGTAAAATATCCGATTCAAAAAAAGCAACCATTTACAAAACATGTAATTTCATGTTAAAGAAAAAATACAAAGCTTTAAACGAGTTTAAAAATTATTTAAATTCTGTAAATGGTTTTGTAAATAATGCTACGCAAGATGATAAAAGTTTTACCGCTTGGCAGCAAAGTATTGATAAAATAATGAATAGTAAAAATAGCAACAAGCTGGCCAACTATTTAGCCATGAGCGAAAATTTATTTTCGCGCAATGTAATTTTTAAATCACCAACAACCGAGTGGGGTGCAAGTAGTAATAATTATACTTTCGATTTTGATAGTATTCCAAAAGTAATTTTTGGTAATACAGATATTTATTGTTTTGCAAAATCAGATAGCATTTCTATTAAAAAGACCAAAGGTGTTTTTTATCCTTTAAGCGATAGATGGGAAGGATTAGGTGGTATTGTTGATTGGGAAAGAGCTGATTTACCTGCCAACGAAGTTTTTGCTGAGCTCAAAAAATACACTTTAAATATGCGTTCTGCTCAATACGAAGTAGATTCTGTAAAATACACCAACACTAAATTTTTTGGTAAACCATTGTATGGTAAACTTAGAGATAAAGTGGTTGCAGATATGCGCGGAGAGAGAGCTTTTTATCCTGAGTTCGAATCGTATGATAAACGATTTGTAATTAAAGATTTGTTTAAAGATGTAGATTATGATGGTGGATTTTTAGTAAAAGGAGCAAAAATTTTAGGAGCTGGTAGTGTTGAACACCCCGCAATGATTAGAATTAAAAGAGAAGGTAAATTGTTTTTTACTTCATCTGCTTTAAGTTATATTATTCGTCCAGATAAAATTTCATCAGACAAAGCAGAAATAAAATTCTTTTTTGATGCTGATTCTATTTATCATCCAGGTATCACGTTTAAGTATGATGATAAAGAAAAACAAGTTTTTTTGTTTAGAGATAATCAAGCTTTAGCACAAAGTCCATACTTTAATACTTTTCATAAATTAGATATGAAAGCCGAAGCCATTTATTGGAAAATTGATCAACCAAAAATAGATATTAAAATGGTTGCTGGTGCCAACGAAAGTAGAGCCGATTTTGAAA
The DNA here is from genome assembly GCA_040385525.1 of Bacteroidota bacterium. Taxonomy (GTDB): domain Bacteria; phylum Bacteroidota; class Bacteroidia; order UBA4408; family UBA4408; genus JAZKHE01. Next base: position 161,021 of record JAZKHE010000009.1, read on the forward strand.
GTGCTAATTTATTTTCGAGCTTTAAATACGAAAGGTTACAAGGTATGGATGATGTAAATCCGTTGGTAAGAGTTCGTAATTATTCAAAGTCAATTAACGCTAAAGAGTTTAAAGATGTTGGTTTGTCGCAATTTTTAAAAATGCCAATGGATCAAATACAATTGTTGTTGGTTGATTTAACAGCAAAAGGATATTTGAATTACAATTCAGAATCAGGACAAGTAAAATTAAAAGATAGATTGCTCGATCACGTAAATGCAGCTGCAGGAAAAATCGATTACGATGTAATTCAGTTTAACTCGTTATTACAAGGTAATCAAGTAAATGCTTCTATCAATTTATTAAACTACGATTTAAAAATTCACGGAGTAGAAAAAATATTTTTGAGCGATTCTCAAAAAGTAACTATTTTCCCAGCAAAGCAAACCATTACAGTAAAAAAGAATCGCGATTTTAATTTTGCAGGAATTATAAACGCAGGTAACTTTCAGTTTTACGGAAAAGAATTTTTCTTCGATTACGATAAGTTTAAAATTGATTTGAACAGTGTGGATTCACTTCGTATAAAAGTAAAACGAAGAGTGATAACAGATTATGATCAAGGCGAATTTGAAATTGTAAAATCTGTAATTGAAGATGTGAGTGGAGATTTAGTAATTGATAAACCCTTTAATAAATCAGGTCGCGTTTCTTTTCCTGAGTATCCTATTTTTACTTGTAACAAAAACTCATTTGTATATTGGGATAAAAAACACATTTTTGATGGTGTGTATACAAGAGATAAGTTTTATTTTAAAAATGATCCATTCGTAATTGATTCACTCGATAACTTTAGTACAGAAGGTTTGCGTTTTAAAGGTGTGTTTAATTCTGCAGGAATTTTACCAGAACTTAATGAAGATTTGGCTGTGCAAGAAGATTATTCATTAGGTTTTAAGCGTCAAACTCCACCTGAGGGAATGCAAGCTTATGGCGGAAAAGGCTCAATAAATGGAGTTGTAAAAATGTCTAATCAAGGATTGCGTTCTGATGGAGATATTAAATATGTTACATCTACAACAAAATCAAACGACTTTAAGTTTTTCCCAGATTCAATGAATACTGATGCAAATTCTTTTGTTAACGATGTTCGTCCTGCACCAAAAGAATTTCCTCCAGTGTTAGGCGAAAATGTGTATGTGCATTGGGAACCCTACAAAGATTTTATGGATACCTATAAAAAAGAAACAGCACTCGACTTTTATAACGGTAAGGCATTGTTGCATGGTAACAGTACCTTAACTCCAGAAGGAATGCAAGGAAAAGGAAGAATAGATTTTGCAAAAGCCGAACTTTTTTCCAAACGAATGGATTTTAAAGAAATTACATTTACTGCGGATACTTCTGACTTTAGAATGAATAATGAAGGTATGGATGAACTTTCGTTTGAAACAAATAACGTTAGAGCTTTTGTAGATTTTAAAGAAAGATATGCGGAGTTTAAATCAAACGGAGAAGGCTCTATTGTTAAGTTTCCTGCAAATCAATATATCTGCTACATGGATCAGTTTAAATGGTTTATGGATAAGGCAATTATAGAAATGTCGTCAGATAAAAAAGCAATAGCCGGCGCAGAAGAAAAAGCGCCCGAAGAATTATCTGATATCGATTTAAGTGGTACACAATTTATTTCAGTACATCCCAATCAAGATTCGTTAAGCTTTTATTCGCCAGCTGCAACTTACGATTTAAGAAAAAATATTATTCGTTGTAAAGATGTAAAATACATAAACATAGCAGATGCTCGTTTATTTCCGGATAGTGGAAAAGTTACCATTTACAAAAAAGCGCGCTTAGATAGATTTACAAATGCGCGTATTTTAGCGAATATTGTTACCAAATACCATATGATGTATGAGGCTGTTGCCGATGTTTTTGGAAAGAAAAGTTACACGGGTAATGCCTATTACGATTACGAAGATGAGTTAAAACAAAAACACAGATTGCGTTTAACTAAAATTGATGCAGATACAACAGGGCAAACGGTTGCAGAGGGCGAGGTTGACTCTACAGGTTTGGCTTTGAGTCCTGCATTTACATTTAAAGGAAAAGTAAAACTTGTTGCATCTAATCCGTTTTTAACATTTAATGGTGGAGTTAGTTTAGCGCATACTTGCGGAAGGTTAGGTAATAGATATTTTGCATTTAATTCAGAAATTAATCCTGAAGAAATATTTATTCCAGTAGATAAAGTAATTAAAGATAAAATGACCGATGAGTTTTTAGGTTTGGGTATTTTATCTACGGTAGATTCTGTGCACGCCTACTCAGCCTTCTTTAGCAAGAAAAATAGTTATAGCGATGTAACTGTAGTTGGCGCAGATGGATTATTATTTTACGATAAGGGAGCAAAAGAATTTAAAGTTTCATCAAAAGATAAAATCCGTGAGATTTCGTTACCAGGAAATTACGTTTCGTTTAACACAGAAAATTGTGTAGTTTATGGCGAAGGTAAAATGGATTACGGAACTAATTTCGGACAAATGAAAACCCTAGTGTATGGTAACGGTACACATAACTTAAACAACGATTCAATTTTCTTTGATGCAATTATGGCAATGGATTTCTTTTTTGAAAATTCAGCATTAAAAGTAATTAGCGATAAGCTAGAAGAAAACATGAGCTTGCAACCCATTAATTTATCGCGTCCTGTTTTTGAAAAAGGAATTCAAGAAATTTTAGGGAAAGAAGAAGCTGATAAACAAATTGCCAACATTAACTTAGCCGGAACATTTAAACGTTTCCCTAAAGAGTTAGAGCACACCATTATGTTTTACGATATTAAAATGCGTTGGAACACAGCTTCTAAATCTTACATTTCTGAAGGACCAATTGGTATTGGTAATATGGGCGATAAATTCATTAATAAATTTGTAAACGGTAGAATACAATTAATTCGTAAGCGTAGTGGCGATGTATTAAACATGTATTTGCAGTTAGATGATAACACTTGGTATTATTTTAATTACCAAGCAAGTTTAATGCAAGCCTTATCGAGCGACGAAAAATTTAATACTATTATAAAAGAGTTAAAACCAGATAAACGTAAAATGCAAACCGAAAAAGGAACACCAGCTTATCAGTTTATATTATCAACAGAACGTAAGAAAAAAGATTTCTTAAAGAAAATGGATAATTTAGGTGCTGCCGACGAAACACCAGTAGATGGTGGTAAAAGCGAAGAAGGTGGAGAATAATTTATATATTGAATTTTAAAATAAAAAATCCCGAACTAATCGTTCGGGATTTTTTTATTTTGAGTAACAAATTACGAGTGTATCTTTTATTTTTTACAAATGAAAAATTTAAAAGTAAAATGTGGTTTACTTGCTAAACTTTGTTAATGTTTTACAATTTCTACTCTTCTGTTTTTTGCTTTTTCGTCATCTGTATTGTTGTCAACTAATGGCTTACTTTGTCCCCAACCTTTTGATGAAAGGTGTGTTTTGTCAATACCTTTTAATATGATTGCATCCATTACTGCTTTGGCTCTGTTTTCAGAAAGTGTTTGATTAGATTGAGAATTGCCAACATTGTCAGTGTGTCCCTCAATACTCACTTTAAGTGATGGGTTTGATTCAAGCATCTCAACAATTTGGTCAATAATTTTTTGAGATTCAGATTTTATATCAGACTTGCCAGTTTCAAAGTTGATATATAAAGCAATATGTCCTTCCGTATTTAGAGTTTTAAGAATGTCATCAGATGTAACTTCTTGTTTCATTGCTTCAATTTCAAGAATTGTAAGTTCATAAAAGTCGTTATTATCATTACCTCCTGTTTCTACTTTCACCCAAACTTCGGTATTTGATTTTATTATTTTGTACACGCCAAGTACTTCATCAGTGCTTAAAAAAACTGTTTCACCACCAATTTTTTTTATAGCGGTTTCGTAATTTCTAAGAATTTGCAATACACTTGGTTTTGGTTGCCCAGAATCTGCATTAAAGTCATAACGAATTTTAGTTTTTGTTCCTTCTTTTGTAAGAATTTTAGAGCCACCAGCAGCCAAATTAAAATCTACAGCATCAAAATTGTTTTGCGATTCAGAAATGAAATAATTTGTCATACGGTTTGGAAACATTGGGTGGTCTTTAGTACCTTCAGTGTCTTGTTGAGCAAAAGTTTTAGTTAACGATATAGCTAATAAAGCTATTATTAAAATTGTTTTTTTCATATTAATTGGTATTTATAAGTTTGTTTATAATGCTATAGAGTAACATATCAGTCGAAATAATATTTCTTAACTATAAAAAAGTATTGTTTATATAATTTACCATATATATATATTTTAAATACATCAAATGGTTAGTAATTAGTAAATTTTTCACATAAATCTACATCAATTTTAGATTCATTTGTTTTACTAAATTATAAAAAAAAACAAATTCATCGTTTTTTTTGTTTAAATTATATAAATTACAATCTAATTCAGTTTTCTTTGAGTTATTTAATATCCTTTACAGATTCAATTCTAGCTTTATCCACAGCTAAATCACCATTGTTAAAATTTAGATAGTTTACAAATAGACCATTGTTTTGTAATCACCTCTTTTTTTGCTAAATTTGCTTTACAGATTAAAAAAATAATGATTACACCCGTAAACATTCTTGCCATAATTGTTTGCTACCTTTTGGGCTCAGTGCCTTCATCGGTATGGGTTGGGCAGTTGTTTTATCGTATAGATGTTCGTGAGCATGGTAGCGGAAACGCTGGTGCCACCAACACGTTTAGAGTTTTGGGTAAAAAAGCAGGTATCCCTGTTTTAATTTTCGATACTTTAAAAGGCTGGTTAGCTGTGCAATCTACAAATTTGTTTAGCGATTATGCATCGGGTTCTGACGAACTTTTAAAACTTAAATTATTATTAGGAAGTGCCGCTTTGTTAGGTCATATTTACCCTATTTATGTTGGTTTTAGAGGCGGAAAAGGTGTTGCTACATTGTTAGGGATTGTTTTGGCAGCCAATCACGAAGCTGCATTGCTTTCTATTGTTGTGTTTCTAATCGTTTTTTTAACGAGTAATTATGTTTCTTTAAGTTCAATAATTGCAGCCTTTGCTTTTCCAGCAATTGTAATTTTGGTTTTAGGTACTGCCAATTCTTCTATGGTTGTTTTCTCTTTGTTTATAGCCTTTTTGGTGCTTTTAACCCATCAAAAAAATATTGAAAGATTACTTAACAACAAGGAATCTAAAATTAAAATCTATAAAAAGAAAGAAGAGGAAGAATCTACCTCTGTTCCTCAAAATTAATTTTGCCTTTTTAAAACGCATTTTTAGCCCGATTTTTGCAATATTCTGTTAAATTTGTAGGTTATACTATTAAGTTTTTAGATTATTAAAGCAGAAAAAAAACATATTACACATAAGTTATTGCCCATACTGTTTGTTTGGACTTTAAGTTTGTGCTTTTTTTCATCTGCTTTTGGTCAAGGAAAAGTTGCCACCGAAGAAGATATTAAAAAAACTGCCAATAAAAATTTTGAAGAACAAAATTACGCAGCAGCACTTCCTATGTATTCTCAGTTATTGAGTTTAAATACCAAAGAAGTTTTATACCATTATCGATTTGGCGTTTGTAATTTGTATGCGGGTAAAGATAAAACCAAACCCATTTCTTTTTTAGAGTACGCCGCAAAAGACCCAAGTACAGATAAAGAAGTATTTTATCATTTAGGACGCGCCTATCATCTCAACTATAAGTTTGGTGAAGCGCTAACCAATTATATAAAGTTTAAACAAGTTGCTCCACCAAAATTACTTGAAAAATTAGATGTAGAATTGCAAATTCGGATGTGCAAAAATGGTTTGGAGTTGCTTAAAAACATTAGAGGTTTATCTGTAATGGAGAAAAAAGATTTGCGCGATGCTGATTATTTTAGAGCCTACGATTTATCAAAAATAAATGCAAAAGTTATTGTTAAGCCGGACGAGTACAAAACATCTATTGATAAAAAGAAAAATGAATCATCAGTAATTGTTAGTCGTTTTGATGCCAAAGAACTTTTTTTCTCAAGTTATGGAGAAGTTGGAAATGCTGGCAAAGATATTTTTAGAGTAACTAAAATGCCCGACGGAAAATGGAGCAAACCTGTAAATGCAGGGAATGTAATTAATACTCCGTATGATGAAGATTATCCATACTTACATCCTGATGGGCACACTTTTTATTTTTGTTCAAAAGGTCATAATAGCATGGGAGGTTACGATGTATTTCGTTGCGAATATGATACAACAACACAAACATTCACTAATCCAGAAAATGTAGATTTCCCTATCAGTTCAACTGACGATGATATTTTATACATTACAGATAAAGATAATGAAACAGCTTATTTTTCGTCAAAACGAATTAGTGGCGCAGGCGAAATAACCATTTATAAAGTTAAGGTAGATCGCGTAGCAATGGCTTTGGCTTTGGTAAAAGGAACATTTTCTGCTGAAGACGAAAGCAAACATCCAAAAGCAAAACTAACGGTTACCAATATAGATAACGGTCGGCAGATAGGTGTTCTTAATTTAAAAGAAGGCGAAGGTAAGTTTACTTTGTATTTGCCAACAGGTACTAATTATGCTTACAAATTAGAATCGTTAGGTTATGTAACGCAAACCGAAACTGTAAATTTTCCGGAGCAAAGCGAAATGACAACTTTAGAGCAAAAACTTTTGCTTAAAAAAGAAGGTGGAGCAGATAAACTAATTGTTGTAAATCAATTTAGAACAGCAAGCGATGATGAGAAAAAGATACTTACCAGTGCTGATGTGCTTCGCCAGCAAGCCGATATAAGTGTGAACTACAATCCAAATCAAGTTAAAGTTGTTGCTGCAAAAAAAGACACTACTCCATCTAAAAAAGAAGAGGTTATAAAGTTGGCAGAAAACACAGTTAAAAAATTAGAGCAATCGCAAAGCGAATTAAAAATACAATCCAATGCTTCTATGCTTGAAGCCAATGCAAGAAATCAAGAAGCAGAAAAATTAAAAATATTAGTTAAAGAATTAGAAACTAAAGTAGCTACTTTACCCGAAAATCAAAAAGTTAGCGAATCTCAAAAGTTAGTTGAGTTGCAAGCAAAACAATTGGAACAAGCTCGCGAAGCTTTAGTGGCTTATAACATTGCTAAAGATTTAGAACAGCGTTTAACAACAACAACTTCTAATTTAAATAAAGAGACATCTTATTTAAGTCAGATAAAAACAGCGTATGCTAAAAACGACAATGCAACATTTGATAAAGCAGCTGCGCAACACATTAAACTTAATGAAAGCCAAATTTCTGGAACAGATTTTATTGTGAATAGTTTAAATGAAGATCAAAAGAAAAATAAAGAAGAAATTAATAAACTAGAAGCAAAAAATGCTAAAATAACCAATGAGATAAATGAAGTTAAGCAAGAAATTGCCGATGCTCAAAAACAAAGCGATGCAAATAAAGACAAAGCAATTAAAGCAAGTTTTACAAAACAAATTTTTGAATTAAACGAAGAAATTCGTTTAAAAGAAAATAGATTGGGTGAAAGTAATATTGCGATAGCTGAGCTTACAGAAAAAAATAGAATTGCTGATGATCAAAAACAAATTATTTCTGGCAATAAATTAAAAACTAGTGTGTCACCTGTAAATCCAACCGAATTAGCCGCATTAACAAAGCAAATGGAAGAGTACAAGCAAAAAGAAATTTTGCAAAGACCAATTATTGTAACAAGACTTAGCACTGGCACAAACACTCAGTTAGCAACAGAAGTTACTACAACAACTGTTACATCAACCACTGTAGCAACTACAAAAGTAACTACCACAACACCAACAAATGTTACATCAACAACAGTTGCAACTACAAAAGTAACTACTACAACCCCAACTAATGTAACATCCACAACAGTTGCTACTACAAAAGTAACTACTACCACACCAACTAATGTTACATCAACAACCGTTGCAACTACAAAAGTAACTACCACAACACCAACAAATGTTACATCAACAACCGTTGAATCGAATACTGAAATAAAAAATGCAATTACGCAAACTGAACAAATCAACACGAACTACACCAATAAACTTGCTGTGGCAGAAAAAATTACAGATGTAAAACAAAAAGAAGAACAAAAAGTTAAACTGTTAAGCGAATGGAATGCAGAATTAAATAATAACTTAACTCAAATTAATTCTCTATCTGCTACAAATAATTTAACTCCTAATGATAAAAAGTTAATTGAAGAAACGAGGTTAAAATCTGAGCAAAAAGTAAACGAGAATAAAACGGTAATTTCGGCTTCTACGCAATTGTTAGCTTCCAATAATACTGCAACAAATACAACGAATAATGTAGTGTTAACTGGAACTCCACAGGAAAAAACCAAACAAGCAGAAACTGCAATTGCTAGTATAAATTCAAATTACCAAACTCAACTTACAACTGCAAATAGTATTCAAAATAACGAGCAAAAACAAATTGAAAAAAATAAAATTGTAGAAAACTGGAATAAAGATTTGCAGTCAATTGCTACACAGTTAAATACAGTACAAAATTCAACTAATGTTAGTGCAGAAGATAAAAAAGCAATTCAAAATAGTATTACACAAATAAATACGCAAACTGCAATTAATAATAGTTCATCAAGTCTAGCTGCAAATAAAACAAATAATGTAGTTACAAAAGATTCTGCTGTGGCTACAACAGCTATTTCTACTTTTGTACCAAATGATGCTGAGGTTTCTGCTTCTACAAATTCTACAATCACAAACTCAGAAGCAAAAGCAGAATTAAAACAAGTTGAAAAATTAAATAAAGAGCGCCAAAACTTTTTAGTTGAGGCGGATAATTTAGATAAAAAAGCACAAAAAGTTACCAATGCTAGCGAGAAAAAAGATTTAGCAATTCGTTCTAAACAAATGACTGAGCAAGCTAAAGAAAGAGGAGTTGAAGCACAAAAAACAAACAGTATTGCTAACGAAATTCAGTATCAAAATAACGATGCTGTTATTCAAAATTATATTGAAGCAAGTAAACAAACCGATGAAAGTAAATTACAAGTTGCCACTTTAAATGCTGAAGCAAAAAATTATAATACAGAAGCATTTAAGTTTATTATTGATGCAGAAAGCACTTCTGATTTAACTAAAAAAGAAGCCTTGTACAAAAAAGCAGCCGATTACGAAAAAGTTGCCTTGAGTAAACAACAAAATGCAATTCAATTATTGAAAGGAAATGATGGTAAATTTAAAATTACAGTTACGCCAATTACAGCAATTGCAGTTAAAGAAGAGCGAGTTGAAAAAATTGAAACTGCTAAAAACAATAAAAAACAACTGGGGTTAAATGCACAGTTAAAAGCAAATGCAGATTCATTAGCTGCTATTGAAAAAGCAAAAAATAGTGCAACAAAAGATTCTACAAATCAATTAGCAATTGCAAATAATAAATCGCCTTTCGATTCTACTTCAACTACAAAAGTTCAAAAAACACAAGATTATAACAATTACATTGTTTTAAAAAATGAAGCGAAATTGGTTGAAAATAAATCAGTAGAGCAACAAAAACAAGCGGAAGAATACAGAGCGAAATCAAACGAATATTCTACTTCAGCAAAAGATTTTGATGCAATTGCAAGCGCAACAACAGATGCAACTCAAAAAAATCAAGCATTGCAGAAAGCAAATGTTGCTCGCACAAATCAAAACCGATTTACTGTAATGGCTGATAGTGTTAGTCAGTTAGCACAAAACAATAATAACGAAGCCATTGCAAAAAATACCGAAGCCGAAACATTTTTACAACAGTTAGATAAAGATTTGTATGAAAAAGCTGTAACTGCTTACAATCAACAAAATAAAACAACTAACGCTAACAACACAGTTGTTACAAGTAATACAAATACTGTTGCTAGTACTGAAACTCCAATAGAAGTAACTCAGTTGGTAAATGAAAAGAATGAATTAAAAACTGAAAAAGTTTTTGAGCAAGCAAAAGCACCTGTTTATTCTTCAGTAAAACCAATTCCTATAGATCCAAAATTACCATCGGGTATTGTGTTTAAAGTTCAAATTGGTGCGTTTAGAAATCCAATTCCTGCTGATTTATTTCAAGGTTTTAATCCTGTAATGGGCGAAACTACTCCAAATGGAATTACTCGTTATACCGCTGGTTTTTTCAAAAATTTTGAAGGCGCTAATCAAGCGCGAAGAGAAATTAATGGTTTAGGTTATCGCGATGCTTTTGTGGTTGCTTTCTGTAACGGAAAAAGAATTCCCGTAGAGCAAGCGCAAGAATTTGTGCGTAAAGGTGTTTCTTGCGATGGTCAACAATTGGCCGCAAACACTACTGTTAGCAATGCAACTAACACAACAGCCAATAATGCTAACACAACAAATTTAACTAATACAAACAACACAACAACAGTAAATAATACAACAACAACAGCTACGGTAACAAACAGAACTAATGTAGCACAAGCCACCGAATTAAATAAAGTGCAAGGTTTGTTGTATACAGTTCAGGTTGGCGTATATGCACGACCCGTTACATCTGATAGATTGTTTAATATAATTCCGTTATATGTTGCAGTTGCTGATAATGGGTATTTACGTTATTCATCAGGTATTTACAACAATACTGATGCCGCTAATCAAGCGCGTAATTATATTGTAAACGTTGGCATTAAAGATGCTTTTGTTGTTGCTTATTATAACGGAAAAAGAATTTCTGTAGCAGAAGCTAAACAATTAGAAGCGCAACAAGGTGCTTCTGTTTATGCTAGTACGGCATCTGCAAACACTCAACCAACAAGAGGTACTGCCCCTGCAGCAATTAGTAATTTAAACACCACAACTGTTACATCAACAAATGTTGCCACAACTACAACTGCTGTTGAAACAGTTAAACCGCAAATAGTTTATAAAGTTCAAATTGGTGCATTTAAAGAAGAAGTGCCTTTAGATAAAGCAAAAATTTTCTTTAACCTTTCTATGAAAGGCCCAATTGCAAACTATGTTACCGACGAAAAAGTTACTATCTTTACATTCGGTAGTTTTACAGATTACGAAACTGCAAATTCCTCTAAAAACGATATGATTAACGAAGGTTTAAGCGATGCTTTTGTGGTTGCATACAGTAACGGAAATAAAATTACAATTGAAGAAGCCAAACGATTAAATGGAAAATAAAATGAACACTCAAAATTTTAATTGCTCTACCGATACGCAAGTTTTGGAAAGAGAAGAAACAAAAACTGCATCGATAACCAAATATGGTTTAATAATTTATAACGATGATGTAAACACTTTCGATCATGTTATAGAAACTTTAATTGATGTTTGCGGACATGATAGTGTGCAAGCAGAACAATGTACTATGTTAATTCACTACAAAGGAAAGTGCGATGTTAAACATGGTTCGTTTAAAGAACTTTCGCCAATGTGCGAAGAGATATTAAGAAGAGGAATTTCTGCAAAAATTGAAAAATAAAATGAAAAAAGTAGTTGTAATTTTTGTATTGAGTTTGATAATTTATTCATGCTCAAAAGTCCCTGTAACAGGTCGCCGTCAGTTGCACATGTTGCCAGAAAGCACTTTAATGGGAATGAGTTTAACGAGTTACCGTCAGTTTTTATCAGAAAATAAAATTGTAACAAGTAGCGAAGTAAATGCTGCAATGGTAAAAAAAGTAGGGCAAAAAATTGCAGCTGCGGTTGAGTTATATTTAAGACAAAAAAAACAAACCAAACGAGTTAAAAATTTTAAGTGGGAATTTAATTTAGTACACGACCCAACAGTAAATGCTTGGTGTATGCCTGGCGGAAAAGTTGTTGTTTACACAGGTTTACTTCCTGTTACGCAAACTGAAGCTGGTTTGGCTGTTGTTATGGGACACGAAATTGCACACGCAATTGCTCGCCATGGTAACGAACGTATGAGTCAAGGTTTGATAGTACAAGCTGGTGGTATTGGTTTATCGGTTGCTATGTCACAAAAACCACAACTAACTCAAAATATTTTTAATCAAGCTTACGGATTAGGTTCTACGCTCGGAACCTTAGGTTACTCTCGCAAACACGAAAGCGAAGCCGATAAAATAGGATTAATTTTTTCAGCAATGGCTGGTTACGATCCAAACGAAGCAATTCCTTTTTGGCAACGTATGTCTAAAATGGGTGGAGGCGGAGCACCACAATTGTTAAGCACGCATCCGAGCGACGAAACACGTATAAAAGATTTAAAAGCTTTTATGCCCCAAGCAATGAAATATTATAAGAAACCTTAACAATATTTCTCTTGTTTTTTTCATAAATAGTTGTAATTTAGCTTAAACTTTAATAAGATATATTATGAAAAATTTATTAAAATTATTGACTTTACTTTTGATTTCTCAAGTAGCATTTGCTCAAAGTAATTCTGGCTACGATAATGTAGAATCATTTAATGTATATAAAAAAGATTGGGCTTTAGTTAAGCAAAATGGCAAACTAGGTTTTGTTGATAAAATGGGTAATGAAATTGTAAAACCTATTTATGACAAAATAGAAATGTTTAATCTTTATAAAAAAGGTTGGGCACTAGTTGAACAAGATGGTAAATTAGGTTTTATAGATAATCAAGGAAATGAAGTTGTAAAACCAGTTTACGATAAAATACAAATGTTTGACCTTTATAAAAAAGAATGGGCGCTTGTTGAAAAAGATGGTAAATTAGGTTTTATAGATAACCAAGGAAATGAAATTGTAAAACCAATTTATGATAAAATTGATATGTTTGGACTTTACAAAAAAGAATGGGCACTTGTGCAACAAAATGGTAAATTAGGTTTTATTGATAATTTTGGAAATGAAGTAGTTAACACTAAATACGACCAAATAGATATGTTTGGGATTTTCAAAAAAAATTGGGCACAAGTTAAGTTAGATAACAAACTTTTTTTTATTGATAATTTTGGAAACGAAATGTTATCTGGATTTTAAGTCAATTTATGAGATTTTGTAAAACTTTTTTTCTTTTATTTGTTTCATTTCAAATTCAATTATTTGCTCAGCCCGCTTATGTTTCAGTTGAACAAGGCGAAGAAAAATTTAACGAAAACAAAATTACCGAAGCTTATGCTTTGTTTGAAAAAGCAATTGCAAAAGAAAAAGATAATTTTGAAGCTTACACATGGCGTGGACGTTGTTATATTGCTCAAAACAAACCCGATTTAGCTATAGCCGATTTTTCGCAAGCGATAAAACTCAACAAAGATTTTCAAAAACCGTACTTTTATAGAGGCACTTTGTATGCAAATGCTAAAGAATACAAAAAAGCAATCGACGATTTTTCTACACTTCTAAAACTAAATCCAAAATACGTTGATGCCTATATACAAAGAGGTTTGTGCTATTCTAAAAACAACCAAAAAGATTTAGCCTTAGCCGATTTAAATAAGTGTATTGAGCAAAACGCAAAAAGTGCAGATGTGTTTTATAACCGCGGATTGATTTATAAAGAAATGGCAAAAGATGAAGAAGCCATAAAAGATTTTACGCAAACCATTGCCATTAAAACCGATTATTCTGGAGCCTATTTTAACAGAGCATTAATTTATCAAAAGCAAAATAAATACGCCCAAGCTGTTGCCGATTATACCAAAACTATTGACTATAGAAACACTGCTGATGTGGTTTATATTAACAGAGCAACTTGTAACGAAGCGTTAAGTAAATTTGATGATGCACTAAAAGATTACAATCGTTTGTTAGACGAAGTAAAAAGTAAAGATGCAAGTTTGTATACCAAACGCGGAATTATTAAATCTAAAAAAGCATTGTATGCAGAGGCTGTAAAAGATTTTAACAAAGCAGTTACAGCTAATAAAACAGATTTAACAGCATTATACGAGCGCGGAATGGCTAACTACAAACAAGGTAAAGCAAAATTCCCAGTAGCAAATATCGATTTTAATAAGTGTATTGAATTAAAAGCAGATATGCACGAAGCCTATTATGGTTTAGCTTCTGTTTTGTTTGAACAACAAAAGTTTCAACCAGCCATTGATAATTTAAACAAAGCCATTAAGATTAAAGAAGAAGGCAATTATTTGTATTTAAGAAGCAAATGTTTTTATAAAATCGAAAATAAAAACGCATGTTGTTCAGATTTAAAAAGAGCCGCCGATTTAAACCATCCCGAAGCAAAAAAAGACGCTAAAACAATTTGTTTTTATTAGGATTTTGTATCTTTGTACAAACCATAAAAACAAATTACCATGAAAAAATTAGTAGTATTATTATTTGCAGCAACTATGTTGTTAGCTTGTAGCAAAGAAAAAAAATTAGCGCGTCGTTTAGATGGAATTTGGACTGTAACTGAAATGAAAAGCACTTTTGGAAGTGTTAGCTATTCTGTAGCAAATCCGGGCACTATTGAGTTTAAAAAAGATGGAACTGGTAAAAACAACTTTTCTTACTTAGATCCAAGTGGAGATAAAGTTAATGATAGCGAATCGTTTAAATGGACAAACACTGAAAACACTGTAACCATTAATGGTAATTCAAATTCAAGTTTTGGTTCTACCACTGTTTGGACTGTTGATAACAACGAGAAAAAAGAACAAAAATGGACTGCTAATTATGGTGTTGCTTCAGTAACGCTTACAATGACCAAAAATTAATTTCAAAATAATAAATAAAAAAGGCTCCAAATTTTGGAGCCTTTTTTTATGCTTTTTTGTTTGTAAACATTAGTTCTAAAAATTATTATTTGTTTGTAAAACTCATTGTTTTGTATTTCCAAACACACAAATACTGTTATAAATGTAAATTATGTAACTTTTATATTTTATATGTAACACATAAAAATAATGTGAGCTTACTTTTGTACTGTGAAAATTAATTCACAAAAAGTAAATTATAAAGATTATGAAAAAATTATTAGTATTATTAGTTGCCTCAGGTATGTTATTGGCTTGTAGTAAAGAAAAAAAGTTAGCACGTCGTTTAGATGGAATTTGGTCAGTAACTAAAATGGAAAGTTCTTATGGCAATGTTTCTTATGCAGTAACTAATCCAGGAACAATGGAGTTTAAAAAAGATGGAACAGGGAAAAATAATTTTTCATATTTAGATTCAGATGGTGATAAAATTAATGATAGCGAAGCATTTACTTGGTCGAATACAGAAGGCACTGTAACCATAAATGGAAATTCAAATTCTAGTTTTGGATCAACTACAGTTTGGGTTGTTGATAATAACGAGAAAAAAGAACAGCAATGGACAGCTAATTATGGTTTAGCAACAGTTAAATTGTCTATGATTAAAAATTAATTCAAAACATATTTTTAACTAAAAAAAACTCCAAATTTTGGAGTTTTTTTATTTTGCATCAAAAAAATTAAAAACTAAACTTGAATAAATTACTAATCACCAATTCCCAATTTCACCAATCTCTAATTCAACAACTGACCAACTCTTCAATTCCCCAATTCAATAAATCATCAAATTTTCAATTCAATAATTCCCCAACTCATAATTCATAACTCATAATTTATAACTCACCACTCATAACTAAAGCAACTTCTTTAAAATAAAATTTCTTTTTGTTTTTATCGTTTAGCTCTAGTTCAATAGCTCCATCGCTTTTTATATCAATTATTTTAGCTTCAAAAATATCGTTATTCGCTTTATAGGTTTGTGTTTTTTCAAAACCAATTAAGTGTTGCAAATAGTCGCGTTTTATTAAATCGTATTTTTTTAAACTTACTTTAATCAGCTCTTTTTCTATACACTTTAAAAGATTTTGTAAGGCAGGTTTTAAGTCTAATTTATTTTGCGTTTCATTAAAAACAGATGTAGCATTTAAGTTTTCAAAATCTTGCTGATTTATATTAATTCCAACACCAACAATACTCTGCGAAACAATATTTCCTTTTAACGAATTTTCAATTAAAATGCCTGCAATTTTTTTATTTTTTACTAAAATATCGTTGGGCCATTTTATTTGGGCATCAATCATTAATTCGTTTAAAAAGTTTTTTAATGCAACAGCAATAGCCATCGATAAATAAAACGATTCGTTAACCGTTATCGAAAGTTGATTCAAACAAATAGAAAAAGTGAGGTTGCAATTTTTTTCAGAAAGCCAGTTGTTTTCTCTTTGTCCTCTGCCATTTGTTTGATTTTTTGTAAAAACTACCAAACCATTTTCTAAAATTTTCTCACTTTTTTTAGCTAATTCTAAGGCGTAATCGTTGGTAGAACCCAGTTCTTCAAACTCTAAAATTGTATTTCCTATCGAAAAAATATTCATCGTTGGCTAAAATACTACTCATTTGGCAAAAAAATGTACTTTTGTAGATTATACTTAAAATTAAATGGCAAAGAGAAAAAAAGTCACAGACGATACTGAAATATTGTCAGACACAATTATTAAAGGATTACAAGAGAAAAAAGCTAAGGATATTGTGGTGTTAGATATGCGCGCTTTACCCAACACAGTGTGCGAAAAGTTCATTATTTGCACAGGTGATTCTAATACACATGTTGATGCTCTTTCGGGTTCCGCTGAAGAAATGGTTCGTAAAGAATTGGCAGAAAAACCATGGCATGTTGAGGGTGTTTCAAACTCGGAATGGATTTTGATGGATTACGTAAACATTGTTGTACATATATTTCAACCCGAAGCTCGAACTTTTTACAATTTAGAAAATTTGTGGGCAGATGCAGAAATAACTAGAATACAAGATTTGTAAACCAAACCACAGCATTTGCTGAAAGTAAAATAGTAAAAAGCACTTTATGAGCGAAAACGAACAAAAAGACAAAGAAAGTCAGTTTAAAAAAGTAAAAGATAAATTGCCTAAGCCGCAATTACCTAAAAATTCGTTTAATTTTTATTGGATTTATGCTATTATTCTTTTAGCGTTTATCGCGATTAACTTTATTGATTTTGACGGAACAACCCGCGAAATTACTTGGCAACGTTTTGAAACCGAAATGCTAAGCAAAGGCGATGTAAGCAAAATTATTGTAGTAAATAAAGAAGTTGCCGAAGTTTTTATTAAACCCGAAGCCATTGTAAAAGATACTTACAAAGACATCAATAAAAAGTCGGGAAAAACTGCTGGGCCGCACTATTACTTTAATATTGGCTCTATCGATAGCTTTGAAAAACGTTTAGAAAGCGCTCAAGTTGGTTTAACTTCCGATTTAAAAGTTAGCGTTATTTACGATACACGTAAAAATTGGGGTGGCGAACTTTTAGGTTGGATTCTTCCAATTGTAATAATGATTGCTATTTGGATTTTTATTATGCGTCGTATGTCTGGCGGAGCTGGCGGTGGCGGACAAATATTTAATATTGGTAAATCAAAAGCTGCTTTGTTTGATGCGGATAGTAAAATAAAAATTACGTTTAACGACGTTGCTGGTTTAGAAGAAGCGAAAGAAGAATTAAAAGAAATTGTTGACTTTTTAAAACAACCGGGCAAGTTTACCAATTTAGGAGGTAAAATACCTAAAGGTGCTTTGTTAGTTGGCCCTCCAGGAACTGGTAAAACTTTGTTAGCCAAAGCTGTTGCAGGCGAAGCAAGCGTGCCTTTCTTTTCACTTTCAGGTTCCGATTTTGTTGAAATGTTTGTAGGTGTTGGTGCTGCTCGTGTGCGAGATTTATTTGCGCAAGCAAAAGCAAAAGCTCCAGCTATTATTTTTATTGATGAGATAGATGCTGTAGGTCGTATGCGTAGCCGTAACCAAGTACAAGGTGGTAACGATGAGCGCGAAAATACATTAAACTCATTGTTAGTAGAGATGGATGGATTTGGTACCAACTCTGGTATTATAATTTTAGCAGCTACTAACCGTCCAGATATATTGGATAGTGCATTGTTACGTCCAGGTCGTTTTGATAGACAAATTAGTATTGATAAACCCGATATTATTGGTAGAGAAGCAATTTTTAAAGTGCATTTAAAACCAATTAAATGCGGACCAGATGTGGATGCGCATAAATTAGCAGCTCAAACACCAGGTTTTGCTGGAGCCGAAATTGCTAACGTTTGTAACGAAGCTGCTTTAATTGCTGCTCGTAGCAATAAAGTTGCTGTAGAAATGATAGATTTTAACGCTGCAATTGATAGAGTAATTGGTGGTTTAGAAAAGAAAAATAAATTAATTTCTCCTGACGAAAAGAAAATTGTTGCATACCACGAAGCTGGTCACGCGGTAGCAGGTTGGTTTTTAGAACACGCCGATCCGTTGGTAAAAGTAAGCATTGTTCCTCGTGGAGTTGCTGCTTTGGGTTATGCTCAATATTTACCTAAAGAACAATTTTTGTATACTGCCGAACAGTTAGACGACCACATGTGTATGGCTTTAGGTGGACGTGCTGCCGAAGAAATTATTTTTGGAAGAGTATCTACAGGAGCATTAAGCGATTTAGAACGTATTACTAAAATGGCTTACAGCATGGTTACCATGTATGGTATGAGCAAAAAAATTGGTAACATTTCGTTTTACGATAATCGTAATCCTGATATGACGTTTACAAAACCATACTCAGAACACACAGCGCAAACTATTGACGAAGAAGCGCGTTTAATTGTAGAGAATGCTTATGTGCGTACTAAAAAGTTATTAACCGAAAAATTAGAGCCTTTAGAAAAGGTTGCAAAAGAGTTGTTGGATAAAGAGGTGATTGATAAAGACGGTTTAGAATTGCTAATTGGAAAACGTCCTTTTGAAAATAAAGAACATTTGATTGTTAATGAATCGTTAACAAATGATGTTGTAACTGAGGTAAAAAATGATAATATTGCAGAAACAAATTCGTTAGGAAACAATTCCGAATCGAATTCAGTTAATGCATAATGTCAGATCAACCAACAAAAGAAAAAATATTCAGTAAGCTTAAAAGAGCTTTCTTTAATTCTTCTGATGCCACAGAACCTAAGTTTTCTGAGCCGGTTGAACCAGAAGAAGATTGCACAAACGATTCTACAGAAGTTACCTTCGCGAAAAATTTTACAAAACGCGGAGGTAAATTCGTGTTTTGTATTGATAAAGACGAGTTTGCTGAATTATTCAGAACATTAATCGTTGACAAAGGCTGGATAAAAATTCATTGCATGGAAGAAAACTTAAAAACCTTTCTTTCAGAACAAGGAGTTGCTTACGTTGAGAATGTTGATTTTACGCACGAATCGGTAACATTTACAACTTGCGAATTTTTAGGTGCTAAAGATGGTTGTGCCATTTTTTCGAGTAATCAAGCTGTAAATACAAGAATGACAAACACAACAACAACACACGTTGTTATGGCTTACACCTCTCAAGTTATTGATAACACAAGAGAAGCCTACCGAAAAATAATTTCAAAATATTTTAATCAAACACCTCCAACTGTATACACATACAAAGGCAAACCTTTAGATTCGGAAGATAGCATTACTATGCAAAACCAAGCTTCAACCGAAAAAAAAGAAATCTATTTGTTTTTAATCGACGATACAGAGCAATAATCTATTCTTAAATTCTATGGAAAAAGAATGGATAATTGTTTACGCAACTTCTTTTGCTCCGCAAGCCGAAATTATAAAAGGCATGTTGTTAGAAAACGATATTGAAAGCGTAATTATTAGTAAACAAGATTCTTCTTACATTAGCTTTGGCGAAGTAGAATTGTATGTACATCAAGATGATGTGATAAAAGCAAAACATTTGATAAACACATTTAACACGAATGAATAATTTAATTCAACGAAGCATAACAGGAGTAATTTTTGTTGCCGTTTTAATTGGCGCAATTGCATGGCGACACGAGTCTTTTTCTGCCTTGTTTTTACTCATTACTATTTTAGGCGTTTGGGAGTTTTACAAAGTTTCTGAAATAGGAGAGGTGCGTCCTCAAAAAATATTAGGAACGCTTGTAGCAGCATCTTTTTTTATAACCTGTTCGTTGGTTTCAATGAATATTATGAATTTTAAAATTCTATTAATAAACATTCCGCTTCTTTTTTTACTATTTATTAGAGAGTTGTACCTCAATAAAAATAATCCTTTCGAAAATATCGCTTATTCTGTTTTAGGTATTGTTTACGTGGCAGTACCTATGTCTATTTTAAATTTTATTGTATCGCCTCGTTTTGAAGTTGAGCATGCTTACCAACCCAACACGTTGTTAGGTTTCTTTTTTATTTTGTGGGCAAACGATACAGGTGCTTATATTTTTGGTAGTTTATTTGGAAAAAGAAAATTGTTTGAACGTATTTCTCCAAAAAAATCGTGGGAAGGAACAATAGGCGGAGCGTTAGTTAGTATTGGTGTTGCTGTTTTAATTTCAAATTACTTTACGCACTTAAATGCAAGCGTTTGGATAATTATTGCATTAATTTTATCAATAATAGGAACTTTGGGCGATTTGGTAGAGTCGCTTTACAAAAGAAGCAACAATATTAAGGACTCTGGCACAATTTTACCTGGACATGGCGGTATTTTAGATCGTTTCGACAGTTTAATACTATCGTCTCCCTTTGTTTTTGCGTTTTTGCAGATTTATTACGAGTTTTTTTCCTAATAATCAAGGGCTAAAATTCCTTAAAAATCTTTGTAAGCACGATTTCTTTTTATAAATTCGCTCCGCTAATTAACAATAAGTAAAACTTATAACACTATTATGGCACAAACACAAACAGTTGCACACGACAGCACAAACCCTTTTGAATCGATGATGGCACGCTTTAACGTGGCTGCAAAATTGATTAATCTTGACGAAGACACATATAACGTTTTAAAAACTCCACAAAAAACTACAATAGTTTACTTGCCAGTTTTAATGGATAATGGTAAAGTTCAAGTATTTGAAGGTTATAGAATTGTACACTCTACAATTTTAGGTCCATCTAAAGGCGGTATTCGTTATTCTTTAGAAGTAAATCAAGATGAGGTAAAAGCTTTAGCAGCTTGGATGACATGGAAATGTGCTATTGCAGATATTCCTTACGGAGGAGCAAAAGGCGGTATTACTTGCGATCCATCAAAAATGAGTGTTGGTGAGTTAGAGCGTTTAACGCGTGCTTACACAACAGCAATGGTTGATGTTTTTGGACAAGATAAAGATATTCCTGCGCCAGATATGGCAACAGGTCCAAGAGAAATGTCTTGGATAGTTGATCAATATTCTCGTATTAAAGGAGAATTTATTCCAGGTGTTGTTACAGGTAAACCATTAAACTTAGGCGGTTCTCAAGGTAGAGCAGAAGCTACAGGTTTAGGCGTAATGATTTCGGGTATCGAAGCATTAAAAAAATTAGGTATCGATCCTAAAGTAGCAACTTGTGCTGTGCAAGGTTTTGGTAACGTAGGTTCTATTTCTGCGAAAAAATTTGCAGAAAGAGGTATTAAAATTGTTGCAATTAGCGACCACACTGGAGCTTTTTATAACGAAAAAGGTTTTGATATTGAAGACGCTATTAACTACAGAAACAGCAACAAAGGTGTTTTAGCAGGTTACACAAAAGGCTCTTTAATTTCTAACGCAGAGTTGCTTACATTAAATGTTGATGTATTGGCTCCTTGCGCTATGGAAAACCAAATTACTGCCGAAAATGCAGCTCAAATTAAAGCTAAATTAATTGTAGAAGGTGCAAACGGACCAACTAGCGCTGGTGCTGACGATATTTTAAAAGAAAAAGGTATTGTTGTAGTTCCAGATATTTTAGCAAATGGTGGTGGTGTAACTGTATCTTACTTTGAGTGGGTACAAAACCGTATGGGTTACTACTGGCCAGAAAAAGAAGTAAACGAAAAAGCTGAAGTTTCTATGGTAAAGGCTTTCCATAATGTTTGGGATGCTTCAGAAAAACACAAAACATCTATGCGAATTGGAGCTTATGTTTTTGCTTTAGATAAACTTTCAAAAGCTATAAAAGGAAGAGGTAACTACTAATTCCAGTATAAAAAAAACACAGAAATTGCGTGTTCTGCGGGACACGCAATTTTTTTTAAATTAAATTGTAGTTTCTAATAAAATAAACTATATTTGCAGTCCTTTTAGAAAAGGAAATTAAATTACAAAAAAATATTTGGTCATGAACTTAGTTAAATTTGCTACTGAGCAATTTGTTACAAAAAAAGAATTACCTGCTTTTAAAGCTGGAGATACAGTAACTGTACATTATAAAATTGTTGAAGGAAACAAAGAAAGAATTCAGTTATTTCAAGGTGTTGTTTTACAAAGAAGAGGGTCGGGTTTAACTGAAACTTTTACAATACGTAAAATGAGCAACAGTATTGGAGTAGAAAGAATTTTTCCGGTAAACGCTCCAACAATTGATAAAATAGAGTTAAACAAAGTAGGTGTTGTACGTAGAGCACGTATTTTCTACTTACGTGATTTAACAGGTAAAAAAGCACGTATTAAAGAGAAAATTGTAAACAGATAATTTTCTGATTTATATAGAATTAAAAAATCCCGAGCGATGCGTTCGGGATTTTTTTTGGATTAAATTTTTTTTTAAAACATAGCTTGCACAGGCTTGTTTTGTAAAATAGTTTCTATTTCTTCCAATACCTCTGCAGTTAATAAACTTTGAGCTTCTAATGCAGTAAAGTTTTGTTTTAGCTGTTCAGTTTTTGATGCGCCCAAAATTACAGTACTAACATTTAGGTTTTTTAAACACCAAGCAATACTCATAATGGCAACGGGTATATTTATTTTTTTAGCCAAGACAGTTAATTTTCTTGTTTTATCTATTTTTTCTTCTGCCAAAGTTCTGTCTTTTAACCAATCCATTCCTTCAATTCCTAAACGTGTATCAGCAGGAAAACCATCGTTGTATTTTCCACTCAATAAACCCGAGTGCAGTGGCGACCAAATAGTTGTGCCTAATCCTTGATGATTAAAAATATGTAAATAATCTTTTTCTAATTTTTCGCGCTCAAACATATTGTATTGCGGTTGCTCCATTGTAGGACCAATTAAATTATTTTGTTTGGCTACGATGTGTGCTTCTAACAATTCTTGTGCGCTCCATTCTGATGTGCCCCAATACAAGATTTTCCCTTGTTGCAACAAAGTATTCATAGCCCAAACGGTTTCTTCAATAGGTGTGTTTTTATCGGGGCGGTGACAAAAGAATAAATCAATATAGTCAACTTGTAAACGTTTTAATGCTGCGTTGCATCCCTCAATAACGTGTTTACGACTCAAGCCTATTTGGTTGGGTAATTTATCTTCGTAACCAAAAAATACTTTGCTAGAAACTATGTAACTACTACGTGCCCAGTTTTTCTTTTTAAGAATATTGCCCATTACAATTTCTGATTTACCAGTAGCATATATTTCTGCATTATCAAAAAAGTTTACTCCGTTTTCGTAGGCAATATCCATTAATTGTTCGGCAACATCGTCGCTAATTTGTTTTCCGAAAGTAAGCCAAGAGCCTAATGAAAGAGCACTTACTTGTAAACCTGATTTTCCTAATCGTCTGTATTCCATAATTGTAATTTTTGTAGTATAAAGTTAACAGAAAAAATATTGAATTGTTTTACTTAAATTTAATTGAACCACAAAAGGAACAAAAGTTCACATAAGACAATTTTTTGTTTGAAAAAACAATTGACTTTATACGCTAAAAAACGAATAGATAATTTACTTGTAATCTATTCCTCTGGTAATGTTCTAAATAGCTCGTTAACAAAAGTTTTCTGCCCTTCTTTATATAAGTTTACTACATTAAAATTTAATAAAATTCCTTTTGGAGAATTTAGTAATTTCATATATGTAAGTAATTGGGCTTCGTGAATTGGTAATGTTTTCTCAACAGCTTTTAGCTCAACTACTATAATGTTTTCAATAAATAAATCGCAGCGCAACTCTATATCTAATGGCTCATCTTTGTATTCAAATGGAATTTTTAATTCAGAAACAAAATCAATTTCACGATACTCTAACTCCTTCATTAAACACTTATGATAAACGCTTTCTAATAAGCCAGGCCCTAATGCTTTATGAACTTCTATAGCCGCGCCATTAATTTCATAAGTTAGGTTTTTTAAAGCAGATTTTGAATTATACATTTTACGAGTATTTTAATATTTCTCTTGTGTGACTTTTGTGTTTTAGTAATTGAAATGTTGTTTCAATAACATTATTATAAAAAAACAGCTTTAATTCGTCTAAAAATTCATTATCTATTTCCAAACAATGAACTTCCAACTCTAATAATAGTAGAACCTTCTTCAATTGCAATTTTGTAATCGCTACTCATTCCCATTGAAATTTGTGTTAGATTTAAGTTGTTTTTTATCTGGAATTGAGCTTTTAATTTTTCAAAATACACTTTTAAACCTTTAAATTCATTTTTTACAATATCAATATTATCAGTATTGCTGGCCATTCCCATTAATCCAATAATATTTATATTGTTCATTGTTGAAAATTCTTTACTGTTTAAAATTTCAAGCGTTTCGCTTTCGTTTAAACCGAATTTGGTTTCTTCTTTAGCAATATAAATTTGCAGCAAACAATTTATAACTCTATTGTTTTTTTGAGCTTGTTTATTTATTTCTTCAAGCAATTTAAAACTATCAACGGAGTGAATTAATGCAACAAATGGTGCGATGTATTTTACTTTATTACTTTGTAAATGACCAATTAAATGCCATTCAATATCTTTAGGAAGTGCTTCGTGTTTTGCTGTTAACTCTTGAACTTTATTTTCGCCAAAAATTTTGTGCCCGCTTTGGTAAGCTTCTAAAATTAGTTCGTTAGGTTTTGTTTTTGAAACGGCTACAAGTGTAACGTTATTCGGAATATTTTTTTTTAAGTCAATTATTCGTTGAGCTACTGACATAAAAATTAATCAGCTAAACTATAAATAACTAAACCACTTCTCATTTTGGGTTCTACCCATGTAGATTTTGGTGGCATAATATTGTGTGTATCGGCAATGTGTTTTAGTTGCTCCATCGATACTGGATACAAGCCAAACGCAACTTTCATTTTTCCCGTATCAACTTGTGCTTTCAATTCTTCCATACCTTTTATGCCACTAACAAAGCCAATTCTTTTGTCAGTTTTTAAATCGTGAATATCTAAAATAGGCGATAAAATTTTATTGGTAAGTATAGCTGCGTCTAATGTTCCAACAGGATTATCGGTATGATAACTTCCTTTTTTTGCATTTAAGGAATACCAATTTCCTTCTAAATACATACTAAAATTATGCAATTTATTAGCTCTGTATATCTCAGTACCTTTTTTTTCAACTTCAAAACTTTCAGAAAGTTTTTTTATAAATTCTTCAGTACTTAATCCATTTATATCTTTAACTACACGATTAAAATCAAAAATTTTTAATTGATTTTCTGGAAAAAATATACCCATGTAATAATTGTAACCTTCTTCGCCTGTGTAATTTTTATTTTTCTCTCTACGTGATTTTCCTAATAATGCTGATGAAGCAGAGCGATGATGCCCATCGGCAATATAAATGGCAGGCATTTTCTCGAACTCATTTTGAATTGCATCACACGTTTTTTTATCAAATATTGGCCAAAGTGTATGTCTAATTTTATCTGTAGTTGTAAAATCGTATTCGGCTTTTTGTTTTATTATTTCGTTAATACTTTCTTCAATGCGCTGATTGTTAGGAAACGAAAATAAAACAGGTTCGGCATTAAAATCACAAACTTCTAAATATTCTTTTAGTTTTTCTTCGCGTTCAGTAAGTGTTTGTTCGTGAATTTTAATTGTGCCATTATCATAGTCGTCAATACTTATTATGGCTATGATTCCAATAAAAGAAAGATTATCTTTTCTTTGTTGATAGATGTAGTAACCTGCTTGTTCGTCTTGTAACAAATAGCCTTGTTTTACAAAATCATCAAAAGCTAATTTTGTTTTTTTTAAACGTTCAGCACTTCCAGGTTTTGTTTTTTTTCCGTCGTAAAAATCGGGATTAATTACATGCAGAAACGTGTAAGGATTTTCCATTAACTTAAGCTTAAGCTCTGGACTTTTATATCCATCAACTGCTCGTGATGCAACTAAACTAACTTTATCAATTGTTGGTCGGATAGCTTTAAAAGGAAGAACTTTAGCCATTGTTATTCAAAAAAATGAATTATTTTTTCTGCTAATTCAATTCCAATTCTTTCTTGTGCTTCTTCGGTTGCAGCTCCAATGTGTGGCGTTAATGAAATTTTTGGATGCGTAAGCAAAGCATTGTTTGGCGTTGGTTCATTTTCAAAAACATCTAGTGCAGCATGTGCAATTTGTCCGCTATTTAAGCCTTCAATTAAATCATTTTCATCAATAACACCGCCTCTTGCACAGTTTACTAAAATAACTCCTTTTTTCATGTTAGTTATCTCTTTTGCAGTAATTACTTTTCCACCAGGAACGTGCAAGGTTATAAAATCTGAATTCGCAATTAATTCTTCAATTGGCGAAGTATTTAATTTTACACTTATTTTTTGTCCGTTAATTAATAATTCAATAGTTGCTTCTTTAATAAATGGATCGGATGCAATAACTTTCATTCCTAATCCAAAAGCAATTTTTGCAACTGCTTGTCCAATTCTACCAAAACCAATTATTCCAATTGTTTTGCCAGAAAGTTCAGTTCCTTTAGCAAAATTCTTTTTTAGTTTGTCAAATTCAGTAGTTCCAACAACGGGCATTTTACGATTTGAATCGTATAAAAAACGTACTGAGTTAAAAAGATGCGCGAATACTAATTCCGCTACCGAATGCGACGATGCCGCTGGTGTATTTACTACTTGAATATTTTTAGTTTTCGCGTACTCAACTTCAATATTATCCATGCCAACGCCACCTCTGCCAATTAATTTAATGCCATTGCAATTATCAATAATTTCTTTGGTAATTTTTGTAGCACTTCTAACGGTAATGGCTATGTATTTCTTTTTATTGATTACTTCTACTAATTTATCTTGCGGAACTTTTTCTGTATCAACAATAAAACCAGCCTCTTCCAGCAAGTTTTTTCCTTGGTCATCAATACCGTCGTTGGCTAATATTCTTTTTAACATGATTATTTTTTAAGCAAATTTATTTTCAAATTCTTTCATAACATCCACCAACACTTTTACGCTATCAAGCGGTAATGCATTGTATAACGATGCTCTGTAACCGCCAACATCTCTATGTCCTGGTAAACCGCTAATGTTTGCACTTTTCCAAAGTTTATCAAATTCTGGTTCTAATTCTGGTTTGTTTAACAAGAAACATACGTTCATATTAGAGCGATCTTCTTTTGCAGCTGTGCCAACAAACATTGAGTTTCTATCTATTTCTGCGTAAAGTGTATTTGCTTTTTCTTGGTTAATTTTTTCAATCCACTCAACACCGCCATTGTTTTTTAACCATTTTAGTGTAAGCATTGTTACATAAATTGGAAATACTGGAGGAGTGTTGTACATTGATTCTCCTTTTATGTGCACACGATAATCGAGCATAGAAAGCATTTGGCGTTCTACTTTTCCTAAAATATCGTTTTTAACCATTACCATTGTTGCACCAGCTGGGCCCATATTTTTTTGTGCTCCTGCGTAAATTAAATCAAATTTAGAAGCATCAACTTTGCGAGAAAAAATATCGCTACTCATATCGCAAACTAAAGGAATAGGGCAGTTTGTAGGAAACTCTTTAAATTGAGTTCCGTATATAGTGTTGTTTGATGTGATGTGTAAATAATCAGCATCAGTAGGTATTTCAAAGTTTTTAGGAATGTAGCTAAACTTTTTGTCTTCAGAACTTGCAATAACTTTTGTGTTACCAATAATTTTAGATTCTTTTATTGCTTTGCTCGCCCAAACACCAGTGTTAACGTATGCAGCAGTTCCGTTATTTCTTAATAAATTATAAGGAACCATTGCAAATTGAGTGCTTGCACCGCCACCTAAATAAATTACAGAATATTCGTTTCCAACATTAAATAAATCTTTTACTAATTGCATGGCTTCGTCCATTACTGCCACGTAATCTTTACTACGATGAGAAATTTCGAGTAATGAAAGATTTAAGTTGTTAAAATTTAAACACGATTCGGAAGCTTGTTTTAGGACTTCGGCAGGTAAAATTCCAGGACCTGCACTAAAATTGTGAACCTTAGTCATAAAGAAATATTTTTACTCGAATTTAGGCAATAATTTTTATTTGAATGAAATTCTTTTTTAACAAACGCTCTAATTACTCCAAATTACAATGTTAATGCTTGTTTTAAACCTAATTTGAGTTTATTTACTGACGGAAATTAATTAAATTCCGTCAACTAACTGACGGAAACTTATAAAATTGCGTCAATTTATTGACGGAAATTGATTTTTTTGTATCTTTGTTTTGTAAATAGTAGAAAATGATTGTAAAGCGTAATCAAGAAGAACTGATTTTAAAAAGCTTAAAACCTAATAAAGTATTGGTTTTACTTGGCGCACGTCGTGTTGGCAAAACGCAAATATTAAATAACATAATTGATAGTGCAAACGAGAAAGTTATATTTTTAAATGGCGACGATATAGAAACGCACAATTTGTTAGAAGTAAGAAGTACTGCAAACTACAAACGTTTGTTGGGCGACTGTAAACTTTTAATAATTGACGAAGCGCAAGAAATAAACGATATAGGCAAGAAATTAAAATTGATGGTTGATACCATAAAAGAGCTTAAAATAATAGTTTCTGGTTCATCAGCTTTTGAAATTAATAATCAAGTTGGGGAGCCTTTGGTTGGACGAATGACAACTTTTTATATTTATCCATTAGCGCAATTAGAGTACGCAACTATTGAAAACGCAATAGAAACCAAAAGCAATTTAGAAGAGCGTTTGGTGTTTGGTTCGTATCCTGAATTGTTGCACTTGAGTAATCAACAACAAAAAATTTCGTATTTAAAAGATTTAGTGAATTCGTATTTATTAAAAGATATTTTATCGTTTGAAGGCATAAAAAAACGCGATACAATTTTAGCTTTGCTTCAAAAACTAGCGTTTAGAACTGGGTATGAAGTTTCGTTAGAAGCATTAGGAAAAGAGCTTCAAATAAGCAAAAACACAGTAGAAAAATACCTCGACTTATTTAAAAAAGTATTTATTGTGTATAGCGAAAAAGGTTTTAGTCGAAATCGCGACAACGAAATTACTAAAATGAAAAAGTGGTATTTTTTTGACAACGGAATTCGCAATGCATTGATAAGTAATTTTAGTGGATTGAATTTACGACAAGATGTTGGGCAGCTTTGGGAAAATTATTTGAATTCGGAACGCGAAAAATTAGTTCACTACAAACAATTAAATGTAGATAGCTATTTTTGGCGAACGCACCAACAACAAGAAATAGATCGCATTGAAGAAAAAAACACGAGTTTAAACGCTTACGAATATAAGTGGGGAAAAGAAAAAGCAAAAGTACCTACTCAATTTGCTTCAGCTTATCCAAAAGCAAAATTTACGATTATAAATCAACAAAATTATTTAGATTTTATTCTGTAAATAAAAAATTATTTTTTCTGTAAATCAGTAGGATTTACAGTATTTTTGGTTGGGTCGTTGTAAAGTTTATCGTTGGTAGATTTTGCGTTTCTTGCATCATAATCTTCTTTAAACGTTAGTTTACCTTTTTT
Organism: Bacteroidota bacterium; assembly: GCA_040385525.1. Lineage (GTDB taxonomy): Bacteria > Bacteroidota > Bacteroidia > UBA4408 > UBA4408 > JAZKHE01. The sequence continues at coordinate 190,667 of JAZKHE010000009.1, forward strand.
AAGAATAAATGCGTTGTAAGTCATGTCAGGACCGTAAAACTGATATTGACCTTTTAAGTTTTCGTTTTTAGGAACTAAATTGTCCATTACAAATGCATTTTCTTTTTCATGAAATTTTAACGAAGCGCTTATTTCTGCGGAGTACTCCATTATGTATCTGCGATAGCTTTGATTTTTTACTTTAAATAAATTTTCGCCAAAGCGTACTTGTTTATCTTTTGTAAAATAAAGCACATCAATTATTTTTTTTCTAGATAAAGAATTGTTCCAATCTAAGCCCAGTAAATAATAATAGGTTTTCTTTTTTGTTTTATTTTCAACTAACTTATAATAATGCGCGCCATACCAGTTTTCGTTGGTTAAGCTTGCGTTTTCTGGTCTTTTTAGTTCGGCAGATTTATCGTTTAACCAAATTAGTAATGTGTTTTCATTTGGTTTAGGAGTGTATAAAATGCAACCAAAATATTCGTAATTATTGTTGTTGTGTTTTAATTCCCAGTTAAAAATTTTCACTTTTTTGTCGTGCGAATTTAATATAGAAATTGTAGTAAGCGAATCAAATGCATAATGCAATGCACTGGGTTGTTCTAAAGTTGTTTGCAGTAAGCTTGTAAATGCAACATTAGCAGTAATTCTGTCGGCTTCTTTGGTTTCGTTAAGTATTTTTTTACTTAGTTGTAAAAGTTCTGTTTCATTTTTTTTAAAATAAGCTAATTCGTTTTCACTTAGTTTGCTTTGCGCAAAAGCGAGTTGACTTAGAATTAAAAAAAGGAATAAAAAACGTGTAAACATAGCATCAAATATACTAAAAAAGCCGCTCTGTGTAGAACGGCTTTTTATTCGATTTAGTATTTATACTAAACGTGCATAAAACTTTTCTTTTTTAACAAGAAATCTTTTTCTTCACGATTGTCTTCATCGTCAACGCAGCAATCTACTGGGCAAACAGCTGCACATTGTGGTTCGTCGTGAAAACCAACACACTCAGTACATTTATCTGTTACAATATAGTAAGTATCCATAGATTTTGGAGTTTGCGGATTTTCTGCGTCTAAATTAACGCCGCTTAATAGCGTAACACTTCCTTTTAATGAAGTGCCATCAGCCATTCTCCATTCGTTACCACCTTCGTAAATTGCATTGTTAGGACACTCTGGCTCGCATGCGCCACAGTTTATACACTCGTCTGTAATTTTAATTGCCATCTTTTATTGATATATTTATTTAGTTTTGCAAATAATTCTACAAAGATAATAAAAATTGATTTATAATGATATTGAAACAACGTATTGCTGATTTTGTTGTGTTGGGCAAGTTTATAGAGCAATTTAGTCAAAAGCAAAAAAATAATGCTTTAAATGAGTTAAATGATTTGTTTTACGATTCGTTTGAAGAATTAATACACAGAAGCAAAGTTTTTAACGGTTGGTTTACCGAGCAAAATGTTCGCAAATCGTTGGGCGGAATTTCGTTTTTATTAAAAGAAAATGAATTAAATGCTTGGGCAGATTTTTATAAATTAAATGACGAAAATAAATCGGAAAAAGTTGTTGGTGTAATAATGGCGGGCAATATTCCTTTAGTTGGTTTTCACGATTTTTTATGTGTGCTAATTTCGGGCAACAAAATTAAAATGAAGTTGGCTAGCGACGATAATAAGTTGTTTCCTGCCGTTATTGAAGTGTTAAAAAAAATAAATAGCGCTTGGAATGATAAAATACAGATTGTTGAGGGAATGCTAAAAGATGCAGATGCTATGATTGCAACTGGAAGCAACAATTCCGCACGTTACTTTGATTATTATTTTGGAAAGTATCCACACATTATTCGTAAAAACAGAAATTCAGTTGCTGTTTTAGAGGGTAACGAAACAGAAGAGCAGTTAGCAAAATTAGGCGAAGATATTTTTTCATACTTTGGTTTAGGATGTAGAAATGTCTCTAAGCTTTTTGTGCCAAAAAATTACGATTTAAATAAAGTTTTTTCCGCTTTATTTTCTCATCAAGAAATTGTAAACCATAATAAATACGCCAATAATTATGATTACAATAAAACAGTTTATTTATTGAATAATATAGATTTAATAGAAAACGGATTTATACTTTTTAAGCAAGACACAAGCTATACATCGCCAGTAGCTGTTTTGTTTTATGAATATTATGATTCTACTGATGAATTAGTAATGCGATTAGAAAACGACAAAGAGCAAATACAATGCGTAGTAAGCAATTGCGCGGCTATAAAAAACAAAGTTAATTTTGGCGATGCACAACTACCTGGTTTGTTTGATTATGCTGATGGGGTAGACCTGATGCGGTTTTTGATTGGAGTGTAGATTTTATTTGTTTTTACTATTTCGAAACCATGTTTTAAATACTAAATATACTTTTCTTTTTGCAAACAAATAGGCAACAAAAGGAGTGAGTGAAAATATATTTTTAACAGTTTTTAGAAAGAACAAGTCTTCAATTAACCACTAACTCAGTTTTTTTGCAAACTGCTCTTAGTCGAAATTATTTATTATTTCTACTTTCTATTTTCAAACATTGGCAACTCAATCGTAAATATTGTTCCTTTGTCTTTACCTTTACTTTTTACTTTTACGTTTCCTCCGTGACTTTCTGCAATTTCCTTAGCTATCCATAAACCAAGTCCTGTAGACACTTCATTACCTGTCGGTATGGAACTCAGCTTACTAAACCGCTTAAAAGCATTATTCATATCTTCAATCGTCATTCCTTGCCCGTTATCTTTTACTTCTAAAATCACCTTTTTGTCTTTTTTTTCTAAAACTACTGTAATATTTTTGCCAATTGGCGAGTATTTTATAGCATTACTTAAAAAATTATCTATCAGTTCTGATAATCTTGTTTTATCTCCATTAACATATATATTCGCTTCTACTGAACCTTCAATTTTTTGCTGTTTTTTTGCAGCTAACACCTTATTAGTTGAAATTACCCTGTTAGTAAGTGCAGAAATATCAAAAGACTCAAATTTATAAATTACACCTAATGATGAATTTTTAGCATACGTTAAAAAACTATCTACTGCTTGCATGCTTTTATCGGCAGCAAATTTTATCATACCCCACACTTGTTCTATCTCATCAGGATTTCCTTTTTTTTCTTTTATAATATCTATTAAAGCTGGTATGTTGCAAACTGCACTTCGGACATCGTGAGTTATCATATAAGCCATTTTATTTTGTGAATTTATTGCCAAACGAGCCATTAGACGTAATTCTAACTGCTCAATCACAACATAGGCTAAATCTTCTAATATCTGTTGTTCAGTAGTATTTAGGGTTCTTGGTTTTTTGTCAAGAACGCAAAGCGTCCCCAAGTTGAAACCGTCAGACGTTGTTAAAGGAACTGCTGCATAAAATCTTAATCCAAATTCACTTGTTACTAATGAATTTCTAAGTGTTCTCGGGTCTTTTAGAGCATTTTCTACAATATAAAAATCTTTAGAATAAATCGCTGATGCACATAGACCATCTTCTCTTTGTATTTGCTGAACATTCAAGCCAAATGATGACTTAAACCAAATCCTATCAGTATCAACTAAAGAAACAATAGCAATTGGTACGTTTAATAACTTTGCTACTAATTTTACTATGCGGTCGTATGTTCCATCTGGCGGGGTATCCAAGATGTCATACTTCCTTAGTGTTTCTATTCTTTTTATCTCTGTTTTCATTTAATTATTATCGGATAATTATTTATCAAATATAATCTTTTTACTCAATTACAATATCATATTTATCTAAAAGTCCTTTAATTCCGTTAAGCGAGAATTTTGCTTTTTTAATGTTGTTTTTTTCAGGATCGATAGAGTAGTGGTAAGCTGTTCTAAAATCTGTTTTTTCTAGTATTGTTCTGTCAAAAGTTGCGTTTAATAAGTCACAATTTTCAATAATAACTTGAGTTAAGTCGGTTTCGCTAAAATCTACTTCTTGTAAATTACAGTTTTTAAAATTTATTTTTTTAAGTTTTAGTTTGTAAAACGAAGATAGATTGAGTGCACAGTTTTCGAAATTAAATTCAAGCAAAAACGAATTGCAACTATCAAAGTGCAAACCCAACATTTTACAGTTTTTAAACACAACATTTTTAAAACTAGTGTTTGTAATTTTTGCCGAACTTATATTACTAGTATTAAATTCACAATTACTAAATACAACATCAGCTAAATTTGAATTAGATAAATCGCAGTTTAAAAAAGCACAATTTTCGTACTCGCCTTTATCTATATGGTTTTTAGTAAAATCAACTTTATCAAAAGTTTTATCTTCAATATACTTTTTTTCCATTTTATAATTTAACCAATTTATTATCAGCAGTTAGGCTGTAGTTTTCGGTTACTGTTTTTTCATTTTCATTCTCAGCAAAATCGTTGTTTGTAATAATAGTAATTGTGTTGTTTTTTATTGTGCTAGTAACACTTTTAAAACCTTCGGCATTATCGTAATATACTTCTTTGGTATCTAATAAATTGTGTTCCTTATCAAAAACACAAAGCCAAATACAGTTTTCCGATTCGTATTCTCTTCCTAATAAAATTACTTTTATTTTGTTATCGGTAAAAACTGTTTCAAAAAAATGATAGATAAAATTATCACCAGAATAAGAAACATCAATTTTATTTAACGAATATATTTTTTCTTCTTCTTTTGTTAGCAAAGTACTTTGGGTTAAACCAGTTGAAGTAATTACTGTTTCATAATTCAACTGCAAATTTTTTAGATTTCTACTTGTTGAATTTTCTGTAGTGCTGTCCATATTCGTTTTATTTTCTGAATTGGTCTCAACTTCAGGATTTGTTGTGCAACTTGTTAGCACTATGCCTAATGTAACAATTGATAAAATTAGTTTGAACATAATTATTGAATTAAAAGTAAAATTATTGTAAGGTTTTGATTGGGGCAAATTTATAAATTTTAAATTCTTATAAAAACAAAAGGCTGTCTGAAACAGACAGCCTTTTTTGTGTAATATCAATTTTATTATTAGTAAGTAATAACTCGTTTAGTTTGAATTGATTTTTCGCCAACAACTTTTACAAAGTAAACGCCTTTTGGTTGATTTGATAAATCAATAGTTGAGTTAACCTCTAAACCATTTGTGTTAATTGTATTTTCAGAAATTACTTGTCCTGAAATTGATACAACACTAATAGTAATATTTTTAGAAGTTTTGTCTAACACATTAACAGTTGCAATTCCTGTTGTTGGATTTGGAACAACGCTAAACGATGCAAAATCAGTATTGTTGTTTTTAATTCCAGTATTTATATCGTAAACAACAATATATGTAAGTGTAGTTCCATTTTGCGCTGTTACTACAATTTGTGCTGTATTAGCTGGTGCTGCACCTGCTACGTTTGTAGCATCAACATCAGATGTAATTGTTGCAAATGCATTATTAACAACACCTGTTATGTTTCCAACACCAGTAGCACCTTCATTTAAATGCACTGCATAACTTAAAGTAGATGGAGAAAACGGTGGCTCTAACGTTCCTTGGCTTGTAGTTAAGCTTAATAATGTAGCATCAGAACTTGGTGGAGTAACACTATAAGTTACCGTGTAAGTTTGCGTAGCTCCATCTTGTGCTGTTACTACTATTGTAGCCACGTTTGCAGGACTAGCTCCAGCCACGTTTGTTGCATCAGTAATAGTATACGTTGCATAAAAATCGTTAGTTATAACAGTTGTTGTAGCAACACCAGTAGTACCTACAGGTAAGTTTACAGTATAATTAGTAATAGAAGATACAAAAGTTGGGCTAAGCGTGCCACTACCAGTTGAAATAGAACTTAAAGTAGCATCGCTATTTAAACTAGTTGCAACGTAATAATCAATAATATACTGTTGTTGAGTTATTCCATCTTCTGCAGTAACAGTAACATAACAAGTATTTGCATTTAAAGTAGCTCCAGTTACATCGCTTGCGTCAATAACACTTACAGTTGCGTATTGGTTAGACGTTACATAAGATGCTACACCAGCTGTACCAGTTGACCCCAAAATTAAAGTTACAGTGTAGTTTGTGTTTGTTGATACAAATGTTGGACTCAAATTACCAACACTTGGTACTAAGCTAGTTAAACTTGCATCATTACTTGGAGGTCCAACCTCGTATGTAACTGTGTAAGTTGAAGTTGTTGTTCCATCACTAGAAGTAACAACAATTGTAGCTACATTATCAGGAGCTGTACCTGTTGTTGCATCAACAGCATTTGTAATTACAACGCTTGCACCAGAGTTTGTAGCAGTAGCAGTTACATCTGCAGATGTACCAGGTAAAGTACTATATGGATTAAAAGGTAAACTAACAGTATAATTTGTTATTGATGAAACAAATGTAGGAGCTAAAACTGGAGTATAAGTGCCAATATCGCTTGGAGTTATGCTAGATAAAGTTGCATCATTATTTAACTCAATTATTTCAATATCATCAATATACAATTCCCAACCATCTAATCCTCCATTTGGAACGTGAATAGCGATATAGGTATTGCCAGAATATGATGATAAGCTAATTGGGGTTATAGCTGTAAACGATGTTACACTTACAACTGTTAATGGCATTAACTCTGTTGTAAAATCTGCTGGGGCATTACCTGTTGACGATAATACAACTCTAAAGTCGTTTGGTTCGCCACTGCTTCTTGTTGCAACAGAAAATCCTAAACGTAAATTTCCAGATAAGTTAAATTGAGGAAGGATTAAATAATCGTCATTATCTCCAGCATTAAAATCAGTGGCAATAACTGCACATTTTAATCCATCTGCATCTGTTGTTCCAGTTTCCCATTCTGAGCCATCTGCATTATTGTTGTTTTGCGACCAGCAATTTGGTAAGTTAGGTGCTGTTTCATTTTCAAAATCTTCTGTAAATGGAAAACTTGATATAATGCCACAAACAGTACTTAAACTTGTACCATTCGTCCATTCACTAAAATCTCCTGCACCACAATCACTTCTTAGGTACACTAAATAAGTAGTAGATGCAGATAAGCCCGTGATATTAGCTGTAACTATTGGGCTTGCAACTGAACCACTAGTAACTAATCCAGTAGCGCCAGAACCTGGCATTCCAGAACTTCTAACTTCCCATTGGTAATTAACAGGCGTGCTTGATGTTGGAGCAGTCCAATTTAAAGTAGCAGAATTTGTTGTAATAGCAGCCAAGTTTATGTTTGTAGGTTTTACGCAAGATGGGATTGCACTAATTGCAAAATCATCAATAAAAATATCATCATCACCTGGATCTCCAGTACTTTCGGCATAGAAACCAAATTTAACAACACCTGTATAAGCAGATAAGTCAATTGCAACACCTTCCCCTGAACTAGAAATAGGAGTTGAGCTATTCCAAGTTCTTAAAGCATTTGCATTGCTCCAACTTGCTCCATTATCAGTTGAAATTACAACTACTAATTTATCTTCAGCACCTAAAGTTGTTGCTGTTGTTTGATTCCAAACAGTTAAGGCTAAGTTAAATTCTAATTGATAATTTCCACCCGTTCCTAAATCGTAACTTGGAGATATTAACCATTCGTTTTGACCCGAAGTGTATATGTTCATTTTTGCACATGCACCATTTGAAAAATTATTTAAATAATCATCTTGTTCCCAATCTGAAAAACCTGTTAAAGTAGAGGATGCTGTTAAAGTTCCACTAGCATCAGTCCAACATCCTGGTAAAAAAGTTTCAAAATCTTCGGCAACTGCTGTAGGAGTTGGGAAACTACCACAAGGTGTTGTAAAAGTACGAGTAACAGACCAAGGGCTATTATCTCCACCTCCACAATTTGCACGTATTTTTACTTGGTAAGTTGTATTTGGGGTTAAACTTAAAAGAGAAGTAGGGTTAACTGTTGTACTTGTTGTTGCTGTACCAGTAAATGTGTATGGTGAAACACCATATTCAACTTCCCAAGCTGTTTCGCTACCTCCATTTGTCCAAGATAAAGCAGCACTTGTTGCTGTAATATTCGATACTGCAAAAGCTGTTGGTGTTGGGCAAGTAGGTAATGTAGTAAAGGTTAATGTAGTTGACCATGCACTAAAATCACCTGCACCACAATTAGCTCTAATTTTAACATTATAAGTTGTTAACGCAGTTAATCCAGTTAATGTACCAGGATTTGAAGTTAAAGTTGCTGTTGGAGTTCCAGTAAAAGTATATGGAGAAACACCATATTCAAATTCCCAAATAGTTTCTGTTCCACCATTTGTCCAACTTAAAGTAGCAGTTGTTGCTGTAACACTTGTATTAGCTAATGCCATTGGTTTTGGGCACGTTGGTATTTGCTCCCAAACTAAATCATCTATTAAAACACTATTTGCAGGAGCTCCTGTATGTCTAAAAGCTAAAACTTGATTGCTACCAGCTGAAGTACCAGAAGGCAAAATAAACTCGTTATATGTTAAAGACGAAGCAGTAAATGTTGATATTGAGATAAAAGAAGCAGCACTTGATGGGTTGGTTAAATAACCAAATTCTATTTTTCCACCAGCTGTAAAATTTGCTCTAGCATTAAATCTAAGTTGATGAGTACCAGCTCCTGCATTATCAACTGCTGGTAAAGCTAAAACAGGTCTGTCTGTTGTACCTGTTGCATATATGTATAAACAATTAGGAGCTGAATTATTATTTCCTGTTTGTGTATTAACTGTGCCAGTTGCGCCTACTTTAAAAAAACAATTTGGTAAAGCAGGTGTAGTTACTAAGTCAAAACTTTGAGAATAGGTTGAAACTACTCCACAATTTGTAGTAAACGAATTTGATGATGACCAAGAACTTACATCTGAAGCGCCACAAATAGCTCTAATTTTATATTGATAGATTGTATTTGCTGATAATCCAGTTAATGTAGATGGATTAGTTGTTAGAGTTAAGGAAGGAGTTCCTGTAAAAGAATATGGCGCAACACCATACTCAACAGCCCACGATGTTTCTGATTGACCATTTGTCCAACTTAGTACAGCGCTAGTAGATGTAAAACCAAAAGCAGCAATAGACGAAACTTCTAAACACGCAGGTGGAGCTTGAGATGTTATTGTTGGAGCAGAAAGACAAAAGCCCCATTGCCAGCCTGAATTGTCATTGTAAGATATTCTGTATTTAAAACCAGAAAGTTGCGTAGACGTAAAAGTACTTATGTTAAGAACAGAAGTTGTGTAAGAAGCAACTAGTCCACAATTTGGGGGATCCATTGTTGTATTGTTGCCAGCAAAAGTATACCAGTTATTCCATGTTGCAGCATCTGCATCCCAATAATGTATTCTTAAAATATCTCCTCCTAAAGCTCTGTAAACATAATTACCATTAATTTTTAACCAAGTTTCTCCAGCACCATCAGCAGCAGTTAAATCTATTACAGGAGACTCCGCACGAATGGTATTATTTGTTCCACTACCAGCTTGATCATCATCGTAAGAAAAATTTGCTGAAACATCTGGATTTGACACAACACCAGAACCCGCATAGGTTCCTGTCATTGTCCAGCCGGCATTTGGCCAACCAGCAGCTTGATTTAGCGTTTGCGCTTTTGCACCTACACTAAAAGCAAATAGCGCTAGGCAGGTTAACATTAATTTCGAAAACGAATAACGTAATCGGTTTTTCGATTGAGTGTAATTGTTTTTCATTTATATATGGTTTTTAGTTTTAATTAGTTATTGTACTATAAATTTAATAAAAAATATTTACTTATGAAAGTAAATTATATTCTGTAAAAACGAAATTAAGTCAATTATCATATTGTTTAGAAGATAAATTACAATTAGGTAATCTTGATTTACAATTCGGTAATAAATTCAAATTCATTTTAATTTTTTATTTTATCAAATTTAATGATAAAATATTTGTTCAACAGCAATGTAAGTTGAGAAAATACCCTTGTTTTAGCTAAATGACTGATTTTAAGTAGAAAACGTTTGATGTTTTAAGTTAATTTAACGTTAAGAACCTTAGGTATATAAGGTGTTTGTTCAAAAAAAAGCTGCCCTTGGGCAGCTTTTTTTAAATTACCATATTAAGGCTCTTTTGTTTTCTTCTATAAACATTTTGTCGCCTTGTTTTGCTCCCCATGCATCATAAAATTCTTTCATATTGCTTAATGGCCCAATTACCCTGAATTTTGAAGGTGAATGCGAATTGGTTATTACCATATTTTTCATAGATTCGTCGCGCATTTTCATTCGCCATACTTGGGCAAAACTCATAAAAAATAATTGATCTTGTGTGTAGCCTTTAATCATTTCGGGAGTTTTACCATTTAATGATTTTTTCCAAGCGTAGTACGCAATTGTTAAACCTCCTAAATCGGCAATGTTTTCGCCTAATGTAAGTTCACCGTTAACATGAAATGTATCAACTGCAACAAACGCATTGTACTGCTCAACAAGCAATTTTGTTTTGGCATTAAACTTTGCTTTGTCTTCTTCTGTCCACCAGTTTTTTAAATTTCCTTTTTCATCGTACTGACTTCCTTGGTCATCAAAACCATGTGTTAACTCATGTCCAATTACTGCACCAATACTTGCATAGTTTACAAAATCGGGAGCGTTTTCATCAAAAGCAGGAGCTTGCATAATACCTGCTGGAAATGCAATTTCGTTTTTAGATGGATTGTAGTATGCGTTAACAGTAGGTGCCGACATTCCCCATTCAGTTCTATCAACTGGTTTACCTAATTTATTTACCATTTCGTCAGTTCCAAAAATTACAGAATTCATAATATTTTGTACGTACGAATCTCTTGAAATTTCTAAAGTGCTGTAATCTTTCCACTTGTCAGGATAACCTAACTTTCTGTCCATTGCTGCTAATTTCTTTTTAGCTTGTTCTTTTGTTGGAGCGCTCATCCAATCTAATTGCGAAATTCTTTCTTGATAAACAGCCATAATATTATCAACCATTTCGTTTATCTTCTTTTTTGCATTTGGGCTAAAGTGTTTTTCTACAAAAGCTTCGCCTATTGCATCGCCCATACTTCCATCAATCATATCTATAACTGATTTCCAACGTGGCTTTTTCGATTTAGAACCCATTAAAGTTTTATCGTAAAACTCAAAATTTGCATTCGCAAAATCATCACTTAAAAAAGGACTTGTTTCATTAGCTAATTTCCAGTTTAAATACGTTTTCCAAGTGTCTAATGGTGTAGAGATAATAAGTTTATCTAATGTGGAAAAATAATTTAATTGTCCTACAATTAAAGAATCGAAAGTAGGTGTTTTGTATTCTTCAAAATAAATTTTCCAATCAATGTTTGGATATAATTTTTGTAATTCGCTAAGCGATTTTTTATTGTACATTTTTTCTGGATCGCGCATTTCAACATTTGTCATTGACGCATCTGCCATTTTTTTCTCAAATGCATAAATAATTTCTGCTTGCTCGTTCGCCTTTTTTTCTTCAACGCCAGCTAAGGTTAAAATTTTAGCAATGTATTTTTTAAACTCAACTTGAATTGCTTTCATCTCACCAGAATTTGCATCGTAATATTCTTTTGATGGCAAGCTAATTCCCCCTTGATAAAGCGTTACAATCATTTCATCACTTTTCTTTTCATCTTGACCAACATAAAAACCAAATGTGTTTGATGCACCCATGCGGTTTAATTCGGCAATACGTTTAGTGAGTTCTTTTTTATCTTTTAACGCTTCTGTTTTTTTCCATTCGTTTACTAAAGGACTAAATCCAGTTGCATTTATTTTTACAGAATCCATTCCGCTTGCAAAAAAATCACCAAGTTTTTTTCTGTTGCTGCCAGCTTTTGCAGATGCATCAGCCATAGCCGATTTTAAAATGGTATGTAATGCTTCAGTGTTTCGATTTCGCATTTCAATTAATGGTCCCCAAACTCTTTCTTCACCTGGAATTTCTGTTTTATCAATCCATTTTTTACTAAAGAAATCGTAAAAATCGTTGGTTGGTTTAATGGTTGAATCGATGTTGGTTAAATCTAATCCAACTAAATCGGTTTCGTTACTATTTTTATCGTTATTGCAAGCTACTAGCGATACTACTATTGCTACAGCTAAAAGGGTTTTTAATTTTGACATAGTTTTAAAATTTGACGCAATGTAATATTTTGTTTTTGAACTAGTTATCAATTTTTATTTTTTTATAAATTATCTTACTAATTCGGTAGTTTTTGTTTGAGTTTGAATAATGTAACCTTCAACATTTGGGTAACCCATATCTTTTAAAAGTAAAGTGTATTCTAATACTTGTTTTCGGTGTTGGTCTTTAATAGTACCCGTTTTAAAATCAATTACAATTGTTTTTTCTTTACTAACTATTATTTTATCAGGTCGGTTTGTTTTACCAGTTTCGGTTATAATTTCTTTTTCAGTAAAAATAACATCGTTTTTATTGAAAAAAGGAGCAATATTTTTATGGGTTATAAATTCAGTTAAATAAGCGCTAATTTTTTCAATTTCTGTGTTTGTAATAATGCCTTTTTGATTTAATTCGTTCACGCTTTTTTCAACATCATCAATACTTTTAATTAACTCTAAAGCATTATGAATTTTATTTCCAAAGTCAATTCCAGATGTTTGTTCATCATCGTTTTTTTTGTTAAACGATTTGCTAATTTTAATTTTGCTACGCCAATTTGTCCCACTTAATTCTGTAAGAGAAATTTGGTTATTTATTTCTGAATGAGTGTTTGTTTTATGATTAGTTTCTTCTCCAATTGTAAAAGTTGTTTCTTCGTCGTTATATAAATTGGCTTGCGTTAAATAATTTACAAAAAAACTAGAAACATTTTTTGAACTTTTTGTTTTGCTCGATATAATGTAAAGCCTTTCTTCTGGGCGCGTACAAGCTACATACAATAAGTTTAAATGATCGAGTAAGGATTTATTACTTTCTTCTTCGTAAAGAGCTGAATAAGGTGTTTTTTCAATTTGTTTTGAAAGTGGTAAAATAATACTTTTTAATTCGGGCATTGTTTCATCATTGAATTCAGCCCACTCAAAATCTTTTCTATTATCTAAATTCCAATTGGCATATGGGAAAATAATTACTGGATATTGCAAACCTTTCGATTTGTGAATAGTCATAATGTTTACAGCTTGCAATCCATCGGGCAATATAACGCTCAGCTTATTTCCGTTCTCGTTCCACCAATCAATAAAATTATAAATGCTGTTGTTGTTTTTATTAGAATAAGAATAAACAGCGTCTAAAAAAAACTGTATATAGGGGTTAGCACTTTTACCTAGATTAAATTCAGAGACAATGTTTTCGCAGGTTTCGTAAACAGGTAACTCATTCCATTTTAACAATAAAAATTTACCAATGCTTTCTTCAAAAAAATGAAGTAAAGAAATATCGTTTTTATATTTAGTTAAATAATTGTGATAATTGCTTAATAAATTATTGTTTTGCAAAATGTATTTTATGGCTTCTGCTTTTGCAACAATATCATTTGGTTTGCAAAGAAGTTGAAGCAAAGCAACAATAAAATTTACGTGTTCGGAGGTTTTTAATAAAAGCGATTCTTTAGAAATAACTGGAATATTTTTTTGTAAAAGAAACTGAGCAATTAAATTTCCGTGTTTATTTTGTGGTGCAATAATGCAAATATCTTTGTATTGAAAATTACAATTCGTAATTAAGTGATTAATTGTTTCTTCAATTTTATTGCAAACATTTTCATCGAAACTAATTGCACTATTTTTATCATTTTCTAAAAACGAAATAGAAACCAAACCGCCAGTATTTAGACTATTATACTTTTGTTTGCTGTTAGTATATATTTTTTTAAAGTGGTCGGTTAAGTTGTTTGCTGCTAACTCAAAAAACTGATTATTAAACTCTACAATTTCTGCTTTGCTTCGGTAATTGGAATCAAGCAACTCTTCTTTATAATTTCTTTGTAATGTGTTTTGACGTTGTTTTGATAATAAATTTACAGGCTGTTTTACCAAATTTGGTAATTCAGAAAACTGCTCTACTTCGCCGCCACGCCACCTGTAAATAGCTTGTTTACCATCGCCAACAATTAAATTAAAATTTTCTTCTGCTAATGAATTGTCAATTAATGGTAAAAGATTTTGCCACTGAATAACTGATGTATCTTGAAACTCATCAATTAAAAAGTTTTTATATTTTACTCCAATTCTTTCATAAATAAATGGAGCTGGCTCAATAGTTACAATTGCTGCAATACGTTTATTAAATTCAGAAATATGCAAAACGCCATATTGTGATTTTATTTCTTCTAAAATTTTCTCTAGCTCGTTAAGTAAGGCTAACGAATAAATGTTTTTTAGTAAAATTCGGTAAACGTTTATTTTTGAATCGTTTTCAGCTATTAAGTTTACTGCTTCAATAAACAATATGCTTAACTCATCTTTTATACTTTCTATAATCTGCTTATCATCAGCATTGGCTTTTGCAGAACTCCATTTATCTTCTTTAACTATTTTAAGAACAGTTGATGTTGGTTCAAATTTGTCATAACGACATTGCGCTAAATAACTGAAATATTTTTTTATTCCTCTTTCACCTTGCGCGAGTTTGTCTGTTGTTATACCCGTTTTGTCAATACTATCGATTGCTTGAACTCCGATTTTTTTTAATTGATTATCGTATTGATTTATGTTGGTGTTTAGCTTTTCTTTTAGTTGATTAAAATCTTCTAATGATAGTTTTTTTAATTTTTCTAAAAATGGAGCTGCGTCATCGTTTAACAAGTTTTTTGAAAACTCTAGTAATTCATTTTCTATGTGCCAACTTTTTTCTTCGTTAGCTTTTGATTCAGTAAAATTAATAAGTGCTTTTGTAAGTTGTTGATCGGTTCCAACTTTACTGATAAGAATATCAACAGCTTGTTTCAGTAATTTATTAGCGTCTAATTCTACATTAAAGTTGAGTGGAATTTTTAAATCGAAAGCAAAAGTTCTAATTATTCGATGAACAAATTTATCTATTGTACTAATTGCTATATCAGAATAATTATGCAACATGGAGTGCAAAATTATTTCTGATTTACTTTCTATTTCTGTTTCGCTAATACTTAATTCCTTCGATAAAATTTGAGCAATTACTTTACCTTTTTCAGAACAAGTTTTAAGATTAGATAAATCTTTTAACGCAGAAATAATGCGCTCTTTCATTTCGGCAGCAGCCTTGTTGGTGAAAGTAATAGCTAATACTTGTCTGTAGCGCAAAGGATCGTCTACACTTAAAATAATTTTAAGATAATCTTTTACTAGAGCGAATGTTTTTCCAGCTCCAGCTGATGATTTGTAGACAATAAAACTCATTACAATTTACTTGTTGAATAAAGTAAATGTAACTATATTTTTACAAGTTTTCAAGCGGTGTGCAAATGCCGTTTTCGCAAGTATAACACTTCAACTTATCTTTAAACATACTCGATTTGTAAATTGATTTGCCTAACAACATACGAGCACATTCTTGTATACCTTCGGTAATTGAAGGATGCGGATGTAGCATGTGGCCTAATTCTTCAATGCCTTTGTTCATGTATATCAGCAATGCAACTGCTTCAATTGCGCTCGACGCATGTTCACCAACGGCACGCATACCAAGAATTCGCATGTGTTTATCGTTGGTAACAATCATTTTAAAAAAACCTGTTGTTTTACGCATTGCAATTGGACGAGCCAAACACGAGTAATCTATTTTTGCAACTTTAACCGATAAACCTTTGTTACTACACTCTTGTTCGTTCATACCAACAGCCGCAACCTCAGGATTTAAAAACATTATAGTGGAAATATTTTTGTAGGTTAAAGGTTTAACTGCTGGACCATACATTCTTACAACTGCGTGACGCGCCTCTCTTTCTCCAACATTCACTAAAGCCATTTCACTAGTTAAATCGCCTGCAACCCAAATGTGTGGAACGTTAGTTTGAGTATCTGAGTCTGTAATAGAACCTCTTTCATTCAATTTAATACCAACACTTTCTAATCCTATATTTTCAACATTAGGAACTCTTCCAACAGAAATTAGAGCTTTTTCAACACGAATAATTTCATTTTTTCCGTCGGTATAAGATAGCTCATATTCAACTTCACCATCTTTAATTTCCATTCTAACTAAACTTGCGTTTTTATGGATTATAACACCATTTTTTTCGAAGTTTGAAGTTACCATGTCTGACACATCATTATCTTCAAACGGCAGAATACGAGGAGCTTTATCAATTAAATAGACTTTCGTTTTTCCTAAATTTGAAAAAATTGTAGCAAACTCGCAACCAATAACACCAGCTCCCAAAATAACCATGCTTTTTGGAAAATCTTTTAAATTAGTTAAACCATCACTTGTCATGATTGTTTTTTCGTCAATCTCTATATTGCTGAGTTTGCGTGGGCGGCTACCTGTAGAGATTAAAATATTTTCTGCAAAAACTATTTTTTCTTTTCCTTCTTTTATAATTTTCACTTCGTGTTCCGAAACAATTTCACCAAATCCTTTTTCATAAAAAAGTAGTTGTTTTTTAGCTTCGTTTTTAAGTAATTTAATATGGCAGTTCATTTGAAATTTTCTTTCGAAAACGGCTGCATTTGTTGTTTTTATTAAATCGTTAAACTTAACGTCGTAGTTAGGTATTTCTGAACGAATAGCTGAAATTTTTTGTGAATATTCCCACATTGTTTTCGACCACAAAGCACCATTGTATATGCCTGCGCCACCAATTTTATTTTTTTCGATTAACAGCACTTTTTTGCCAAAATCTATTGCTCTCATTGCCCCTGCATAACCTGCTGGGCCTCCACCAATAACTACTAAGTCGTATTTTTCCATACTTTTTGTAAAATAAAACGTAAAAATACTATTTTTTGTCAAAATCACGATAGATATTGTAAATACTCGTTATTTTTGCTTTTAAATACTAATTTGTAACAGTAGTTTGATACAGGATTTTAAAATAGAATCTGAAAAAGAATTTAAAATTAATCAAGAAAAGGTTAAGCAATTAAAGCGTAGTAAAAACAAAAATTTAGACGATGTTTTTCACGAATTGCATGAAGAAGTTTTTGAAGAAATTGATTGTTTAAAATGTGCTAATTGTTGCAAAACTACAAGCCCAATTTTTTACCAAAAAGATATTGAAAGAGCCGCTAAAGCATTGCGAATGAAACCTTTTTCGTTTATAGATAAGTATTTAAAAATTGATGAAGATAAGGACTACGTTTTTAGGCAAGCACCTTGTCCATTTTTAGATCATGAAAATTATTGCACTATATACACAGATAGACCAACAGCTTGTAGAGAATATCCGCATACAAACAGAAAAAAAATGATTCAGATACTTGATTTAAGTTTAAAAAACACATTGGTTTGTCCAGCTGTTTTAAGCATTTTTAAAAGAATTAAAATTTAAAATCTATTTATACTGAACGTTGTTTTATTTGGAGTTTCAGTAATTGTTTTTTATATTTATTTGATTTTAAAAGAAAAACATGAAAAATCAACAATCTATCTTGTTCATTTTCTTACTAATTAGTTTTAAAATGATAACAGCACAACACATTTCTTATCCTGTAACAAAAAAAGTAGACCAGTCGGATATTTATTTCGGAAAAAAGGTGGAAGACCCTTACAGATGGCTCGAAGACGATAAATCACCTGAAACGGCAGAGTGGGTTAAAAAACAAAATTCGGTAACAGAATCATACTTATCTCAAATACCTTACAGAGAAAAAATTAAAACTAGACTAACAGAATTGTGGGATTTTCCAAAATATTCGCCGCCATTTAGCAAAGGCAAAAATTGGTTCTTTTTTGAGAATACGGGTAAGCAAAATCAAAATGTTTTGTATGTTTCTGCTGCAGCTGACGGAAAAGATAAAAAGGTTGTTTTTGATCCAAATGAGTACGATAAAGAAGGTACAACATCAGTAAATAGTTTGGGGATTTCTAAAGATGGAAATACTGCCGCAATTGGTTTATCTAAAGCAGGTTCAGATTGGATAGAAATTATTTTAATTGATGTTAAAACACAAAAAAAACTTGTTGATGTAATAAAATGGGTTAAATTTTCGAACATAGCTTGGTACAAAAATGGTTTTTATTACAGCAGATATGATGAACCTGTTGCTGGAAAGGAATTTTCTAATAAAAACGAATTTCATAAAATATATTATCACAAAATTGGAGAGCCTCAAGCAAAAGATAAATTAATTTACGAAAATAAACTTTTTGCACAGCGTAATTATTCGGCTATGGTTAGCGACGATGAAAAGTTTTTAGTTGTTTTAAGTAGTATTACTTCAAGTAAATCAACTTTCTTTTTTAAAGATTTAAGTGTTGTTAACGCTCCGTGGATTGAGCCAATAACTGATAAAGAACAAGCAGACTACGATTTTGTAGGTGTGCATAATAATCGTTTGTTTTTTACTACAAACTTACAAGCTCCAAATCGAAAAATTGTAGAAGTTGACCCTAAAATTCCTGCTTTAGTATCGTGGCGAACAATTGTTCCAGAATCAGTAAACACAATAGAAGGCGCGCATATTATCAATAATAAATTAGTTGTTCAAAGTATGGAGAATGTTGCCTCTGGTCTTAAAATTTACACGTTTGAAGGTGCTGTAGAATATCAAATTCCTGTAGAGCATTTTTGTTCTATTGACGCTTTAACTGGTGGAGAAACTGATACAGTATTTTATTATTCTTCGGTTTCATTTACCAAACCTGCTTCTGTATATAAGTATAGTTTTGCTACAAAAACTTCGAGTGTTTTTAAAGCTCCCGAAATTTCATTCAATAGTA
Source organism: Bacteroidota bacterium (assembly GCA_040385525.1). GTDB lineage: Bacteria > Bacteroidota > Bacteroidia > UBA4408 > UBA4408 > JAZKHE01. Next base: position 209,455 of record JAZKHE010000009.1, read on the forward strand.
ATGATTACGAAACAAAACAAGTTTTTTATAGAAGTATTGATGGCACAAAAGTATCAATGTTTATTACCCACAAAAAAGGTTTAAAATTAGATGGAAATAATCCAACTTTTTTGTTTGGCTATGGAGGATTTAATATAAATTATAAACCTGAATTTAGAATTGATAGAGCTGTTTTTTTGGAAAATGGTGGAGTTTATGCTGTAGCTAATCTTCGTGGAGGAGGCGAGTATGGTGAGAAATGGCACGAAGCAGGAACTAAATTAAATAAACAAAATGTGTTTGATGATTTTATTGCTGCGGCAGAATATTTAACCGCAAATAACTATACTAACTCCGCTAAATTGGCTATTCATGGTCGTTCTAACGGAGGTTTGTTAGTTGGTGCAGTTATGACGCAAAGACCTGATTTAGCAAAAGTGGCTATACCTACAGTTGGTGTTTTAGATATGTTGCGTTATCATAAATTTACAATAGGTTGGGCTTGGGCTGGCGATTATGGCACTAGCGATGATGAGAAAAACTTTAAAAATTTATTAGCTTATTCGCCTTTGCATAATGTAAAAAAAGTAAAATATCCTGCAACACTTGTTACCACTGCCGACCACGATGATAGAGTTGTGCCAGCGCATTCGTTTAAATTTATTAGCACTTTGCAAGAAAAAAATATTGGCGATAATCCAATGTTAATTCGCATTGATTCTAATGCAGGACATGGAAGCGGAAAGCCAGTTAATAAGCAAATTGAAGAGTTTGCAGATATGTGGAGTTTTGTTTTTTATAATTTAGGAATCACAATTAATTAACGTGAAACTATTTTTCACGATTTTATTTGTTTCAATTTTTATAAGTATAAAAGCGCAGCCAAAGCCGAGTTCTTCAGAAATTAAATGGGCTTTTTTTCATCCCATCGCTGCCGTAAAAGCAAAAAAAATAACTGCGCAATGTTTAAAAATTGTTGATAGTTGTGCCAAATATAATTGCGTAGATAAATTTGCCTACGGCGGACAATTAGATGCATTTAGACACGGATTGTGGATGGCGATGTTGGCTCAAAAAATGTCAACTAAAAAAGCAATTGGTTTAGGAAAGGCGCACGAAAAAAACAACAAAAAACAATTTAATAAAGGAATTTATCCTGACAATTCAATTCCTGATTCTGCTAGTATTACCATGGATTTACTAAATAATGTAATTGCAGTAAAAATTGGAAGACAAAACAAAAAGTTGACTACTAATCAGCTAACAGTATTATTAATTGAAGAAATTAAACAAGGAAATTTTTATTGTATTAAAAGGAATATTAAAGGCAATTTTGTAGATGTTTTAGGAAACGAAATTTCAATTTCTGAGCAAAAATTAAATTGGAATAATAAAAAATACTTAGTTAAATCTAATCAATAAAAGAGGATTGTTACTTTTGTAGTAAATAGTGGTTTTAATGATTGACGTAGCACTTTTAGAGTTTTTAAAAACATTTGTACTAGATAGAAAACTAGACTTGTTCAACGAAAAACTCAACAACAGAACTAGACATATTACAATAGCTTTAGAAAATTTGTTTCAAGAGCAAAATGCTAGTGCAATTATTAGAACTGCCGAGTGTTTTGGCTTGCAAGACATTCATGTTATCGAAAATGATAATAATTTTAAAATCAATACAGATATTGTAAATGGTGGCGATAGATGGGTTAATTTGCATAAATATCATCCAGATGCAGAACAATCTGCCACATTAAAATGTATAAATTCTTTAAAACAAAAAGGCTATAAAATTATAGCAACAACGCCGCATACCAACGATTGTAATTTGAATGATTTTAATGTTGCCGATAAATTTGCTTTGTTTTTTGGAGAAGAAAAACCAGGTGTTTCATCAGAAATTATTGATAACGCAGATGGCTTTTTAAAAATTCCTATTTATGGATTTACTGAAAGTTTTAACGTGTCGGTTGCAGCTGCAATTATTATTCATCATTTGCAAAATAAAATTGTAAACTCACCAGCTATTAATTGGCAATTAAGCGATGATGAAAAACAAGAAATTATGTACAATTGGGTTGTGAAAACAGTTCCAAAATCAAAAAAAGTAATTGATTACTATTACCAATCTAAAAAATAAATGATAAATTTTGACTTGCTAAAAAAAGAACTGCATTTTACAGTTGCCCGAAGTAGCGGTAGTGGCGGTCAAAATGTAAATAAGGTAAACACTAAAGTGGAATTGTTTTTTGACGTAGCAAATTCCAAAGAATTAAGTCATGATGAAAAAGCAAAGGTTTTAGAAAAAGCGGCAAACAAAATTTCTAACGAACAAATTCTTCATTTATCGCATCAAACAGAAAGAAGTCAGATAGGAAACAAAGAAAAAGTTATTGAAAAATTTGTTCGTTTAATACAATCTTGTGTTAAAGTTGCAAAGAAAAGAAAAGCAACAAAACCTACCAAATCATCTAAAATGGAGCGTGTTGATACTAAAAAGCGTCGCTCAACTATTAAAACACTCCGACAAAGAGTTAATGAATAATTATGAAGTAACTAATCTTGTTGTTATTTTTGACAAAATATTTTAAAAATGAGTACTGAGAATAAATTCGATATAATTGTAGTTGGTGGCGGAATTGTTGGTTTAGCAACTGCTTATAAATTAAATGTTAAGTTTCCTACCAAACGTATTTTAGTTTTAGAAAAAGAAAAAGAAGTTGCAGCGCATCAAACGGGTCATAACTCAGGCGTAATACATTCTGGAATTTATTATAAACCGGGTTCGTTTAAAGCGATAAACTGCGTAAATGGTAGGAGAGAATTGGTTGCTTTTGCAAAAGAACACAATATACCTTTTGATTTATGTGGAAAAATTATTGTTGCAACTGAAGAGTCGGAGCTAGCACACATGAATAAAGTGTTTAATAACGGTTTGGCCAATGGCGTAGAAGGTATTGAATTAATTGATTCAAAAAGAATAAAAGAAATAGAACCATATTGCGAAGGTATTGCTGGTATTTGGGTTCCATGCACTGGTATTATTGATTATGCAGATGTTGCACGTAAATATGTTGAATTAATAAACACTAAATTTTCAGGAAGCAAAGTTTTAACGAGTCATAAAGTTACTGGTTTCGAAAAAAACGGTTCAGAAACGATTGTAAAAACTGAGCATGGCGACTTTATTGCAAATTATATTATTTCTTGTGCAGGTTTGCAAGCCGATAGAATTGCACAAAAAGAAGGACAAAAATCGGATGCTGCAATAGTTGGTTTTAGAGGCGATTATTTCGATTTGTCGGAAAAAGGAATGAAAAAAGTTAAACACTTAATTTATCCCGTTCCTAATCCTAAGTTTCCGTTTTTGGGTGTGCATTTTACAAGAATGATAAAAGGTGGAACAGAGTGTGGACCAAACGCTGTGTTTGTTTTTAAAAGAGAAGGTTACAACAAAACTTCATTTAGTTTAAAAGATACTTTTGATGCCTTTACGTTTTTAGGAACATGGAAATTTTTTGCTAAACACTGGCGTTTTGGTTTAGATGAATACAGAGGTGCTTTTTCTAAAAAATTCTTTTTAAAACGTTTAAATAAATTAATTCCAAGTTTAGAAATGGACGACTTGGTTCCCGGTAGAGCAGGAGTAAGAGCAATGGCATTAGCGCCAGAAGGTGAGATGTTAGACGATTTTAAAATCGAAAAACATGGTAATGCTTTGCATGTTATTAATTCGCCATCGCCTGCTGCAACAGCTTCTTTAGCATACGGTCAAGAAATTGCAAATGTTGCAATAGAACATTTTAAATTGAATTAACTATTACAAAAGTTAAGCGAAATAGAAAATGTAGTTCCTACACCTTTTTCGCTTTTCACATCAATGTTTCCTTTGTGCGATAAAATTACGTTTTGAGTTGTGTTTAAGCCTAAACCAATTCCATTTGGTTTGTTGGTGTAAAAGGGATTAAAAATTTCGTCTAACACACTTGCGTCAATACCTAAACCGTTATCTGATATTTGTATTAAACATTTATCTTCGGTATTACTCACATTAATTTTAATTACACCATTTGTGTTTTCTATTGCTTCAATGGCATTAATAATAACGTTCACAAAAGCCACCTTAATTTTTTCAATATCAACACAAATCATTTTTAAATTCGGTTCAATTGTATGCTCAATGCGAATGTTTTTTAGAATAATTCTGTCATTCACAATTTCAATAACATCAAGAATAATTTCTTCAATTGTACATTTTTCTTCAGTAACAAAAGCTGTTTTACTTGATTCTAACATTTCTGTTATTAACTTATTTATTCGTTCTGAATTTCTTTCGATGATGGATAGATACAGATTTTTTTCTGCTTTATCTAAATCATCTAGTAAATTCATTTTAGCTAAATTAATATTAGTAAGTGGGTTTCTAATTTCATGAGCAATCGATCTTGCAATGTTCCCTGTAATAGCAAGTTTTTCAACGTTTAGCAAAGCTTTTTCTGTTTTTCTTTTTTTTGTAATATCGGTTGCAACACACATCGCAAAAATAACTTCGCCTTCATTATTTTTAATGGGCGTAAAATAATTTTGAAAAATTCTACCTCTCGATTCTATCTCAAAATCAACAGACTCACCAACTAAGGTTTTTTGATAAATGGGTTTAAATATATCGCTACTTTCTTTTATAAGTGCTTCATCAATGTGTTTGTGCAAACTGTCATTTTTATCAATTCCAATCTCATCTAAAAGTTTACCTTCTACTAATTCAAAAATTAGTTCTTTATTCAGTAAAAAAATAGCTGTGCTTGGAATGTTACTTGCTATAGAATGATATAAATATTCGCTTTGAATAATTTTTTGTTCGCTATTTTTTTGTTCTGTAATGTCTGTAAATGTTACTGTAAAACCGTCATAATCCATTTTAACTGCAGAAATAGAAAACCAAATAATTGTATTTTGTACTTCATAAGGATAAACTAAGTTTTTAGAAATTCCTGTATCAACTACTTTTGAATAAATGGCAAATAACCCATTGGTTTTATGCTCTGGCGAAACAGTAAGTAATGTATTATTAAGCAATTTTTTTGCTGTTGAATACATTATTTTTTCGGCTTGTTTGTTTACCTGAATAAATTTAAAATCAACAACATCATTATGTTCATTTCTTATGGTTTCAAATGCTAAAACGCCACTTAACGAACTATTTAAAACAGATTGTAATAAACTTTTTGTAGCTCTTTGTTTTTGAATTGTTTCACCTAATTCGTTTGCAACTTTAATCTCATTTTGATAAGTTTCTAAATAATTTAACATCAATCCAATCATTGGAATAATATAACTTATAAGTCTTAAAAACTGGGCAATCATGTAGTCATTATCAAAAGTTACTTTAGAACCAAAAGCCATATGTAGTTGTGTTAATACAGCAGGAATCATTGCTAAAAATAATGTTTCGGTAAACTGACTAGGATTTGTTTTAGAGAATTTTGGAAGTGCAAAAAAAGTTAAAATCAAATAGATAGTAAGTGGTATTAAATCAAAAGGGCGTGAAATAAAATGCGACGAAAATACTAATGATGGCTCAATATCACTATTTAAAACAAATAGAAGCGATACAATGGTTATGACTAATAAATTGAGTGAAAAAAATAAAATAAATTGTATAGCTTTTGATTGTTTGTTTTGAACGATTAAATTTTTTTGAGAAATAAATAACAAAACACCAATTAAAATTAATGCACCATGAAACAACCGAGCTAAAAACCATGTTAATGCGCCAAACGTTCCTTTACTTTCTTCAAATATAAATTGATTTGTAATTAGAAGATGTATTATGTCAAAAATACCAGCGCTTAGCAAGGCTATTCCTACAATTGGAACGCCTGCATTTTTTTTATAGTTATAATCAAAAAGTGAAATTATTGACGATAGAATGGCTATAACAATTGCGCTAGTAAGAAAAATAATATGTATAAATTTCCCTTTAGAAAGTGCATAGACATTTTTTTTTAAATCGTTATTATCTAAAATTAGTTTGCTATTTAATGAACTAAAATCTCCAGAACAATCAAAACTTATTCCTACTAAATTTAGTAGGGTTGGAGCAATACAGGCAACAAGTGTAAACCATATTAAACCACTCGGGATGGTATGTTTTATTTTAAAAATATTCAAACTAAATGTTTAAATTTTTCATTTTGTTATACAAGGTTTTTCGGTCAATGTTTAATAGCTCTGCTGCTTTTGTTTTATTGTATTGTACTTTTTTTAATACGTCTAAAATTAGCTCATATTCTGCATGGTGCGCCACCGATTTTAAATCAACTTTATTATAATTAGTGGCTAAAGTTGAATTTTCTTTTTCATTATTTTCTTGTGTAAATTGTAGTTTGGTAAAGTAAATAATTTCTTGTGGCAGCGATTTTATTTGAATTGTTTTTCCTTCAGTTAGTAATGCAGCTCTTTTTATTACATTTTTTAATTCTCTTAAATTGCCTGGCCAGTTGTAGTTTTTAAAGCATTCAATCGTTTCTGAATCAAAATCTAAATTAGGTTTGTTTAGTTCGTGTTTAGCTAAGTTTAAAAAGTAATTCGCAAAAATTTCAATATCATCTTTTCTTTCTCTTAACGGAGAAACATGTAAATTAAATTCATTAAAACGATGGTATAAATCTTCTCTGAATTTTCCTTTTTTTACGGCGGTACTTAGGTTTTCATTACTAGCAACAATAATTCTAACATCAACTGGTATTTCAGTTATTCCGCCAATTCTGCGTATTTTTTTTTCTTGCACAACACGCAATAAAGTAACTTGTACATCATAAGGCAAGTTGGCAACTTCATCTAAAAAAAGTGTTCCGTTATTAGCTAATTCAAAGCAACCAATTTTTGTTTCGATAGCTCCAGTAAAAGCTCCTTTTTCGTGTCCAAATAATTCGCTACCAGCCAACTCACGCGATAAAGTTCCGCAATCAATAGCTACAAAAGCTTGTGTGTTTCTGCTGCTGTTTTGTTGAATTAATTTGGCTACAGATTCCTTGCCTGTTCCGCTTTCTCCTTGAATTATTACAGTGTAATTTGTTGGCGCTACTAATTTTATTTGTCGGTGTATTTCTGTTGCTTCTGCACTTTGTCCGGTAATAAAATTATCGCTTACCACAAAAGGAATTTCTTTTTTTTCAATTGTAGTTTTTGAAGTGCTTTTATCAATTAAATTATTAACCAATAACAAAATTTCTTCAGGTATAAGTGGTTTTGTAACATAGTCGCTTGCACCTAATTTTATTACTTCTACCGCCATTTTAACATCTGAGTAACCAGTAATAATTATCACTTCAGTTTCAGGACTAATTTTTTTAATTTCTTGTAATAAAATTCTACCATCAGTATCACTCAATCTAAAATCACAAAATACAATGTCAAAAAAGTTTTTTGAAATTTTTTCTAAAGCAGTTTTTCCAAAATGTGCACAATCGGCTGCATACCCATTTTTCATAAGGTATTTGCCAAGTAACATACACATATCTAAATCGTCGTCAATTATTAAAATTGAAGCAGTTTTTTTTGTCATAACTACATAATTTAAAGCAATATACGAAATTACTTAGTTTTTATTTTATAACTCACAAAAAGACTGATAAAAGTCATATATTTTATTGAGTTTAAAGCACAATTTTGCCATCATAAAATTGTGTTATGATAGAGGCGAATAAAAAAGTAATTAATTCAGCTTGTTTTCACTGCGGTGAATTATGTTTAGATAAAGATATTGTTGTAAACAAAAAACATTTTTGTTGCGAAGGTTGTAAAACTGTTTTCGAGATATTAGACACTAACCAACTTTGCGATTATTATTCTTTATCGAATAATCCAGGTGTAAGTCAAAAAGTTAAGGTCAGACAAGATAAGTTTGCTTATTTAGATAACGAACAAATAGCTGAAAAATTAATCAATTTTAAAGAGCAAAACTCTTACCACGTTCTTTTTAATTTACCTACAATACATTGCTCATCATGTATTTGGTTGCTCGAAAATTTAACCCGATTAAATTCAAATATTCAATATTCGCATGTAAGTTTTCCAACTAAAGAAATAAAAATAATTTTCGATTCAAGTAAAGTTAGTTTGCGCCAAGTTGCGGAATTGCTTACTAGTATTGGCTACGAACCTTATATTAGTTTGAATGAATTAGACGGAAAAAAAGATAAACCGAAATTTAATAAAACTAAAATTTATAAATTAGGTATTGCGGGTTTTTGCTTTGGAAACATTATGTTAATGAGTTTTCCAGAGTATTTTTCGATTGATGCATCAAATGTAAAACAATTCGAACTTGTTTTTAGATACTTAAATTTAATTCTCAGCTTACCAGTTTTCTTTTATAGTGCTAGCGAATTTTATAGTTCTGCATGGCAAGGTATTAAAGCTAAATTTTTAAATATTGATGCGCCAATCGTTTTGGCAATATGGGTAACTTTTGGAAGAAGCGTTTACGAAATTTTATCGGGAACAGGCGCTGGCTATTTAGATTCTATGTCGGGTATTGTTTTCTTTATGCTTATAGGAAGAGTTTTTCAGGATAGAACGTATAATTATTTGTCTTTTGAACGTGATTACAAATCATACTTGCCTGTTGCAGTAACTATTAAAACTGAAAATGGTGAAAAAGCTATTCCTTTAGCTGATTTAAAAGTTGGCGATAGAATTTTGATTCACCACCAAGAGTTAGTGCCTGCAGATGCTATTTTGGTTAGTAAACAAGCAATGGTAGATTATAGTTTTGTTACTGGAGAATCAATCCCCGTTCGAAAAAATGGTGGAGAAATTGTTTATGCTGGTGGCAAGCAAACGGCAGAGCGTATTGAGTTACAAGTTATAAAAGACTATTCGCAAAGTTACTTAACTAAGCTTTGGAACAACGAAATATTTAATAATACCAACGATGGAACTCCTTCTTTTATCCATACATTAAGTAAATATTTTACAATTATTTTATTTTCAATAGCTGCAATTTCTAGTTTGTATTGGTTGTATAATGATGTTTCTAAACTATTGCCTGCGTTAACTGCTGTGCTTATTGTTGCTTGTCCGTGTTCGCTTTTATTGTCTGCAACTTTTACCAACGGAAATATTTTAAGAGTATTTGGAAACAATGAGTTTTTCTTAAAAAAATCTGATGTAATCGAAAAAATATCGAAAGTAGATACAGTAGTTTTTGATAAAACTGGAACGCTTACTGATTCTGCCGAAATGGATGTAATTTATGATGGCGAAATTTTATCTGAAAACGAATGGCGAACAATAAAAACAATTACTGCTAGTTCATCTCATCCTTTAAGTAAAGCTATTTCAAGCTATTTGCAAAAATACGAAACTATTGAGTTAAATAGTTTTAATGAAATAACGGGCAGAGGATTGCTGGCAGAGTATAGTGGTAATAATTATAAACTAGGTTCTGCTATTTGGTTTGATAAAGTTACTAGTTCTAAATCTCCCGAAGTTTTTATCGAAATCAATAATAAATTTAAAGGCAGATTTCAGTTTAAAAATCACTACCGAAAAGGTGTTGATGCTATGATATTAAAACTTTCTAAAAAATACAATTTGTATGTGCTCTCTGGCGACAACGAGTCAGAGCGATACAATTTATCACAAATGTTTGGTAATTCTGTTCAACTTAATTTTAATCAAACTCCTCAAGATAAATTAGATTTTATCCATACGTTACAACAAAACGGAAAAAATGTAATGATGGTTGGCGATGGCTTAAATGATGCTGGAGCTTTAAAACAAGCCAATTGCGGAGTGGTTTTAACCGACAATACCAATAATTTTTCTCCTGCTTGCGATGGCATTTTAAGTTCATCAAAAATTAAAAAATTATACGAATTTATTTTGCTAGGTAAAGCAGCTAAAAAGATAATAATTGGGAGTTTCATTCTATCCATTTTATACAATTTTGTTGGCTTATCTTTTGCTGTGCAAGGCAATTTATCTCCAGTAATCGCAGCTATTTTAATGCCTGTTAGTTCAATTTCTATCGTTTTGTTTACAACAGGTTTAAGTAGTTTTTACGGATGGTATTATCAGTTTAAAAACTGATAAATATCATGTTTTGTGTTGATGTTTATCATGTTTTCCTCAAAATAACAAACTTAATTTTGAAGGGTTAAATAAGAGGTATGACAGTAATTTTAGTTTTAATAATAGCAAGTATAATTGTGGCGGGTGGTTTTTTAGTAGCTTTTATTTGGTCTGTAAAATCTGGACAATACGATGATGCTGTAACTCCTTCCATTAGAATGCTTTTAGACAATCCAACAGAAAATAACAACAAGAATAATAGTAATAATCAATCAAATAAATCAATAGTTAAGTAAATTTTATGGAATTAGAAAAATTCTCCTACGACAACAAAATTGTTAAACAGTTTGCCTACGCTACCATGTTTTGGGGCATAATAGGTATGCTAGTGGGTTTGTTAGTTGCTTTGCAACTAGTGTTTCCTGCTTTAAATTTTGATTTTGCTCCAACTACATTTGGGCGAACTCGACCAATTCACACCAATGCGGTAATTTTTGCATTTGTGGGTAATGGTATTTTTATGGGTGTTTATTATTCGTTACAACGCTTGTGTAAAGCAAGAATGTTTAACGATTTTTTAAGCAAGTTACATTTTTGGGGCTGGCAATTAATTATTGTTGCAGCAGCTTTAACGTTAGCGCTTGGTTTTACAACAGGTAAAGAGTATGCCGAGTTAGAATGGCCTATTGATATTGCAATTACATTGATTTGGGTTGTGTTTGGTATCAATATGTTTGGAACAATTATTAAAAGAAGAGAGTCGCACTTATATGTGGCAATTTGGTTTTATATTGCAACGTTTGTAACTGTGGCTATGTTGCACATTGTTAACTCTTTCGAAATTCCAGTTTCTTTCATGAAAAGTTACTCATGGTATGCTGGTGTTCAAGATGCTTTGGTGCAATGGTGGTATGGACATAATGCAGTTGCATTTTTCTTAACTACACCTTATTTAGGTTTAATGTATTATTTTATTCCTAAAGCTGCTAATCGTCCAGTATATTCTTACCGATTATCTATTATTCACTTTTGGGCATTAATTTTCTTGTACATTTGGGCTGGTCCTCACCACTTGTTATATACTGCATTGCCAGATTGGGCACAGTCTTTAGGAGTTGTGTTTTCGGTTATGTTAATTGCTCCATCTTGGGGTGGAATGATAAATGGTTTACTAACGCTTCGTGGAGCATGGGATAAAGTGCGCGAAGACGTTGTTTTAAAATTTATGGTGGTTGCTGTTACTGCTTATGGTATGGCTACTTTCGAAGGTCCGTTGTTATCTCTTAAAAATGTAAGTGCTATTGCTCACTATACCGATTGGATAGTTGCGCACGTTCACGTTGGTGCTTTGGGCTGGAATGGTTTCTTAACTTTTGGTATGTTGTATTGGTTGTTACCAAAAATGTTCTGTACCGATTTATATTCTAAAAAATTAGCGAATTGGCATTTTTGGATTGGTACTTTAGGAATAGTTTTATATGCTGTACCAATGTATTGGGCTGGTTTTGCACAAAGTTCAATGTGGAAACAATTTACTGAAGAAGGTCAGTTGCAATATCGTTTCTTAGAAACTGTAACTCAAATTATGCCAATGTATGCATTACGTTCTTTAGGCGGATTGCTTTATTTAGTTGGTGCACTTATGATGGTTTACAATTTAATTAAAACGGTAAAAGCTGGTTCGTTCTTAGCTAACGAAGATGCAAGTGCACCTGCTTTACCTAAAGTTGTTAAAACGCATGGTAACGAACACTGGCATCGTTGGATTGAAAGAAGACCAATTCAAATGTTAGTTATAAGTTTAGTAGTTGTTGCTATTGGTGGTGTTTTAGAAATTGTTCCTACCTTTTTAGTTCAATCTAATATTCCAACTATTGCAAGTGTAAAACCCTACACACCATTAGAATTGCAAGGTCGTGATATTTATGTGCGCGAGGGTTGTTATACTTGTCACTCACAAATGATTCGTCCTTTCCGTTCAGAAACCGCACGTTATGGTGAGTATTCAAAAGCTGGAGAATTTGTTTACGATCATCCATTTCAATGGGGTTCAAAACGTACTGGTCCAGATTTAGCTCGTCAAGGTGGTAAATACCCAGATTCTTGGCACTACAACCACATGTTAGATCCTACGTCTATGTCGCCAGGTTCTATTATGCCATCATACTCTTGGTTGTTAGATAACGAATTAGATACTGCAATTACTGGCGCAAAAATTAGAGCCATGATTACTCTAGGTGTTCCTTATCCTGCTGGTTACGATAAAATTGCAAATCAAGATTTGATTAAACAAGCAGATCAAATTGTTGCGAGTTTAAGCAAAGATGGAATTGAAACAATGAATAACAAAGAGATTATTTCTTTAATTGCTTACTTACAAAGATTAGGTAAAGACATTAAAGGAGAAACTACTACTTCAAAATAAATTAAAAAATTAGGTATGAAATTTATAAATTATTTAAAAGCAATATCAGGAGTAGAGATTTATCCAATGATATCTTTATTCATATTCGTTGTGTTCTTTGCTTTGCTTATTTTTTGGGCTGTTAAAGCAAATAAAAATTTAATCACTGCGATGAAAAATATTCCCTTAGACGATAATCAACAAAACAATTAGTATATGTTTACATTTAAAAATAAATTAGTCTTAACAGTAACTTTACTGCTTAGTTTTGTTTCTGTTCAATTGTTTGCACAAGCAGCTGCGCCTGTAGTTCAGCAAACAAAAAGCGCTTGGAGTAACCCTCTATTTTTACTATTGTTATTAGTAAATATAATTCTACTAGTTTTTATAGCTGTACTTGCCAACGTTTATCGTCAGGCAGCATGGTTGTATTTTAAACGCATGAAAGAAAACTCAAGCACAATAAAAACAATTGCACTTTTAATTGGTTTAACTTTTGTTTCTGGTCAGTTGTTTGCGCAAGATGCAAAAGTGGCTGAAGCTGTTTCTCCTGTTGTTGATTCAACTATTGGAGGTTTAAGTCAAGCTGCTTTTTATTGGTTATTAGGAGCGGCTATTTTTCAATTAAGTATTATTTTCTTTTTATTAGTTGGTGTTAGAAATTTTATACAAACACAAGAAAAAGAAGCAGTTGAAGCTGAAGTTAAGAAGCCATCTTTTATTGATCAGTTTAACGAATCTGTTGCTATTGAAAATGAAGCCGACATTATGTTTGACCACGAATATGATGGAATTAGAGAGTTAGATAACAATTTGCCACCGTGGTGGAAATATGGTTTTTACTTAACTATAGTTGTAGCGATAGTGTATTTATTTGTATATCACGTTTCTAAAACTGCCGATTTACAAGATGTTGAATACAAAAAAGAAATGGCGAAAGCTGCAAAAGAATTAGAAGAATTTAGAAAAAATTCAGCTAACTCTGTTGACGAGAATACTGTAGTTTATTTAACTGATGCTTCAGAATTAGCTTCTGGTAAACAAATGTTTTTGGATAATTGTGCAGCATGCCACGGAAAGTTAGGCGAAGGAACTGTTGGACCAAATTTAACAGATGAGTATTGGTTACATGGTGGTAGCATCAACAATATTTTTAAATCAATTAAATATGGTATTGTAGATAAAGGAATGAAATCTTGGCAAGAAGATTTTTCTCCAGCTCAAATAGCTCAAATTTCTAGTTATGTAAAAAGTTTAAAAGGAACTAATCCTGCAAATCCAAAAGAAAAGCAAGGCGATTTGTATGTTGAAGGAACTGCTGCACCTAAAGATTCTACATCGGTTGCAGTTGTAGATTCAACAATTGTAATTAATAAAGATTCAATTAAGTAATAGTTTTTGTATAGCTAAATAATTTTATGGACGACCCCAATAGTAATTTTAAACCCGACGAATCTTTTAGAGATAGCATAGCTACCATAAACGAACAAGGCAAAAGAGCGTGGATTTATGCGCTACAACCAAAAGGTAAATTGTATAATTTACGCTCTTATGCGAGTTTAATTTATTTACTAGTTTTATTTTCATTACCATTTATAAAAATTGACGGGGAACCTTTGTTCCTCTTCAATGTTTTAGAGCGTAGGTTTAATATTTTTGGTTACGTGTTTTGGCCACAAGACTTTTACTTGTTTGGTTTGGGCATGATTACTTTTATAATTTTTATCGCTCTTTTTACCGTTGCATTTGGTCGTATATTTTGTGGATGGGCTTGTCCGCAAACTATTTTTATGGAATTAGTTTTTCGCAAAATTGAATACTGGATTGAAGGCGATTCATCAAAGCAAAAACAACTCGATAAAGCTCCGTGGAACCAAGAAAAAATAATTAAAAAAGGTTCTAAATGGATTGTGTTTTATTTGGTGTCATTTATCATAGCTAATACTTTATTGGCTTATGTAATTGGTGTTGACGATTTATTTAGAATAATGTCGGAACCAATTAGCAAACATACAGGTGGATTTATTGGTATTTTTATTTTTACAAGTATTTTCTTTTTTATTTACTTGTGGTTTAGAGAGCAAGTATGTTTGGTGGTTTGTCCGTATGGCAGAATGCAAGGTGTTTTGTTAGATAAAGATTCTATTGTAGTTGCTTACGATTATGTTAGAGGAGAGCCAAGAGGACACATCAAAAAAAATGAAGAAAGAGCACATGGCGATTGCGTTGATTGTAATTTATGCGTAAAAGTTTGCCCAACAGGAATTGATATTAGGCACGGAACTCAATTAGAATGCGTTAATTGTACTGCTTGTATTGACGCATGCGATACTGTAATGGATAAAGTTGGTTACGATAGAGGTTTGATTCGTTACGCTTCCGAAAATGGAATTGCTAATAAAAAGAAATTAACGTTTACTCCGCGATTAAAAGCGTATAGTATTGTGCTTACTATATTAATTGGTGTGCTTGGATTTTTATTGTACATCCGTTCTGATGTTGATGCAACTATTACTCGTACGCCCGGACAGTTATATCAATCGCAACCTAATAATCAAATTAGTAATTTGTACAATATTAAGTTAGTAAATAAAACCAGAAAAGATATGCCTGTAACGCTTAAAGTAGAAGGAGTGGAGGCAGAAGTAAGAATGGTGGGTAAACCAAATATTGTTGTTAAAAGCAGCAGTTTAACCGAAGGTGAATTTTTTATTATTTTAGATGAAAAATACATCACACAACGAAAAAATAAATTAAATCTTTCTGTGTATTCTAACGGGAAATTAATCAAAAAGTTAAAGACTAACTTTTTAGGTCCAATGGGAAACAGAAACAAAAAATAACTAAAACATATACTATGAGCTGGGGATATAAAATTACAATACTTTATTTGGCTTTTGTTGGCTTAATTGTTTTTATGGTAACAAAAGCATTTTCACACAAAGTAGATTTAGTTGATAAAGATTATTACGCAAAAGAATTAAAATATCAAGAAGTAATTGATGCAAAGCAAAACTTGCAAGTACTTGGCAATTGTGAAATACAGCAAGATGCCGAAAATATTACGATTGTTTTGCCTAAAGAATTAAGCACAAAAAATGTAGCTGGAAATATTTATTTTCATTCGCCATCAAGTTCTGATAACGATGCTAGATTTGCTTTAGCAACTGATTCTTTAGCAACGCAAAAAATAAAAAAATCAGAATTAGCATCAGGTTACTACAAAGTTGAAGTTGATTTTAGCTCAGAAGGAAAACGTTATTTTTATGAGCAGAATTATACTGTAACAAAAAAATAAGCACAAATAATGTGGACTTTATTTATATCGGCATTAAGTTTAGGTTTTTTAGGAAGCTTTCATTGTGTTGGTATGTGTGGTCCAATAGCATTGGCTTTGCCAGTTCATTCAAAAAGTAATGCATTTAAAATTGCAGGAATTTCTGTTTACAATTTTGGCAGAATAATTACCTACACATTGTTAGGTGCAATATTTGGTTTGTTTGGCGAAAGCTTTTCTTTTTTTGGATTTCAACAGCAATTATCTATTACAATTGGAGTTGTATTGCTTTTATCAATTTTACTACCACTAATTTTTAAAAATAGTTTTTCAATTTCTAACCCTATAAATGTTTTTATTAGCAAAATAAAATCACTAATGGGTAAACTTTTTAAATCGCAAAAAATAAGTTCTTTATATTTAATAGGATTATTAAATGGCTTGTTACCATGTGGTTTTGTGTATTTAGCAATAGCTGGAGCAATGGCAAGTGGTAGTATTTTAAACGGAGCATTATTTATGCTTTTTTTTGGTTTAGGAAACACACCTGCAATGTTTTCGGTAGCGTGGATTAGTCAATTAATAAGTTTAAATATGCGTAACACAATTAAAAAAGCAGTTCCTGTTTTTGTTGTGTTTATGGCAGTATTATTTATTTTACGCGGATTAAATTTAGGCATTCCTTATGTTAGTCCAAAGTTTGACACTGCAAAATCAGCTACAGAAAAGCCTACAGCAATTCCTTGTCATAAATAGTTACTATTGTTTTTACTAATTAAGTTCCGCAGGAACGCACTATTGGTTGCCTGACAAATAGACCATACCTAATCGCTTTATTGATAAATTTTACCTTGTTTAAAAAAAAATATTTTATACATTCAAACTTCAGACTCGTTTCTTTTATTTAACTAAACACCAACTTATGGTAACAAACTGTAGTGGCTCTTTAAGTTCATTTTTTGTCTTGACACAAAAAACGAACCAAAAAAAGTCAAGACAAAACGAATGCTTTGCACAAAGCCACTCGCTTTCGCGTTTTGTCATGCTCGCGCGCGTCTCTTGAACTTAGGTTTATTTTAGCTCATAAAGTTTTGTGGAATTATGCCAACAGTCAGTAAAATATTATTTATTCTTGAAGCAATGATTTTATAATTTTTAAAGTTCCGTAGGAACGAACTATTGGTAGTAGAAAAAATCAACAAACCCAAGCGCCGTAGGTGCGAAATCTTGCCATCGTTTTTTTAAACAAAATAATTTTTATTCGTAAAGCAATGATTTTATATCTTAGCTAAATGAAAAAAATAACAGCACTTTTATTTTTTAAGTTAATTGTAACTTTAAATTTTTGTTTCGCGCAACAAGCTGAAGCCAATTTTTTAAATAGTTTGCAGAGCAATCAAACTACTTTTAAAACAAATTATCATAAAATAATCAGCGAGTCGGTTTATCCAATAACAATTGCTACACCATTAAGTATTGCAGCCTACAGCGCCATAAAAAGAGATTCTATTCAGTTTAGAAAATCGACTGTAATTGCCAGCTCCATTTTGTTGGCAGGCGCAATTTCAACAGGATTAAAATTTGGTATAGAACGTCCTCGTCCTTATGTTACATTTCCAAATAAAGTAACGCAACTTATTGAAAGTGGTCCACATTCATTTCCCTCAGGGCACACTACATTTGCATTTTCTACTGCAACCTCATTAAGTTTACAATACAAAAAATGGTATGTGGCAGTGCCTGCTTTTTTATGGGCGAGTTCTGTAGGATACTCGCGTATGTATTTAGGAGTGCATTACCCAAGCGATGTTGCAGCAGGTATGCTAACAGGTATTGGCAGTTCTTTACTTTGTAATTATTTAAATAAAAAATTGTTTGTGAAGTAAGTATTGAGCAAGCTGATGCTCGCGCTATATTGGATGCTTTTAGAAGTAGTTTTACTTTTGCCTTTTGTTTTTAGGTTTTTCACTATTTAAGCAAAATAAATAATAAAATTATTAATGCGACTACAATTAGTAACACTTTAATTTCAAATTTAAAGAATGGTTGAATGTCAGAATATGGGGCGGTTACTAAACCCAAATTCTTTGTTATTTCATCAACCTTTTCTACATCCTCATTTCTAAAAAAATAAGTTTGTGTCGGGTAGTTGTCAAGTTGAACACCGATATTTTTGTCCTCTCTAAAAAAATCAATTTCCTTGTCGCAAAGTGCTGATTCAAATTTAGGAATGTCTGCAATTCTAACTTGAAAGGAGTAATTGTCATTTTTAAACTCTACAACGTCTTTATAATATTCTGCCTTTTCCCTAATTTCTTGTTGTAAAAGTTCCTGTTCTTCAATATATTTTTTGTTCTCCGCTTCAATTCGTTTGTTAAGGTCGTCTGTCCAATTTTTTTCTGCAATAAGTTGTCGTGCAGCACTAACCGCGTCTGCTTGAAAGTCTGCTGGAGTAAGAACAATTTTAAAAAGTTCTTCCTGATTATAGTTCTTAAATCTGTCGTTGAATTGTGTCGTCATAAAATTACTGCTAACTTGTATATACCCGCTACATTATAGCGGTTTTATAAGCAAATTTTGATAGATAACCGCAACTTTTTATCGGATATTTATTTAACCAAATATAATCTTTTTCTCTAATCAATCAAAAACGCTGCACCCAATTTAACCTAAAACGTAACAACTCAATCGTACTTTGTACACATTCAATTATTAATAAATTTTAATTGTTGTAAAAGTCTAGTTACTAAAAAGCACTTAATTTTCGTAAAAATAGTTTTTTAATGAAAAAAGTTCATTTTATTGCCATTGGCGGTAGTGCTATGCACAACTTAGCTTTGGCTATGCACGCAAAAGGATACAAAGTTACTGGTTCTGATGACGAAATTTTAGAACCATCAAAAAGCAGATTGGCTGCAAAAGGTTTGTTGCCCGAGCAAATTGGTTGGTTTCCCAAAAAAATAAATGCAGATTTAGATGCAGTTATTTTAGGTATGCATGCTCGTAAAGATAATCCTGAACTTATTCGCGCAACAGAACTTGGCGTAAAAATATTTTCGTATCCCGAATACATTTATGAGGAAACAAAAAATAAAACACGCGTTGTAATTGGCGGTAGTCATGGTAAAACAACTATTACATCAATTATATTGCATGTTTTAAAACAACTAAACATCGATTGCGATTACATGGTTGGCGCACAGTTAGAAGGTTTTGATACCATGGTAAAACTTACCGAAGAAGCAAAAATTGCAGTTATCGAAGGCGATGAATATTTATCATCTCCAATAGACTTGCGCCCGAAGTTTCATTTGTATCATCCTAACATTGCAATTATTAGCGGTATTGCTTGGGATCACATCAACGTGTTTCCAACTTTTGAAAATTACGTGGAGCAATTCAAAATTTTTACCGATTTAATAGAAAAAGATGGTGCATTAATTTATTACGATAAAGATGAAGAGCTAACTAAAATTGCAACAACACTTCGCGCTGATGTAAAAGCAATTCCTTATGGAGTGCCCGATTATAAGATAGAAGATGGCATTACTTACTTAATGGTTAACATTGGTTTGGTATCAAAACAAAAAATGCAACTATCTGTTTTTGGCGAACATAATTTAGCAAACATAAATGCAGCTATGCAGGTGTGTAGGTTGTTAAATATTACCGATAAAGATTTTTTTACAGCAGTAAAAAGTTTTAAAGGCGCATCAAAGCGTTTAGAATTGGTGCATAAAAAAGATTCGAATATTGTTTTTAAAGATTTTGCACATTCTCCATCAAAACTAAAAGCAACTACAAGCGCAGTAAAACAGCAGTTTCCTGATAAAAAAATAATTGCCTGCATGGAGTTGCATACGTTTAGCAGTTTAAACGAAAATTTTTTAAAGGAGTACAACGGCGCAATGGAAAAAGCAGATTTAGCTTTTGTTTATTTTAATCCGCATACTATTGAACACAAAAAACTAAAAGCAATTACTGCAGAGCAAGTTAAACAAGCCTTTGCAAGCGATAATATAACTGTGTTTACCAATTCTACAGAAATGGTTGCCGAACTTAAAAAAATGCAATGGCAAAACAATGTGTTGTTAATGATGAGCTCTGGTAATTTTGATGGAATTGATTTTAAAAAATTAGCAGAAGAATTAATAGGTTAATTTTTATTTTCTTAATCAATTGATTTTGTTTTTGAAAAGACCTTTTAAAATCTTTCTAATAGAGTTTTGCATATATTCTGCAAAACTCTATGAATTAAGTAAACTTAAATTCAAGAGACGCGCGTGAGCCTGACAAAACGCGAAAGCGAGTGGCTTTGTGCAAAGTATTCGTTTTGTCTTGACTTTTTTTGGTTCGTTTTTGGTGTCAAGACAAAAAATGAACGTAAAGAGCCACTGCACTTTGTTATTTGCTGTTGTTGTTTATTTAAGTGAAATAAATACTTATAAATTTGTTTACGGAATAAACTCAATTGCACCAATATCAGGAAAAGGTAATCTGCTTTTTTCGTTTATATCTAAAGGTACTTTATTAGCAATGCTAACACTGCCTTTATCTATTAACGGAGATGTTTCTAACAAGGTATAATCGTTTTTGCGTGCATCTTTAAATTTTGGGTCTTCGTTTACTAAACAATTTATAAATACAGATGCATCGCTTGTATTTATTGTGTTATCGGCTTTAACCAAACAGTTTTCAAATTTTGAATTAAAGGCAGCGCCAGTATTCGAATCAAATTTTAATTCGTTAGCCAAATCGCCAAACAAAATACTATTTTCAAAATTTACACTTAATGGTATAGATTGTATGTTGTTATAATTGTTTAATAATACAGAAGGCGTTTGTCGTGGCTTATCGCTTTTGCTATAATAATTGGCAAAAGTGCAATGTGTATAATTATGTTCTCCTCCTAAAGTAGCTGCCAGTGTGTATTGCGCGCAATTGCTTATTACTACATTTTCTGCATTAACATTATAAAAGCGCGAAAAAATTCCAATACCCGTCATGTTTTTAATAATGGTATTGCTAACTTTTAATTGATTACCCATATTGCCTTGCAAGGTTTCTAACTGCAAACCAATAAAAGCATTTTTAATAATTGCGTAATTAATTTCGTTATCAACGCTGCCTTCGTTAATCCAAATTCTGTCCCACTGTCCGGGTTCATCTGCAAAAGCATTATCTAATCTATCTCCCTGAAAAACAACAGGCTTATCTTTTGTGCCTTCAACCTTTAGCGAGCCACCTTTGTAAATCCACAATCCTGCTCCGCTATGAAAATAAATTTTTGTTCCCTCTTTTATAGTGAGTTTGCACAACGAATCTACTACAGCATAACCATAAATAATGTGTGGTGTGTTATCTGTCCAAGTGGTATCGCAACCAATTATCGAGAAATCGGGTAGGCCTTCAATTTTTCTATCGGGATAAATATAATGTGCGTTTTGTCCCCAGGCAACCAATTTTACTTCTTGCAAGTTTCCGTTGGTTTCAAATTCAATAGCATCTTCTACTATAAAAGGAGTTAAAGTGCTGCTTGGGTTAATGGTAACTTCCACAAAAATAAAAAGACTATCGCGCCCAGCCAATTCAACTTCCATGGCTAGGTTAGAACTCAATCCGTCAATATTTAAGCGATAAGTAGCTCCAGCGGTTCCTTTTAGGCGAATATTGCTAATAATTAGCTTTTCTTTATAAGGATTGTAAATTTTTAGTCGTTTGGTAGCCGAACCTATCGAGGTAAAAACGGTATCAAACAAAACGGTATCTTTCGAAAATTGAAGCTTAGCTGTTTTATCTTTAAGTATTTTTTGGTCTTTTTTACACGAATTGATTGAAAAAAACGCTAAAACAGATAAAAAAAAGACTAAAAACTTAAAAAACCTCATTTTGTGACTTTGGACTGCAAATATAAACTCAATTGTTGTATAACGCTTTATTTTACACATTATTTTGCTGTTTGGCAGATTTTATAGACAAACTGTCATAAAAAAAAAGCATTTTAACTTTGTAAATGACTAAGGTATGTGTAAATTTGCAATCCCAATTTATATTAAAAGTTGAAATAATGAAGAAAGACATTCATCCAGAGAATTACAGATTTGTGGTGTTTAAAGATTTATCGAACGATTACGCGTTTTTAACACGTTCTGGCGTTGATACTAAAGATACTATTAAATGGGAGGACGGCAACGAATATCCATTAGTAAAGTTAGAGATTTCGCATAAATCACACCCATTTTACACCGGTAAAGTTAAATTAGTAGATACTGCCGGGCGTGTTGATAAGTTCAGAACGAAATACAACAAAAAAGCCTAAGGTAAGGTTACTGATTTTCTTTATAATTGATCCATTAATTATAATCAAACCTTCCGCTTGCCAGCGGAGGGTTTTTTTTATTTGTGTAAAATGAACTATATATTTTTTGAAGACCAAACCCGAGAAAACCTATTGCCATTTACTTTTACTCGCCCCGTTTGTGAAATAAGAATTGGTATTACCACCATTACTGAAAAATGGAAACATTTTTTAAATGGAAATTTTTCGTTTGCAACGCAAGCTTACTTAGCTCAAAAATATCCATTACAATTACAAGCCAATTCTGTTTTTGTTAATGGTTCTGTTTTTCCAAATGCTACATTAATTAACGAAATCAATCAGCTAAAAGCAAATCAAGCAATAGTTTTTGAAAATACTATTATCGCTTATGTTTCGAATGAAGTAGTTGCTGATTTTTCTAAATTTGAAAAAATAACTACAGCAAGTAATCCTATTCAAATAAAAAATGTATGGGATATTTTTTTAAAAAATGGAGAGGCAATTCAGTTTGATTTTGAATGGTTAACCAAAGGAAGAAAATCGCAAGCCATAAGTTCTACCAATAAAGTTATTGCTCCCGAAAACATTTTTATTGAAGATGGTGCTGTAGTTGAATGTTCTATTTTAAATGCATCAACAGGTGCAATTTATATTGGTAAAGATGCCGAGGTCATGGAAGGTTCAATTATACGCGGACCATTTGCATTATGCGAACATGCAGCCACTAAATTAGGTACTAAAATTTACGGGCCAACTACAATTGGGCCATACTCAAAAGTGGGTGGCGAAGTAAATAATTCAGTAATTTTTGGATTTTCTAACAAAGGTCACGACGGTTTTTTAGGAAACTCTGTACTTGGCGAATGGTGTAATTTAGGAGCTGATACCAATAATTCAAACTTAAAAAATAATTATTCTGAAGTAAAAATATACAACTACACTAAAAAAGATTTTGTAGGAACAGGCTTGCAATTTTGCGGATTGTTTATGGGCGATCATTCTAAATGCGGCATAAACACTATGTTCAACACAGGTACAGTGGTTGGCGTTTCGAGTAATATTTTTGGTGCTGGTTTTCCAGAAAAATATATTCCTTCTTTTTCTTGGGGTGGAGCAGAAGCTTCAGAAGTTTTTAAATTAGACAAAGCCATGGAATTAGCCGAACGTGTTTTTGAACGTAGAGCAAAAACATTTAACGAAACTGAAAAAAATATTTTTAAGTATTTGTTTAACAATAAATAAAAAAATGACACAAACGGACACTTGCAATAGATAAGATCAATTATGAAAATCAATAACTTCAAAATTTTCGTTCTTGTTATTGTAACTATTTCATTGGCAAGTTGCGTAACTCAAAGTGTCAGTACTATTACTAGCGTAGAATTTAACGAATCAAAAAATCAAACAGACTATTTTGTCTTACCATATGGAACGGTATCATTACCTGGGAAATGGACGAAAAGAGATTATAAAACAGTTAGCAGACAGCAATTTTTTACAAATAAAGATTCCATAAAAATAGCAATCGCATTCGGCAGAATAAATAACTATGAGTTTAACACGGATGGCAAACTGAAAGGATATGATTTTGTAAGGGCTTATTATGAATGGGATTCCAATTATTTTGTTGAAACTCATGGATTAAAGAGACTACCAATCGAAACTGATAGTATCAACCACCACATGATTTATAGAATTTATGGAAAAATAGACAAAGGAGAATTTGACACTTATTTTTTTATTGGCGAAAGAAATGGGAACATAAACAATTATTCAATTTCGGATACAGATAAATGGACTGAAAAAGAAAAGGTAGAATTTTTAAAAAGTTTATTTATCACGAAGAAAAATGAATAAAACCTCACACTCGTCCTTGTTTGCAACGAGGACGCATTATATAATGTTATTTTTTTTTAATGCGTTACAAACGGATGCTTTAAAACATCCTCGTTACGCAAGCTAAACGAACGAGTTGATAAACTAACCGCGCCTAGTCTAAAATCTCTTATCTCAAATCTAACATCTATCGTTCAACTATTGCAATTTTTGTAGTAATTACTTTACCTGTTTTATCATATAAAACTACATGGTAAATACCTTTTGCATCTGCGTTCATATAAACATCTGCTTGTGTTGACCCTTCTGCTATTTTCATTCGTTTTGCTATACGTCCAACATTGTCGTAAATTAATAAAGCCGATACGTTTTCGCCGCCAAAATCCACAATAAATTTACCTACAGACGGGTTAGGATACAAGTTAATTTTTGCTGCTGCATTTTGTACATTTTTTACCGAAGCAATTTCTGGTACATCAGCAAACGAAACGACGTAAGAGTTTACCATTAAATAGGGGTTATAACCTTGGTCGCAGTTTTTACAAACGAAGCCACCGCCTGTTGAGGTAACATTATCTACACAATTCGGATTATTAGGATGACATGCATCCACATAGGTTTCATCAAAAACATAGTTAAGTGTAACGCTGTCAGTAAGTAAACTTTCGTCTAAATCATAATCAAAAAACTGACCAATACTTCCAGGACACCAGCCTGCACGATCGTATTGCCAAGTTCCACTTTGATTGTTGCAACCATTAGGATTTGGATTACAATCGTACCAATTATCTTGTGTAAAGTTTTGTACGCCATTATTAACGATTAGATTATGAGTATTGTGCGAAAATTCTGCTGCATTATTGGAGTTATAGTCTATGTCCCAACCGTGCCCAGTAGAAACTACTTTTAGTTTAGCTGCTAAGGTATTTTGAGGAAAACCTTTTTTTCGAACGCCAGTAGGTTGCAAATTGGCAGGGTCTCCAAACTGATAAGTATCGTACCAAAGTTTTTGAACTTTGCTGTATGCGTGTGCAGCTGTTCCCGCTCTGTAAGCTAAGTTAAGCGTATACAAATAACCATTACCTTGTGTGCCTAAGTTTACACGAAATTTTGTTTTTCCATTTAGTATTGACGCAAAATCGGTTAAATCGATAGTAGCCGAACAGGCTTTTAAATAAGGCGTTATGTATCTAATTATTAAATACCACTCACCATCTTTGCCTTGTGCTTCTATGCTCGATACCATATCCCATGGGTCGCAACCACCTGTAGGGCAGGTTACACTTAGCGTTCCAATTATTTGATCGTAAGCACCAATATGGCTTGGTAAATCGCTTTCAACCGTAACAGTTGGAATATTGTTACTTACCCAAACTGCATTAGTAGCATTTTTAGTTACGTCGCTTGCTGTTTCTTGTAAATTTATTGTATAGCTTGTAGTTACCGATGCTCCATAATTATTGGTTCCAGTAACTAACACGTCGAAACTTCCATAAGCAGTAGGTGTCCACCATCCTAAATATAAACCGTTGTTTAAATTTTGAAGTGCAATACTTTCGCCACCAATAGTAGCAGTTATTTGGCCTACTGAAAAAAGATCGGGATACAGAATTGAAGTGCTAATATTTACAGGAATTGGAGTTAAATTAGGAGCAAAAACATCTCCTGCTAAAGGATGTAAAACTGTAGCACTTGGCAAAATTGTGTTTTGATCAAGTACTTGAAATGTTCTGTAAACATCTTCTGCTGCAACAAAAGAAGCATCTCCAGCCTGACTAGCTTTAACCTTTACTGTTCCTGCAACTCCGCTTAGCGTTATAGTATTTCCTGTTACAGATGCTGGACCCGAAACTATGGAATATGTAACCGTTAAACTTGCATTAGTAGTAGCATTTAGCTGAAACGATGGTGATGTAGTTAATTTGTTTGAAATAGTTGGGAAATTGATGTATTGAAAATCAGAATCAAGTGTTCCATTAAAATTTGATGTTGCTCCATTAAGTGCAAAATTAATTAAGTTACCATGCTTAGTTTCGTCGCCATCTTTACTTAAGGCTTGTGTAATTGAAGTGTTATTGCCTCCAGGTGTACCCTGATTAAAACGATAGTAAGCGACCAAATCGGTTTCGTTACCAGCAAGCGGATTTTGCATCATATTTAAGACTTCAGCTTCACTAAGTGCTTTTTTCCATAGCGAAACTTCGTCTGCACGTCCTTTAAATCCGCCATATTGATTCCAACCAATAATAAAAGGTTTGTCTGGCGAGTTAAATGTACCCGAAACAGTTTTTGTACCCATTAAAGTTCCGTCTAAATAAAACTTAGCGCCACCAGTACCCGCAGCAACTATCCAAGCATAATGAAGCCATTGATTAGATGTGTTTAAACTAGTAAAAGCAGTGGTTGTAAGTTGTAAATCAACAAAATTTCCAAACTGAGCGCGGCATTCTAATTTACCACCGCCCGTACAAAAAACAAATATAGAACCATTGCCTGTGCCACCATCTCGAATACCAAATGCTTGTCCATAAACATCGCCATCAGGATAAAACCAACCTGTTAAACTTATTGCATTGCCGCCGTTTAAGTATTTAGCAGCGCTGTCTAGTTGTACACGATCATCAGAACCGTCAAAATCTATATATTGATTACTTTGCGATGTTTGAGAATAAGCTAAACTAGCTGTAAACAGTAGTAGTAAGGTGTAAAATACTTTCATTTACTTGGTAATTTAATTAGAACTATACGAAGTTAAATAAATCGTGTTGATTTGTTTGCGAAAAAATTAAAATGTTGAGTAATACATTTTTTTGGCATAAGTATTGACTTAATACTGCTGTTGTTACTGTAATTATTAATTTTGCAGGTTTAACACTACTTTTAAAAATTAATTTATTTTATGTTACAATGCAAAATGTCAAATTGGCTTGTAATGTAGAAATCTTGACATATATATGAAAAACACTTTCGATTTTGAAGATTTATACGCATCAAATGTAGTTGATGATGAAACAGAGTTTATACCCTTGCTAACTTCAGATGACGAAGAGCAGATGAATAACGAACAAATTCCAGATATTTTATCAATCTTACCTTTACGAAATACCGTTTTATTTCCGGGTGTTGTAATTCCGATTACGGTTGGTAGAGATAAGTCGATAAAACTAATTAAAGATGCGCACAAAGCCGATAAAATTATTGGAGTTGTTTCGCAAAAAGATGATAAGGTAGAAGACCCAACTATAACGGATTTAAATACAATTGGAACCATTGCAACCATTATTAAAATGTTGCGTATGCCCGATGGAAACACCACTGTAATTATTCAAGGAAAAAAACGTTTTCAGTTAAACGAAGTGGTGCAAGATGAGCCGTATTTAAAAGCAAAAATTACTCCTTTTACCGAAGTTCGTCCCGCTAAAAACGATCAAGAGTTTACTGCTTTGGTTTCTTCGCTTAAAGATTTATCGTTAAACATTATTAAGCAATCGCCAAACATTCCTTCTGAAGCTGGTTTTGCAATAAAAAATATTGAGAGTCCTCCATTTTTAATAAATTTTATTTCGTCTAACATGAATGCTTCTGTAATAGATAAGCAAAAAATGTTAGAAGTAGCCGATTTAAAACAACGTGCTACAATGGTGTTGGAATATCTTACAAAAGATTTACAAATGCTTGAATTAAAAAATCAAATTCAATCAAAAGTAAAAACAGATTTAGATAAACAACAACGCGATTATTTTTTACACCAACAACTTAAAACCATTCAAGAAGAGTTGGGTGGAAATGGCTTTGAGCAAGATATTCAAGAGTTTCAAGATAAAGCAGCGAAAAAGAAATGGGATAAAAAATTAGCAGATGTTTTTCAAAAAGAAATTATAAAACTGCAACGCATAAATCCTAATTCGGCAGAATATTCTGTGCAAATCAATTTTATTGAAACTTTATTAGATATTCCGTGGAACGAATTTACCAAAGATAGATTTGATTTGCGTAAAGCAAAAAGAATATTAGACGACGACCATTATGGTTTAGAAAAAGTGAAAGAAAGAATTTTAGAACATTTAGCTGTTTTAAAATTAAAAGGAAACATGAAGTCGCCAATACTTTGTTTATACGGACCTCCAGGAGTTGGTAAAACTTCTTTAGGTAAATCAATAGCCAAAGCCTTAGGTCGTAATTTTATTCGTATGTCGTTGGGTGGCTTGCGCGATGAAGCAGAAATTCGCGGACACAGAAAAACATATATTGGAGCAATGCCCGGAAGGTTAGTTCAAAATTTAATTAAATCAAATTCATCTAACCCAGTTTTTATTTTAGATGAGATAGATAAAATTGGAAGAGATTCTCACGGCGACCCAGCAAGTGCATTGTTAGAAGTGCTAGATCCAGAGCAAAATCATGCCTTTTACGATAATTTTGTGGAGCAAGATATTGATTTATCTAAAGTAATGTTTATTGCTACTTGTAATTCATTATCAACTATACATCCCGCTTTGTTAGACAGAATGGAGATTATAGATGTGAATGGTTATACAATTGAAGAAAAAACAGAAATTGCTAAACGCCATTTAATTCCAAAACAAATTGAAGAACATGGTTTAAAAGCCAGCCAAGTTCAGTTTAGCGATAGCGTAATCGAAAAAATTATTGAAAGCTACACGCGCGAATCTGGCGTTAGAACATTAGAAAAACGTATTGCTAAAGTTGTACGTAATTCTGCTAAATCGGTAGTGTTAAAAGAAAAATTTACGCCAAAATTAAGTATAGATAAAGTTGTAAAAATTTTAGGCAACGATTCGTATCAACGCGATAAATATCAAGATAACGATACCGCAGGAGTTGTAGTTGGTTTGGCTTGGACTCCGGTTGGTGGCGATATACTTTTTATTGAAGCAAGCATTAGTAAAAGTAAAACTCCAAAATTAACTTTAACAGGTAATTTGGGTGATGTAATGAAAGAGTCGGCAGTAATTGCTTTAGAATATTTAAAATCGCATGCACCAAAGTTTGGTATAAATCCAACTGTTTTTGATGAATGGAGCATACATTTACATGTGCCAGAAGGCGCAACACCTAAAGACGGGCCATCTGCTGGTATTACCATGCTTACCGCTTTAGCATCTGTATTTACACAAAATAAAGTAAAGAAAAATTTAGCTATGACAGGCGAAATAACGCTTCGTGGGCGTGTGTTACCTGTTGGCGGAATAAAAGAAAAAATACTAGCTGCAAAACGTAGCGGAATAAAAGAAATTATTTTGAGTGAAGACAACAAAAAAGACATTGAGGATATTAAAAAAGATTATATATCTGATGTAAAATTCCACTATGTAAAAACGATGGAACAAGTAGTTAAATTGGCTTTGTTAAACGAAAAAGTAAAAGGAGCAATTAAGTTTTAATCAAAATTTTTAAAGTAAATTTTAAAAGCGCAGTTTTTTAATTGCGCTTTTTTATTTTAATAAAACAGGCTTGGATTCAGCGCTCCGTTTAAGTAAAGACTTGGCTTTTTAATTTTTTGATTTTCTTTAAATAAATAAGGATTTCCATCTTCACCTATCATAGGTATATGCGCATTTTTTGTTTTTTGCCAAGCCTTAGGTAAAAAATACATATCGTGTATTATTTTATTTTGCACCACATTGCGTATTTGTTCGGCATCAACTCCTGCATTAAATTGTATTGTTTGATTTCCGTACATGTAATAATTTTTTGTTGGCACGTACTGAAATTGCAAACCTAAAATTCCGTGCGATAAATTTCCGTATTGTGCATTTGTCAAATCCATGTAGCCAAAGCGAGATGGGTAGTTTGCATCATCAACTCGTTTGCCGTTTGCGCCAGTCCAAAGTAAATTATTTATACCAAAACACATGTTTTTGTAGCGATATTGTAGGAGCAAAGCACCAGTTCTAAATCGGTCATAATAACCACGCGAAAAAATATCATTTTCTGTAATTAACGAAAAATTATTTATTTCAAAAGCTAAGGTTCCGGTAGTTTGTGTGGTTTTTATTTTGTTAAAGTAAATGTTGTAGCTGTAAGCAAAACTATTTTTTTTATACGTTTGGTTAGCAATAGGAGAGAAGAAATAATGGCTATCTGTTTTTGTTTTACCAAACGAAAGTAAAAAGCCACTGGTGGTTTGTAGCTCAATGTATTTAGCTTTTGGACCTAAATTTTTAAAACTATAAAATGCTTTTACGCCAGCGTTTACTTGTGCAAAATCGTAGCAATAATACGTTTGCGCAAAAATTCCAACTCTATTAAATTTGGTGCCTAAAGCGCTGCTTATTCCAAAATTAAAACCCCAATTACTTGGCTTAGCTTGTAATGTTGTTAGCTTTAATACAGCAAGAAATAATATTAAAATATTTTTTTTCAAATAATTTCTGTTATTGGTAAATGTATTGCTTTTGTTTATTACATTAGTACTAATATATTATTTACTTTTTAATAAAGTATAATTCTATTCTTTGTAAAAAATGAAAAACTCCATTTTTATACTTCTTATATTAATTCCATTTTTTGTTTTCCCACAAAACAATACGAATATCGATTCGCTTTATACTGCTTTTAATACTAACAAAATTGATACCAATAAAGTTAATGCAGGCATTGAGTTAGCTAATTTTTATAAAAATGGCGATGGCAAAAAAGCTATTGATATTGCTACTAAAGCCTTGGTTATTAGTAAAGCAAATTCTTTTAATAAAGGAACTGCGCTTTTAAATAATATAATTGGTAATGTATATAGTGGTAACGGCGAATTTAATAAAGCTAAAGAGTACTATTTACTAGCCGAAGTGTCTGCTACTAAAATTAATGATAATTATATCCTTGCAAAAGTGCATAATAATTTGGGAATTGTTTATGATGAGTTAGGCGATTATGATAAAGCGTTAAAATATTATTTGGCTTCTATGCGAAGCAAAGAAAAAGTAAATAACAGAAAAGGTATTGCTACATCATTAATTAATATTGGCGTACTTCAATTTAAAATAGGGCGAAATAAAGAATCAATAGCTACTATGTATAAAGCCATTGAGGTTATTAACGAAGTGAAAAATTATAAAGATTTAAGTTATCCATACACTACGCTTGGCAATGCTTATGGCGATTTAAAGCAATACGATAGCTCTGAATTTTATATTAATAAATCGATAGAAAATGGAAAAAAGTTTGAAGACGTTTTTACATTGTCTAAAGCTACTTCCAATATGGCAGATTTTTTGGTTGAACAAAAAAGGTTTCAAGAGTCAATTAAATATGCTGAAGAGGCCATAGTATTGTTTAATTCAATAGAAAGTAAAGATGGTTTGGTTCGTGCTAATATGGTTATTGGCAGAGCTCATGCTGGGTTAAAACAATATGACAAGGCAGAAGAGTTTTTGGATAAATCCTTAAAAATGGCTTTGCAATTAGGTTTAAAAAAAGAAATTCAAACCACTTATTTTTTTAAATACAAAGCTTGTTACGAAAATAAAAAATACGAATGTGCGGTAGAAAATTTGATGATGATGTCTTCCTACAGAGATAGTTTGTTTAACGAAAACAGCAACCGACAAATTGCTGATATGGAAACCAAATACGAAACCGAAAAAAAAGATAAAGAATTAATTAAAAAAAATGCAGAAATAAAAACGCAACAGCTTGAGTCGAGTAGGAGAGCATTACAGCGAAACGCTTTTATAGTAGGTTTTTTAATAATTGCTTTAGCAAGTATATTTATTTTTAAAAATTATAAAAAAATAAGAAAAGCTAACGCAATAATTTCAGAACAAAAGCATGAAGTAGAGCAACAAAAAGAAATTATTGAAGAAAAAAACAAAGAAATAACCGATAGTATACAGTACGCCAAAAGAATTCAAAATGCTTTGTTTGCAAGCCAAACTACATTGCAAAAAAACTTAAATGAGTATTTTATTTTGCATAAACCAAAAGATATTGTGAGTGGCGATTTTTATTGGGCAAACGAATTAGAAGTAAATGGCAGTAAAAAATTTGTAATTGCAACAGCCGACTGCACTGGTCATGGTGTGCCTGGAGCATTTATGAGTTTATTAAATATTTCTTTTTTAAACAAAGCTGTTATAGAAAACGAAATTGCAGCACCCAATAAAATTTTAGATTTTGTTCGTAGCAATGTTATTAAAGCATTAAATCCCGAAGGAAGCGAAGTAGCATCAAAAGACGGAATGGATTGTGTGTTATGTACCTTTGATTTTAGTAATAAAACCTTGCAATTTGCTTGTGCTAACAATCCGTTATTGTTATTAAGAGATGGAGTTTTAACAGAATACAAAGTAGATAAAATGCCTGTAGGCATGCATTCTGGTTTAGAGAAAGATTTTAGCATGCAACAAATTGAATTAAAAACTGGAGACATAATATACACATACACGGATGGTTATGCCGATCAGTTTGGTGGACCAAAAGGTAAAAAGTTTAAGTATAAACCTTTGCATGAGTTGTTAGTAAACAATGCAAATTTACCAATGCAAGAACAGCACACTATTTTAGCAAATAAAATAGAAAGTTGGAGAGGGACTTTAGAACAGGTTGATGATATATTAGTGATTGGAGTTCGCATATAGCGAACGAACAATCATGCTTATATATCACAATGCCGAACTCGCTTCGGTATGATGATATTTTGCTAATTGGAATAAAAATTAGCTAATCAACAATAGTGACTTTGTTAGCTAAGCATAAATTTATCCATTAGAATTGGGGTCAAATTTTACCATCCATTCAATACCATATTTGTCTCTAAACATAGCAAAATAAGTTCCATCAGGATTTTCGTCAATAGGCATTTCAATATGTCCGCCTGCAGAAAGTCCATTAAATAATTTATAGGCTTCTTCCTTGCTTTCAGCATTGATTGAAATCTTGCTTCTGTTTTCTTCTTCACTTACTTTACCCATAACTTCTAGAATGTCGTTAGCCATTAGAACGCCACTGCCAATTGGTAAAGAAATATACATTAGTTTGTTTTCTTCGTTTGCAGGTATAGGAAATTCAGGGCTTGAAATTTCTTTAAAGCGAACAACTTTTGAAAACTCTCCGCCAAATACTGATTTGTAAAAAGTAAATGCTTCTTCTGCATTTCCGTTAAAGTTAATGTGTGGATTAATTTGTGCCATAATCTATTTTTTAATTCGTTACTCGTTTAGTGAATTTATTCCTTGTTCTTTAAGCTTTGCTAATGTGTCTTTCATTGTTTTAACTTGTTCGGCTGGATGACCTTGCCAAACTGAAACTTCTCCTACAACTTTAAATGGTTGTGTAGAACGATAAGATTTTGTTGGGTTTCCCGGAAATTTTTTGTTTGTCAGGTCGGGGTCGTCTTCAATTTGTCCTGTTGGTTCTACTAAATAAATTCTTTCTCTTCCTTCTCCAATGGCAAGTTCTGCGCCCCAAATTGCAGCATCAAGTGTTGCTGTTAAAAAAATGTATTTCGCATTTTTTCTTTCTCCAAAGTTAGAGTTTTTACCTACTTCAATTAAGTCACCAATTTTTAGATCAGCCTTTGTCCCGTGAAAATATGTTTGTACGAAAGGTGTAGCTCCAATTGGCTTTTGTTCGTTTTGATTATTTTCCATTCTCAATTATTAATGTATGTATCACAATGACCGCTAATGTTTATAGGCTTGGTGAAGAAGCGGGTATTTAGATCAAATTTTTATGTGGAGTTCGAAACCCCACCTTTTGCAAATGTACTGTTAGCGATGGCATACAAAACGGTTTATGTTAGTTCGGATAAAAATTAGTTTCCACCTACTGCATTTATCGTTTTTCCGCAATCTTCTTTTTCTCCCGATATTAACGATCCTTTAACTGTATGATTTCCTTTTCCATCATCATTCATATAATAGATGGCGTCTTTACAAGGAAAAGAACTTGAACTTCCTCCATTTAAGCGAGAGGTAGAACTTCCCGCTTTAACATATAACTGATTTTTAGAGGTGTTTTTAATTGTTTTTTTATCAGTACCAGCGTTAGAATTTCCTTTGTTAGCTGAACTATTGTAACTACTTGTGGTTTCAACTACCACATCTTCAACTGTAGTATCAACTTTAAAGTTTTTTGTTTTAAGAACATAAGCTCCTTTTTTAGTTACTCCATCTGCATGAATTTCAACTTGAGCTTCTCCATGAAAAACGTGATCGGCTTTTGTAAAAATAAATTCACTAAGTACAGTGCCATCGGTTTTAATAAATCCGTAAAGCGGTGCAGATGCTATCAAAATGTCTGCTGACTCCTTATCATTACTTGGATTATTAAATAAGTCGGAAATACTATTGTATTTATAAGGAATAACGAATTTTCCAGTTCTATCTACAAGTCCATAAATGTAGTTTTTTCTTACTTTGAACAATTCATTATTCAACGCTTTTGGTGCTTCATCATATTCATCAGAAAATAAAAGAACACCTTTAGAATCAACTACTCCATATTTTGTACCTATTTTAACATATCCGAATTTATTTTCATCAAAGTCATAAGCAGCATCGTATGAGTTGGTTCCAATAGTTGTTCCTGTGGTGTCAATAAAACCATATTTATTATCTTTCATAACAATGGCTACACCTTTTGAAAATGGCTCTACTTTATCGTAAATGGCTTTAATTACTTCAACTCCTGCATTATTAATATATCCCATTTTTCCATTTAGAGTAACTTCACTAAATCCCTTTCTAAAAGGCGACATCTTCTCATATTTAAAAGGAATAACAACTTTATTTTTGAAATCAATACAGCCCCATTTTTCTTTCTTTTTTACGCAAATTAAGCCGTTATACATTGGACCAAAAACACCGTAATCGTATTCAATAGGAATTATTAATTCACCTAAAACGTTAGTCCAACCAAACTTATCTTTTTTTCTTACACGGATTAAATAATTATCAGATTTTATTCTTTTAAGCACATTGTTTATAAACTCAGTTTCCTTAGAATAGCCATTCTCACTTTGTCTTATTCTTTCTACCCACTTACCTTGGTTGGGATAAGAAAAAGCAATTTCGGTATACATGTCCCATTTTTCTGTGGGGCTTACTTGATTTTGTTGTGCATTAAGAAATAATGTACTGCCAAAAAAAGAAAGTAGAATAAGTGTTTTTTGTAAATGAATCATGATTTGTTTTTTATTTTAAAATTAAGAATAAAATCTCAACGTATTTAAAATTAGTAATTATTGCTCGAACGCTAATCACCGCGATATTTTTAAATGGTCGAATTTCTTGGAAACATACAAACCGAGTTTCAGTTAACCATTCAACCGCCAATTTCTAATAAGTGCGTGTTAGACGGGCGTTGTTTTTTGTTCATCATTAACATACTCTAAAATGTCACAGGGTTGGCATTCTAATACTTTACAAATTGTCTCCAAAGTGCTAAACCGAATTGCTTTTGCTTTTCCTGTTTTAAGTATAGAAAGATTGGATAAAGTCAAACCAACTTTGTCAGAAAGTTCATTAAGTGACATTTTCCGTTTAGCCATTACAACGTCTAAATTTACTACAATTGCCATAGCTTAAACAGTTAAATCGTTTTCGTTTTTAAAATCAATTGCATTTTGCAAAAGCTTTTTGAGTATAGTGGCAAAAACCGCCACCACCAATGGCACACAGGCAAATGCAAAAGCAAAAATAATTAACCCAGGTGCATCGTCTATCTCCGCAAAATGGAAAGCAGCCGGCATATAACCCATCAGTGCTATGCTCATAGCCACAGCACAATACATTATTTTTTGCAGTACACGAACCGGATACTCAGAAAATACTTTGTTCATGTCGATGTATGATAGGAGTTTTAAACCAAAATACAAAGCAAGAAAAAATGGAATGGCAGCTGCATATAGCGAAGCCATCACCAAATAACCTGACTTCGGTTCCTGCGGAAATTCGGCTGTCCATCCTTCACCGATATATGGAAATGCAAATACACACAATGATAGAACGGCAAGTCCCACAATGACGATTACTATTCGTAGAAATACAGTTGAAAATTTATTCATATCAATTTTGAATTTAATGTTTATGCCTGCAAAGATATAAATATTTATTGAAAAACAATAAATATATAATGATAAAAGATAAATGTTTTGAAATTAAGCTAAATTGTCTGACTCGATGCGTCGTATATAATTAGCTATAACGGGTTGCGGCTTTGCGTTCGCGCTTGATTATTAGCACTGCCCAAATTTGTCCTCGTTTGCAACGAGGATAAAATAAGCAAGCGTTTGCAACGCTTATTTATCATTTATTACAAATACTTTTTTTATGCGTTGCAAACGCATATTTTAAACATCCCCAAACTCGTCCTCGTTTGCAACGAGGATAAAATAAGCAAGCGTTTGCAACGCTTATTTAAACTATCACACTCATTTATTACAAATACTTTTTTTATGCGTTGCAAACGCATATTTTAAACATCCTCGTTACGCAAGCTAAACGAGGACGAGTTGAGGAGTGGTGTGTGTGTTATTTTTCTGCCTTTAAAGTCCATTTTTTGTTAAGGTCATATTTTGTTTTTCTTGTCCCAATAAAAATAGGTGGAGCACAAATCGCTACTATGATTCCTTCAAATATAGCCCATTCTTTTACTCCTTCTGCTCCTTTGTCAATAGCTGCAATAGGTAAGAACACTACTCCGATTACTCCTCCAATAGCAAGGTAACCAAACGGTTCTAGCCAATGTCTATTTTTAAACCAATCCTTTTTTATTGATTGAATTTTTGAAAACAAAATAACTATTGTGTCTTGTTTATAACGCGGTCTTACCTGTGTATAGTTAGTGTCCTTGCTTTTACTTATTTTATATGTGTAAGTATATATTGTGTCTTTACCTGTCT
The DNA here is from genome assembly GCA_040385525.1 of Bacteroidota bacterium. Taxonomy (GTDB): domain Bacteria; phylum Bacteroidota; class Bacteroidia; order UBA4408; family UBA4408; genus JAZKHE01. The sequence goes on from JAZKHE010000009.1 coordinate 246,215, forward strand.
TTGTCCAAGTTGGTATTAAAATAGTTGAGTCAGTGAAACCTATAATTTTCTTATAAGAGTATGTCGTGTCTTTTGTTTTAATATAGAATTCTCTGTCAAGGTTAAGGTACTTTTTTTTTGAAGACTTGCTTTTATGGTCTAAAAATAACTTATTCTGTCCCAAGACATTTGTCAATGAGAAAAGTAAAAGTATATGCGTAAATATTATTCTATAAATCATTTAATTATCGGTCGCCTTATAAAGACCGCTAACTTTTTCGACGTAACCTAGGTGGATATTTTCAACACAATTGCTGATGCTGTGAACCAATGTTTGATTAACCACAAATGTGTCTGATGAGCAATGAACCGCCACTTTTGCAAATGTGCTGATAGCTGCTACTTTTCTATTGTCCTGCGTCATGTGTCGGTTTAGGTATAACTTTCTCGATGTCTGTTTTAGTTACATCGTCTTTCATTATTTCGTCATTATATACTCTCCACCTTTCAAGTAAAGCATAAAATTCGTAACCGATTTTTGAGGTCTGAATCATGTCAGAGCCAACCATATCAAGTTTGTTCGTTGTTGAAACTTTTTCTGTCAAGCCGTATGTCATTAAAGTCGGACCGAGAGTGTAATGTGTAAAATGGTCATGCTCCCATTCCGAACCAAGGTTAAGTTGTCGTTGGTATAAAATAAAAAGTATCAACAGGTCTGTTTGTCTTTCCATACCTGGTCCCATTAGATTTATTGGGGTTTCAATCTTATGTGTCAGCAAGGCATTGTAAAGTTCTCTAAAAGTAAAGTTTCCAACTTTTTGCTCAATGTCAAACTTTCCAATTCGGTTTTGTCGTTTTTGTCGCCACTTATAAATTAGAATATAAACGGAAACAGCAACTGCTATAAAAATTAATATTTTGTAGAGTTCAAATTTAAAAGTCAAAGTGTCTGTTAATGCCTGTCTAAATGAAATGTCCTTAGAAATTGTAATGAAAAATGAATACAAAATTGTCAAAAGAGAAAGTAGTCCAACCGAGATTAGTTGGCTTAACACTTGGTCATTCCAAAGTCTTTGAATTAACCCTTTATACTCTATTTTCTTTTTGTCGCTCATTGTTATGTTTTCAGTTGTCTGCTTAAAGTTGCCGCTAACTTGTATATATATCTGATAAAGTCATACATACACATCAAATTATGGGTAGATATGTATGATAAATACCATTTACATTTCTAAACAAATATATTCTTTTTTCATAACAAATTATCAAACGGGCATTTTATTTGTAGTTAACTTTTTATGCTTGCATACTTATTAATTTCGTATTTCAGCTGATATTAAAATTATATATATAGCAAAAAAAAAATCCATTTACCTTTCGATAAATGGATTTTAATGTATTGTGTTTTATTATTTATTGAGCTTGTTCTGTTGCCTCTGGTTTTGGCATTAAAGCTTTTCTCGATAATTTAAATTTACCTGTTTTAGGATCTTTACCTATCAATTTTACTTTTACTACATCGCCTTCTTTTAATACACCATCTAAGTTTTCTAAACGTTTCCATTCTACTTCTGATATGTGTAATAATCCATCTTTACCTGGCATAAATTCTACAAAGGCACCAAATGCAACTATCGATTTTACTTTGCCTTCGTAAACTTCTCCTTCTTCGGGAACTGCAACTATACCTTTAATAGTTTTTACGGCAGCATCAATAGATTCTTTATTGCTTGATGATATTTGTATATGACCAAAATTTCCAACTTCTTCAATAGTAATTACTGTGTTTGTAACACGTTGCATTTCTTGAATAATTTTTCCACCTGGGCCAATAATAGCACCAATAAATTCTTTAGGAATTTCTAATTTAACAATGCGTGGTACAAACGATTTGTACTCTTCTCTTGGAGCTGTAATTGTTTTAGCCATTTCTCCTAAAATGTGTAATCTGCCTTGTTTAGCTTGGTCTAAAGCTTGTGTTAAAACTTCGTATGATAAACCATCTACTTTAATATCCATTTGGCAAGCAGTAATACCATTTACAGTTCCAGTAACTTTAAAGTCCATGTCACCTAAATGATCTTCATCACCTAAAATATCAGATAATACAGCGAATTTTTTTGTATTGCTATCAGAAATTAAACCCATTGCAATACCTGCAACCGGACGTTTAATTTTAATACCTGCATCCATTAAAGCTAAGGTTCCGGCACATACAGTAGCCATTGATGATGAACCGTTAGATTCTAAAATATCAGAAACAATACGTATTGTATATGAATTATCTTCTGGCAACATATTTTTTAATGCACGTAAAGCTAAGTTTCCGTGACCTACTTCTCTACGACCAGTTCCACGCATAGGTTTTACTTCGCCTGTAGAAAATGGAGGGAAATTGTAGTGCAATAAAAAGTTATTTGTTCCTTCGTGGTAAGCACCATCAATCATTTGCTCATCCATTTTAGTTCCTAATGTTACTGTAGTTAACGATTGTGTTTCGCCACGTGTAAACACTGAAGAACCGTGTGCTGAAGGTAAATAGTCGGTTTCGCTCCAAATAGCTCTAATTTCGTCTAATTTACGGCCATCTAAACGAGTTCTTTCGTTTAAAACCGATTGGCGAACTCCTTCTTTTTCAACATCATGAAAATATTTTCCGATTAAAAATGAGTTAGCTGCTTTTTCTTCATCGCTAAGTGTTGCAACAAATTCTTCTTTAACTACGCCAAATAATTTTTTACGCTCTGCTTTGCTTGCGTTACCCGATTTTGCTATTGCATAAACTTTATCAAAACAAGCTTTTTCAATAGCTACTTTTAATTCAGGATTGCTTTTTTCGTGGCAATATTCTCTGTTTGCTTTGTTGCCAACCATTTCGGCTAACTCGCGTTGAGCTTTACATTGTATTTTAATAGCATCGTGCGCAACTCGTAACGCTTCGAGCATATCTGCTTCTGAGCATTCTTTCATTTCGCCTTCTACCATGTTGATGTCTTTTTCTGAAGCAGCAACAACAATTTCCATATCTGCTTGTTCGATTTGTTCTTTGCTTGGATTAACAATAAACTTACCGTCAATACGCACAACACGCACTTCAGAAATTGGTCCGTTAAACGGAATATCAGAAATTGTGATAGCAGCCGATGCAGCTAAAGCAGCTAAACAATCTGGCGCAACATTTTTATCTAATGATATTAATGAAATTAAAACTTGTGTATCTGCATGGTAATCGTCTGGAAATAACGGACGAATAGCACGGTCAACTAAACGACTAATTAAAATTTCGTAGTCAGATAATCTTGCTTCACGTTTAAAAAATCCACCAGGAAATCTTCCTGCAGCAGCATATTTTTCTTGATAATCTACACTTAATGGTAAAAAATCTACATTTTCTTTAGCGTCTTTGTTAGATACTACTGTAGCTAACAACATTGTGTCGCCCATTCTTACTACAACCGAACCATCGGCTTGTTTGGCTAATTTACCTGTTTCAATAGATATTTGGCGGCCATCGCCCATATCAAAGGTTTTTACAATTGCTTTTATTGACATCTTACATCTTTTTTTGTGGCAAGGGGCCTCTTTTATCCTGCCGATTTATATTATTTGTTTGTTGAGGTTTAAATTTAAAAAAAAAGGCAACCTATTCGATTGCCTTCTAAATGTTGAGAAAATTACTTTCTCAAATCAAGTTCTTTAATAATTGCTCTGTAACGAGCTATATCGTTATTTTTTAAGTAGTCTAGTAAAGCTCTTCTTTTACCAACTAAAGCTAATAACGATTTTTGAGTACTAAAATCTTTTTTGTTTGTTTTTAAGTGACCAGTTAAATGGCTAATTCTGTGAGAGAATAAAGCAATTTGTCCTTCGGTAGACCCTGTGTTTGTTGCAGTTTTACCGTGTTTTGCAAAAATATCTTTTTTAATTTCTGAAGTTAAATACATCTTATTCAGTTTGTTTATTTTGTTATTTTCTTTTAAGAGTGTGCAAAGTTAAATCTTTTTATTAAAAAACAAAACTAATTTTTAAGTAATGTTATAATTTGAGCAATTTTGGCTTTTAAGTCCTTGCGATTTACGATAAAATCTAAAAATCCGTGCTCTAAAACAAACTCCGAAGTTTGAAAACCTTTAGGCAAATCTTTACCAATTGTTTCTTTTACCACGCGCGGACCAGCAAAACCAATTAAAGCGCCTGGCTCTGCAATGTTAAAATCGCCAAGCATAGCGTATGATGCCGTTACACCACCCGTTGTTGGGTCGGTTAATAAAGAGATGTACGGAATTTTTGCTTCGGCTAGCAACGATAATTTAACGGATGTTTTTGCCATTTGCATTAGCGAAAACGCAGCTTCCATCATACGTGCACCGCCCGATTTTGAAATAATTAATAAAGGAGTTTTAGTTTTTAACGATTCGTCAATAGCTCTGGCAATTTTTTCGCCAACTACCGAGCCCATAGAACCACCAATAAAGTTAAAATCCATACAAGCAATAACTAAATCGTTGCCATTTACTTTACCTTTTGCTGTACGAATGGCATCTTTTAGTTCCGTTTTTTTAATGCTGTCTCTAATTCTATCGGTATATTTTTTTGTATCGGTAAAGTTTAATGGGTCGCCCGAAATAAGGTTTGCGTTTAATTCTACAAACTCATTGTTATCAAAAATTAACTCAAAATACTCTTTAGAACCAATTTTTTGATGATGATCGCATTGCGAACATACAAATAGATTAGATTCGTGTTCTTGAGATGTAGCGATGTGTTTGCACGACGGACACTTGTACCATAAACCTTCAGGAGTTTCTTTTTTCTCTTTGGTTGATGTGGTAATACCTTCTTTTATTCTTTTAAACCAGCTCATTGTTATAGTATTAAGTAGATAGTATAAAGTATCAAGACTAAGTACGAAAATAAGCGTTCTGCCATTTTTGTACTATGTACTCAATACTTTGTACTTTATTTACGCTATTGTAATTTGTTTTTCTAAATACACGTCTTGCACTGCGTTTAGCAATTCAATACCTTCTTTTACCGGTTTTTGAAAAGCTTTACGTCCTAATATTAAACCTTGTCCGCCTGCTCTTTTGTTAATAACAGCAGTTGTAATAGCTTCTCCCAAATCTGAAGCACCTTTAGATTCGCCACCAGAGTTAATTAAACCAATACGCCCCATGTAGCAGTTTGCTAATTGGTAACGTGTTAAATCAATAGGGTTATCGGTAGTTAAATCAGAATATACTTTTGGGTGTGTTTTACCATGACCAGTAGCTAAATAACCGCCATTGTTGGTTGGTAATTTTTGTTTAATAATATCTGCTTGAATAGTTACACCTAAATGGTTTGCTTGCCCAGATAAATCGGCTGAAGTATGATAATCTACACCATCTTTTTTAAAGGCATTGTTACGCGTGTAACACCATAAAATAGTTGCCATACCTAATTGGTGTGCTCTTTCAAAAGCTTCGGCAACTTCCATTATTTGACGGCTCGATTCTTCAGATCCGAAATATATAGTTGCTCCAACTGCTGTTGCGCCCATATTCCAAGCATCATCAACAGAACCAAACATTTTTTGATCGTATTTATTAGGGTAACTTAAAAACTCGTTGTGGTTTATTTTAACAATAAACGGAATTTTGTGTGCGTACTTTCTGGCAACTGAAGCTAAAACGCCATAAGTAGAAGCAACGCCGTTGCAACCACTTTCTACAGCTAATTTTACAATGTTTTCGGGATCAAAATAAATAGGATTAGGAGCAAACGATGCACCCGCAGAATGCTCAATACCTTGATCAACAGGTAAAATAGATAAATAGCCAGTGCCAGCCAAACGACCATTATTGTACAAAGCATTTAAGCTTTTTAAAACTTGTGGCGTTCTGTTGCTGTTTATAAAGGCTCTATCAACAAAATCAGCTCCTGGTAAGTGAATGCTATCTTTTTTAATAGCGTTACAAGTGTGATTTAACAATAGATTTGCATCATTGCCTAAAAGCTCAACTATTTTATTGTAGTCCATAAATTAATTATTTAGAAAAATTTGGAGTACAAAGCTAAAAAAAAAAATTATACAGCTTATTTATTATGTGTTAATCTGTGTTTGTTTATGCATTTGTTTGTAAAATGGGTAAAAAAACGACTTTTTTTACATAATAATTAGCTTTTATTGAAAATAGTTATACTTTTGAGATACAAAATCTTCGCTCTAAGCATGGTGAAGAAGAAACTTAAAAAGCAAAATGAAGAGAATAAATTTAGTAGTAGGTTTTGCTTCGATTATAATTTTGTTAACTAGTTGCGAAAAATTTCCAGAAAACCCAGCCTTGGGTTTTGTTAATGCTGAAAAGCAAATAACAGATTATTGGATATTTACAGAGTTTTATGTTGATGATGTTGATTCTATGGAGTATTTTAGAAAACAAACTAAAAGTGACGAGTATTACATGATGATTGAAGATAGGTCTAGATGGGCAAATGAGAGAATACATCAAAGATTTTCATTCGCTTTTTATTCAAATATAAGTTGGGCATATGAGTCTAACGATGTATACCCATCTCTTAAAGCGGATTGGAAATTGGAAAAAGACAATAAACTCAAATTATATTTTATCAGTTGTTCATCATTACGAGAAACATATTACAAGCAAGATTCTTGTTTTTATAGAGAACAGCAATACCCTTTTGAATTCACTAGGAAATTTATATCTAACTCAAATTCTGAGTATAGGGTATTAGTTTTAAGTATTGATAAACTTTACAAAAATGATTTGTGGTTAAGTTTTGATGCGAGAAATAAAAAATATGTAATGAAATTTAAAAGAAAATGAATAATTTATTTCAATTATAAAACCTTCTTAAATTGTTGTGGAATATCTTTTTAGTAGACTATGTCTAGATGTTTCATTGGTTTTTTTTACAAAAAAAAATATTAGTACAATGAAATTCGTCTTTGTTATTTAACTATTAAAACTAATTTCTATTATTTTATTAATCCCTAAAAAGGATAACCAATACCAATTTGACCTCTTAATTCTTGGCTAAGATTTTTTACAGAGCGAGTAAGCGCCCAACGGTTTGTTTGACTAATACTTGGGTCGTAAACGGGTATAGCTAAATCGAGTCTGAAAATAAAAAATGAAAAATCGTATCTAAATCCAAAACCAGCTCCAGCAGCAATTTCTTTGTAAAAATCTTCGGGCTCAAATTCTCCACCAATTCTCAAATCATTTGGGTTTAATAACCAAATATTACCGGCATCAATAAATGTAGCGCCATGCAACGATTTGTATATTTTGTAGCGATATTCTAAATTAAATTGAAGTTTAATATCACCAATTTGGTCAAATTTAGTTACTGAAGATTTAGGGAATGCACCAGGACCCAAAGTACGTGCACGCCACGCTCTAATATCGTTGGCTCCACCACCAAAAAAACTTTTTGTAAATGGTAAATATTTTGAATTTCCATAAGCGTAACCTACTCCCATTGTTGTTCTAAAAACAAGTTTTCTAAATCCTTTTAGCGGTTTGTAAATTCTATAATCGAAATCAACTTTTGCAAACTGAGCAAAGGGTTGTTTTAAAAAACTTAATTTTTCGTTATTAAATAAATAATAGCTATCGCTACCATCGCTATTAGCTTCTTTTTCGAGTTTAAAAACATTTTTACTTAGTAAATAAAGCATACCACCCGCTTGCTCCAGGTTTAATCTAAAATACTGGTAAATTGTTTTTTTCTTTTTAATATCTTGGTTGTTGTATATGTAGCTGTACTTAAACGAGTTTATCATTAAGTCTTTATAACTCTGCTGAACCAATTGATCTTCAATAACACTGTCTACATAATATCTAAACGATTCAGACATGTTTACTTTTACAAAGTTCAAGTCCATTGGATAAATAAGATGTTGTTTTGTAGTAGTTTCTTTCCAAGAATAACCATAAGAAAAATTAGCAATTGTTCTATAATAATCGGGTCTGGCTTGGTAGTTGTAACCCATAGTTAGTATGGTTTTTGGGTCGGCACGCTTTGCAAATTTTGTGTAAGGTAATAATGCAAATCGCGGAATACTTAACGATAATTCTGGACCAAATTCTAACGTATTAAATGGTAAATAATCATAAATTCTTTGATTAGTTGAGGTGTCGGATTCAACCACAATTTGCTGCGCTTCTAAACCAGCTTTTACTTTAAAATCTAAAATTTCGGCACCTTTAAAAACGTTTCTATTTTGGTAATTAAAACTACCCGAAATACCTAAGTTACCAGAGCTGTTAGTGCCTTCGGTACTTAGAGATATTGATTGTTTTGGGTTTGGTGTTAATTTTACAAAAGCGTTTAATAAATTTTTAGAATCGGATGAAACATCTTCAAAATAAATAGTTGTTTGCTTAAAGTTTTTTAAGAGATTAATTCGTTTGTAAGTTTCATCAACATAACGTTGCGTAAAAAAGTCGTCTTTTTGTATAAAAATGGGGCGGCTTAAAGTTTTAGGTTTAAAGCGCATGCTACCATTAAAAACAAAAATATTGTTGTTGTAAAGTAGCGTATCTAAATAATTAATATTTTTTTGTTTTGAATTGTAATACGGATAAACAAAAACGTTGTTTATTGTATATCTGTTGTGTTCAGTAAGGCTGTCTTTATTAGCAGCATAAGGCGCGCTAAGCGATAAATAAATATTCATTTGTAGCGTACCTAAAGTGCTGTCAACACGATAGGTTAAATAATCTTTTACAAAAAAATAATAACCTACATTTCGTAAGTAATTATTAATTCTAATGCGTTCTTCTTCAAGTTTATCTTCGTCGTAATTTTTGCCTTTTTTAATTAGGCAATTAAGGCTGTCTTGTTTAATAAAATAGCTAACTTCATTATCGGGCATCGAATAAATAAAATCCTTTATTGTGTAAGGATTTCCTGCATTTATATTGTAAATAATTTTGCCTTTTTTGTTTTTCTTTAATTCGTATTCTAATTGAACTTGCGAATTAAAATAACCTTTTTTATAAAGATATAGTTGCATTTGTTTTGCGCTTTTTTCGCTCAACAAACTATCAATAATAACAGGTGGTTCGCCAATAGTATTTTTAAACCAATTTTTCCATTTACGTTCTTTGCCAACTGAGCCAGTATTATAGGCGCGTAAATTAAAACGAATAATACCAAAAAATGTACGATTGGGTTTTTGTTTTATAATGGTTTGCAACTCCGCTTTATCAATTTGAGTTGTGTTTATTTTAATTTTATTCTGCGTAAGTAAATATTTGTTTTCGGGAACGTTACGCGTAATTTTACACGAGCTAAGCACAAAAGTTAGTGCTACAATTAGTAGCGAATAACGTTGAGGTTTAAAAATGTTGCTTAGCTTTGTGTGCATGTTTTGCAAATTTAACATTAAATTCGATTTGATATTTTAATCAATAAAAATGCCAGTTTCAAAAAATCAAATAAAACTATACAACTCGCTTCAGCAAAAAAAGTACCGAAATGAAACCGGCTTGTTTTTAGCCGAAGGAACTAAAATTGTTTTAGAGCTTATACAGTCTGATTTTGAGGTGCAACATGTGTATTGCACAGCCGATTGGCAGACGGAAAACCCTTTAAATTACAACAATATTGAAGTTGTATCTTTTGAAGAAATAAAAAAAATTAGCGCATTAACCAATCCACAGCCGGTTTTAGCCATTGTGAAACAAAAAGAAACTAAGCATTTTAGCATCAGTAATTTAAAAAATAAGCTTACACTTTTTTTAGATGATGTTCGCGACCCAGGTAATTTGGGCACTATTTTAAGAATTGCCGATTGGTATGGAATAGAAAATATAGTTTGTTCGGCTAATTCGGTTGATTTATACAACCCAAAAGTTATACAAGCAACAATGGGTTCGTTTTTGCGTGTTAATTGCTTTTACAGCGATTTAAAAACCATTATAGAAGAAGCAAAGCAAAATAAAATCCCTGTTTATGCCTCTTTGTTAGAAGGAAAAAATATCTATCAAGAAAAATTACCTACTGAAGCTATTTTAGTAATGGGCAACGAAGCTAACGGAATTTCTAAAGAAATTGTTGATTTGTGCACTAACTACATTACTATACCTTCATTTTCAAAATCAGAAACTGGCGCAGAATCGCTAAATGTATCTATTGCAACTGCTATTTTAATTTCGGAATTTAAACGATTTAGTTAATTATTTTTTCGTGAAATATTACATCAAACGTTTCTAGCTCTTGCAAAATAGGCTCGTAAATTGCTTTAATTACTGGTATTTGCACACCTCTAACTTTTATTTTGTCTGTTAAAATTAATTTAACAGCTATTGCTAAAGGCAAACCTACCGTTTTGGCCATTGCAGTATACACATCGTCTTCACCTTTTACTATTAACGATGAAAATATTTGTTGTTTTTTGCCCGCTAATTCGTATTCAAATTGATGCTGCATCACAATCATATCTTTATCTTCTTTTTTAAGCAACCATTTTTTTTCGAGTAAATCTTGTAAAAGTTGAGCAGGAGTTCCTTTATCTAATTTTATTTTTTCGTTGTTAAATAATCCAAGCCATTCTAATTTAGATTCAATATCCGCATCCCACTCATCTTTCATAAACTGTTTAAGTTTGTCTTTTGTAGGTTGGTTTCCGTTTTGTAAAAAAGAATTTATTAAATCGTTGTAAGTTAAATTATTTGTGTTTTCAATAACAAAAGTATCATCGGTTAAACCTAATTTAACAAACACATTCCAAGCTTTGCAATAGTTGTGTTCTCTTAAAGTTCCGCGTAAAATGGTTGGAATATTTTCTAAACCATAGGGCTGTCTGTAGCTTAATGAATCACGGTTGGCGTAGGCATCAAATTTACCTAAACCATCTACTTCAACACTATTGGTTTGTGTATATAATCGGTTGTACGGAATAAATTTTAATTGATTATTTTCAAAAAACTGCGCAGTGCTTTGTCCTGCTAAAATTACATTTCGCGGGTTCCACGAAAATTTATAGCCCCACGGATTATCATTGCTTTCTGGTGCAACCAAGCCACCGCAGTAAGATTTAAACGAAGTTATATTCGCACCTTTTTCTTTTAATTCATCAATTAGTTTCATGGCACTCATGTGATCGATACCTGGATCTAAACCGATTTCGTTTAAAAAAAGTAAGTTTTTTTTAGTAGCTTCTTCGTGCAAAGCTTCCATTTCTTTACTAACGTAAGATGCAGTTGCTAAATGTTTTCCTAAACGTAAACAATCGTGCGCCACATCCATGTGCATAAATGCTGGCAACATAGATATAACTATCTGTGCATTGCTTATTAATTTTTCTCTTTGAGTTGCATCGTTAATGTTAAACTCAACAGCTTCTGCATGCGTAGAATTGCCAATTTTATTTTTTGCGTTTGCTAACGAAATATCAGCTACAGTAATTTTCCAGTTAAAAGTAGGAGCGTTGTTTAATAAGTATTTAATTAAAAAAGAAGACGATCTTCCGGCACCAATAATGAGTATGTTTTGCATTGTTTTATTTCTTTAGCGCAAAAATAGCTATAAAATTGTATTTGCTAATTTTAAACTTAATTAAATAGCTTTGTAAAAACTTTATTTTATTATGAATAAATATTTTGTTATCGCATCTATTACAGGCGCTATAGGCGTAATTTTGGGTGCATTAGGTGCACATGCTTTAAAAAATAAAATTTCTGCAGAACAATTACAGTCGTTTGAAACAGGTGTAAAATATCAACTATATCACGCAATTGTATTATTAATTTTAGCAATGTTGATTGATAAATATGCTTATAAATACCTTACTTGGGCTGCCAATTCAATTACAATTGGAATAGTTTTGTTTTCAGTTTCAATTTACTTTTTAAGTACTAAAACTTTATTGGGAGTAGAAAACCTTAAATTTTTAGGTCCAATTACACCAATAGGAGGATTGTTTTTAATTACTGGCTGGCTATTTATTGCTTTGGCTTTTGTAAAAAAGTAATATTTTGCGTATTTCGGCACGAATAATGATTGTAATTGTAGTAGATTTATCAAAAATGGCACACTTATTAACGCGTTAAAGTTTAAAACTTGTGTGTTTTAAATCAAATTTAAGCTAAACATACAATACATTTACCCTGTTATTAATAAATTAATATCATGAAAAAACTTTTTTATTATTCAACATTAATACTTTGTTTACTTAGTGTAAGTGCATTTTCGCAAAGTAGAAAAGATAAAAAGAAAGCTAAAGTTATAACCAAGTATTCATTGTCTTTTGTTAGCAAAGGCGAAGGTTATGATGCTGTTGCTAAACAAGAAGTTGGTAAATTTATTAAGGAATACGAGATTAAAAAAGATGTTATTTTACGTTATTTCGAAATTCCTTGGGGTAGAGAAGGCGAATTTGATTTGTGTTTTAATTTAGATAACATGTCTAAATCAATACGAAAAGATTTTGTTAATAAAATGAATAAATTTATAGAAAAATACCCTCTAGTGCAAGGTATAACTAACGAGCCGTGTCGAAGCAATCGCGAAGAAATTAACAAAGCTAAATAGTTAGCATTTTTTTTAGTACTTTCGTGGCAAATTAACGGAAGTTCTACTAAAAATCTTACTAAAATGAATGAATTTGGCTTTAGAGCTAAAGATGCATCTGTAGCTTATCTAGGATTAAAAAATGTATCTAATGCTTATTGGAATTTATCACCATCTGAATTAGTTGAAGAAACTATTTTACGTGGCGAAGGTGTTTTAGCCGATACTGGCGCTTTAGCTGTTGATACAGGTGAATTTACTGGTCGTTCTCCAAAAGATAAATTTGTTGTTTTAGACGAAAAAACAAAAGACTCAGTTTGGTGGGGCGATGTTAATATTGCTTTTGATGCAGCAAAATTTGATTTACTTTACAATAGAGTAACAGCTTATTTATCGGGCAAAGATGTTTATGTTAAAGATTCTTACGCTTGCGCTGACCCAGAATATAAAATAAATATTCGTGTAGTTACGGAGTTTCCTTGGTCTAATTTGTTTGCCAACAATTTATTTTTGCGCCCAACTCAACAAGAAATTTTAAATTTTTTACCTGAATGGCATATTATCTGTGCGCCAGGTTTTATGGCAGACCCTGCAGTTGATGGAACTCGCCAACATAATTTTTCGGTTTTAAATTTCACAAAAAAAATCATTATTATCGGTGGTACGGGTTACACTGGCGAAATTAAAAAAGGTATTTTTTCTGTTTTAAATTATATTTTACCTCACGAAAAAGGTGTTTTATCAATGCACTGCAGTGCAAACGTTGGTAAAAACGACGATACAGCTATTTTCTTTGGTTTATCTGGTACAGGAAAAACAACTTTAAGTGCCGATCCAAATCGTAGATTAATTGGAGATGACGAACACGGTTGGTCTAACTCTACTGTGTTTAATTTTGAAGGCGGTTGCTATGCAAAATGCGTTGATTTATCGAAAGAAAAAGAACCACAAATTTTTGACGCAGTAAAATTTGGTGCTTTATTAGAAAATATTGAGTTTATTGATGGTACAACAACTGTTGATTACACTAACATTTCTAAAACAGAAAATACGCGCGTAAGTTACCCTATCGAACATATAGAAAACGTAATGACTCCATCTGTTGGTGGAATTCCAAAAAACATTTTCTTTTTAACAGCAGATGCTTTTGGTGTATTGCCTCCAATTTCTAAATTAACTCCTGCACAAGCTATGTACCATTTTATTTCTGGTTACACAGCTAAAGTTGCTGGTACAGAAATGGGCATTACTGAGCCCACAACAACTTTTTCTGCTTGTTTTGGTAAAGTATTTTTACCATTGCACCCTGCAAAATATGCTGAGTTATTAGGTAAAAAATTAAAAGAAAACAATGTAAATGTTTGGTTAGTTAACACTGGCTGGACAGGTGGGGCTTATGGCGAAGGAAGCCGTATTAAATTAAGCTACACGCGCGCATTAATTACTGCAGCATTAAACGGAGAGTTAGATAATGTAGAGTATGGTAAAACACCATTCTTTAAATTAGCTTTCCCTAAATCTTGTCCTAATGTTCCTGCTGAAATATTAGAGCCACGTAATACTTGGAAAGACAAAGCTGCATTTGATGCAAAAGCACAAAATTTAGCAGAAAAATTTGTTAAGAATTTTGAGCAATATGCAAGTGGGGCATCTAAAGAAATTTTAGAAGCAGCTCCTTTAGTAAAAGCAGAAGTATAATAAGTTTTAAATAAAAAGAAAAAATCCCGAGCAAATTTTGTTCGGGATTTTTTTTGGAATAATAGTTCGTTATCATAAATGTTTCATTAGCTTGTTAACGCTAATAATTTCTATTTTATGCTTACTTTAGCGAACAGAATTACTCATGCAAAAAAAACAGTTTTATATTTTTTTAATCATATGTGCTCTTTTATTAATTAATAATTGGAGTATTCCGCTTTGGGATCAAGACGAAGCTGCTTATGCTGGTTTTGGCTACACCATGTGCGAAAGTGGTAATTGGTTGGTTCCTAATTTTATGTATAGCGATGTGCATAGAAAACCGCCCTTACATTTTTGGAACATTGCTATTAGTTACAAGTTGTTTGGGTATAATGAGTTTGCTGTTCGTTTCCCTTCGTTTTTAGCAGTTTTAGGAACTTTTTTGCTAATGTTTTTTCAAGGCAAAAAATTTTTAGGACAAACCTATGCTTTTAAAGGTTTAATGGTTATTGCAGGTTCATTTTTAGTTACAGCAATTGCAAAAATTTCTGTTACAGATGCAACTGTTTTATTTACAAGTACACTTTGTGCTTTTGGAATTATAAATACTTTACGAAACCCATCATGGCAATGGATTTTTTTATTTTGGCTTGGTTTTGCATTAGGAACTTTAACAAAAGGTCCGCCAATAATTATATTTTCAATTAGCTTTATCGCGCTTTTAGCTTTTTTGCATCCACTGCGTAAAAATTTATTAAAATTACGGCCATTATTTTTTTTACCATTTGCATTGGTTCCTTTGTTTTTGTGGGGTTACTTAACTTATTTAAACGATGGCGGTGTGTTTTTGTCTTGGATGTATGATTGGTATATTGTAAAACGAATTAACGGGAATGTATTCGGACAAACAGCTCCAATAGGAACACATATTGTGGCAATATCTATTTTCTTTTTATCTTTTTTTGCGTATATACCTAGAGCGTTAGTTGCTGTTACAAAAAAAATGTTGCAAAAAGAAGAAGCTTCTGTAATATTGGTTGCTTGGTTTGTAGCCGGTTGGTTTTTGTATGAATTTTCGCCAAGTAAATTGCCTGCTTACGTTATTGTTGCACATGTGCCTTTTGCATTTATAATTGCTTTGTATTTAGAAAATGGTATTCCATTTAAAACAAAGTTTGATAAAATATTTACTGGCTTTCATTTTTTTATTCAATTTGTTGCGGCAATTGGTTTGTGTATTGTGCCTGCTATTTTAAATTTCCCTTCAGGCGTATGTGTTTCTGCTTTTGTGGTTGGATTATTTTTATTATTTATAACAATTTTTATAATTGTTAAACGCAATCATCCTTCGCTTTCGCGTTATCAGTTAATTTTTACCATATTATTTGTATTGGCAAGTTGGAGTGTTGTACCTCAAATTTCGCAATTAATTAATAGCAGTAAAAGAGTAGCAGATGTAATTGAAAAAAAAGTTTCGCCAATGGGGCATGTTTTCATAGGTCGTAATTATGGCAATCAGCCAAGCTTGCCTTTTTATTTATTAAATAAAGGTTTTACCATTACAGATGCAACCTACTTTACTAATGAACAATTGTTTGAAGCTAGTAAAACAAAACAGTTAAATATATTTGTTTTAAGTAACGAGCAATACAATTATTTTTGTGAGCAAACAAGTAATAAAATAAAGAGTGAAATGGTAAGTACACTAATTATTGATAGAGTTCAAAAATCTGATTATTACATTGTTTCATCTAGGGATATTCCAAATAATTTTGCTCAATAAAAAACAATGCAATTATTTTATAACACGGAGATAAATTTAGAAGAACATTTGCTTTTGCCCGAAGACGAAGCACGGCACATCGTTAAAGCATTGCGTTACAAAACAGGCGATGCTATTTTTTTTACGGATGGTAAAGGTTTTATCTACGAAGGTATTGTTGCTAACGATAATTACAGCAATTGCGAAATAAAATGGAGCGCAAAAAAGGAGGGAAGTGATAAGCGTACTTTCCGTTTGCACATGGCGGTAGCGCCTACCAAAAATTTAGATCGCTTTGAATGGTTTGTAGAAAAAGCCACCGAATTAGGTATTGACGAAATTACACCCTTATTGTGTTCCAATTCCGAAAAGTTTTCCATTAAAATTGATCGTTTGCAAAAGTTGGCTGTTTCTGCTATGAAGCAATCCAACAGAACGGTATTGCCAATTATAAATCCTTTGGTAAAATTCAACGATTTTTTTGCGAACGCAAGCAACGATAAAATGTATATTGCACATTGTTATAATTCAGAAAAAAAACAATTAAAAACTGCTTTACAATTAAATAAAAACACAACTATTTTAATTGGACCAGAAGGTGATTTTTCGGAAAAAGAAGTAGAACTAGCTTTGCAACATAAAGCACAAGCTATAAGTTTGGGCAATGCCCGTTTACGAACCGAAACTGCTGCTATGAAGGCTTGTTGTTTGGTAAATATACTGCACGAGTGAATTTTTAATTAGTAAGATAAGTTAATATTTAGCCAAAAAGCAACAAACATTTTCTTTAAGTTTATAAAAAATAAAATTTATGAAAAAACTGTCTTTTATTTTAGCGCTATTTTTTAATGTATTACTGTCTTTGTATTCTAATGTTATTAATGCGCAGGATACAAGAAAATGTCATATAAATTGTATTCAAACTAACGAAAATACTTTATATGTAGGAACTAATAAAGGTTTATACAGCACATCTGATAATGGAAAAAATTGGATTTCATTAAATGATGATTTACCAGAAAATATAATAGTAACAGGAATAAGCAAAATAAGCGAAATAATGCTTATTAGTACTTCAAAAGGTATTTATAAGTCTATTAATAAAGGCTTAAATTGGCAATTAGCCAACAAAGGAATAAATTCTAAAGTGCCAACTTATTTTGCTAACCACAAAAATTATTTTGTTGGTATTAATTACGACGGCAATGTTTATCAATCAAAAGATACAGCAAATTCTTGGTCGCAAATTTTTTCAGGAATTGGATATAGCTATAATAATATGTGGTCTATTGTAAATTTTGAGAATTCATTTTTAATTGGTACTAATATGGGAATATATATTTCGGACGATAATGGTATTAATTGGTCAAAAAATTATAAAGGCTTAACAAAAGATGATTATGTTCAAGCTTTAATGGTAAATGGAAAAGAAATTTTTGCTGGTACAGGTGGTGAGGGTGTTTTTGTTTCTGCGGATAATGGAAAAAAATGGACTAAATTTAATAAAGGTTTACCATCTAAAAGTTATGTTAAATCATTAGTATTAATTGAAGATAATATTTTAGCTGGTACAAACGAAGGAGTTTATATTACAAATAAAACAAATGCCGATTGGAAGCTTACAGGAACTGGAATTGAAAAAAATGAATGGTTATTAACGATTTCTTTAACCAATAATAATATTTATGCCTATACACAAAGTTATAATATATTTTATTCATCAATAAACCCAATACAATGGGTTGATATTACAGCAAGTTTAGATAAAGCTGTTGATGAAACTGCTGCGAAACAATTAGCTATAGCATTAGAAAAAAAACGCATACAAGATCTAGAGAGAGCTGAAAAACAACGAATTAAAAATCAAAAAGATGCAGAAGCTAAACTACTTGCAGAAAAAGCAAATCAAGAAAAAAAAGAAATTCGTAAACAGAACCTATTAAATTTATTGTCTGATGCGCAAAATGAATTTGTTGTTAATCAGGGCAATCTTAAAAAAGAAGATGAAAATTCAAAGACAAAATATTACGAAACTAAAATTAATTTAGATTGCAACGAAGCTATTATTCAATGTTTCGAAGAGAAATACTCCTCTAATAAAATGTTAATTGTTGCATATACTTACACTAAAAATTTAGTATTAGCAGGAGAATATCTACAATTGTTTTTAGATGAAATAAATAGTAGAGTAAAATCGGGTAAGTATAAAGGAAATGATTCAAAGAATAAAAATGGTGACAACGTAACCGAATTGTTTGATTTAGAAGGGAATGCTGTTATGAAATTAATTAGTAATCAACAGTATATAACCTTAACTATTTTCTCTAAAGGAATTGAAAAACCAAATAAAAATAAACTTATTGTAAAAAAATATCCAGCTATTATTGGTGATATTAGTTCAATAGATTTTTCTAAAAATAGTAAATATATTACAGCTACATCTTATAAATCATTTGAAATGTATGGAATGAATTTAATAGGTGGTTCTACTTTGGTTTATGATACTTTAATGAATAAAGTATTACTCACAAAAGATGAAGGAGCTACAACTTCTATTTTTGATAATGAATCAAAAAAAGTTATCACTTCAACAGTTGTTAACGGTTTAAAATCGTATAATTTAAGCGATACTGCTTCTTTAGTTTATCCCTTAATAAATAAAGAAAATAAAAGACTCTCTTGGAGATTAGTTTATACTACCGATAACAAAAAAATGTTAATAGGTTCAATGGGTGGCGAAGTAAAAATATTTGATGTTATTACACAAAAATTAGAAAAAACAATTATTGTTGGCAGCGATAGTAGTTTTGTTTTAAGCATGAATTTAATTAATAACGATAAAGAATTAATAACACATAGTGCTGGTAAAATTAGATACTGGGATTTAGCAAATGGTAAAGAATTAAGAACTTTAGAAACTCGTAATGGATCAAAAGTATTTTGTAGCGCGTTAAGTGCCGACAAAAAAACTTTAATTACGAGTGATGAAAAAGAACTTTTAATTTGGGACGCAGAAAAAGCAGAAATAAAAGGCAGTGTAATTACCGGTCCAAAATATTGTTGTGCTGTTTCTCCAAATGGATCTATAATTGCAGTAGGTGTTAACGGAAATATTTTTACATTTGATGGAACTGGAAAATTTATAAGAGGTTGGAGTGCAAATGTTGAGGTTCGTGCATTAGCTTTTTCGCCTGACGGAAAATATTTAGCAAGTGGATACCAAGATGGTTTTGTTAATCTTTATTTAAGCAGTCAAATTAGTACTGCAGAAAGTGAGTAAATACATTTCAATTTATAAAGTTAAATTAGTTAATTTTAAGGCATCAATAAAGAAATAAATTAGGTTATGTTCAAAATAAATACTTGTTTACTTTCTTTTCTTTTCTTTTTTATTTTTGATTTAAACGCTCAAAACTATTCGTATCAAATAGCTATTTTAAAATATAATGGCGGTGGCGATTGGTACGCCAATTTAGAAACTTCTGTTCCTAACTTAATTAAGTATTGCAATACCAATTTAAAAACGTCAATAAATCCACAGCAAGCTACTGTAGAAGCTGGTAATCCAGATATTATTAATTACCCATTTGTGCACATGACAGGTCACGGAAACGTGGTTTTTTCTGCGCAAGAAATAGAAAATTTACGCAACTATTTAATTGGCGGTGGCTTTTTGCACATTGATGATAATTACGGAATGGATAAATTTATTCGTCCGCAATTAAAAAAAATATTTCCTGAATTAGATTTAGTAGAGTTACCTTTTAACCATCCAATTTATCATCAGAAGTATGAGTTGACAAATGGCTTACCTAAAGTGCACGAGCACGATGGAAAAGCGCCAAAAGGTTATGGTTTAATTTACGAAGGAAGATTAATTTGTTTTTATAGTTACGAATGCGATTTAGGCGATGGTTGGGAAGATTTTGAAATACACAAAGACTCCAGAGAAATCCGCGAAAAAGCCCTTAAAATGGGTGCAAACCTTATTCAATACGCTTTTACTGTTAAATAGCTGATATATATCATAGTTATATCGTTTAAATAGAACCACCTTTGTTATACATTATAATAAACCAAACTAAAAACAAAGGATATGACAGCAATTAAAAAAAAGCACATCGACGAATTACATTTTGAGCATACTTTATGGATTAATCAATTGAAATTCTATAGAGACGAGTTAAAAGTATATCAAAAAAGATTAGAAGAAATTGCTTCTAAAAACAATAAGTTAGAAGTGCGTTCGCAAATTGAATCGTTTCAAAATAAATTTATTCGTCAGAATGAAGTTATTGATACATTGATACACGATATTAATGCGCACGAAAGTAAATTAGCAGAAGCTGCAAAAGCAAACCCTACTGCAATACACAGAGAGTTATTTGATAATCATGATAGTCATGAAGATGAGATTAACACTTTTGTAAAAATTTACAAAGAGTTAAAAACAGATTACACTAAGTTTTCTGTTGAATGGATGTAATCGCAATCCTTAGCTAAAACAAGCGCAGCGAAGTTTTAGGTTAGGAGTGCATTATCCCGAACGCGAGTTCGGGATTTTTTTTTGAATAAGCCCAAGCGCACGATTGCAATAGTTTAGTTTTTATAAATAAAAACGCTCCACAAATTTGCGGAGCGTTATAGTTGTTTTTTTGTGTAACCTATTAATAATAAACTTGTCTTCTTACTTCGGCAATGTGTTTAGAAAAACGTATTACTTGGCGTGTGTAGCCATATTCGTTATCGTACCAAACATACAATACAATGTTCTTTTTATCTGGACCAATAATTGTTGCCTGACTATCAAAAACTGATGGACATGGGTTGCCAATTACGTCGGTTGATACAAACTCGTTTGAGTTGATGTATTGTATTTGCTCTACCAATTCGCCATTTAAAGCGGCATCTTTTAAAATATCGTTTACTTGTTCTTTAGTAACTTCTTTTTCAATGGTCATGTTTAAAATTGCCAACGAAACATTTGGGGTGGGTACTCGCACCGAGTTTGCAGTAAATTTACCAGATAGTTGAGGTAACACTTTTTTTAATGCACTTTCGGCACCAGTTTCTGTAATTACCATATTTAATGCTGCAGAGCGACCTCGACGATATTTTTTGTGGTAGTTATCTAATAAGTTTTGATCGTTGGTGTAGGAGTGAACCGTTTCTATATGTCCGCGTACTATGCCTAATTTTGTATGTATTACTTGTAAAACAGGCATAATTGCATTGGTAGTACACGATGCAGCCGAAAATATATTGTCGTTTTTAACGTCAACCGTTTCGTGGTTAACACCGTGCACAACGTTTGGTATATCTTTAGCTGGTGCTGTTAACAATACTTTAGAAATTCCTTTTGCTTGCAAGTGGCGACTCAATTCTGCTTTATCTCTAAACACACCAGTATTATCAATTAATAATGCGTTATCAATTCCGTATTGTGTGTAATCTACATCTTCCGGATTTTTTGCATCAATCATGTGCACAGTGTGTCCGTTTATTATTAAAGCTTTGTTTTCTAAATCTTCAATAATTGTTCCTGGAAAAGGACCATGAACAGAATCTGTTTTTAATAAATCGGCACGTTTAATAATTTCTTCGTTGCTATTGCCACGCGTAACAATTGCTTTTAAACGCAATTGCTCGCCTTTACCCGCTTGTGCAATTAACTCGCGTGCAGCCAAACGGCCAATACGCCCAAAACCAAACAATACCACATCTTTTGGAGTAATGTGATGAGAACTACCTATAAAACTTCCTAATTGTTTTTTTACAAAATCGCTTGCGGTAATACCAGTGCTTTTTGCTTGCAACCACTCTGCACCTAATCTTCCAATATCTATACGAGCAGGAGCCATGTTATCAATTGCATGAATTGCTTTTGCTAACTCTAAAGTATCAGTAACCGAAATTGGTTTTTTTACTGTGTTTTCGGCATAATAATGTAAGTTAATAATTTCGCTTGCGCTACGATCTACTAACTGATTACGAAAAATAATCAATTCTATTTGTTTATCGAACCAAAGGTGTCCAACTACATTAATTAATTCAACGGCAGCTTTTTCTTTGCTTACCCACTCGTTTAATTTTACTTCGAAATCGTTTGCTTGAAGTGTTTTCATTTCTGTTCACTGTGTTTTTAGAAGTTAGTATAAAAAAAATCGGAGTTTTTAATTCCATAATGGTTTTAAAAACTCCGACAAAAGTAATAAGCTTTTTCTTCTTATCCTAAGTAACCTTTTAAATGTTTACTACGAGATGAGTGCTTTAAGCGTTTGATAGCTTTTTCTTTAATTTGACGCACTCTTTCGCGCGTTAAATCAAATTTATCGCCAATTTCTTCTAATGTATATTCATGGTTGTAACCAATTCCGTAAAATAATTTAACAACATCTCTTTCTCTTTCTGTTAAAGTAGAAAGTGAGCGCTCAATTTCTCTTTGTAACGATTCGCTAATTAAAGAAGCATCGGCTCTTGGAGAATCAGAATTTACCAATACATCTAACAATGTATTTTCTTCACCTTGCACAAATGGAGCGTCCATAGAAACGTGACGACCCGATACGCGCATGGTATCAGCAATTTTATCTTCTGCAATATCTAAGTTTTCTGCTAATTCTTCAGCAGATGGAGTTCTTTCAAACTCTTGCTCTAATTTAGAGAATGCTTTGTTAATTTTATTTAACGAACCTACTTGGTTTAAAGGTAAACGTACAATACGCGCTTGCTCTGCTAAAGCTTGAAGAATTGATTGACGAATCCACCAAACAGCGTATGAAATAAATTTAAAACCACGCGTTTCATCAAAACGACGAGCAGCTTTAATCAAACCTAAGTTACCTTCGTTAATTAAATCGGGTAAACTTAAACCTTGATTTTGGTATTGTTTTGCAACCGATACCACGAAACGCAAGTTCGATTTAGTAAGCTTTTCTAAAGCCCACTGATCGCCTTCGCGAATACGTTTTGCTAACTGAACTTCTTCGTCGGCACTAATTAATTCTTCTCTACCAATTTCCTGAAGATATTTATCTAAAGAAGCACTTTCGCGGTTGGTAATCGATTTGGTAATTTTTAGCTGTCTCATCTATTTAATTCTGTATAAGGTTCTACTTTAACGCAAATGTTTTGTAAAAGTTGCATTAACTTTAATTTTATTTTAAATATTCGTTAGCAAATATATAACAATTAACCACATTACCAAACTGTTTTGTCGATTAATACATACAATTTGTCTATTTTTTAAAATTAAATTCCAAATCCATAATAAGCACGTAATCCGTTAGGGTAAATACCTTCTATTAAAATACCACCTTTTTTGTTGTCAAGCACTTGGTTTAAGTCCTCAACCGAAGCAATTACTTTTTTATCGATGGTTGTAATAATAAAACCTTCGCGAATTCCTGCACTTCTTAACTTACCTGGGCTCAATGTGGCCACTTTTAAGCCATTTTCAATTTTTAGCTTGCGCATTTCGTCTTTACTAATGCTTTCAAAAGTTGCGCCTAATAAAGAAACAGCAGCTGGTTTATCTGTTTTAACAACATTGGTATTGCCGTTTTTGTTTTTTAGCAATACACTCAACTCTTTTTCTTTACCTTCTCTATTTAAAGTAATTAAAACTTTATCGCCCGGACGAAATTTGCCCACTTGTTCTTGTAATTCGGCAGAAGTTGTAACCTCTACATTCCCCACTTTAGTAATAACATCGCCTTCTTCTACACCAGCTTGTTCAGCCGAGCCTCCATCCATTAAGCCCGAAACATATACACCTTTTAATTGTTTTAAGCTTTTTTCTGAAGCCAATTTTGAGTCTATATCTCTAATACTTACACCAATAAATGCACGTTGAACGGTTCCAAACTCAACCAAATCGGCCATTACTTTTTTTACAATGTTTACTGGTATTGCAAACGAATATCCTGCGTACGAACCAGTGTTAGATGCTATAGCAGAATTTATACCTACTAATTGTCCGTTTGTGTTTACCAAAGCACCACCGCTATTTCCCGGATTTACAGCAGCATCGGTTTGTAAAAACGACTCAATAGGAACTATTCCTTTATTAGGATCGTTCTCCAAAATATTAATATTTCTACCTTTTGCGCTAATAATGCCCGCAGTAACGGTAGAGGTTAAATTAAACGGATTACCTACTGCTAAAACCCATTGACCCACTTTTACTTCATCGGAATTTGCGTAGCCTAAATAAGGTAAGTTTTTTTCGTTAATTTTAAGTAAAGCTAAGTCAGTACTTGGGTCTTTCCCAATAACTTCGGCTTCAAACGAGCGTTTGTCGTTTAAAACTACCTCAATTTTTGTAGCGTTTTGTATAACGTGATTGTTGGTAGCAATATAACCATCTTCCGAAATAATTACTCCAGAGCCTGAAGACATCATTTGCTTTGGCATTTGATTGTATTTTTCACCAAAAAAGAATTGATAAAAAGGATCGTTCGCACCATTAAAACTATTTTGGGCGTATTCCGTTTTAACGTGGACTACTGCGTGAATACTTGTTTCGGCAGCAGTTTCAAAATTTATAGCTCCTTCGGGTAAATTTGCAGGATTGTTTACATAACGTACTTTAGGAGTTTCCTGATTAATAGTTGTAGAATTTGCTGTGTTGTTTGTGTTAAAATTAGAATACGTGTAGGCTCCAGCAATAGCGGCTACAAACGAAAGCGTAAAATAACCAATAAGCTTTTTCATAATTTTTATAGTTTTTAAAGTTTCCAAAAGTAGTACAATTTTTATTCCTAATTTTTTATGTAGCTATAACGAAACAACTGAATTACTTGTTGCGTCAATAAATTATAAGCATTGTTAATTATTGTTAAGCTTTTGAATTGATTTTTGCCCTATATTTGAGTGCTTAAAAAAATGAAAAAATGTCATGAGTGACAAACGATTTAAAATAACTCTTTTTGCGTTAGGAATAACTGTTGGTGTATTGGTGGGAGCGGTTTTGGTTTATTTTTCTTTTGCAGGAAAAAAATCAGATAAATCGATTAACGAAGATAATTTGGTAAACAAAATATCTAACAATGTATTGGGCTTTTTATCAAACAAAGAAAAGGAAGCAAAAAGAGATAGCGCAGAAAAAGGTAAAAGCTTGTTGCGCGATGTAACTTTTATTCAAAATAAATCAAGCGAAGATGATGAGGAAGCCGATGAGAAAACGATTTATAAAATTGATTCTACTGAAGAAACTATTGAAGTTAAAAAAGATGAACTAATAAAAATTCTCACGTTAGATATTGAGAAAAAAACAATAGATAATACGACTAAAACGGATTCAATTTTAAATAATTTAGCTGGGGTAAAAAACAAAAAAATAGTTACAAAAATGTTAGTTGAATTTTGGCAATCGCCTATTAATTACAAGGGTTATCAAATGACAAAAAACAAATTAGTTGTGTTTGGATTAAATCCTGATGAAGCTAAAAAAATGTTGATGCAAAACGATAAAACCTATTTAATTTATTCTGATTGGGCTTATAAATTAGATTTTAATACTGATTTTAAAAGTCTTGAAAAAGCGAACTTAAATTAATTGAATAAATGAAGTTAGAGTTCTTTAAATACCAAGGCGCTGGAAACGATTTTGTAATGATTGACAATCGAGATAAAAAAATAAATTTATCTCAAAGTCAAGTTGTTTTTTTGTGCGACAGAAGATTTGGAATTGGTGCTGATGGTTTAATTTTAATAGAACCCAAACAAGGTTTCGATTTTGAAATGATTTATTATAATTCAGACGGAAACACCAGTAGTATGTGTGGCAACGGAGGAAGATGTATTACAGCATTTGCAAAACAAATTGGTTTGATTGATGATGAAGCTTATTTTTGGGCAGCCGACGGAAAACACAATGCAGAAATAAAAGGAAGTTTAGTAGCACTAAAAATGAATGATGTGTCGACAATTGAAACTGTTGGAAACGATTATTTTTTAGATACGGGTTCGCCACACTACGTAATTTTTAAAAGTGAAATTGAAAATTCAATTATCGAAAAAGCAAAAGAAATAAGATACAACGCGCGTTTTAAAGAAAAAGGAACTAATGTTAATTTTGTGAAAATTGAAGATGGTTTTTTAAAAGGAAGAACCTACGAGCGTGGTGTAGAAGACGAAACTTTGTCTTGCGGAACAGGCGTAACAGCTATGGCTATTGCAGCACACTACAATAAAAATATTAAGCAAAATAAAATAGATATTAGTACACCCGGCGGAAATTTAACCGTAAGTTTTTTATTTGATGAGGTGCAAAAAAAATACTACGATATTTATTTAACAGGACCAGCACAATTAGTTTTTGAAGGAGTTATTGAGGTTTAACATGTACGCAATAAATAATATTTCGGGGCAATTTTTAAGTAGTGATTTAGATAATGGTTTGTACATTGTTATTCATAATCCAAATGAAGTTCCGCCACACATTTTATTAATTCATAAAAAAAAATATTATTCATTAGCCTACAACAAATGTGTAGTTGGGCACGATGCAATTAAACTGCTTTCACTTTTTGAATCCAAAAAAACACCACTGTTATTGCTTTCTGTTTCGGTAAATTCTTCTAAAGAAAATGAAACTATTATTGCTAAAACATTCAGTAAATATACTGTTGCAGGGCTCGACAATACAACCTGTTTAACTCCAATAAGGGAAAGTCTTTCTGAAATTTTGTCAGTTTCGTTTAGTAAAATAAATTTTATTTTCGAAATGATTCCATTGCTAGAGTTAAATCATCTAATTAAAGAAGTAAAACAAAGCAATTTAGAGAGCAATATTAGTAACGCAACCTATTTGCTAAACGATTATAACCAAAACGATATTCTAACTAAAATAAAAAACTTTCAACTTAAAAGTAACCATGGCAGCACTTACACAAACAAACTTTAAGTTTCCTAAACAAACTAATTTTTATAAAGGAAAAGTTAGAGATGTTTATACCATAGATAACAAGTATTTGGTAATGATAGCCAGCGATAGAATTTCTGCATTTGATGTTGTTTTGCCAAAAGGAATTCCGTTTAAAGGACAAATATTAAATCAAATTGCATCAAAATTTTTAACCGAAACAAAAGATATTTTGCCCAACTGGGTTTTGGCAGTTCCCGATCCTGTTGTAACTATTGGTAAATTTTGCGAGCCATTTAAAGTGGAAATGGTTGTTAGAGGTTATTTATCTGGTCATGCTTGGCGCGAATATAAAGCTGGTAAAAGACAAGTTTGTGGCGTAACTATGCCCGATGGAATGAAAGAGAGTGATAAATTCCCAACACCTATAATTACGCCGACTACAAAAGCTGCGGTGGGGCATGATGAAGATATTTCGAGAGAAGAAATAATTAAACAAAACATAGTTTCTGAAGCAGATTATATTCAGTTAGAAAAATACACGCAAGCACTTTACAAAAGAGGTAACGAAATAGCTAACCAAAACGGATTAATATTGGTAGATACCAAATATGAATTCGGTAAAATTGGAAATCAAATTTATTTAATGGACGAAATTCACACCCCCGATTCGTCGCGTTATTTTTATTTAGAAGGTTATGAAGAAAAGCAAAATCAAGGCATTGAGCAAAAACAATTATCGAAAGAGTTTGTGCGTCAATGGTTAATTAGCAATAATTTTCAAGGAAAAGATGGACAGGTAATACCCGAAATGACTGATGAAGTAGTAAGTTCGATTAGTGCACGATACATTGAATTGTTTGAGAAAGTTACAGGCGATAAATTTTCTGTTTCAACCGAAAACAAAGAAAAGGAAATTTTGTCACGTATTGAAAAAAATGTGCTAGAAGCGCTTAAAAACCTCGATTAAGAAAATTTAACAAAAGCACTTTTAATCAAAACAGCACATTGTTATAGAATAGTTATATTTGTAGTAATCACATAAGTTTTAAGAATACATATGAAAAGAGTAAAATTTAGTTTAAGCATCATTACATTGGCATGCTTATCGTTAAATGCATTTAGTCAAACAAACGACCCAACTATTGTAACAATTGGCGGAAAAGATATTCCTAAATCTGAATTTGTAAATATTTATTCCAAAAATTCACCAAAAAATAGTGCGGAAAAAAAATCAGTTGACGAGTACGTTCAGCTTTTTGTAAACTACAAATTAAAAGTTAGAGAAGCCGAAGAGTTAGGTTTAGATACTGTTCCAGCCTTTGTTAAAGAATTAAATGGTTACAGAAAAACATTAGCTCAACCTTATTTAACAGATAACGAAGTTACTGAGCAATTAATGAAAGAAGCTTACGACAGAATGAAAATGGTTGTAAGAGCAAGTCATATTTTAATTCGTGTAGATCAAAATGCTTTGCCAAAAGACACTTTAAAAGCGTATCAAAAAGCAATAGACGTTAGAAACAAAATTGTAAAAGGCGAAAAATTTGAAAAAGCTGCTGTAGAGTTTTCTGAAGATCCTTCTGCAAAAGAAAACAAAGGCGATTTAGGCTATTTTAGCGCAATGCAAATGGTTTATCCTTTCGAGAATGCAGCTTACCAAACAAAAGTTGGCGAAATTAGTATGCCAGTTAGAACCCGTTTTGGTTATCACATTGTAAAAGTAATTGATAGAAAATCGGCTCAAGGTCAAATAACGGTTGCACATATTTTGGTTTCTTCTCCACAAGGTTCATCAGTTGTTGACTCAACCAACGCACAAATTAAAATTACTGAACTGTACGGAAAGTTAGTTGCAGGAGAAAATTTTGCAGAATTAGCTAAACAATTTTCTGACGATAAAACTAGCGCAGTAAAAGGTGGAGAATTACCCGCATTTAACGAAGGAAGAATGGTAATGGAATTTGAAAATGCTGCTTACGCTTTAGCTAATGATGGCGATTATACTAAGCCTTTTTATACGGCTTATGGATTTCATATTGTAAAAAGAATTTCTAAAAAATCAGTTCCATCTTACGACGAAGTTAAAAACGAATTAAAAAATAAAATCGCTAAAGATTCTCGCTCACAAAGAGTAAAACAATCTAAAGTTGAAAAACTTAAAAAAGAATACAAATTTAAAGACAATACAAAACTTAGAGATGAGTTTGTAAAAGTTTTAGACTCAACTTTTTTTGAAGGAAAATGGAATTACGAAAAAGCAAAAGCTTTATACAAACCAATTTTTAATTTAGAAGGTAAAACATATACACAACAAGACTTTGCTCAATTTATTGAAATGCAACAAACAAACAGAGCTAAAACAGATTATCAAGTTGTTTTAAATCAGATGTACAAAGATTTTATTGAAAAATCTATTTTAGAATTTGAAGAATCTCGTTTAGAAATTAAATATCCTGAGTTTAAAGCTTTAATGCAAGAATACAAAGATGGAATTTTATTGTTTGACTTAACTGATAAAAAAGTTTGGTCTAAAGCTGTAAAAGATTCTGCTGGCTTAGTAAAATTTTATGATGCCAACAAAACAAAATACATGTGGGAAGATAGAGTTCAGGCAAATATTTATACTTGCGCAAACGAAAAAGTGGCTAAAGAAACGCGCAAACAATTGGAGCAGAAAAAGAAAAAAGGATTTAGCGATGCTGATGTTTTAAAAGTAATAAATAAAGATTCGCAGTTAAATTTAAAAATTGATTCAGGGAAATTTTTAAAAGGTGAAAATGCTTTGGTAGATCAAACAAATTGGGTTGTTGGTCTATCGGCTAACATGCCTAAAGATAATCAAGTTGTAATTGTAGAAGTAGTAAATAAAATTGCTGCCGAACCAAAAACACTTAACGAAGTTAGAGGTTTAATTACAAGTGATTATCAAACAGAATTAGAAAAAAACTGGTTACAAGAGTTAAAAGCGAAATACCCAGTTGCTATTAAACAAGAAGTTTTACAATCTTTAAAATAGTTAGTTTGATTACAGTTGTTCGCAAATATTTTACTTTTGTTTTAGCTTGTTCTATATTATTTTTTTCGTGTGGAAAAAAAGGTAAGGAAGAAGCAAAGGGCGAGCCTGTAGCAAAGGTTTACGATAAGTATTTGTATCAAAACGATTTGACAGCAGTACTTCCTTCAGACTTAAAAGGAAATGATAGTGTGAGCTTTGTTAAAGATTACATTCAAAATTGGATTTTACGTCAACTTTGGTTAAATAAAGCCGAAAATAATTTAGATGACGAATTAAAAGATGTTGAAAAACAACTTGAAGATTACAGAGTGTCTTTAATTACTTACGTTTACGAAAAAGAGTTGATTAATCAAAAGTTAGATACAATTGTAAACGAAACAGAAATTGCAGAATATTACACAAATCATCCGCAAAATTTTTTGTTAAAAGATAATATCATAAAAGTAGTTTATGTTAAGGTAGGTAAAAATGCTCCAAAAATTGATAAGCTAAAAGAGTGGTATAAAAATGATGACGAAAAAGTAAAGCAACAATTATCTGAATATTGTTTTCAGTTTGCCGAAAATTTTTATTTAAACGAAAATTCTTGGTTGCTTTTTGACGACTTATTAAAAGAAATTCCGATTAGAACGTACGATCAAGAGCAGTTTTTGCAAAACAACAGATTAATTGAATTGCAAGATAGTTTGAGTCTTTATTTTGTAAACATAAAAGGTTTTAAAATAAAAGAGAGCATATCTCCGTTAAGTTTCGAAAAGGAAAATATTAAAAACATTATTCTTAATAAAAGAAAATTAACGCTAATTAATTCTTTAAAAAAGGATTTATACACTAACGCACAAAACAATAAAGAAATTGAAATATACTAGTCTATTAATTGCATTACTGTTTGCTAATGTTTTGTTTGCACAGGATAAAGATATTGTAATAAATAAAGTTGTTGCTGTTGTAGGTAGTAATTTAATTTTACAATCGGATATTGAAGCAGAATATGTTCAGTATTTAGCGCAAGGCAATGAGCCTAGTGCAGATATAAAATGTTCTATTTTAGAAGAATTATTATTTCAAAAATTATTAGTTAATCAAGCAGAATTAGATAGTGTTGAAGTAAGCGAAGGGCAAGTAGAACAAGAGTTAGACCAACGAATTCGTTATTTTGTTGCACAAATTGGTTCGGAGCAAAAGCTGGAAGAATATTATGGTAAAACCATAATGCAAATTAAAAACGATTTTAAAGATGAAGTAAGAAAACTTTTATTGGCACGTACCATGAAAGCAAAAATTACAAGCGATATAAAAGTTACGCCAAGTGATGTAAGAACTTATTTTAATTCGATACCTGTAGATAGTTTGCCTTTTATTAATTCGGAAGTAGAAATTGCACAAATTGTAAAAACGCCACCAATTAGCGATGCAGAAAAAAAATATGTAAAAGAAAAGTTAGACGCTTTGCGCGATAGAATTATGCGTGGTGAAGATTTTGCAACACTTGCAGTTTTGTATTCAGAAGACCCTGGTTCTGCTAAAAACAGTGGTGAATTGGGTTTTGTAAAACGTAACGAATTAGTGCCTGAGTTTGCTGCCGAAGCTTTTACTTTAAAAGGCAAAGAAGTTTCGCGTGTTGTTGAAACACAATTTGGATTTCATATTATACAATTAATTGAGCGCAGAGGCGAGGAAGTAAACGTGCGTCATATTTTATTGTCGCCTAAAACTAACAGCAGCGATTTATTAAAAGCTCAATTAGAAGTTGATAGCATTAGAGGTTTAATTACTGCAGGTAAGTACACATTTGCAGAAGCTGCACAAAAATTTTCAGATGATAAAGAAACAAAATACAACAATGGTTTAATGATAAATCCATCAACAGGAACTACACGTTTTGAAATGGACGAGTTAGATCCGCAATTGTTTTTTATTATTGATAAAATGGCTGTTGATGAAATTTCTAACCCTGTAAAATTAATGGGAACAGATAATAAAGCATCCTACAGAATTGTGCAACTAAAAACCCGTTCAACACCACATAAAGCTAATCTAAAAGACGATTATCAGCGAGTTCAACAAATAGCTTTAGTGCAAAAACAAAACAAAGAAGTGGATAAGTGGATTCAGAAAAAAGTAAATACAACGTATATTCGTATAGACGAGCAATTGGCAAATTGTAAGTTTACGCATACATGGAAAGCAGACGAAAAAACGGAAAGAATAAAATAATTTATATATTAGCATAAACAAATTAAATTATGCATTACACATCAGACGTTGAAGCAGTAAAAGATTTCGTTAAGAAATATGAAGTATTGCGCAGCGAAATTGGAAAAGTAATTGTTGGTCAAGATCAAGTTGTTAAAGATGTATTAATTTCTATTTTTAGCAAAGGTCACTGTTTGTTAGTGGGTGTGCCTGGTTTAGCTAAAACTTTACTGGTAAATACAATTGCCGAAGCCTTAGGTTTAGAATTTAATCGTATTCAGTTTACACCCGATTTAATGCCTAGCGATATAATTGGTTCTGAAATTTTAGATGAAAACAGAAATTTTAAATTTATAAAAGGGCCATTATTTTCTAATATAATATTGGCTGATGAAATAAACAGAACACCTCCAAAAACGCAAGCTGCTTTGTTAGAAGCTATGCAAGAAAGAAGTGTTACTGCTGCGGGAAAACGCTACGAATTAGGAAAACCATTTTTTGTTTTAGCCACTCAAAATCCAATTGAGCAGGAGGGAACTTATCCTTTGCCAGAAGCACAATTAGATCGTTTTATGTTTAACGTGTGGTTAGATTATCCAAGTTTTGCCGAAGAATTAAATATTGTAAAAAACACAACAGGTAATGTTTCGCAAACAATAAATAAGGTTTTAAGTGGCGAAGAAATTATTTATTTTCAAGAATTAGTTCGTCGTATACCTGTTAGTGATAATGTGCTTGAGTACGCAGTGAAATTGGTAAACAAAACACGCCCAAATTCTGAGTACGCAACAAGTTTAACAAACGAATATTTGGCTTGGGGCGCAGGGCCAAGAGCATCACAGTTTTTAGTAGTAGGTGCAAAATGTCACGCCATGTTAAACGGAAAATTTTCGCCCGACGAAGAAGATGTAAGAGCAATTAGTACGGCAATTTTACGCCATAGAATTGTAAAAAATTACAAGGCAGAAGCAGATGGAATGACAGAAGAAAAAATTATTGCAGAACTTTTAAAATAAAAAATATGGAATCAACATCTACAACAGCACCAAAAAAATCGAAGTTTAAAAAAATACTTTGGATTAGTTTTTTTACAATACTATTGATAAGCGTTGCTTATGTTTTCATCTGCGGTATTTCGTACAGCGAAGGTACACGCTCGGGTGTTTTGTACAAAATTTCTAAAAAGGGATTTGTATTTAAAACCTACGAAGGCGAGTTAAACCTTGGTGGATTTTCTGAAGGAGATGGAACGGTTATGTCACAAAAAATCTGGAATTTTTCAGTAAAAGATAACGAGATGTTTGATAAACTAAACACATTTCAAGGAAAACGAATTGTAGTAGATTACAAAGAAGTAATTCGCGTATTTTTTTGGCAAGGCGAAACACGCTATTTTGTTACTAATGTAAAAGAGTTGAATTAGGTTTTAATGAAATTACTAAAAAGTATTGTTTTATTTTTAATTTGCTTTGCTTCGCAAGTTGTGAATGCTCAAACTATTATAAAAGAAAAAAACAAATACGGATTAAAGGATAGTAAAAAAGAAAATTGGCTATTATTACCTGAATATGATTCTTTATACTTTCAAGATGGTTTTAATGATAAGTTTGTTTTTGCCTATAAAAATGGAAAAGTAGGTATTATAAATTATAACACTAAAAAAATAACTTTCCCATTTATTTATAATTATGTGTTGTGGAAAAACGAAAACATTAATCTGTTTTTGGTTACGAACGAAAAAATAAAGGAACCAATTTGTACTGATGATATTCAATATGTACCATCAACAATAAATTGGGGTATTGCCGATAGTACAGGTAAGTTACTACAACCTATTGACGGACGCATTGCTGAAGATATTTATGCTCCATTGTATTTTAAATGTAAAGGAGGAACAATTACTAAAACCAATACATATATTCCTCAGATGTTTAAAGGGGAGAAAATGAACGATTTACCTTTTACGTTTTTTGAAACCACTAATGGTAAATTAGGTATAATAAACAAAGCTGACGGAAAAATTATTTTACCATTTGAATACGACTACATTGCCTATTACAATACTTATGATGCTTTTCTTGGAGATAGTCAAAATTGCTTCTTTGATCTTATTTGTGCCAAACAAAATAATAAACCCAATTGGTTTAAAATATACTCCAGGAATTTCGACAGTATTTGTAAAAAAATACCAATAGAAGCACAGCAGCTAAGTCAAAAAGAAATTGAATTTGTTAATTGTGTAAATACTTCGAGTGCTTGCTATTTTGAGTTAGATAAAATAAAAGGTGAAATTATAGAACCGCATTGGTCAATGGATACTGTCTATACTTCTTTAAAAAGTATATCAGATTCAACAGCAAAATATACTCTTAAAAAGTCAGAAACAGAATTTAAAAAAGAATATCTAATAATAGAGAATGGCTTTGAGAAAACATTTTACGATAATGGAAATTTAAAATCGATATTTTTTAGAAAAGGCTGTTTTGGTGGAAATGAGAAAATTTACTACAACAATGGGCAGTTAAAAGAGGAAATTTTATATCTTGATTACGGTGTAGGCGAAGAAATTCATAAAAAAACATACTACGAAAGTGGGCAATTAAAAGAGGAAGTTTTTTATGATGAAAATTATCTGCGCAAAACGAATAAAAAAACATACTACGAAAATGGGCAATTTAAAGAAGAAATTTTATATGATGCTTACGGTAGAGAAATTCATTAAAAAACATACTACTAGAATTTGCAATTAAAAGGAGGTATTTATTAAAACTAATTTTAGATTATTTTGCAATTAATTCAAAAACGAAATCATAAATATTTAATTGTTATATTTTTAATTTATGGAACTATTTATAGTTCCATTTCTTTTGTAAATCATTATTTATTTAGAACCTACTCTTTAGATTTAGGTTTATACAATAAAGTTTTGTATGATTATGCAACATTCAGTACAAATAATTATAGTGTGTTAGCGCACCGTTTTCCGCATCATTTAGCCGATCATTTTTCACTTTTAATTCCGTTAATCTCACCTTTTTATTGGATTTTTAAAAGTTACACACTTTTAGTTTTTCAAATTGTATCTATACTTTTCGGAGCTTATGGTATATATAAATTTTTAGTACTTAAATACGATAATACTAAAATTGCAATTTTAGCTGTTGTTCATTTTTTAAGCATTTGGGGAATATACTCAGCTTTATCTTTTGATTATCATGATAATGTAGTCGCTGCTATGTTTGTCCCTTGGTTATTTTGGTCTTTCGAGAAATATAAAATAAAATATATTTTAATTTTTGTACTGCTAATTTGCTTTGCAAAAGAAAATATGGCTTTGTGGTGTGGTTTTATTTTATTAGGAATTGGATTTCAACATAGAAAAGAAAAAGCAAAAAGAAATTTAGCCTTGCAGCTTTCTTTTTTTGTATTAGTTTATTTTGTTTTAGTCTTAAAAGTAGTTATGCCTTCTATTGATTATGATGGGAAAGTTCATCAATTGGATAGATATGCAGCTTTAGGAACAAGTTTGGGTGAAATATTTTTTAACTTAATAAATCATCCAATTAATAGTTTTAAATTGTTTTTCGATAATACTGCTACACCTCAAGAATACTATGGTATTAAAACGGAGTTGCACCTAATGGTTTTAACTGCTGGTGGAATTGTTTTTTTGATTCGCCCAATTTGGTTACTGATGTTATTTCCAATTTATGCGCAAAAAATGTGGACAAACGATTTTGGTTTGTGGGGAATTAATAATCAATATTCAATTGAGTTTGTTCCTATTATTTGTTTAGCATTATTTTCTTATATAGTTGAGTTAAAGAGTAAAATAAACAAAATAATTTTAACAGTATTTTTTATCGTTATAACTTTAAATTCAACAATAAATACTATTGAAGAAAGAGAATCTTTTTGGTATAATCCTGAAAATTCTATGTTCTTTGATAAAAAGCATTATAGTGCAAATTTTGATGTTAAAGAATTAAATACTTCTTTAGAATTAATTCCAACTAAAGCAAGTGTGTCTGCGCAGTCATTTGTTGTTCCTCATGTTTTTGAGAGAAAAAATGTTTTTATGTTTCCAGATAAAATGGATGAGGCTGATTATATAATTTTAGTTTACCAAAACACTAAATATCCTTTATCTGAAGAATATTACAATATGGTTGTGAAAAAACTTTTGGTAGATAAAAAACACAAGTTGATGTATTGTAAAAATTACACTTATATTTTTAAAAAAATTAATTTTTAAAACCTTTTTCTTTTCTCAGTTCCGATGATGTTTTACGGCTACCATCGTGGCTCCAGCCTGGTGGATTAAAAATATATTTAAGCTTCGTGCTAAACGGAATTGGTTTTTTAACATCGTCCACAATATTTTTCCATTCGTGAAAAACAATTTTTGTAGGATGATGCGGCTGCTCTAAATTAGTTGTTAAGCCGTATTTAATTTTTTCGTATTCAGTTTCATCTTCCTCTTTTTGAAATGTACCAAACAATTTATCCCAAATAATTAAAACCATACCCATATTTTTATCGAGATACTTTATATTACTTGCGTGATGCACTCTGTGGTGTGATGGTGTTACTAAAAATGATTCTAAAAAACCTAATTTTTTAACGTATTGAGTATGTACTAATATTCCATAAATTTGAGTAGCAGCATACACAAACATAATATCCATTCCTTTAAAACCTAATAAGGCAATAGGTACAAAGTATAAAAAACGATACATCGGTTGAAAAACTGACGAGCGAAAACCAGTAGTTAAATTATATTTTTCTGATGAATGATGTGTAACGTGTACAGCCCAAAAAAAGCGAGAGGTATGATCAATTCTATGTTCCCAATAAAAGGCAAAATCTTGTAGCAAAAATAAGAGTATCCAATATGCATAAACGTTTTCAATACTTAGCAATTGGTATTGATTAAAATAGGCAAGCACAGCTAAACAAACAACACGCATTATAATATCTAAACTAAAATTTAATGCAGATAAATAAATATTGGTAAGCGTATCTTTAAAAGTGTAGTAATGTTTGTTGTGTAGGTAACTCAAAATAATTTCTAAACCAATTATTAAAACATAAATAGGAGTAGAGAATAATATTAGTGCTTCTTCTTTAAAAATTTCCATGCTATTAAATTAATAATCTAAGTTACGCTTTTAATCATTTTTTTAAAATGATTTTTGTCATAAAATATTATTGATACTGCAAATTAAACAAGTTTTTGTAATGACCATTTTGCTGTAGCAACTCATTGTGTGAGCCACTTTCAAGAATTTCTCCCAATTGCATAACATATATTTTATCTGCTTTTTGAATGGTAGATAAACGGTGCGCAACTACAATACTTGATCTATTTTTTGTAATAATTTCTGTAGCTTTTTGAATTAGTTGTTCCGATTCTGTATCTATAGATGAAGTAGCCTCATCTAAAATAAATATTTTTGGGTTGTAAACATACGAGCGCACAAAAGCTAGTAATTGGCGTTGCCCAACAGAAAGCGTTGCTCCACGTTCCATTACATTGTAATCAAATTGGAGTGGTAGTTTTTTTATAAAATTATCTGCACCTACAATTTTTGACGCTTCTTCAATTGCGTTATCTTTAATTAGCGGATTGTTTAATGTAATGTTGTTTTTTATAGTATCAGAAAATAAAAAAACATCTTGCAAAACCATTCCGACATTTTGTCGCAGACTACCTAATTCGTATTGCTGTAGCGGAATATCATCAATTAATATTTCGCCTTTATTTATTTCGTAGCTTCTGTTTATTAAGTTAATTATAGTGCTTTTTCCAGAACCCGTTGCGCCAACCAATGCAATAGTTTGACCAGCTTCTATTGTAAAAGAAATATTTTTAAGGACCCAATTTTCGTCAATGTAAGCAAACCATACATTTTTAAATTCTATTTTCCCTTTAATGTTTGTTGCATCAATTTTACCCGAATTTTTTATTTCATCTTGCGCATCTAAAATTTTAAAAACACGTTCAGAACTTACCATTCCCATTTGTAAAGTATTAAATCTATCGGCCAATTGACGGATAGGTCTAAACAATAAATTTACATACATAATAAACGAAACAATGCTTCCTAAAGTAAAGGTATCTTTCAATGCTTCTTTGCTTCCCCACCAAACCAATAAGCCAATTGAAATTGCTGATAAAATTTCTACTACCGGAAAAAATACAGAATAATGCCAAATTGAGCGGATGTTGGCTTGTTTGTGTTCTTCGTTTATGGCTTTAAATTTTTCAAATTCGTCGTGCTCTTTGTTAAATATTTGCACAATCATCATTCCTGTTATGTGTTCTTGTACAAATGCATTTAAGCGAGCAACCTGATTACGCACATCTTGAAACGATTTTTTTATTGCGTTTTTAAAAATATTTGTCGCAATAAGTAAAATGGGAATTGTGCTTAAACTAATAATAGATAAGCGCCAATCGCTTACAAACATTACCGTTATAATTACAATTAGTTTTAAAATATCGCCAATAATTTCTAAAAAGCCTTGCGAAAAAACATCAACAATTGTTTGTATATCGCTAATTGTTCGAGTTACTAAAGTTCCAACAGCATTGTTATCAAAGTATTTTGATTTAAAATTAAGAATGTGTTTGTATAACTGAACTCTTAAATCTTTAATAACATTTTGGCCTAAAAAATTGGCGTAATAGCTCGAAGAAAATTGCAGTAACGATTCTATAATTAAAACGCCTAACATTATTAGTACGGCATTTAGCAAACCAATTGGGTTGGTTTTAATTACATAATTATCAATTGCATATTGAACAATAAACGGACGAATAGGAGATAAAAAGGCTAATAAAACAGTAACTAAAGCGGTAAAATAAAATACTTTTTTGTAGGGTTTAACGTACGAAAGTATTCGTTTTAAAATTGAGAAATCAAATGCGTTTCCAGTTACAGCCATTAGTCAAAGTTAAACGTTTTATTTGGTTTAATGTTTAGTCTTTTGTTAGTTTTTAAGTCGAAAAATTCAATACATTTGTCGTGTTATTTCTAAACAAATTGCATGAAATTTTCTCGTTATTACGGCGCCGCATTATTGGCCTTTATTGTTTGGGGCTTTTTTAGTTTGGCGCTAAAACCGCTAAATACTTATCCTTCATTAGATATTTTATTTTACCGTGTATTTTTTTGCGCTGCGTTAATGCTAATTATTAGTCTTTTTCTTAGAAAAAAAGTACTTAAAAATAGTTATACTACTTTTAAAAATTTAAGTAAAAAAGATAAGTCAAAAACGGTATTGTTAACTTTTTTTGGAGGCGCATTATTAACGGCAAATTGGTTCTTTTTTATTTACGCAATGAATCATATTAGTATAAAAGCAGCTTCGTATGCTTATTTGGTTTGCCCAATAATAACAACTGTTTTGGCTTATTTTATTTTGCACGAAAAATTAAGTAAATGGCAATGGTTAGCAGTTGGTATAAGCGTTGTGAGTTGTTTTTTGTTATCGTTTAATAATTTGGTTGACTTGTATTATAGTTTAATAGTTGCCGTTTCTTATGCCTTGTATTTAATTACGCAGCGAAAAAATATTTTATTCGATCGTTTTTTATTGCTTACATTTCAAATAATATTTGCAGCTTTTATTTTGTTGCCATTTTACCCAAGTTACAGTGGTGCGGTGCCGCAAGAAGCTTTTTTTTATGAGATGATTATGATAATTGTAATACTATTTACAATTATTCCATTGTTCTTAAATCTCTACGCATTGCAAGGAGTAAACTCATCAACAATGGGAATTTTGTTGTATATAAATCCTTTGTTAAACTTTTTAATTGCTGTTTTTTATTTTGACGAAAAAACAAATTCGTTTCAAATATTTTCGTACTCGCTAATTTTGCTTTCCATTATTATATTTAATGAAAAGCATATTTTTAGAAGAAAGAAAGTGAATGTTTTGAGTTAATATAAATTTAAGATTTAAAAATAGATTGATGTTTTGGCACTTGTAGCTGGTGGCGGAAATGATTTAAAATAAAAGAATTTTGATTTAGTTTAGCGTTGCAAACGCTTACTTATTTTATCCTCGTTGCAAACGAGGACGAGTGGGGGGGTTGGTTTAGTTAAGCGTTATAAACGCTTGCTTATTTCATCCTCGTTGCAAACGAGGACGAGTGGGGTATATGCGCTGTTAGTGACTGGCAATTAATTTACATTGTTCTCAATAAATGGTCTTTTTGAGCAGTCATAAAATACCAAACCTTTCAGGTCACCTGATTTGGCTTTTAATACTTTTCTTCCCTTCAATTTATTGAGTTCGAAAGAATGGTCATAACAGTCACAACGAAGATAAAAGTCAATTCCGTTCCATTTTTTCGTGTACTTACCTACGCAACAGTTTATAATTACTTCAGGATTTTTCAGGTTTCTATAGTCGATAGAATATATTCCTTGGTTATATAATTTCAAGTGCATAATACCATTAAGTATTTTGTCATAAGCCCAGTATTCTCTTTGTATTCCAATAATGGTGTCAGGGGTGCAAAACACAATTTCACTTGTCAACTCCAATTTACAAGTTCTATCGTTCTTGGTTTCTAAGCATATTATCGGCTCTATGCAAATTATACCCCCATAAGAACTTAAGTCTGTATTTATAGTGATAGTGTCCCCCTTTTTGAATGTAATATCACTAATTATACTATTCATGTAACCTGTCATACCGAATTCCATTACAGCCTTGTTGGTAAATAATGAGTCGAAATAAACAGTGCAGCTATATTTACCTTCAGCGTTTGCACGAAATTGTCGATAAACCATATTACCAATTGAAAATGTAATGTTTGTAAATGGAATTAATTCACTTGTGTTTTTGTCCTTTACAGTTCCAGTCAAAGTAACAGTCTCGGAGGTTGTTTTATTTGTCGAAATAGAATTTGATTGAGAATAAGTCAGCTTAATACAAAGGGTTAATATTACTACTAGTATGATTTTCATATTGCTTGTAACTAACTTATATATACCCGAACCTTTTATTCGTTTATCCAAATATATTGTTTTTTTATAAATAATCGAATCAAGCTCAGCCGTTTTTAATTTTATAAAAAAAAACTATTTAACTATTTGCAATTACTTTCTGATATAATTCGATATACATTGGGAGTATATTTTTTAAATCGAATTTTTGTGCTTGCTTAAAAGCATTTGCTTTAAATTCAGCTAATCGTGCTTCGTTTTCTAGCATGTAAATGGTATTTTTTGCCATATCGTCAACATCACCAACGTTGCTTAGCATACCAGAATAATTATGAATATTTACTTCGGGTAAACCACCAGTATTTGTTGATATTACAGGTACTTTTAAAGCCATAGCTTCTAAAGCGGCTAATCCAAAACTTTCTGTTTCTGATGGTAAAATAAAGGCATCTGCCACGCACAAAACTTGTTGCGGATTAGTAACTTTTCCCAACATTCTTACATCATCGCAAGTATCTAATTCTCTGCACAATTTTTCAATGTGATTTCTTTCGGGACCATCACCAACCAAAATTAATTTGGTAGGAATTACTTTTCTTACTTTATCAAAAACTCTTAAAATATCATCAACGCGTTTTACTTTTCTAAAGTTAGAAACGTGCATTAAAATTTTTTCGCCATTAGGCGCATATATTTTTTTATGGCATTCTGTTTTTACTGAAGAATAATCATCAATATCAATAAAATTTGGGATAACGTTTATTTCTCGTGTTACTTTAAAATAATTGTAAGTATCTTGTTTTAAGCTTTCTGAAACAGCCGTAACAGCATCTGATTCGTTTATTGCAAAAGTAATTACAGGTTCAAACGAAGCATCTTTTCCAACTAAAGTTATGTCGGTTCCATGCAAAGTTGTAATAAAAGGAATTTTAATTCCTTCTTTCGCTAAAATTTGTTTTGCCATGTATGCTGCCGATGCATGAGGAATTGCATAGTGTACGTGCAATAAATCTAACTTTTCGTATTTAACTACATCTACTAATTTACTTGCTAATACAAGTTCATAAGGTGGGTAGTCAAATAATGGATAATCAGAAACAGAAACTTCGTGGTAAAAAATATTTTCAGAAAAAAAATCTAATCTAACGGGTAGGCTATAGGTGATAAAATGAATTTCATGTCCTTTTTCTGCTAAAGCTTTTCCTAATTCTGTAGCAACAACGCCACTACCTCCAAATGTTGGATAACAAACTATTCCTATTTTCATATTGTGTTTTCTGTTATAAAAATGTGTTGTGGATATTCTATTTTAGAAAGAAATAAACCATCAGCGGGAACTGAAAAACCAGCATTGCTTCTGTTTTTACTTTCTATTATTTCTTTAAAATTTTGTATAGTAATTTTTTCTCTACCAATTTCTAATAGTGTGCCTACAATTGCTCTAACCATGTTTCGCAAAAAACGATCGGCAGTTATGGTAAACACAAAATCCGACTCATTTACTTGTTCCAACTTTGCATAAGTAATTTTACAATTGTTTGTAAAAACTTGTGTGTTAGATTTTGAAAAGCAACTAAAATCTTTATAGTTATACAGTTCTTTTAAAGCTAAATTTATTAATTCAACATTAATTGAATTGGTGTAATAGTAATTTAAATTATTAAATACATTTTTACTTTTTGTAATGTAGTATTCGTAAGTTCTTGTTAGCGCATCAAAGCGTGCGTGTGCTTCATTTGTAACTTCATGTAAATTATAAATTACGATGTCGCTAGGCAACAATTTATTCAGTTTGTAAACAAATAATTTAAAATCTAAAATTGCATTTTCGGTATTAAAGTGAGCGAAAAATTGTTTTGCATTAACACCGGTGTCAGTTCGTCCACAGCCCATTGTTTCAATATCTTCGCGCAGGTAAATTTTAAGTGCTTCGTTAAGTTTTGCCTGAACACTCACTGCATTTTCTTGCAGCTGCCAACCATGATAGTTTTTTCCGTTATACGCTATTTCTGCAAAATACCGAGGCATGTTTTTTTATTTAATACAAAGTTAATTGAATTAATTAAAAATCATCTTGCTATTAGATAGCTATAGTCAAAAAAAAACACCTTTAAAAAAGGTGTTTTTAAGTGTAAATTAATTTAAATATTACATTTTTTCCATTTCAGTAATGTCGCCATCAACTGTGTCAGAAATTTTTAATTTAGTTTTAGAATATTCAACTACGTCATAAACTTGTGTTGTAGCGCCTAAAAAAGTTGATGTTGTTGTGATGCTTAATTTTTCATCAGCTAACGTGTAAGTAAAGTCTTGACCAAAACTGTTACCAACTTCATCAGTAAATTTAACTGAACCAGTTCCTTCTTTTTTGTCAGATTTTGAGAACTCGTATGTAATTGCATCACCTGTACTTACAGCTTCACCGTCATCAATAGTTACTTTCCAAGTACCATCAATTCTTTTGTTAATTTTAGCGTCTTTAGAGCATGAAGCTAATGTTACTAAGGCAACAATAATAGTAGAATAAATTATTTTTTTCATAGTTTAGTTTTTGTTGATGCAAAAGTAACTTTGCTATGTTTTTACAATGTAACCGCAGTGTAAAAGTTAGTTCAATTAATAGTTAATTGAATGTTAAGGCTGAATTAGTAATTGCTCGTAAAATCCACCAATTTTATCGGTTTTATCTACAAAGTGTATTTCTAAAATCCAAAATCGCTCATCACCATTTTTATCTGGAGCTTGCATAATTTCGTTATTTTCTGGATGTATATAATTAATTAAATCTTCGCCAATTAATTTTTCGTGCGGAAATTTCCCCACCAAATGCCCCGCGTATGGTCCACCATATTCCCAACCATATTCTGTAGCTAAGTTTTTTATGTAATCAAAATATTGCGCACCAGTTTGGTTTACAGAATTAAAATAATAATCTACAGCTTTTTGCCAAGCATGTTCAATATCGTTTTTTAGTTTTATTTTTTTAGCATCGTTTCCAATCACAAATGTTCTTCCAAAATCGGCTTCCCATTCTTCAAACACAGGCCCTAAATCAACAAAAGCAATATCGTTTGTTTGAACAATTAAATTGGGTGGATTTTCTTTGTAAGGATGCAATGTGTTTTCATTTGCTCTTACAATGCGTTTGTGCCAGAATTTTTTTACGTTTAAAAAATTATTTGCGAGTGAGAGTATCTCGTCGTTTATTTCTCGCTCCGATTTACCAGCAGAAATTATTTTTTTTTCTTCTATTAAATCAAATAACTGTTTTGCTTTTTCTTGCGCATCAATTAAACTTTCTCTTGATTTCATTACAAGCAATTAAAATAAACTAATTCAATAGTTTTAATGTCTTTTTCGGTTTTGTTATTGTATAAATCTTTTATTCCTTTTGCTTGA
Source organism: Bacteroidota bacterium (assembly GCA_040385525.1). Lineage (GTDB taxonomy): Bacteria > Bacteroidota > Bacteroidia > UBA4408 > UBA4408 > JAZKHE01. The sequence continues at coordinate 290,611 of JAZKHE010000009.1, forward strand.
ATATCAGATTCACCTTGACCAACCCCGTAAGGAATTCTTTTGTATTTAAAATTAAATTTTTTGTGGTCGTTAACAGTGTTTTCTGCTAAATAACAAACGTAACCATTTAGTTCTGTTTTAATTATTTTCATGCAATGTTTGCCTACAAAAACTTCTTCGTAAGTAGCACCCAAAATACTACATGCTTTTTTTAGTTCGTCAAAAGTAAAATATTCTTGACCGCAAGCTTGCTGATAACCTACAAAATGATGCATGCCAATAATATCTGTTTTAATATTTTTTAAAGTGTTTTTATCGTCGGCAGTTAACGTTTTATCAAAAAATAAACTTTCGCTTATTTTGCTTTCTAAAGCACTTAATGCATTAATTGTGTTTTCGCAAATACTTATATCAAAAACATTTTTTTTGTAGTCGTCGCAAATGCTAGCAAAGTTGTTTTTGTAGTTATCAACTGTTTGTGCTTTTGCAGAAAATGTAACTAACGATAAAATTAAAATGAAGTATTTCATGATTTAAATTTTTATCTAAGATAGGTATAAAACAAAAACTCCCCAAATTTGGGGAGCTTTTGACAATTTATTTTGTAAAATTTATTCAGCAATTGGAAAGTAAATTTGAGTTTGCCATTTAGCTGTGTCTTTTTCAACGCCTGGGTCTGTAATGTATACTTCCCAAGGCGAACCAATAATTTGTTTGTTGTTTTGTTTAATCCATTCTTCAATTGCTTGATAGGTTGCAGGTGTGCTTTCGTATGAACCCAAATGAATTGCAGTTGCAGTTTTACACGATTTTATTTCCATTGCGTTTATTTCGCCACTAGATTTACCTAATTTTGCAACTGGTAAACCTGCTTCAATTTCTAACGCTTCGGGCGTATATTTATGCGTAATTAAAAATGGAGGGCCAACCATTTCTACTTTATTTTTTTGTAGTAAGCCAATAATTTTACCATAAATTTCGCCAATTTTATTAGCAATTTCATTCATTTTTACACTCGCTTTAATTGTGTATGCTGCTTGAGTCGCAACATCAACAACTTCTACCTTAACAGATGATTCAGTTGTTTTTGGCATACTTTCACTAACTTTTTTAATATCTGCTAAGCCTTTTTCAAAATCTGGACCTAACATTCCATCCATAAATAAGCCAAAAATTTTACCAATAGGATTCATACCCATTTCGCAGTTCATATACCAAGTTACTACAGTAGCTTCGCCTTCTTTTTTAAATTTAAAACCACCAAAAGCAGTTCCTTGATCCATAAAATCTAAAGCAGTAACAATAGAATCGTAAGGAGCACTTTCTACAATAGTTAATTTTCCTTTACCAACGTCAGAATTTTTACTATCCCAAGTGTAACCTGCATTTTTACCTTTTTCTCCACCAAAATAAGTTTGTACAACTGCCGTATCCATTTTATACCAAGGACTCCAGTTAACCCAGTTTTTTAAAGTGTTAATTTGTTCAAATACAATTTCTGTTGGAGCATTAATGCTGATGCTACGCTCAACAACTCGTTGACTCGGTAAAAAAAGCGATACAACTACAACTAAACCGATAATTATAAGTAAAGCAATTCCAATTTTTTTAATCATTTTCATTTGGTTCTTTTTTAGATTATTTAACAAAAATAGCTTAATATGTACAATTAACAAATTGTAATTTTGTTGCGTACGTAAATGAACACATTATGAAATCAAATCACGAAATAGATTACAAAATTATTGGCGAAGAAATGCAATGCGTTGAAATTGAGTTAGATCCTCAAGAAACTGTTATTGCTGAGAGTGGTAGCTTTATGATGATGGATGAAGCCATACAAATGGAAACAATCTTTGGTGATGGTTCTAAACAAAATAACAGTGGTTTTATGGGTAAACTTTTTTCGGCAGGAAAAAGATTACTAACAGGTGAAAGTCTTTTTATGACTGCTTTTACAAATGGTGGTCAAGGTAAAAAGAAAGCCACTTTTGCTTCGCCTTATCCGGGTAAAATTATACCAATGGATTTATCGCATTTAAATGGAAAAGTTATTTGCCAAAAAGATGCTTTTTTGTGTGCAGCAAAAGGTGTGAGTGTTGGCATTGAATTTCAACGTAAGTTAGGCACAGGTTTGTTTGGTGGCGAAGGTTTTATTATGCAAAAGTTAGAAGGCGATGGAATGGCTTTTGTGCATGCAGGTGGAACAATAATAGAAAGAGAATTACTTCCAGGTGAATTAATTAAAATAGATACGGGTTGTATTGTTGCGTTTACGAGTGGTATTGATTATGATATTCAGTTTGTAAAAGGAATTAAAAATGCAATTTTTGGTGGCGAAGGTTTGTTTTTTGCAACATTACGCGGACCAGGAAAAGTTTGGATTCAATCGTTACCAATTTCGAGATTAGCGAGTAGAATTATTTCTTATGGTGGCGCTGGAGGAAGAAAAGAGGAGGGAAGTATTTTAGGCGGATTGGGTAATATGTTTGATGGCGATGGGATTTAATAATTTGTTGAGATAGAGAATTATTAAGTTGGAGAGTTTTTGATTTATTGTATTTTAGAATTATTGAATTGTAGCGTTTTTTCAAATATTAAATCAATCCTTCTCCAATTCTATAATTCATCAAATCCTCAATTCTATAATTTATCTAGCCACCCGCTTTTTTTGCTTTGTAACCTAGTTTTATAACAATGTCTAATACTTTGTCTCTAAAATCTCCTTGAACCAAAATTTCGCCTTCTTTTACAGTACCACCAACACCACATTTTTGTTTTAAAAGTTTTCCTAAGTCTTCTAAATCGCTTGTTGTGCCAATAAAGTCAGCTACTCGGGTAACAACCTTTCCGCCGCCTTTTCTGTCTAAATAAATTTTTAAATTTTGTTGTTGAGGCGCTAAAGTTTCAGCTTCTTCATCGTTTGTAACTTCAAAATTAAAGTTGGGATTTGTGGAGTAAACTACGTTTACAATTTTTTTATTTTTTGCCATGGTGCTAATTATTTTGACACAACTACCGATAAAGATAATGGATTTACTTTAAAATGTAAAGGCGAATTTATTTTATAAAATTCTCCGTCGAGTTGCACATTTTCTGTTTTTTGAGAAATGCTAAACTCTTCAACAGTTTCGTAAATTACATGTTTAGATTTATGAATAGTTTTGGTAAACAACCTAAAACTTAACATTGGAATTTGAAATAAATTCAGTTTTTTTATAATTACTAAATTCAGTTTGCTATCGGTATCTTTTGCAGTAGGAGCAATGTAAGCGGCGTTTCCAAATTGAGAAATATTAGCTCCACAAACCATAAATGCTTTATCGTTAAATGTTCCGTTTTTCCATTTTACTTCGCAATCAATTGCTTTAAAAGATGGCAGAGAACTAACAATAATTTTTATGTAGCTAAGCAAACCTCTTGTTGTGTTTTTTGCAAATTGTTCAATAATAAAGGCGTCAAAACCAATACCTGCAACGTTTACAAAAGGAATGTTATTTATAAAACCAGTATCAATTTTTTTAATTTCAAAATTATTTAGGACTGCAATTGCTTTTTTTATGTTGAGCGGAATGTTTAAATGACGAGCTAAACCGTTGCCAGAACCTGTTGGTATAATTGCTAAAGCAGTGTTTGAATTTAATAAAGCACAAGCTGTTTCGTGCACAGAACCATCGCCACCAACAGTAACAATAACGTCTGTTTTATCTTTATATGCTGTAGCAATTTCGGTAGCGTGTTTTGCGTATTGTGTATAAATAATTTTGTAATTTATTTTCGAACTATCAATAATTTCGGGCACAAGTGTTTCAATTTTTTTTTGTTTTCCAACTCCCGAAATAGGGTTTACTATAAAAATGATTTCTAATTTTTTCATTTTTTAGAATTTCATTTTATTGCGAATTAAACTGTTGTTAAAACTTTGCAAAATGGCTTTTAGTTTTCTTTCACTTATTTTATAATTCTCGTTATTCTTATCGTGTATTGGGTTTTGGAGCAGACTATCATTTTTTATGTCGAATAAATTTGCATTATTATCATTTGCATATTGAAACAAAAAATCTTTATAAACTAATTGAAAACCATTTTTTTGTTGAATAGCAAATCTATCAGCTTCTGCATCAAACAAAGAGTTTCCAAATGCAAAATAGTTTTTATTGTAACCAACATAATCGAGCACTGTGGGTAAAATATCTATTTGCTGACTTAAAATATCTTTACTTCCAATAATAGTTGAATCGCTAGGACTAAAAATTAAAAGCGGAATTTGATATTCGCCCAACGCAGTTTGATAATAGTAAACATTTGTAATTGATGTATGATCGGCTGTAATAACAAATAAGGTGTTTTTATACCATTCTGTTTGTTTTGCTTGTTTAAAAAATTGTGCTAAAGCATAATCAGCATAACCAATGCTTTCGTGTATTTCTGACTTTCCTTTTGGGAATTTATTTTTATGTTTTAAAGGTATGTTGTAAGGATGATGCGATGAAAGGGAAAAGAAAACTGATGCAAATGGAGTTTTAAATGAGTTTAATTTGTTGCAGAAAAAATTAAAATATTCCTCATCATATATTCCCCAATTCCCATCGTAGTCGTCGTCTTTTCCGTTGTACTCATTTTTACCAAAGTAATTTGTAAATCCAGATAATTTAGAAAAACTATCAAAACTCATTGTTCCATTTACTCCACCATGAAAAAAAGATGTGTTGTAATTCATTTCAGCTAAATAAGTTCCTAATCCGCAAAACTGATTACTGCCATAATTTGAAGCGATAAAATTGGCTTCCATTAAATGCGGTATACCAGCAATTATAGCTGGGATTCCTTCGTTAGAGCGACGACCGTTGGCATAAAAATTTGTAAAAATTAAACTATGATTTGCTAACGAATCTAAAAAAGGTGTGTAACCATTTCCATTATTTAAAAAGCCAACATATTCTTTAGAAAAACTTTCTAATACAATTACAACTACATTTTTTTTGTTTTGCTCTTTATTATTTGGTTTGTGAAATGGCGAATATATTTTTGAAAGTTCGGATTCAGTAAAGTAATTAAGTTCGTTTATAGGTTCGGTATCTAATGTTTTTATAAATGTAAATGCAGAGTTTAAAACCAAAGGCGCATTTATGTTTTTTACATAATTATTTGCATCAAAATTGTGTAAAGGCTTGTAGTTTAAGCTACCACGAGCTATTAAAAATAAAAAAGGAATCCAAATAATTAAATTTAATAGTTTGTTTTTTGTCGTAAATTGTATTTGTAAATTACTTGTAGTGTGTTTTATTATTTTATTCAGAAAATAAATAAACACTAATAAAATAATTACTATCCACCAATAATCTATAACGTAAGAACCAATTTGATTGGTAATGTCTTTTGAAGTAGAAATAAAATCCGCAGTTATTCTTTTTCCTGAAAAGGAATAATAAGCTAAATCAATACAATTAAGCAGAATAAAAGGAATGTTGAGAAGAATAAATAAGTATTTTTTCACAAAAGGATAAGTACTTTTTAAAAAATACTCTAGTGGTAAAAAATAAATTAAAAGATAAGTAATGTTAGCAAAAGCAATAGTTACTCCATCAAACTGTAAACCGTGTAGGTAAATTGAAATTAGCTCTGTGAACGATAATTCCCATTCTGAAAAATGAATGAATAAGAACAAAGTTCTTAAAACAGCATAAAGTAAGAATAGAAAAGCAATTTGCTTTAGTGGTGTTATACTAACTTTAAAGAATGCCTTCATACGGAGGCAAAGTTAATATAAAATAAAAACGCCTCTCAAATTGAGAGGCGTTTTATATAAATTATACTAAAAATTATTTTTTAGTGTAAGTTCCTTTACCAGTAACAGTAGAACCGTTAGTAGTTTCAGTGTAGTTAATTACAAAAGATTTACCATCTTCAGCAACTGTTCCTGTACCTGCAAAAGTTCTGCTTGCTGGAGTAGAACCAGAAACATAAGTTTGGTTAGCAGCAACTTTAACATCAGTTCCTAAATCACCAGATAATTCCATAACAACACCAGCATTGCTATAGAAAGCAAATTTAGTACAAACGATAGAGTAATCGTTAGCGCTAGAAGTAGAAATGTTATCAGTGTATGGAGTAGAAGAAGATCCTACTAAATCAACAACATCATAAGAACCAACTAAAACTTTAGGAGAAACAACAACCCAAACTTCTCTAGTTGCAGTTCCTTCATTAGCTTTTTCGTCAGATACTTTATAAGTTACTGTGTATTTCCCAGCTTTTTTGTTATCAACAGCTGTAGTAGCATCGTTAGTTACGTTTGCAGAAACGTCACCATCTTCATTATCGTCAGCAGTAACACCAGCATCAGTATATGCTGAGCCTAAATCAATTTTTTCGATTGCATCACCTTTTAAAGTAATAATCGGAGCTTCTTCGTCTCCACCGCAAGATGTTAATACAACTGAACCACCAATAAATAATACAGTAGCTAAAGATAAAATTCTTTTTTTCATAATTTTTGTTTTTGGTTAATTTTAAAGTTTAAAGTAATAATGAAACAAAAGTAAGTTGAATAAAACTATTTTCCAAAAAAATCGTGTCTCACTACCTAATATCAGTAATCTATGAAACTATTATAGATTTAATTACAAGTTATTTTTGGCATAAAAGCAATATTGGAATAAAAATATTTTTAATATATTGATAATCAGTTAATTAATTTTTATTAAAATATTTGGAAGATATACTAAATATGCTTTACATTTGCGCCTAATTATTACTAACAATAACAAACAATTACTACGAAAATGAAAAAAGTATTTTTATCTGCGATCGTTGCTGGTATGATGGCAATGGTAGCTTGCGGTCCTTCTGCTGAAGAAAAAGCTGCTGCTGAAAAAGCAAAACAAGATTCAATCGCTGCTGTTGAGGCTGCTAAAGCTGAGGCTGAAGCTGCTGCTGCAAAAGCAACTGCTGATTCTATTGCTACTGTTGAAGCTGCTGCAAAACAAAAAGCTATTGATGATTCTATCGCTGCTGCTGCTGCTGCACCGAAAAAAGGTGGTTCTGCTCCTAAAAAAGCAACTCAATCAGCTCCATCTACTACAATTAAAGCTGGTCAAGGAAAAGGTTAATCTTAACCCAACTTATAAAAAAAGGAAACCAATTTGGTTTCCTTTTTTTTTGTTCAAGCCCCTCCTAAATCCTCCCCAAAAGGGAGGACTTTTTGGACAATGCGTTTGTAATAGTTTTATATTTTCATTTTGCAGTTTGAATAAGCCACCTCTCCTTAAATTTGCGAGGTACGAAGCAATCCAATGGTTGTGATGAGATTCTTCGTTTTACTCAGAAGGACAAGCTATGTGTGCTAAACCTACAATACTTTTACCAAATAGTTATAACTGCTGATTTTGCATTTGCCTAACTCCCTCTCTTTTGGAGAGGGTTGGGGTGAGGCTTTGAGTTAGAGTTAGCGTGGCTTTTTAAACAACAATATTCACAATTTTTTTAGGGACAATAATTACTTTTTTAGGAGTTTTACCCTCTAAGTATTTTTGAGTATCTGCTAAAGCCATAACATGGTCTTCAATTTCTTTGGCAGTCATTGTTGCAGCTAACTCTAGCATAAAACGAGTTTTGCCATTAAACGAAACAGGATAATTTATTGTATCGTCAACTAAATAGCTTTCGTTAAAAGCAGGGAAAGTTGCAAATGTAATACTCTCTTTATTACCTAATTGTTTCCATAACTCTTCGGCTATGTGTGGCGCGTATGGTGCTAATGTAATTAACAAAGGTTCTAAAATAGCGCGTTTATTACATTTTGCATCGGTTAACTCATTTACACAAATCATAAAATTACTAACCGAAGTATTAAACGAAAAACGCTCTATATCTTCTACAATTTTTTTAATGGTTTTGTGTAAAGTTTTTAATTCGGCTTTTGTTGGCTCGTCGTTGCTAACAACAAATTCGCCACTAGCATAAAACAAGCGCCACAGTTTTTTTAAGAAACCATGTACGCCTGTAATTCCGTTAGTGTTCCAAGGTTTTGAAAGTTCTAACGGACCTAAGAACATCTCGTACAAACGCAAAGTATCGGCGCCAAATTTATCGCAAATATCATCTGGAGATTCTACATTCCATTTAGATTTTGACATCTTTTCTACCTCTTGGAATGTATAAAAATTTTTATCAGTTTCACTTATATTATCAATAACAGGTTCGCCATTAATGCCTTTATAAATATGAAATTCATTTTTATACCAAAAGCCATATTTTGTTGCGAATATGGAATTTTGATAATCATCAATTTTACTAATATCTAAAACTGAATTTTTCACATTTTGAATTGGTACATTTAAAACAGATAAATGTTCTAATTCATCAATTTTTGTATAGTTAGCTTTTGCAAATTCAATATTCTTAGCACTATAATAAATATTTTTCGCAAAGAACCCTGGCATGTAAATATCTTTTTCGCAAAATAACTTGCCTACTAACTGTGATGAATTGTAATTTCCTCTATATATTTTCTCAGAAGTTCCAAGAATCATCCCTTGGTTAATCAACTTTTTAAAAGGTTCTTCTTTGGGAACTAACCCTAAGTCAAACAAAAATTTATTCCAAAAGCGAGAGTACAATAAATGCCCAGTTGCGTGTTCTGAGCCGCCAATATACAAATCTACATCTTGCCAATAGTTTATGCTTTGTTGGGAAGCAAACTCATTTTTGTTTTGGCTGTTCATATAGCGGTAAAAATACCAAGAGCTACCCGCCCAACCTGGCATAGTAGTGGTTTCAAATGTCCAATCTTTTGCTCTTGCTAATGGAGGTTCGCCATCTTCGGTAGGTAAATATTTATCTACTTCTGGCAAGACCAAAGGCAATTTATCTTCTGATAAAACTTTTGCTATTCCATTTTCAAAATAAACAGGAATTGGCTCACCCCAATAGCGCTGACGACCAAATACTGCATCGCGCAAACGGAAATTTGTTTTACCTTTTCCTAAACTTTTTTCTTCAATTATGGCAATTGCTTTTTTAATAGCTTCTTTTACTTCTAAGCCATTTAAAAAATCAGAGTTAACTAGTTTTCCTTCTTTTGCATCGTAAGCTTCTTTTTCTAAATCGCCACCAGCAACAACTTCTTTTATGGGTAAATTAAAATATTTTGCAAATGCATAATCGCGTGTATCGTGAGCAGACACAGCCATAACAGCACCTGTTCCGTAACCAGCTAAAACATAATCACCAATCCAAACCGGAATTGGTTCGTTAGTAAAAGGATGCACTACATAAGCTCCGGTAAATTGTCCTGTTATTTTTTTTACATCAGCTTGGCGCTCTCTTTCAGATCGGTTTTTAGCATACAAAACGTATTCGTCAACAGCCTGTTTGTATTCATTAGTTGTTAATTCATTTACCAATTCGTGCTCTGGTGCTAATGTAACAAAGCTCACACCAAAAATGGTATCAGGGCGAGTTGTAAAAACTTCTATATAAACATCTTCAGGTTCTTCAGAAAAATCATTTGTATTTGACTCAGAACTTATAACTAAGAAATTTCTATGTTTTAAACCACCTTGAACTTTAAACTTTAAACTCGTTCCAACAGAACGTCCAATCCAATTGCGTTGCGCTTCTTTAATCGATTCTGTCCAGTCTATAGTTTCTAAACCATCTAACAATCGTTGAGCATAAGCGGTAATGCGCATACTCCATTGTTTCATTAATTTGCGCTCAACAGGATGTCCGCCGCGTTCGCTCACGCCATCTTTTACTTCGTCGTTGGCTAACACAGTTCCCAATGCAGGGCACCAGTTTACCCACGCTTCGCTTAAATACGTTAAGCGATAATTCATTAAAATATCTTGTTGTTCTTTTTCAGAAAAAGCATTCCACTCAGTTGCGCTAAATATAGTTTCTTGCGAAGTACAAGCTTTTACTTGAGCGTTTCCGTTTTTAGCAAATTCAGCAACTAAGGTTTCAATTTTTTCTGCTTTGTTAGTATTTGTGTTGTACCACGAATTAAACAATTGAATAAAAATCCATTGTGTCCATTTGTAATAATCAGGATTTGAAGTTCTTACTTCTCTGTCCCAGTCAAACGAAAAACCAATTTTATCTAACTGTTCGCGGTAACGTGCAATATTTTGTTGGGTTGTAATGGCAGGATGTTGCCCTGTTTGAATAGCATATTGCTCAGCAGGTAAGCCAAAGCTGTCGTAACCCATTGGGTGCAACACATTAAAACCTTTTAAGCGTTTGTATCGAGCGTATATATCGCTAGCAATATAACCAAGCGGGTGCCCAACATGTAAGCCAGCGCCCGATGGATATGGAAACATATCTAACACATAATATTTGGGTTTATTCGATTTTTCTTCTGCTTTAAAAGTTTTGTTATCAGCCCAATATTTTTGCCAATCTTGCTCTATTGTTTTAAAATTGTATTCCATATGCTTAAATAAAATTGTTTACAAAGTTAATAAAATTAGGCATTTTACAAGTTTTTGAAGGACTTGTTAAAAAACTAAAAATCAAAAAAATATTTGCACGATATTTTGTTATATTTGTGCTTCATAAATAGTATGTCAGAAGAAGCTGAAAAAATAGAACGTAGAAGTGTAAAGTCTAATTACATTACAGTAATTATTAGTGTATCATTAGTTTTGTTTATGCTAGGTTTGATAGGATTATTGGTTATTCACGCAAAAAAATTGGGCGATTATTTTAAAGAAAACATTGTTTTAATGGTTTTTATTAAAGATGATGTAAAAGATTTTGAAATTAAGCAATTGCAAAAATCGTTAGAAACTAATTCAAATATTAGAAGCGTTAGCTTTGTTACCAAAGATCAAGCAGCCGCACAATTAAAGAATGATTTGGGCGAAGATTTTATTTCTTTTTTAGGAGCAAATCCATTAAATGCTTCTTTAGAATTACGTTTAAAAGCAGATTTTGCAACTACAATAAATATTCAAAAATTAGAAAACGATTTAATGGCAAGTCCATTAGTTAAGGAAGTGTATTATCAAAAATCGTTGGTAGAGTTTGTAAACGAAAACGTAAAAAAAATAAGTCTATTTGTTTTTGGATTTTGTGGAGTGTTAATCATCATTTCATTAAGTTTAATTAACAACTCTATTCGTTTGGCTATTTATTCAAAACGTTTTTTAATAAAAACTATGCAATTAGTTGGGGCAACTCAACGTTTTATCCGCGTGCCATTTATTTTAAGAAGCATTCGCCATGGAATAATTGGTGGCTTAGTAGCTTGTGGTTTATTAGCAGGAGTATTGTATGCTTTGTTACAAAGAATTCCTGAGTTAAAAGAGTTGCAAGATTATACCTTATTGGGCGTTCTTTTTGGTGCTATTTTTGTAACAGGAATATTAATTACATGGCTTTCTACCTACTTTGCAGTTAGAAAATATTTACGATTAAAAACAGACGATTTATATTATTAAATATGGCAAAATCTAAAACTGAATCAGCTTCAAAAACTGAAACAAAAAAAGTAGAAAATAATGCAGGCTTTGCATTTGGTAAAGAAAATTATAAATGGATGCTAATTGGTTTAGCAGTAATTGCACTAGGCTACATTTTAATGATAGGTGGTGGTTCAGAAGATCCAAATGTATTTACTGGCGATAAATTATTTAATTTTCAGCGTTTAACACTTTCTCCAATATTAATTTTAGCGGGTTTTGTAATAGAGATTTTTGCTATCATGAAAAAATCGAAAGACTAATTAATGGGCATTTTTGAAGCTATTGTTTTAGCTATTATTGAAGGAGTTACTGAGTTTTTGCCTGTTTCTTCTACAGGGCACATGATTATTGGTTCTTCTGTGATGGGCATTGCACAAGAAGATTTCACAAAATTATTTACAGTTGCCATTCAGTTTGGTGCTATATTGTCGGTAGTAGTTTTGTATTGGAAACAATTTTTTAAGAGTTTCGATTTTTATATAAAATTATTGGTTGCATTTATTCCAGCAGCTATTTTTGGTAAATTGTTTAGCGATTATATCGATGCATTATTAGAAAACGTAATAGCTGTAGCCGTTACCTTATTGTTAGGCGGAATAGTTTTATTATTTGTAGATAAATGGTTTGCGAAAAACGAAAATGCAACAAACGATACTGAAATAAATTTGCCAAAAGCTTTTAAAATTGGATTGTTTCAATGTATTGCAATGATACCAGGAGTATCGCGTTCGGCAGCATCAATAATTGGAGGTTTAACACAAGGTTTAAATAGAAAAGTAGCAGCAGAATTTTCTTTCTTTTTAGCTGTGCCAACTATGTTTGCAGCCACCGCTTACAAATTATATAAGTTTTACAAAGAAGGTGGCGGAATTACAAGTGATGAAATTAATATTTTAATTATTGGTAACATTGCAGCGTTTATTGTTGCTTTAATAGCAATAAAATCCTTTATTTCATTATTAACTAAATATGGTTTTAAGGCATTTGGTTACTACCGTATTGTATTAGGAATTGTACTCATTATCCTATATTTTGCAGGTATTCCATTAAGTGTGGTTTAATTATGGAAATCACTCCCGAAGAATTTACTACCGGCTCCGTTTTATTAATTGATAAACCATTGCATTGGACCTCCTTTCAGGCAGTGAACAAAATAAAATGGTTGCTAAAAAGTAAGTTGAAAATTAAAACAAAAGTTGGACATGCTGGCACTTTAGATCCGCTCGCAACAGGCTTGTTAATTGTTTGTACAGGAAAAAAAACAAAGTCAATAGAGAGTTACCAGGCACAACAAAAAGAATACACGGGCACTTTTTATATTGGCGCAACCACACCTTGTTTCGATTTAGAAAAAGAAATTGATTTTACTTTTCCAACAGAACATATAAGCGAAACGTTATTGCATGAAACCACAAAACAATTTGTTGGTAAAATTCAGCAAGTTCCTCCTATATTTTCTGCTGTAAAAGTTGATGGTAAACGCGCTTACGATATTGCCAGAGCAGGTGGAGAAGCTATTATTAAACCTAAAGAAATTGAAATTTATAGTTTTGAGTTAACGCGTATAGCTTTACCCGAAGTCGATTTTAAAGTAACCTGTACCAAAGGGACTTACATTCGCTCTTTAGCTAGAGATTTTGGTTTAGCCTTAAATTCGGGTGCGCATTTAATTGCATTAAGAAGGACAAAAATTGGCGATTTTTCGGTTGAAAATGCTTTTTCGATTGAAGATTTTCAGCATTCGATTGAAAAACTGGCTTCTGAAGCTAAAATTTAATTTTTTAGTTCTTTTTGGCTAAAAAATGATTACATTTGCACTCCTAACATAAAAATTTATCCCGTAAGATGAAATTATCTCAATTCAGCTTCAACCTACCAAAGGAGCTAATCACAGAAGAACCTACAAAAAACAGAGACGAATCACGTTTAATGGTTATTAACCGTAAAACGGGTAAAATAGAGCATAAAATCTTTAAAGATTTATTAAACTATTTTGATGATGGTGACGTAATGATTTTAAACGACACCAAAGTTTTTCCTGCACGTATGTATGGAAACAAAGAAAAAACTGGCGCTAAAATAGAAGTGTTTTTACTACGCGAATTAAATCGCGAAAGCCGTTTATGGGATGTTTTAGTAGATCCTGCTCGTAAAATTCGTATTGGAAATAAATTATATTTTGGCGAAGACGATAGTTTGGTTGCCGAAGTAATTGATAATACTACATCAAGAGGAAGAACGTTACGTTTTTTATTTGATGGACCTTTTGAAGAATTTAAAGCTACAATTGAAGCTTTAGGTCAAACACCATTGCCTAAATACATTAAAAGAAAACCAACTGAAGAAGATGCTGAGCGTTACCAAACTGTGTTTGCTAAAAACGAAGGCGCGGTAGCTGCACCAACAGCAGGTTTACACTTTAGCAGAGAGTTGCTTAAACGTTTAGAATTAAAAGGAGTTAATCTTGCAAATATTACTTTACACGTTGGTTTAGGAACATTTAGACCTGTTGAAGTAGAAGATTTAACAAAGCACAAAATGGATTCGGAGCAAACAATTATTTCGGCTGAAACTGCTGATTTAGTTAATAAAGCTATTGAAAATAAAAAAAGAGTTTGTGCAGTAGGAACTACAGTAATGCGTTCTATCGAAACTTCTGTATCGAGCACAGGTTTATTAAAACCATTTGATGGTTGGACAAATAAATTTGTTTTTCCTCCTTACGATTTTAGTGTAGCAAATTGTATGATTTCTAATTTCCATTTACCAGAATCAACTTTATTAATGCAAGTTGCTGCTTTTGGAGGATATGATTTAGTTATGGAAGCCTACAAACAAGCCGTAAAAGAAAAATATAGATTTTTATCGTATGGCGATGCCATGCTAATTTTATAAAAAAAATCATCCCGACTTTTAGTCGGGATTTTTTATGCAACAATTTGTAATTATAGTAGCAGGAGGTAGCGGAACACGCATGGGAAGCGATGTGCCAAAACAGTTTTTAAAACTGGCTGGCAAACCTGTACTTATGCATACCATTCAAAAATTTTACGATTTTAATACTTCAATTTCTATACTAGTTGTGTTGCCTAAAACTCAAATTGAATATTGGAAACAACTCGTTAAAGAATATAATTTTTTAATAGAACACTCTGTTGTTATTGGAGGAGAAACTCGTTTTCATTCCGTAAAAAATGGCTTACATTCTATTTCGCAAACCGAAGGAATTGTTGCTATACACGATGGAGTTCGACCGATGGTTAGTTTGCAAACCATTAAAAATTGTTTTACTGCAACTATAAAATTTGGGAATGCAACTCCTGCAATTGCGCTGCAAGATTCTTTACGAATAATTGATGGCGAAAATTCAAAAAGTGTTTCGCGTTCTGATTACAAATTAGTGCAAACGCCACAATGTTTTAGTTTGGCTTTAATTAAAAAAGCTTTTCTACAAGAGTATACTGCAAACTTTACGGACGATGCCAGTGTGTTTGAAGCCGATGGTGGAAAAATAAATTTAGTAGAAGGAAACGTTGAAAACACTAAGATTACCACACCTTTCGATTTAAAATTAGCTGAGAATTACATTAAATCTTCAAAATAATTTTTATAGCTAAGAAAATTTTGATAAATTAGATTAACTCAATTTATCCTATCTAACTATGAAAACAAAATTATTTTTATTTGCAGCTGCATTATTTTTTTCGGCAGTAGAAGTTAATGCACAAGATGCAACTATGCCTGTAAATTCTGAAACAAAACTTATTGATTATACTGAAGTTGTAACAATGAGTGGTATAAAAAAAGACGAATTGTATAAACGCGGTTTAGCTTGGTTTAGTAAAAACTACAAAAACCCTGCTGCTGTTATAAAGAAACAAAGTCCAGAAGAAGGTATAATTGAAGGAATACATTTAATAAAAGTGTATAACACCGATAAAGAAGGAAAAAAATTACAAGCAGGAGAAATTGGTTATACCATTACTATTTTGTTTAAAGATGATAAATACAAATATTCTATTACTAAATTAAATCAAAAAGGAGCTTCGTACAAAGCCATTGAACCATGGATGGATAAAAGCGCTAAAGGTTATTTACCAGTTTATGGCGAGCATTTAAAACAAGTAGATGAGTTTGCTAAAAACTTAGTAAACGAAATTAAAAAAGGAATGAATGATGCGGGCGCAGTTAAAAAAAGTGATTTTTAAAAAATTAATTCTTTAAAATTAAACGGGCGGTTTT
>JAZKHE010000010.1:0-20366 GCA_040385525.1 Bacteroidota bacterium
GTGGTACCTCCAGGAATCGAACCAGGGACACAAGGATTTTCAGTCCTTTGCTCTACCAACTGAGCTAAGGTACCAGCCTAATTGGGAGTGCAAAATTATACAAAATTTTATATCTGCAAAATTTATTTTGTCTGTATTTAACTTTTTTTCTGTTTTATGTACACTTATTACCTCTATTTTTGCCTAAAATAGGCTTATATGCAACTTGTTATAGATTTAGGAAATACCAACGCAAAACTTTTTTTGTTTTATAATGGCGAACTTGTAGAGTATAAAGTAGAAAAAGAATTAGAACCTCATGAATTAGCTGAATTTATTGCAAAAAACAAAAAGATTAAAAAAGCTATTATTTCATCAGTTGTTAATCATGATATTGGTTTAGAAGAGGAAATAAAAAAGTTAAGTTTTAGTTTGGTGCTAAATGATAAAACAAAAATTCCTGTTCAGAATTTATATACAACTCCAGAAACTTTAGGAAGAGATAGGTTGGCAGCAGCGATTGGGGCAAACGAATTGTATCCTAATCAGCCAGTTTTAGCTATAGATGCCGGCACTTGCATTAAATACGATTTTGTAAACGAAAAAAATCAATATTTGGGAGGAGCTATTTCTCCAGGAATTAACATGCGTTTATCGGCTCTTAATCATTTTACAGATAAATTACCTTTGGTTGAAAAACAAAGCCTACCCATTGAATTAATTGGTAATTCTACGGAAACCAGCATTTTATCGGGTGCAATTAATGGTGCGCTTAGTGAAATAAATGATACAATAAATCGTTATAAAGAAATGTACCCAGCCTTAAAAGTAGTTTTAAGTGGTGGCGATTGTGTGTATTTGGAGAAAGGAATTAAAAATAGCATATTTGTCGAACCATTTTTGGTACAAAAGGGATTAAACAGAATACTTACGTATAATTTATAAAATTGAAAACACACTTAACACGACTCGGAATTTTATCTGTTTTCTTGTTCCTAAATAGTTTCCAAAGTTTTTCGCAAACACTTACACAATCTCCCTACTCTAGATTTGGTTTAGGTGAGTTACAACGCGACGATTTTGCTCAAAATTCGGCAATGGGTGGCGTTTCTCAAACATTTCAATCTAGTAATCTTTTAAATATTTCTAATCCTGCTTCGTTAGGTGCTTTAAAATACACAACGTTTCAAGCGGCGGTTAGTGGTAATTTTTCGCAACAAAGCACAAGCCTAATTAAACAAAATTCTAAAACGGCTTCTTTTAATTCTATTTCGTTAGCTTTTCCGGTAACTAAATGGTGGGGCGCAGCTTTTGGTTTAAAACCCTTTTCTAGTATGGGTTACAATATTAATTATTTAGCAAGCGATACTGTTTTTGGCGATATAAATTATTCGTTTAAAGGCGATGGTGGTTTAACAAAAGTGTTTGTTAGCAACGGATTTCAACCTGTAAAAAATGTTTTTATTGGTGTAAACGCAATGTATATGTTTGGTGTTTTAAATAAGGAACGAAAACTTGCTTTTGATAATACCAATTACTTAAACACTGTTTCGCAAGAAGCTACAAATGTTGGCGGCTTTAATTACAATGCTGGAGCGCAATTTAAAATTCCAGTTAAATTATACGTAACCAAATCTGTTTTAGATACGACGCGCAAAGACTCGTTAATTTATTACAAAAAAACAAAAATTGATTGGAGAGAAAAAGACTATGCTTTTCAAATTGGTTTAACTTTTCAAAACAATTCTGTAGTTAATGCCACAACTAATGCGCTAGTTAGAAGTTATAGAATAGAAGACGAAGTAGTAAAATTAAGAGATACCGTTTCGTACCTTGTTGATTACAAAGGAAAAATAAATTTACCACAAACCATTGGCGCCGGCTTAGCGTTTAAAAAAGGAGAAAAACTTTTTGTGGGAGTAGATTATTACATCGAAAACTGGAGTCAATATTCGTATTACGGAGTAAACGATTTGTTACAAAACGCTTCGAGTATATGTGTAGGTGCACAATACACTCCCAAACCTGGTTTTTTGGGTAATACATTCGAAAGAGGAAGTTATAGAATTGGTTTCAGAAGTACAAACTCACACCTTAATTTAAAAAACACACCAATTGTAGAAAATTCCATTTCTTTTGGTGCTGGTTTACCAATGCGTAGAAGCACTTCTTCGGTTAATCTTTCGTTTGAGTTAGGCACAAGAGGCACAACTACAAACAATTTAATTAAAGAGAATTTTTTTAAGTTTAACATCGGATTTTCTTTAAACGATGTTTGGTTTATTAAACGCAAAATAGACTAATAAAAAAATGAATTTTTTTGCCAAATTAATTTTAGCTGTTGGCGCAGGATTTTTAGTTTCTTGCGAAAACGATATTGATAAAGTTAATTTGCTAAAAGTAGAGCATTTGCCTTTGGTTTCGCAAACCGATGCTGTGCTTAATTATAGCGATTCTGCCGTTATACGCATGCGTTTAAATGCAAAGTTGTTAGAGCGATACGAAGGCGAAGACCCTTATTTAGAAATGAAAAAGGGAATGAACATTCAACTTTTTGATATTGATGGCGACACAACAACGCAAATGAAAGCCAATTACGCCATAAAGTACGATAAAAAGAAAGTAATGGTGGCCAAAGGCAATGTAGTAGTTATTAATGCACAAGGCGAGCGTTTAGATACTGAAGAACTAACGTGGGACGAAGCCAATCAAAAAATATTTACAAAGGCCTTTGTTAAAATTACTACCAACGACAAAATTATAATGGGCGAAGGTATGGAAGCCAATCAGTTTTTTACAAAATATAAAATCAATAAAATAAAAGGAATTATTAAAGTTAAACAGGAATAAATTTATGAAGGGATTTATAAAAATACTGCAATACATTTGGCTTTTGGCTGGTGTTGTTTGTTTAGTTTTTGCAATAATTTCCTTTAAAAACAAAGGTTTTAGCTCCGAAATCATACTTTTTTTATCAATGGCAGTTATAGCTGTGATTATGTTTATTGTAAATGGTAAGCGCTATAAAAACCATCCCGGCAACCAATCTTAACAAAGAAATAAAAATCAAATTTTACTCAACATTTGGCTATTAAAAATAGCTGTTGTATATTCGCCCTCCAATAAATTTTTGAAAGATGTCAGTTTTAGAAAAAATCAGAAGCCGTTCAGGCTTATTATTAGGTGTTATTGCAGTTGCTTTGTTAGTGTTTATTCTACAAAGTGCTTTTGAGTCGGGAAGTAGTTTTTTCTCGGGCGATAAAGATAAAGTTGGTGAGGTAGCTGGCGAAAAAATTGCCTACCAAGAGTTCGATTTTAGAGTGCAACAAGCAATCGACAGCGAAAAACAACGTCAGCAAAAAAATGCTATCGACGATAACACTATGGACCAATTGCGTCAGCAAACATGGAACCAAATCGTGTTTGAAAGAATAATGCTTAAAGAATACGAAAAAGTGGGTGTAAACGTAAGCACCGACGAGTTATACGATATGGTTGCGGGTAAAGATCCACATCCATCTGTTCGTCAATCGTTTACCGATCCTCAAACAGGTCAGTTTAATCCGGCAAACGTTATCAATTTCTTAAACCAAATGAACCAAGACCAAACTGGTCAATCTAAGGCGCAATGGTTAAATTTTGAAGCTTCAATTAAAAAAGAGCGTTTAGGTAACAAATACAACAACTTAATTAAAGGTGGTTTGTATGCTACTAAAAACGATGCTAAAAACGATTACATTGCAAAAAACAGCATCGCTAATTTTAGTTTTGTTGCACAACGTTATGCTGGTATTCCAGATACTGATGTAAAAGTTACTGACGAAGACATTCAAAAATATTATAACGAAAACAAAAACAAATACAAACAACCAGAAAATGCGCGCTCGGTTGATTACGTAACTTGGGATGTAACTCCATCTGCTGAAGATATTAAACAAGCAGAAGCTGCTATTTTAGCTTTAAAAGAAGAATTTGCAACTGCAAAAAACGATACGCAATATGTAAATGCTAATTCTGATAAAAAGTTTGAAGCAGCATTTCAAAAGAAAGGTGTAATGCCTGCAATGCTTGATTCTATTTTGTTTAACGCTCCTGCGGGAACAGTTTATGGTCCTTATTTAGAAGGAACAACATACAAATTAGCAAAACTTACAGCTTCTAAAAATGCGCCTGATAGTGTTAAAGCACGTCATATTTTAATTAGTGTTATTGCTGGTAAATCTGATTTAGCTAAAAAAACAGCTGATAGTTTAAAAGCTTTAATCACATCTAAAAAAGCTAAGTTCGAAGATTTAGCTAAAATTGCATCGCAAGATAAAGGTTCTGCCGAAAAAGGTGGTGATTTAGGTTGGTTTGCAGAAGGTGCAATGGTAAAACCATTTAACGACGCTTGTTTTAACGGCAAAAAAGGCGATATTACAATTGTAGAATCTCAATTCGGAATTCATTTAATTGAATTGATGGATAGAAGTTCTGAATCGAAAAAAGCATTAGTTTGTTATATCGAAAAACAAGTAATGCCAAGCTCTGCAACAATTCAAACCTATTATGCAAAAGCAAGCGAGTTTGCAGGAAAAAATCCTACACAAGCCGCTTTCGAAAAATCGATTGTAGATTTAGGAATGAACAAGCGTGTGGCTGATTATGTGCGTGAGGCAGACAGAACTTTAATGGGATTAGAAAACTCTAGAGAAGTTGTGCGTTGGGCATTTACAGCAGAAAGAGGAAAAATTTCGCCGGTATTTGAATTAGGAAACGTTTATTTAATTGCAGTTTTAAGAGATATTCGCGACAAAGGAATTATGCCTTTAGAATCTATTAAACCAATGTTGCAAGCAGAAGCAATTAAAGAGAAAAAAGCTGAGAAATTTATTGCTGCTATGAATGGTGCAACAAGCATTGAAGCATTAGCTACAAAATTAAATACAGGTTTAGAAAAAGTAGAAGCACAAACATTTGCAGCATCGTCTGTACCAAACATGGGCAGAGAGCCAGAATTAGTAGGTGCGGTGTTTGGTAACAAACCAAACATGGTAAGCAAACCAATTAAAGGTTTTAATGGTGTATATGTTGTTAAAGTAAACAGTGTAACAGCTCCAGCAGCAATTACCGACTTTAAACAAATACAAGCACAAATTATGCAAGCAAACAAAAGCCGTGTAGATTACGAATTGTTTGAAGCCTTAAAAGAAAAAGCAAACGTAGTAGATAACAGAGGTAAATTCTTTTAATCTCTAACTAAATTAATAGTAAAAAAGCCACTGAAAAGTGGCTTTTTTTGTTTTCCCTCTATTTGTCTTTGCGAGGTACGAAGCAATCTATCGCGTAACGCAAATACGCACCCAATGGATTGCTTCTTACCTCGTAAACTTAACACTTCACCTAGTTTGTCCTTCTGAGCCCAGCGAAGAATCTTACCCAAAATAGATACTTGCTGCAAATAATTTTTATCGCATAATTAAATATTATTTGTAGTTTAGAGTATTACATAAATGTTTTATAAAATGCAACTAAGCGCAAACATACAAAACCCAACGCAAAAGCTATGGGTTTATTTGCGAACAAAATTGCTGTTGTTTGCTGTAATAACGCAGTGTTTTTGTTTTTTTAATAGTAATGCACAAACTCCGGGTAGTAACGATAACACATTTAACCCTGGCACAGGTGCAACTAATTTTGTTGAAGCTACCGCTATACAAAGTGACGGAAAAATAATTGTTGGGGGGAGTTTCATGCACTTTAATGGTACGCCAAGAAACAGTATTGCGCGTATAAATGATGACGGCAGTTTAGATGGTCCTTTTAATCCAGTAACTGGAATTGCTTATGTAAGGACAATTTCATTGCAAACCGATGGAAAAATAATAATTGGTGGAAGAAATTTTTCATTTTCAAATCTCGTTACTCGTATCAATACAGATGGCACATTAGACGGCACTTATACTCCTGGAAGTGGTCCAGACAGTGACGTATACTCAAGTCTTTTACAAAGTGATGGCAAAATAATTATAGGGGGCGGATTCACTTTTTATAATGGAACAGCAAGAAACAATATTGCTCGTCTAAACTCCGATGGCACGCTAGATGGTACTTTTGACCCAGGATTAGGAGCAAATAATGGCAATACAACCAGCACGATTTGGACAAGCGCTTTGCAAAGTGATGGGAAAATAATTATAGGTGGTAGTTTCACACTCTATAATGGTGTAGCAAGAAATTATATTGCGCGACTCAGTGTTGATGGAACGCTTGACACTACTTTTGACCCCGGAACTGGAGCTAATTCATTTGTTTACACAAGTTCTATACAAAGCGATGGAAAAATAATTATAGGAGGGGTATTTACTACTTATAACGGTATAGCAAGAAACGGTATAGCACGTCTTAATACAAATGGAACGTTAGACCTTACATTTGATCCCGGAACTGGGGCAAACAATTCGGTTGAGGCAATTCAAATACAAGGCGATGGGAAAATAATTATTGGTGGAGGCTTTACTTCTTATAATGGAGTACCAAGAAAAAATATTGCAAGGCTCAATTCCGATGGAACTCTTGATACAAATTTTGACACTAGCGTGGGTGCAAACGATGTTGTGTATTCAGCCGAAATACAAAGCGATGGAAAAATAATTATAGGAGGTTTTTTTACTTCGTATGATAATGTTACCCGAAACTGTATAGCTCGAATACTTGTACAAAACACTGTAGGAGTTGCAGAGCAAGAGCAAAGCAAAAATGTTATTTATAACAACAGCACCAACACACTAATCGTTAGTGAATGCGGTAATTTGGTAATTTATAATATGCAAGGCGCAAAAGTAAAGGAGTTAAAAGTCAATAGTCAGCAAGTTTTAAGTGTTAGCGCAGAGGATTTAGGAGGGGCTGGCGTTTATATTTGGCAATTACAAACCGAGAAAGAAGTGCAGAGGGGTAAAATAATAATTCAGGAGTAACTCCTCTTTTTTTTTCACCACATAGGTACATAGTTTTTAAAGTAAAAGATAGATTAACATAGTTTTTCGCTTTGCGAAAAATGCTATCTAAACTATGTTTAGCAATGCGTATTTTTTTCTATGTCTCTATGTGGTAAATAAATACAAGATAATTTAGGAGAGCTTTACAAATAAATTGCACCACCGCAATTATCTCTGCTGGCACCAGTAACCGATTGCAAAGCATTGTTTTGTTCAGTAACACGCAACACACCTAAAAAAGCAAATAACAAAGCTTCTTTAAATTGTATAGTATTGGCATCAGGAATTATAATTTTAACTTCAGTTTTCTGTTGCAATTGCCCCGTCAAAAAACTATTAAAAGCACCGCCACCAGTTACTAATACTTTTCCGTTTTTTAAAACTGTAGCTATTTGCTCTGCAATATGTAAAGTAAATGTGTTTAATAAATCATCAACCAAAATGTTGTTTTTTAGTAGCGGAAAAATGCTTTCTAAAACCCATTCTTTTCCTAACGATTTTGGTCCGCTTTGGCTGTAAAAAGGTAAATTATTCAACGTGTTAAGCAATTCAATATTCGTATTTCCGTTTTTTGCCCAATTGCCATTTTCGTCGTAAGGCTTACCTTTTTGTTCGCTTAAATAATTTAAAACTATATTGGCAGGGCAAATATCAAAAGCAATTCTTTTTCCGTTTTCGTTAAACGAAACATTAGCAAAACCGCCAAGGTTTAAGCAATAATCGTATTCAGCAAAAAGCAACTCGTCGCCAATGGGCACTAATGGTGCGCCTTGTCCGCCAAGAGCAACATCAGTACTTCTAAAATCGCAAACTGTTTTAAAACTACTAACAGCAGCAATTGTAGCGCCGCAACCCAACTGAAATGTAATGTTTTTTTGCGGTTGATGAAAAATGGTATGTCCGTGCGAGCTAACAAAATCGGGACTAAAATTATATTTTGCGCAAAATTGTTTCACTGCGTTTCCGCAAAAAGTACCAAAAGCTTTATGATTTTCTATTAATTGTAGCGCAGTTGAGGTTTCGCAAGCTAAAAAGCGGTTTTTCCATTCGCTGGTATAAGCAATGGTTTCGCCTTTTAAAATTTTAAAATTCCATTGGTTATTTTCGAGCCAAAACTCGCAATAAGCAATATCTAAGCCATCTAAAGAGGTGCCCGACATTAAACCTATAACTTTGAATTTTTCCAAATTGCAACTATTTGCTACAAGGATAGTAAATTTTTCAATTAAAAAATTAAATTTGTAGCTCGAAATCAGTAATAACGATAACACTATAGAAAATGGAATTTAATTTGTCTGAAGAGCATTTGATGATTCAAAAAGCAGCTCGCGATTTTGCTAACGAACATTTAAAACCAGGAGTAATTGAGCGCGACGAGCACCAAAAATTTCCGGCAGAACAAATAAAAATGATGGGCGAGCTAGGGTTTTTGGGTATGATGGTAGATCCTAAATACGGAGGTGGCGGAATGGATGCTGTTTCTTACGTGTTAGCTATGGAAGAAATTTCTAAAATTGATGCATCAGCTTCAGTTTGTATGAGCGTAAACAACTCTTTAGTTTGCTGGGGTTTAGAAACTTTTGGTAACGAAGAGCAAAAACAAAAATATTTAGTGCCTTTGGCTAAAGGCGAAATTGTTGGTGCATTTTGTTTATCAGAGCCAGAAGCTGGTTCTGATGCAACATCGCAACGAACAACTGCAATAGATAAAGGAGATTATTATTTATTAAACGGAACAAAAAACTGGATTACTAATGGTAGCTCAGCTTCTGTTTATTTAGTAATTGCACAAACAGATGTAGATAAAAAACACAAAGGTATTAACGCGTTTATTATAGAGCGCGGAATGGAAGGTTTTATTGTTGGCGCAAAAGAAAATAAAATGGGTATTCGCGGATCTGATACTCATACTTTGTTGTTTAACGATGTTAAAGTTCCAAAAGCTAATCGCATTGGCGAAGATGGTTTTGGTTTTACGTTTGCTATGAGAACATTATCAGGTGGTAGAATTGGTATTGCATCGCAAGCATTAGGAATTGCTTCTGGCGCTTATGAGTTAGCATTAGCTTATTCTAAAGAAAGAAAAGCATTTGGTAAACCAATTCACCAACATCAAGCAATCGCATTTAAATTAGCAGATATGGCTACAGAAATTGAAGCAGCGCGTTTGTTATGTTTAAAAGCAGCTTGGTTAAAAGATAATCATTTAGATTACGGAACAGCTAGTGCAATGGCAAAAGTATTTGCATCTAGAGTAGCTATGTGGGTTACTACAGAAGCGGTTCAGGTGCACGGAGGTTATGGATATGTAAAAGAATATCATGTAGAACGTTTAATGCGCGATGCAAAAATTACTCAGATTTACGAAGGAACAACTGAAGTTCAAAAAATTGTAATTTCAAGAGCAATTTTGTCCTAATACAAATAATTTTTTTTAAAAAGTCCCGTTCCGTTATATTCGGTTCGGGACTTTTTTTGTTTGCAGCAATAGAATTAATAACTTTAGTAAAAACTAAATCTATTTTGAAAAATAGTTTTCGACTACTTTTTTTTCTTTTGTTTTTGAGTTCATCGCTAATGGCTCAACGCGCATCTTTTTTTGAGAAAAAAGGAAAAGACGCTTTTGCTGATGCAAATTATTATGCCGCCTCTCAGTATTTTAAAAAATCGCTAAGTATTGATTCTGCTGATGTTGATGTGCAATATTTATGTGCAGAAGCTTGTCGTCTAAATCTAGAATACAATAATGCTATTAATTATTACAAGTTGGTTTTTAAAACTGATAGAGGTCAAAAATATCCGTTAACTACTTTTTGGTTAGGAACATTGTACAAAAGCGTTGGCAATTATAAAGAAGCAACAAAACAATTTGAGCGCTACGCCAAAAAATTTAAAAAGAAAAACAATTATTACACGCAAAAAGCCAATCAAGAAGTAGCATCGTGCAACTATGCTTTGCAATTAATGCAAGATACTGCTCAGTTTGAAATAGAACATTTAGATAGTGTTGTAAATACTGTTGTTGCAGAGTTTGCAGCTGTAGAGTGGGACGATACTTTGTATTATTCGTCTTTAAAACCAAATCCTAACGACAAAAAAAAGATAGGCGAAAACAAAATTTATTTTAAAGAATTAGTTTCGCAACAAAGCTCACAATTATTGGATACAATTATAAACTCAAGCGGAACACACGCGGGCAATGTTGCTTTTTCGGTAGATGGTTCACAATTATTTTTTTCGAGATGTAAGCAACTAAACACATCAACTTTTCAATGCAAAATTTATAGTTCTATACGAAATACGCAAGGAAAATGGTCGCTTCCAGAAGAATTGCCCGATGTAGTAAATCAAGAAAACTCATCGGCAACACATCCTTTCGTTACAACTTTTAAAAATAAAGAAATGCTTTTTTTTAGTTCCAATCGTTTTGGAAGCATTGGCGGATACGATATTTGGTATGTTCCTTTAGATTTTTCGCAAGTTGCTGCTAATGCTGGCAAACAAGTTAATTCTGTTGAAGATGAGGTGAGTCCGTTTTATTGCTCACCATGTAAACAATTGTATTTTAGTTCGCAATGGCATTTGGGCCTGGGCGGTTTCGATATTTTTAAAAGTAATTTTAACGATACCGTTTTTACGAGTCCTAAAAACTTAGGATTGCCATTTAACAGTAGCTACAACGATTTGTATTTTACAATCAATAAAAAGCAAACTACAGCTTATTTAACATCAAATAGAATTGGTTCTTTTTTTGAAAAAAACGAAACCTGTTGCAACGATATTTATAAAATTAAACTAAGAGATGAGGTAGTAGAGATTGATTCGATTCCCGAAGAAATAATTGACACAACTAAATTTTTAATTGTAAAAATAGATAGTACTTTGTTGCGAGTTAATAAATTAAGAGAATTAGTTCCGCTAACTTTGTATTTTCATAATGATGAGCCTGATAATAGAACCACCGCTATAACTACCAAAAAAGCGTATAACGAAACATTTTTAAATTATCTTGCACTAAAACCAACCTATAAAAACGAATATGCTAAAACACTAAAAGGTAAATCGAGATTAGCTGCAATTACTGCTATTGATGCTTTTTTTGAAGATTCTGTAGAGTTTGGTTTTGAGCAACTTGAAAAATTTTCGGAATTACTTTCGCAAACGCTTGCCAAGGGAGATACTGTAATTGTTACCATGAAAGGTTATTGCAGTCCGCTAGCTTCATCAGATTATAATGTAAAACTAGCAAAACGAAGAGTAAATAGTTTGCTCAATTATTTTAAGCAATACAACAATGGGGTTTTATTAAAATACATTGACAGAAAAGCTGAAAATAAAGCAATTTTAATTTTAGAAGAAGTACCCGTTGGTGAATTAGAATTTGAACATGGTGTAAGCGATGATTTAAAAGACAAACGAAATTCTGTTTATAGTCCCTCGGCTGCTAACGACCGTAAAATTCAAATTATAGCAGTAGGATTTAAGTAAAAGCTATTGTTTCTTACTCTTGTTTCTGGTATAACCTATATAAAAGCTCAACAAAAACGGAATTAAAAAAGGTGCACTAATTACTCCTAGTTTATAATTTATTTGTAAAATAATAGTTATAACTAATATTAGAGCAATTATAGCTAAGCTTATTTTTTGCATTTTATTCATGCTAGCAAAGGTAACAAAACTTAAAATGAGTAAGATTTTTTAAAAGAAAACGATTTTAATCGTTAAAAACATTGTATTCGTCGAAATTATACATATATTTGCAGTGTTAAAACCAATTGTTATGTTGTCATTAATCATTACATTAGTAGTTGTTGCACTTATAGTAGTTGGTGTTGCTGTTTGCCGTTCGGCTGGCAACCAATACGGAAAGTTTAATCAAAAAGGAAACAACTTTCATAATTTTTTGTAGGCTTCTCCAGCTTTACATTTTTTCCTCTGCATTTTAATCTGTTTCTTTGTTCCTATAAACAAAGGGAATAAGTGTTAGCTCAAAGCAAAATCAAGCATTATTTATTACTTCACTTAGTAGTGTTTATATATGGTTTTACAGGTATTTTAGGTGGTTTAATCACGCTAAGTGCTGTTAAATTGGTTTGGCTGCGAATTATTATTGCTGCTTTAGCCATAGTATTAATGGCTTTTTTAAGCAATAAGTCTTTAAAAATTTCGAAACAAAATTTAGTTAAATTTATTGCAGCTGGCTTTGTTATTGCTTTGCATTGGATTACGTTTTATTGGGCAATTAAAGAAAGTAATATTTCTATAACAGTTGTTTGTCTCTCTTCGGCAACATTTTTTACTGCATTATTGGAGCCAATTTTTAGAAAACGCAGAATTTTATTGTACGAATTAATTTTTGGAATACTAGTTATTGTTGGCTTGGCGTATATTTTTAATTTTCAGCCACAATATTTAAAAGGAATTATTATTGGTATAATTTCAGCTTTTTTATCTGCTTTGTTTACTGTTATAAACGTTGGTATAGCTCAAGATAACGAACCATTTTTAGTTTCTACCTACGAAATGTTAGGCGGAATTATTTTAATTAACCTTTACTTATTATTCACTAGTCAACTCGATAATTGGGTGTTGAATGTTAGTTTTTCTGATTGGATGTATTTAATAGTATTAGGAACAATTTGCACCGCATTTGCTTTTGTAGCGAGTGTAAATGTTTTAAAACATGTAAGCGCATTTACTTTTACCTTATCTATAAATTTAGAGCCTGTTTATACAATTATTCTTGCTTTTTTTATTTTTGGAGAAAAAGAACAAATGAATATTGAGTTTTATTTAGGAACAGTATTTATAGTTTTAATACTTTTTTTAAATGCTTACATAAAATCTCGACAAAACGTTAAACAAATAGAACAATACTAAATTACCTTTGTTAATTATACAAAATAGTGCATAATGAATTTAAACAGCCCATCATCTAATTTTTGCAATAGCTTAACTAAGTACAGCCGATATATTTCTCGTGAAGTAAAAATTGGAGATGTTCCAGTTGGAGGAAACAATCCAATTCGTATTCAGAGTATGACAACAACTGATACAATGGATACGGCGGCCACTGTTGCGCAATGCATTAGAATGATTGATGCAGGTTGCGATTATGTTAGAATTACTGCACCTAGCATAAACGAAGCTAAAAATTTAGAAAACATAAAAAAAGAACTTCGTGCTAAAGGATATAACACTCCGTTAATTGCTGATATTCATTTTACCCCAAATGCCGCAGAAATGGCTGCTCGTCTTATCGAAAAAGTAAGAGTAAATCCAGGCAATTATGTTGATAAAAAGAAGTTTGAAGTAATTGAATACACTGATGTTGAATACAATGCCGAGTTAGATAGAATTAGAGATCGTTTTACACCTTTAGTAAAAATTTGTAAAGAGTACGGCACTGCTATGCGAATTGGTACAAATCATGGTTCACTTAGCGATAGAATTTTAAGCAGATATGGCGATACTCCACTTGGAATGGTAGAAAGCGCGATGGAATTTTTACGAATTTGTGAGTCCGAAAATTATCATCAAATTGTATTATCGATGAAGGCAAGCAACACGCAAATTATGGTGCAGGCTTATCGTTTATTGATAAATAAAATGCAACAAGAAGGCATGAATTATCCTTTGCATTTAGGAGTTACAGAAGCAGGTGATGGCGAAGATGGTAGAATAAAATCCGCAGTTGGAATTGGAACTTTGTTAGAAGACGGAATAGGAGATACTATTCGTGTTTCTTTAACTGAAGACCCTGAATTTGAGCCACCTGTAGCTATTTCGTTAGCAAA
This sequence comes from Bacteroidota bacterium, assembly GCA_040385525.1. Taxonomy (GTDB): domain Bacteria; phylum Bacteroidota; class Bacteroidia; order UBA4408; family UBA4408; genus JAZKHE01. Next base: position 13,754 of record JAZKHE010000010.1, read on the forward strand.
CAGATATAAAAACAGAGTTGAGTTACAAACTGAAATTCCTGCATTTTCAGAAAATATAGTTTTGCCTTACACGCCTTTTGAATACAACAAAAGACAAACCTATTCGGTTAATAATGTTGGTGGCAGCAACGTGCCGAGAGTTATAGCCGATTATAGCGCAAAACAAGAAATTACTGCAGCTTCTTTATTTGCTGTTGGTTATAATTATTCAATTCCAAACGATAAATGGAATTTAACGGATATGGCTTGCGATTATATTTATGCAGGCGACAACGAAGTTAATTTTGAAATTCCAGGCACGTTAGGGATTATTTATAACTCTGAAACTTGGAAAAAAAACTCAAAAAAAGACAGAACTTATCCATTGTTTTGCGCAGATGAGTTTTTCAAATCAGAAAATACCTCTTCTGTATTGAACTTTGTTGCGGTAGAAATTAAATCACTAACATCTGAATTTATTTCAAAAATTAAATCAACAAAAAATGTAGTTTTAATTTTAGATACTTTTAATGATAATGGAGTTGCAGAACAACGTAAACTTTTTATTGATTTAGGGTTGCATGATTGCAAAGCTCCAGTAATAATTAAAAGAAATTACAAGAATTTAGATGATGATACACTTCAATTACATTGCGCTACCGATTTTGGAGCTTTGTTTTTAGATGGATTTGGAGATGGTACATGGATTAAAACAATTGATTGTGGTAATTTAAATTTTAACAACAGAAATATTTTTGGAACACTACAAGCAACACGTACACGTATTTCTAAAACAGAATATATTTCATGCCCTTCTTGCGGTAGAACTTTATTTGATTTACAAGAAACTACTCAAAAAATACGCCAAGTAACCGATCATTTAAAAGGTTTAAAAATTGGTATTATGGGTTGTATAGTTAATGGTCCTGGAGAAATGGCAGATGCCGATTATGGTTATGTTGGAACAGGAGTTGGTAAAATTACACTTTACAAAGGTAAAGAAGTTGTAAAACGAAATATAGAATCAGAATCTGCTGTCAATGCTTTAATCGATTTAATTAAGGAACACGGCGATTGGGTAGAAAAACCAAATGTTTAAACCCATAAATATAACTAGCGAGTTAAAACAAAATCGATCAATCGAACAAAATTTGATTGACGAAGCGCATTTACTTCTTAAAGAATCTGCGCTTCATGGTTCTCGCTTCAATACTTTTGCACCAACTGTTTCTGATTTGATTATTGATGTTAATCTATTAGAACAAAAAGATAAAGATGCTATATTTTCATTGCGTGAGATAAAGAAATTTTGTGTGAATTATCACATGCGTTTTATTGCGAAAAAAAAATATCAAGTAGAAATTGACAAAGAAGCAATTTTAAAAATTTATGCTTTTGAAGAACAATACAATGTAAGAATAAAAGATTTTTTTGTTATAGTTTCAGAAGATGTAAATGGCTTAGCAAGCGAAACGCCTAGTGTTTTGGTTTTTGGAAAATTAGCTGCAAATTCGTTTTATTACTTTGGTAGTTTTGGAAAAGAATTAAGCAAAAAACGAAAAGTTTTGTTTTTTCCGTTGCGAAGCATTTATGCTTTTACGTTATATAATTTTATTCCTTCTGTAACAATTTCATTTCTTTTCCCAACAGCATGGTTGCAAACTATAGCAGAAGTTGAATTGAGTTTACGAATATGGTTTTCATTCCATATTTACATTGCATTATTTGGATTTTCTATGTTTATTGGAGGTTTAAGCAATATGCGTTTTTCGGATACTGAGTGGGATAATCCATTTAAAAAATAATAAAGCCCCACAATTTTATTGTGAGGCTTTGATTTATTTAATTAAAAATAAATTATTGTAAAATAACTTTTTTAGTAAAGGTTTGTTTATCAGTTTCAATTTTTAAGGTGTAAATTCCTTTGTTTAAATTACTAATATTTAAAGCCATAGATTTTTCAATCTTTACAGTATTTTTAACTACTTCTTTTCCTAAAATATCAGTAATCGAAATTGTTGCTTTTTTGCCAATTTCTTGAGCTAACTCAATAGTAAAATCACCTTCATTAGGATTTGGGTATAGGTTTAAAGCGTTAGTTAGTTGCTTTTCTTCTTTAATTGAAGATGGAACTTCTGTTATTTCAAAATTTTTATCATTTACATCAAAAAACACATTGTTACTTCCTTGCACAATTAAACGCGCTTGTGTTGTGCCCACATCAAACGGAAGTGTAGCAGTTCCTGTTCCAGTATTTGCAATAGCTTCTGCTATTTTGTAAGGAAATGTAACTCCACCATCTACAGATAAAAACACGTCTACATTATCAGCATTAATTGGCGCTACATCAGTATTAGCAATATTCCAATCAACTGTAATTTCAGAACCACCATCGTATACAATACCTGTTGTAGCTTGCGATGTTACAGAAAAAACACCCGTTGTAGTTACTGTTTTCACAGTTACATTTGGTGAATAAATTACACCACCTCCACCAACTTTATTATCTCTAACGGTACATCTAAATTTTAATGTTGATGAAGTTGGAGGAATAATTTCTCCTTTTACCGTTACACCAGTTAATAGATTTTTTGGAAAATACCTAACACTATCAGCTGTTGGATTAAAGGAACGGAATCGTGGTGCTGATCCTGTTGGAACATTCCAGTCGCAGGCAGCGCCCAAATCCATTTCTTCCCAGCAAAATGTAAGCGCATCTTCATCAGCATCACTTGCACTGCAAGTTAATCTGAATTTTGCTCCTGTTGGTATAGTGTAGGTTGTTGCGCTTGTTGTTATTTCAGGAATTGTATTTCCAGTTTGTGTTTTTACAGGACAATTATTTATTGTTGTAGTAGATACTATATAATTTTGTATTTGATCAAAACTTCGTGTGTGAAAGTAAGCATCGCTACTTTGTTGAATGTTGTTTGTAGTACCGCAAATACCCGCGTATGCTAAAATTGTTGTGCCACCCCCTGGTTCATAAGCGCTATTGCTAACTCGATTCCCTTCACATGAGCCAGATGTAAATGAATCAGCGTTGAAAGTATGGTCTGCACCATATTGATGCCCCATTTCGTGTGCAACATAATCAATATCAAATGGGTCGTTTTCAGGACTTGAACTTCCTGTTACACCCATTGCTTTTGCCCAACTTTGGCATACAGCTTTAATAGCTACACCACCACCACCAGTACTAAAAACATGTCCAATGTCATAATTAGCAGAGCCAATGATAGCATCAACTCTTGTTTGATTTTCATCAAGCATCGCGCTTCCATCGCTATTTGTGTATATAAATGTTGAACTATTTGTGCAAATTAATAAATCTGTATCATCAATTAAAGTTAAAGAAATGTCTAAATCACGCTCATATATTCCAACAACTCTATTAACAGTAGTAACTATTGCTGATAAAGCGCCAGACACCGTTCCTCCATGAAAATTAGTGTATTGTTTTGAGCAAGCCATTGCTAATCTGTACGTTCTTAGTTGTGTACCAATGTTTTTTTGTGTACTCGGTTTTTCATCAAAATCTTGTTGTTCTATTTCTTGAGATAACTCTCCATTTTCGCAGTGCATTTTGTTGCCAACTAATTCAATATCTTTTTTATTATAAACAATATATTGCTCTTTGTTTTGATTAATAGTTGTTATGTAATACGTTTCTTTACCAAAAACGTATGCGTTAAAACCTAATTCTGTTTTACTTATTCTAATGTGTTCGTTAGCATTATTTATGTTTGTACCACGATAGGTTTTTATGCTAGGATGTTTTTTAGCTAAACCAGCGGCCATAACAGAAACTTCTTCAATGCTGTATTCTGTAAAATTTCCATCAGGAGTTGGTAGCGTTAATATAGTTTTATTCCCATTAATCGATGTTTCAGACAATTTATTATAAAGAGAAGTCGTGTCTAATACAAACTGTTTATATTGTTTTGGTTTCCAATACTTGTCAGAAAAATAAGTTTCTTTTTCATTTATTCTAACTTCAGCCCAAGCGCTTTTATCTTTAGCATAAGCGTTAATAACTAAAACACTAGAGAATATTGAAAGTAATGTTTTTTTAAAATTCATAATTATTTTTTTTCGGTAGATGTTTTCGATTCGTAAATGTATTTGCCTTTTTTTATAGCGTCTTTTTTATAAAAAACGATGTAGTTTGTTAAGTCGCCTTCTTTAATAGGTTGTATATAAATTTCGTTTGCTCCATTATGTAACAAAGCATGAAAGCCTTTTGTTGTATAATCTAGTTTTCCTGTCCACAAACTTTTCGATTTTCCTACAGCATCGTAGGTGTTAATATCAGGATATTTTGCAGCAAGTTCCTTGCTCATTGTAGAGTTGCTATATACAGCAAATGTTTCCCAACTTCCATCAGGTAATGGTAAACTAACTATATAACCATCAGTTTTGTCCTTTTTTTTCGGAGCATTATTTAAATGCGTTTTCATTTTTTCGCCATCTAGTGTAAACGCTTTATACGACGAAGGAAACTTTACTTTTTTGTTTTTCTTTTTTATTGTTTTCGAATCTGCTTCTGTCCAAAATTTTTCTGTATTTTCTTGAGCTAAACTTGTAATTGAGTTAAGTATAAATGCTAAGAATAAAATTGCGCTAACGCGTTTTACTAAAAATTGTATTTTCATATACATAAAGGTAATAACTAAAATAAAAAAAGCCAATCATTTGATTAGCTTTTAGATGAAAGTGTTTTTTTAAGCATTAAAACTTATACGAAAAGCCTACTGCCAAAACTTGTTTAAACTGTGTTCGTGGTCCAACGCCAATAATATCTCTATCTCCAGTCAACGGATTTATTGTTTTACTGTATTGCGTAATTTCAATATCATTATCATAAATTAAATTGGTGGTAACGCTTGCTGTTATGTATTTATTAACTTTTAATGCTAGCAAAACATCCCATAAAATATCAATGTTTTGAGGTCTATCTAAATAGTTAGAAAACAAGGCTAAATTGGTTTTAAAGCTTACATTTTTCATGATTTCTTTTTTCCAATTCATTTTAAAATAAGCACCAAATTCGTTTCTTACTTTTTTTCCTTTTACAAGTAAAGCTCCTGTGCTTAAATCGTATTGGGCTTTTTCAACGCCAAATGCACCTTTATCAGCTAAACTCTGCCAGCCTACATAAGTCACTCTTCCTGTTAATGGCGAAGCAAATATGTTAAAATTATCATTTGGTTTGTAGTCCATACCAATACCTAAGGTAATATACGCTGGCGCTAACGCTGAAGAAATTATTGTAGGATTATTTTCGTTCGTAAAATCAATACCATCTGCAAACTGAGTTCTAAAGTTAAATAAAGCAGAATAATACCATTTGTTTATGGCTAAATGCCCAAATTTAGAGTTCACTTCAAATCTATCATCAGTTTTTCTAAAACTTTTTTCGCCTGGTTTAACGTTACCGTAAGCCATTTCTAAGTTATTATCCCAAGTAGTACTTTCTTTTTTATAGTTAGCAAAAGCGCTGAACAAACCTGCTACAGAAATATTGTTTTCGCCCCCTGCAGCCCAATTATACAACCCAACCTGACTAAAATTAATATTTATTACTCCTCCTTTTGTCCAGTAAGTTGTGTCTTTTTTTGTTCCCGTAGTGTCATTTTGCGCTATTACAGAAACGCTAAAGCTTATACACAATAAGGTTAACATGCTTTTTTTCATAAACTTTTGTTTTATTTTCGAGCAAATTTAAAACAAACTTTTAATTTTAACTCACACAATCGTTTCATTATATGTAGTTTTCATAATATTGAAAACAATTAATTTTAAAATTAACTTTACAAAAATTAAAACAAGTAATATGAATGTTATTGTAACTGGTTGTAGCAGAGGAATTGGTAAAGAAATTGTAACACAGCTTCTTTCTTATGATAATATAAAAAACATAATTGCAATTTCTAGAAGTCCTATAAATATTCATGTTGCTAATTCAAAACCCATTTTACATTGTTTAAATATCGATTTACTCGATTTTGAAAAATTCCCTCAAACACTCACAAATTATTTAAATAGTAATAATATTGAGCATGTAGATGTATTAATTAATAATGCTGGAGCTATTGTAAACAAACCTTTTCAAGAGATTTTAATTAACGATATAGATAAAGTTTACGATACTAACTTAAAAGCACCCTTTATACTTATTCAATCGCTTTTACCTTTTTTACAAAACTCAAAATTCGCTCACATAGTTAATGTTAGTAGTATGGGTGGTTTTATGGGAAGTTCAAAATTTGCTGGTTTATCAGCGTATAGTTCAAGCAAAGGCGCTTTAGTTACTTTAACCGAGTGTTTAGCCGAAGAGTTTAAAGAAAAAAACATATCAGTAAACTGTTTATGTATTGGTGCGGTTAATACCGAAATGCTTCAAGAAGCCTTCCCTGGTTACGTTGCGCCAGTATCTCACGAACAAATGGGCGCTTATATAAGTAATTTCGCTTTAACGGCTGGAAAATTGTTCAACGGAAAAATTTTACCCGTATCGTCAAGCACTCCGTAAATAAAAAGGACAATTTTCGCTATTTCGTCGAATACATCAAAAAATTCCTTGTTTAATTAAAAGAGGTCATATATCTTTGCGCTCCCTTAGAAAATGAGG
>JAZKHE010000011.1:0-332079 GCA_040385525.1 Bacteroidota bacterium
AAGTCGTCGCCACTTTTAAATCTAAAACCCCTTACAGAAATGTTTGGGGTTTTTTGCGTTTTAGCTTGAATCAGTGTCATTTATAAATCCAATTATTTTAAAGATAAATGGAATTGATTTGACTAAAAATTTGATTATAGAAATTATTTGGCTTAAATATTTTAGTTTGTAACTTATTATTGCTCTTGGACTGCTGGATTCTTTAAGCTCTTTTATTGATCTAAAAGTTGTTGATATTGCTTCTTTTTTTGATTCTGTTTCAATATTTTTGAAAATAATGTCTCCATTTGCAAGAAATGTTAATTCGCCAATTTTAATTTTATTCATTTGTTTACTTTGATAATTAATACAAAGGTATTTGCTAAATAAATAAACTTGTTTTTTTTAGCGAATTTCTATAGTTTAGTAATTGTGCTTTTATAAAAGTCAAATTAATAATACTCTGTATTTAATCGTAATTAGCCCATCTTTTCTTACTTTTGCATACTTATATGCGTGCAAAAAAAAATAGTTTAGTTGTTATCTTTTTATTTTTCTGCCTAAGCTTTGCTTTTGCGCAGAAAAAAACTGAACTTGATTCTGTACAACTCAGTTGTCACGCTATAAATGGTGAAATTCTTAAGTCGCCTATAGATACTTCTCTTTTTAAATTTCACCAATACAACAATGCTTTAGCAGGCAGTAATTTTTTTGCATACACTGGTAATATTGGTTTAGCAGCGCGTAACGCTGAATTTACTTTGCCTAATAGTGGTTTTAATGCCTTACCAAATAATTTTTTTTGTTGGGATTTTTCGCAACTTCCTTTAAGTTACTACAACACCACAAAGCCTTTTACAAAAATTGATGTCGTTTTTGGTTCTAAAAAGCAATTGATATCTAATGTGTTGCACACACAAAATGTAAACGAATTTACAAACCTTGGTTTTATGATTAATGGTTTACGTTCTGATGGATTTTCTACGCGCCAACAATCTAGTTCGTTAAACTCTCGATTTTTTTATTCGTACAAGCCAACTAATATTCGCTACAATGCTTATGTAAACTTTGATTGGGGAAGAATTGCTAATCAAGAAAATGGCGGTATACGTTCTGATTCTTCATCATTGTTTTTAGCAGAAGCCGACTCGAGATTAGTACCAACCTATTTTGCTAACGCAATAAGTAATAGAGTTGGCGGAACTTTTACAGCGATTCAATATTTTAATTTAGGTACTATTTCTAAAACAGTAAAAGATTCTGTAGAAACAAAAAAAGTAAACACGAGTAGCAAATTTTATTATCGTTTTTCGCATAGCGATTTAACAAACATCTACAGCCATCAGCTCACAGAACCTGAGTTGGATGTTTATGTAAATTATTTTGAAGATTCTTTAAATACGAAAGAAGAAATTCAAACTAAACAAACGCAAAACGCTTTAGGCTGGAATAATTTTGATAAATATGCAAAAGATAGTTCGAGTTTATTTATAGATGTTTTTTTACAACATAATTATATTGAGTTTCATCAAAAAGAAATAAATTCATTTTATAATAATGTTTCTGTGTCAGCAGATTTAAGAAAAAGAGTTTTAAAAAATCACGAGCTTAAATTAAATGCAAACTTATTTGCAGGTGGCTACAATGCTGGTGATTATAAATTCAATTTTGGATTATTTAAAAACAAATCAGATAGTACAAAGTTTGCTTATAGCGTAAATGTGTTTAGCCAATTGCAACATCCAGATTATATTGTAAATCGTTTTTCATCTAATCATTTTAAATGGACAAGCGCATTTAAACAACAATTATTTAATGGCGTTACTGCAAAAGTTGTTTATGCAAAACAAGCTGCGGAAATTAGTTTTACAAGCATAACTAATTTTGTTTTTTATGATTTTAATGCAACGCCTAGTCAGTTAAACGGAACTATTTCTGTGCTTTCGGCAAAATTGTTTAGCGATTTTAAATTGAAAAAAATCAATTTTTCTAATGTTGTTTTAGTTCAAAAACAATTAAACGGACTAGACGTAACTCGTTTACCATTTTTGTTTTCGCGTCATACTGTTTTTCTCGAGAAAATATTATTTAAAAAAACTACTCCTTTTCAAGCTGGAATTGAAATTAATTTTAATTCAGCCTATTACGCTAATGCGTATATGCCATCGAGTAGCCAATTTTATTTGCAAAATAAACAGCAAATTGGAGGTAAAACAAATGAATTTTACCTCTATAAATATGATGAATCAATAGCTAATATTGATCTAGTTGGTTTGCCAGTTCAGATAGATTTGTTTATGAGTTTTAGAATTAAATCAGCTAAAGTATTTGTTAAAATGGAAAGAGTAATAAAACCATTTTCAATAGAAGGACAGAAAAATGATTGGAATTTTTTTTCTGGAAATAATTATTTGGTACCGTTTCATCCAATGCACGATAGAGCATTTGCTGCTGGAGTTAGCTGGGCTTTTGTAAACTAACAGATACTTTAAAATCTTTTTTAGCGTTATACAAAGCATTTTATTTTGAGCCAAAAAAAAAATATTCTTTTTGTAAGCAGTTGGTATCCTAACCGATTGAATGCTACTTTAGGTATTTTTGTTAAACGTCACGCACAGGCTGTTGCTTTAAAACACAATGTTTCTGCGCTATATGTTTGTCCGGATGTAAATGCGAAAAACAAATACGATGTTGATGTTCAAAATGAAGAAGGCATACTAACGGTTCGAGTATATTACAAAAAGGTTACTTCAAATATTCCGTTAATTTCTAATTTTCAAAAAATTATAAGAAACCGAAAAGCTTATTCAATAGCTTATGCAGAAATTTTAAAGTGTTTTGGAAAACCAGATTTGGTGCATAGTAACATGTTAGTAGGCGCTAGTTTATTTTCATTATATTTAAAAATTAAATATAAAATACCCTATTTAGTTACTGAGCACTGGACTGGATATTTGCCATCTGATGGAAATTACAAAGGTTTTTTTTTAAAAAGTATAACTAAAGTTGTTGCTAATAATGCTACGTTCATTACTCCAGTTTCTATAGAATTACAAAATGCATTGCAAAGTCATGGGTTTAAAAAACCGAAATATCAAATAGTACCAAATGTTGTTGATGTGAATTTGTTTTCTCCTAAAAAAAGTAAAGTCGAAAACTCTAAAATTAGAGTTGTACACGTTTCTTCACTTGATGATAGACAAAAAAACATTTCTGGGATTTTGACTGTAGTGGAAAGAATATCAAAATGGCGGAATGACTTTGAGCTTATAATTATAGGTGATGGTGAGGATAAATTAAAGTTAGAAAAACAAGTAAAAAATAGTGTCTTGTTAAATTCAATAGTTTTTTTTAATGGAAAAAAAACTGGAATTGAATTGGTTGACGAGTTAAACAAAGGAAGTTTTTTTATATTATTTAGTAACTTTGAAACAACTGTAACTTGTGCTGCTTTGGAGGCTATGGCTGTCGGTTTGCCTGTTTTAGCTTCGGATTTAGAAGTTTCAATGCGACATATAAATCAAGATAATGGTCTGTTGGTTGAAGTAAATAATTTAAACGATTTGGAAAAATCATTTAATTTAATGTTGGATAATTTTGTAAAATACGATTCAGTTTTAATTAGAAATTATGTGATTAAAAATTTTGGTGCAGAAAAAATTTCAGTTCAATTTAATAGTATTTATGACGAGATATTAAATGTTTAAAAATATTTTAAATACAGTTTTAACTAAAGGAATAAGTGCGGTTTGTAATTTTGTTGTTGCAGTATTCATTTCAAATTACCTTGGAGCAGAAGGTAAGGGTGAAGCTAGTTTGTTAATTACAAATGTTGCAGTAGTTATGCTTTTTGTGAATTTTTTTGGAGGTGCTACACTTGCTTATTTGGTTGCAAAATATAATTCTATCAAAGTATTAAAAGTTGCCTTTTTATTTTCCTTTTTAATAGTAATTGTTTCGTTTTTTTTATTTTTTATTTTTACAAACAATCTTTTTTTAGTTATAAACTGTTCTGTTTTATCTATTATCATTGCTATCTCTACTGTGTTTCAAAATTTTTTAATTGGCAAAAACAAAGTTTCAGTTTATAATCTTGTTTTAGTAAGTCAAAGTGTAATTTTGTTGATGTGTGTTTTAATAGGGTTTAATTTTAATGTTTCATTAAATGTATATTTGTTTGCCTTGTATTTTTCATATTTCATTTCGTTATTTATAGCAGTTTTTTTTTATTTAAAATACAAATCTGATATTGCAGAAAACACTAAAGTTGTTGAGTTTAAGGAGATTCTTTCTTTTGGGTTTCAAAATCAAATTTCACATGTTTTAAATTTGTTTTTAATGCGTTCAAGTTATTATTTTTTAATTTTTAATACAACTAACTTTGAAGTTGGTGTTTTTTCTAATGCACTAATTGTTGTTGAAGGAATTTGGCTTTTTGCTATGAGTTTTTCAACTGTGCAATATGCTAAAATCATTAATTCAACACGAATTGAAGCTGTTGATTTAACGCTTTTTTTGATGCGTATAAGTTTTTACATTAGTGGAGTTATATGGTTTATTCTTATTTGTATGCCTTCTACTGTTTTTGTAGCTATTTTTGGTGAGGATTTTAACGAATTAAAAAACATTATTGTTTATTTAGGCCCAGGAATTATTTTGTATAATTTTTCAATTATTATTGGACATTTTTTTTCAGGAACAGGTAAGTTTAAAATAAACACTTACGCAAGTTTGATAAGTGTGTTATGCGGATTTGTATTTTTGGGAATAACTATCAATACTTTTAATATTAAAAATGCAATTGTATTTCATAACATAACTTATATAGTTACAACTGCTTGTTTGATTTTGTTTTTTATTCGCGAAACAAAAACAAAGTTTGTTTTTTTGTTTTACAACAAGAATGATTTTTCGATGATTAAAAATAGTTTAAAAAGATAATAATGAATCTAATTAAAAAGGCATTTACAGCATTTATTAAAATTCTTAAAAATCCATGGTTGCTAAATCATGTAATTAATAGTGATGAAGAACAAAAAAAATGGTTTGAAGAAAAGTATGGTGTTGGCAAGAAATTAAAAGTGATAGATCTACTTACCTTGTTTCCAGATTTTGAAGAAACTGTGGTGCCTTTTAGTTTTGCAGAAGGTGGGTCAACGCCTCTAGATTTGGCTTTGTTGAGAAAAGTTTGTAAACGAAATATTGACACTACTTATTTTGAAATTGGGACTTGGAGAGGGGAGAGTGTTGCAAATGTTTCGCCATTAGTAGATAAAGCATTTACCTTAAATTTAGCTGATGAAGATTTGTTAAAGTTAAACTTGCCCAAAGAATATGTTTCACAACACAGACTTTTTTCTAAAGATTTAAAAAATGTAACTCACTTATTTGGAAACTCATCTTCATTTGATTTCGCTAAATATTATAGATCTTGTGATGTAGTTTTTGTTGATGGAGACCATCATTATGAAGCTGTAAAAAAAGATACTGAAAACGCTTTTAAGTTATTGCGAAACGAAAAATCAGTAATTGTTTGGCACGATTACGGAAACACACCTGCCGATGTTCGTTATGATGTTTTAAATGGAATAATGGACGGAACACCAAAAGAGTTTAGAAATAAATTGTATCGAGTTTCAAATACGCTTTGCGCTATATTTATTCAAGATGAAATAATTGCAATTGAAGATACAGATAACAGAGTTCCTAATAAAGTTTTTGAAATTAATTTAAAAGCTAAATCTATTTCTTAAATGTGTGGAATTTCAGGAATAGTAATTAAGCAAACTCCATCGTTTAACGCTTCAGAAGTTATTCAGAAAATGAGTAATGTAATGAAACATCGTGGACCTGATGGAGAAGGTTTTTTAGTTCTTGAAAATGACAATAATACAACTACATATTTTGGAAATGAAACTAAAAAAAATGTAAAAAATTCAAGTTTACAGTTTTGTCCAAAAATTTCAATTTCAGATTTAGAAACTTCGAATTGTAAATTTGTTTTTAATCATCGTCGCCTTGCAATAATTGATGTTGCAGAATCTGGGCATCAGCCAATGTGCGATAATTCTGAATCGATATGGATTACATACAACGGAGAGATTTACAATTATCTTGAAATTAAAAAAGAATTACTTGTTTTAGGACATCATTTTGTAACACACTCAGATACTGAAGTAATTATAGAAGCATACAAAGAATGGGGTTTTGATTGTGTATCTAAATTTAATGGAATGTGGGCTTTTGTTTTGTTCGACAAAAGAAAAAATATTTTGTTCGGCTCTCGCGATAGATTTGGTGTAAAACCATTTTATTATTATTCTGATGAAGAAGTTTTTTGTTTTGCATCAGAACAAAAAGTATTGGTAAAATCAGGGATAATTAAAACGCAAATTCGTGAGGAAGCTGTGTTTGATTATTTTGTTTTAGACCAACTAGAATATGAAGAAGAAGGGATGTTTAAAAATGTTTTTGAATTGTTCCCTTCACACAATTTTACTTACAATTTAAGTTCAAATGAATTTACAAAGTGGAAATATTATGAATTAAATATTCAGGAAATAAAACTGGATTTTAATGTAGAAGAAAAATTTAGAGAACTGTTTTTTAACGCCATTCAATTAAGAATGCGTTCTGATGTAAAAGTGGGTTCGTGCTTAAGTGGCGGGCTCGATAGCTCCAGTATTGTTGTTGTAATGAATTTGCTGAAAAACAATAATGATGCAATAGAACTATTTACAGCATCCTATAACGATTGGCAGATAGATGAAAGTAATTTTGCAAAACAAGTTGTAGACGCAACTCATTCTAATTGGCATCAAGTTTTTCCGTCAGCGCAAAATCTTCAAAAAAATCTTCACGATTTATTTTATTCCTTAGATGTTCCTATTTGGTCGAGTAGCACATTTGCACAATATTCAGTAATGAAGCTGGCTAATGAAAACAATATAAAAGTTTTGTTAGACGGACAAGGTGGCGACGAATTGTTAGGTGGTTATCCTCACCATTATTATTATTATTGGAATGAGCTTTCTGCAAAAAACTTAGTAGAGGAAATAAATTTAACTCCAATCTTTTTAGCATCAGTATCAGGTTTTGCAAAACATAAATCAGCTCAATTATTAAAAAAAAGTAATTTTATTTTAGAGCAATTTTTACTTAGAAAAAACAATAACAACCAATTTTTAAATGCTGATTTTATTGAAAAACATAAAAACAGAATTCAAGCGCATTTAGAAAAAAAGCTAGAACAAACTTTAATTAATAGATTAAGCGCAGAAATGCAAAACACGCAACTCAAAACCTATTTGCGCTGTGAAGACAGATGTTCTATGCGTTTTTCGGTAGAGTCGAGAACGCCATTTGCTGATGATTTACCTTTAATAGAATTTTTATTTAGTTTGCCTTCAAACTATAAAATTAATAAAGGAGTAAATAAAAACATATTGCGAAGTTCGTTAAGCAAAGTGCTTCCAAAAGCTATTGCAAACCGAAAAGATAAAATGGGTTATGTAACGCCACACAATCTTTGGCAAAAAGAATTAAGTAAAACATTTAAAGAAATTATTTCTGAAAGTAACCAAAGTACATTTATTCGAAAAAATACAGTTGTAAATAATTTTGATACCGTATTAGATAAAAAACCAACCAATAATTTGTTCAAATATGTTGCTTTTTCATCTTGGAGCGAACAATATTTTGTTAAATAGTCAACTTTTAGTATAAATATTTGTTTTTTATTGTGTAGAAAGTTAAATTTGTAATAATGTAATCTGTCTAACTATAACTAAATAATACATTAACTAATCATGAAGAAACGTTTACTAACTATTTTGGGCGCTATACTTGCCACGTCGTTATCGGCGCAAGTTGTCCACACAAAAGTAGGACAAACTAAATACAGCCTTCAATCAAATGGAGCTGTATATAATCGAATTGTAAAAAATGCAGACGGAACTATTTCAGTTGCATGGACATTTTCTGACGAAGATGGCGATACTTGGGATGACCGCGGTACAGGCTATAATTATTTTAATGGATCTGCGTGGATTAATCCTTCAGCTACAGCTGTAAGACAAGAAACTAAAAGAACTGGTTTCCCCTCTCTTGCAATAACTACAAGTGGTGCTGAAGTAATTACGGCTCACGATGCAACCAATAATAAAATGACTGTAAGCAGACGTGCTGTAAAAGGTACTGGAGCTTGGACTCAAGCGGATATTAATACTGCTTTGGTTTGGAACAGAACTGCAGTAGGAGGGCCAAATGGTGAAAGTATTCATATGATATCTCATGATGAGAGCACCTCAGAAGGAGCTGTTTTATATTTAAGGTCTTTAGATGCTGGTGCAACTTGGTCAACTCCAATTGAGATTCCAGGTTTTACAATTGCTGAGTTTCCTGCTCAATTTAGAGGAGATGAGTACTCTATCGCTGCTAAAGGCAATACTGTTGTAGCAATTTATGGTGGGCAAAACACGGGCGTTTATATGGCTAAGTCAATGGATAATGGTACAACATGGGTTAAAACTGCAGTTGATCCATTTCCAATACCAGGTTATGATGCTACAGATGGAATTTCTGATTTAGATAATGATGGTGTTGCAGATACACTTAACGTAAATGATGGAACTGTAAACGTTACTATTGACAACGCTGGAAAAGTACATGTGTTTTGGGGTAGAATGAGAATTTTTGATGATGAATTAGCAGCATTAGCTTCTTATTTTCCTGCAACTGATGGTTTAATGTACTGGAGTGAGGGAATGACTTCTCCAATTATGATTGCTGAAATGCAAGATAACAATAATGATGGTGAAATTAATTTTTCTGAATACTTTGTTCCAGACTGGGGATTCGGTATGTATGGTTCTTCAATGTCAGCATACCCTAGTGCTTCAGTAGATGCAAATAATTTTGTGTATGTATCTTATGCAGGTGTTGTAGAAGCAGATACACAGGTTGATGTTGATGGCGATATGCTTTGGATGGGAAATAGCTATTCTGGAAAATTATTAAGACATGTATATGTTACTTATTCAGGAGATGGTGGTTTAACTTGGTCTAAACCATTTGATACAGATGTAAATAATATTACATATCTATCTGGAGCTGATACAGAGGGTATTTACCCTTCATTAGCGGGCTTAATAGATAATGACTTACACATTCTTTATCAAAGAGATACAATTCCAGGTTATGGAGTTACAAGTACTGATGATCCTGATAATGCTGACGCAATTCATGATTTAGTTTATGTTAAAGTACCAAAAACTTCTTTACCATGTAACCCAATGACAATATCTGTTTTAGCAGAAAAAGATACTTGTATGAATAGTGTAGGTATTTTAAATTTAACTAGTGCTTTAGGTGCTGTTGCTCCTTATTCTTATGAGTGGGGTTCAGTGGATGCATCAAACAATTTTATTTCAACTAGCGTTTCAGATGTTTCAGCAAGCGGAATGATTGCTGGCACTTATAGAGTTGCGATTAACGACTCAAGAAACTGTAAAGATACTTTAGAATTTACTTTAGAAAATTACGAAACTCCAATATCTGTATCGTTAACACAAACTGCTCAACCTTTGGATTGTGATGAATTAGATGGTGCAATTTCTTCATCAGTTATTGGTGGCGATTTACCTCTTTCATATTCTTGGTCTGGAGTTAGTTCTACAGATGTTTCTGTTTCTGGCGTTGGAATTGGAGCGTATATTTTAACAATTTCTGATAGAAATACTTGCGTAGGTACTGGTTCAATAATTTTATTACCTATTACTAATACCGCTGCATTTACAGCTACTGTTGTAACAACCGCAGCTACTTGTCAAGGAATATCTTCTGGTTCTGCAGAAGTTTCTGTAACTCCTCCGGGGTTATATTCTTATACTTGGACTCCATCTGGTCAAGTAACTGCTATCGCTACAGGCTTTGCTGCTGGTACTTATGATGTTTATGTTACTGATGGTGTTTGTGGAACTTTAGCGACATTTACAATTAGCGAGCCATCAACTTCTTTAACTGCAACATTAACATCTACAAATGTTTTATGTAACGGTGGTGCTACTGGTACATTGACTGCAAATGCTTCTGGTGGAACATCTCCATATACATTTACTTGGAATGCAGCTGCTGGTGGATCAATTGTTTTTGATAATTCTACATCAACAATTGCTGGTTTAGCAAATGGTGCTGGTTACGGAGTTTCTGTAACTGATAAATACAATTGTGAAGTTGTAACTCCTGCTAATGTTATTATCGGTACTCCTGCTGCTTTATCTGTTTCTTTCTTAAGTAGAACTGTTCCTACGGGTAGTACTTTAAATGGAAAAATTAGAGTATTAGCTACTGGTGGTACTCCTCCTTATGCATTTTCTTGGACTAGAACATCTACTTTAAATGGTCCTGCTTCTGGCAATGGTCCATCAGGAATTATGGCTGGTGCTCAAGATATTACAGGTTTAACATCTGGATCTCACACCATTACTGTAACTGATGCAAATGGTTGTACTTCTCAATTAGTTTATACATTAACAAGTATTGAAGATAATACTGAAATCGTTAAAGATTTAAGTGTTTATCCTAACCCAGCTACTGATAATGTTGTAATTGACTTTAATATAGCAACACCTAGCAATGTTTCTGTAAAATTAATGGGCTTAAATGGTCAATTAGTTTACACAAAAGAATTAGGTCAGTTTGCTGGTAAATTCTCTCATTCAGTTGATATGTCTTCTGAAGCAAAAGGAGTTTACTTCATACAAATTACTACTGATAAAGACGTAATTAATAAAAAAGTAATTAAAAACTAATTTAGTTTTTAAAGCATAAAAGAAAAGCGCCTCACATTGAGGCGCTTTTCTTTTTTAATTATGTTTTGGTTTTATTTTAAATCAAATAAATTGTTTACTCCAAGATATCTTTCTTTTGTAAAACCTTCGGCAGATTTTACACCAATAGTTTTTCCAAATTCTGAAGCTCTTTCTGAAATAGAATCAAAAAATTGTTTTGATGAAATGGCTGTCTCTGGCTCATTTGAACCTGGTTGGTAAAATTGAGAACTATAGGCTTTTACACTCTCAATTTTTTGTTCTAACTCATCACTTATATCAACTACAAAATCAGGTTCTATATACCGAAACTGAATGTAGTGATAAATATTTTTAGGTCGCCAAGCGTTTTGTTTTACTCCATTATTATTCGTTTCTATTTTAGTTAATCCAGCATAAAAACAAGCTTCGCTAACTACTTTCGATCCTCGTGAATGATCTGGATGCCTATCGCTAATAGCATTGCAAATAACAATTTCGGGTTGGTATTTTCTTATTACTTCAATTATTTTTAATTGATGTTCTTTATCGTTACTGAAAAAACCATCTGCAAAACCTAAGTTTTCTCTAACAACATTGCCAATTATTTTAGATGCATTAGTGGCTTCAATTTTTCTTAACTCTGCACTTCCTCTTGTTCCTAATTCACCTCTTGTTAAATCGCAAATACCAACTTTGTAGCCTAGTTTAATGTGTTTTATAAGTGTGCCAGAGCAACTCAACTCTACATCATCTGGATGTGCGGCAAAAGCTAAAATATCTAATTTCATAAATTAATTATTAAAAAAATAGCGCCTTTAAACGACGCTAAAATTTGTGTTTAAAATTATTTTCCTTCAATCCAATCTGTAATTTTTGGTGTAAGTGGAGATGTTTTTGAGTCTACAACATCAACCCATTTTCCGTTTTCATCAACCATAAATTTTTGAAAATTCCACTTTACTTCTGCATTTTTTTTCTCGTTAAATTCTTTTTCTGTAAGCCATTTGTATATGTCTGCTTCATCATTTCCTTTTACAGAAATTTTTCCCATCATTGGAAATGTAACGCCATAATTTTTTTGACAGAAATTTTTTATAACGGCATTTCCTTCTGGTTCTTGTCCACCAAAATTATTTGCGGGAAAACCAATTACAATAAAATTTTTGTCTTTGTATTTTTGATACAATTTTTCTAAATCAGCATATTGTGGCGTAAATCCACATTCTGAAGCCGTATTTACTACAAGAATTTTTTTGCCTTTTAAGCTAGCAAAATCAAAAGTTTTTCCGTCTATATCAAAAACTTTATAGTCGTGTATTGTGCCATCGCTTAATCGTTGTTGAGCAGATGAAATGAACATGCTAAAAATAAATACGAAAGAAATTAGTATTGATTTATTTGTTTTCATAAAAAGGTCGTTTTTAGTTAAACACAAAATTAGTTAATAATTAAATGTTTTTAGTAGCTATTTGCAGATAATCATAAATATCAGCTAATTTTACCTAAAATAGCTAAGTATGAATATTCAATTTTTTGGAGCAGCAAGAAACGTAACTGGTAGTAAACACTTAATTACGACAACAAAAGGAAAAAGAATTTTGTTGGATTGCGGAATGTTTCAAGGTAAAGCATCACAATCTGGAGAGTTGAACAGAACTTTTGGTTTTAATCCTACTGAAATTGATTTTGTAATTCTTTCTCATGCACATATCGACCATTCTGGATTGTTGCCATTGTTAGTTAAACAAGGTTTTGCCGGTAAAATATTTTCTACATCAGCAACTTTTGATTTGTGTGCAATTATGTTGGCGGATACTGCTCACATTCAAGAAAACGATTTAAAATACATCAATAAAAGAAAAGCGAAAAGTGGTGAGAAATTACTGAAGCCTCTTTATACTATTGATGATGTGCAAGATACTTTAGCTTTGTTTGAAACGGTAGATTATAAAAAAGATGTGCAATTAACCGATGATTTTAGATTCAGATTTTATAATAACGGACACATTATTGGTAGTGCAGCAGTTTATATTGAAGTGAAAGAAAATAATGAAATTAAAAAAATATTTTTTACAGCAGATATTGGTCGTTTAGAAAACGCAATTTTAAAAGAGCCTGAAGCTTTTCCACAAGTAGATTATTTAATTACAGAATCAACTTACGGAGATAGAGAGCATGATGGAAAAGAAATGACAGATGAGCAATTGCTTAAAATTGTAAATCAAACATGTGTAGAGCAAAAAGGAAAATTAATTGTTCCCGCTTTTAGTTTGGGTAGAACGCAAGAAATCGTTTACGCACTCGATCAGTTAGAGCACAAAGGCTTGTTGCCTAAAATTAAAGTGTATGTTGATAGTCCGTTATCTACAAATGCAACAAATATTATTAGAAGACACAAAGAATGTTTTAACGAAGAATTAAATGAATACATGGAAAATGATCCTGATCCATTTGGATTTAATCGTTTACATTATGTTCAAGATGTGGAAGAATCAAAAGCATTAAACGATTCGAAAGAACCATGTATTATTATTTCTGCTAGCGGAATGTTAGAAGCAGGTAGAATAAAACATCACGTTAAAAACAATATTGAAAACCCGAATAATACAATTTTAATGATTGGTTATTGCGAGCCTTCATCGCTTGGCGCACGCCTAATTTCTGGAGAACCTGAAGTGAAAATTTTTGGCGATTTTTATAAAGTTTTAGCTAAAGTTGTTGTAATTGATTCGTTTAGTGCGCACGGCGATTATTTAGAAATGATAAAATATTTATCGTGTCAGGATTCGAGTAAAATTAAAAAAACATTTTTGGTGCACGGCGAATACGAAACACAAATTAATTTTGCCGAAAAACTTAAAAAAATTGGGTTTAACGACATTGAAATTCCTGCCTTAAACGATAGTTTTGAATTATAAATAAATGGTAAATGTTGCTGTAATAAAATCTCTTGTTAAAAGAGAAATAATGCTTGAGTTTAGGCAAAAATATGCCTTAGGTGGAATTTTATTATATGTGGTAGGTACCGTTTTTATTAGTTATTTATCATTTAAAAACATTATTCATCCTGCAACATGGAATGCTTTGTTTTGGATTATATTGTTGTTTGCATCCATCAATGCTATTGCAAAAAGTTTTATTAGCGAAAGCAAAGGAAAACAGCTATATCACTATAGTTTGGTTAGTGCGCAAGATTATATTTTATCTAAAATAATATACAATTCAGCATTAATGCTGCTTATTTCACTAATTTGTTTTGTAACTTATTCTGTTTTTATAAGCAATATTGTTCAAGATAATTTGTTTTTTTTATTGAGTGTTGCCTTGGGTAGTTTAGGTTTTTCGGCTATATTAACTATGGTTTCGGCAATAGCTGCTAAAACGGGAAGCAACTTTAGTTTAATGGCAATTTTAAGTTTCCCAATGTTAATACCGCTTTTGCTCACTTTAATTAAAGTTTCAAAAAATGCTGTTGATGGTTTAGACCGCTCATTAAGTTTAACATATTTTGTGGTTATTTTGGCTATAAATGTAATTGTCGTCATGCTTTCTTATATATTATTTCCCTATCTTTGGCGCGATTAATTAGCTAAAATGATGAAGTTAAGCTGGTGGAAAATACTTTCAATACTTTTAATTTTTTATACTCTTTTTGCAGGTTTTTTATTTAAAGTTCCTGCTTTACCAATTCTGCACGAAACCATTCGCAATCTTTATTTTCATGTAACCATGTGGTTTTCTATGATTATTATTTTGTTTGTTTCGTTGTGGCACAGCATAAAATACCTTTCAAATTTTAAAATGGAACACGATATTGTTGCTAATCAAGCAGCAAACGTGGGCATGCTTTTTGGTTTTATTGGCGTTACAACTGGCGCTATTTGGGCAAAATACACTTGGGGTGCTTGGTGGGTAAACGATGCAAAACTAAATGGTGCAGCAATTACTTTGTTGTTTTATTTGGCCTATCAAATTTTAAGAGGTGCTTTAGACGAAGAACAAAAACGCGCTAGAATAGCAGCTATTTATAACATATTTTCATATGTAATGTTAATTGTTTTTTTAATGGTTTTACCGCGTATGACAGATTCACTTCATCCTGGAAATGGTGGTAATCCTGGCTTTGGAGGTTACGATTTAGATAACACAATGAAATTAGTTTTTTATCCGGCTATTATCGGGTGGACATTGTTGGGCGTTTGGATGATGCAATTGGGTGTGCGTTATCAAAAACTGCTCAGAAAAAAATGGAATAATTAGTAAACGAATGTATATGAGTTTTAAAAAAATACTTTTAGTTTTTGTTGTCGTTTTCGCAAGTCTTTTTGCATCTGCGCAGCAAATGACGTCATCATCGACCTCTGTTGAAATGGCTGATGGACTTTATCAGTCTGGGAAAATTTATATCGTTGTTATTGTAATTGCGATAGTTTTTTCAGGTATTGTTTTGTATTTAATTCGATTAGATAAAAAAATTTCCAAATTAGAAAAAGAGTCAACTAACTAAAACTTAGTAAAATGAAAAAGACACACATTATTGGAATAATAGTTATTGCATTAGCCATTGCTGCTATTTTAACAACCGTTGCCGATTCTAGCACTTATGCTACATTTACCGAAGCTCAAGCTTCGCCCGATAACGAGTTTCACGTTGTAGGGAAATTAAGTAAAAACAAGCCTTTAGAATATAATCCAGAAGTAAATGCAAATTTATTTGGCTTTTACATGGTTGATAATAATGGCGTGGAAAGAAAAGTTTTGTTTAACGGAACTAAGCCGCAAGATTTTGAACGTTCAGAACAAATTGTAATAACAGGACAATGTTCTGATAGCGAATTTAAAGCAACAAAAATTTTAATGAAATGCCCTTCTAAATATAATGATGGTAGCGAAATGAAAGTGTTGGAGGCTAAATCATAATTATGGATATTCAATACCTTGGCGAGCATTTATTTATTGGAAAATTAGGTAATTTTTTTGTTGTATTATGCTTTGTTGCGGCACTTTTTTCTAGTTACGCTTACTTTCAAACCGCTAAAGAAAACGAGTTAACTCCTTCTTGGAAAAAATTAGCAAGAGGTGGTTTTTTAGTTCATGCAGCAGCTGTTTTTGGTATTGCAGGAACTTTATTTTACATGATATTCAATCATTATTTCGAATATCAATATGTATGGCAACACAGTAATAAATCGCTTCCATTACAATACATGCTTTCGTGCTTTTGGGAAGGGCAAGAAGGTAGTTTTTTACTTTGGACTTTTTGGCACGCAGTGTTAGGAATGTTTTTAATTAAAACTTCTAAAACGTGGGAAGCACCAGTTATGACTGTTTTTAGCAGCGTGCAAGTTTTTTTAGCTTCGATGTTGTTGGGTATAATTATTTCTGATTATCGTTTGGGTAGCAATCCGTTTTTATTGTTGCGCGAGCATCCAGAGTTTCAAGATTTGCCATTTACAAAAGTCCCAAATTATTTAGAAAATTTAGATGGAAAAGGTTTAAATCCTTTGTTGCAAAACTATTGGATGGTAATTCATCCACCTATTTTATTTTTGGGATTTGCCTCAACTGTTGTTCCTTTTTGCTTTGCAATTGCAGGTTTGTGGAAACAAAAATTTGGCGAATGGGTTAAGCCCGCTTTAAGCTGGACTTTTTTCGGGATTATGATTTTTGGAGTTGGAATTTTAATGGGAGGAGCTTGGGCATACGAGTCATTAAGTTTTGGTGGTTTTTGGGCTTGGGATCCTGTAGAAAATGCATCTTTAGTTCCATGGCTTACAATGGTTGGCGCTGGTCACGTTATGTTAATTTATAAAACAAATAATCGTTCGTTAACTACCGTTTTATTTTTAACCATCATTACTTTCGTTTTAGTTTTATATTCAACGTTTTTAACACGTAGCGGAATTTTAGGTGACACTTCTGTACACGCATTTACCGATTTAGGTATGAGCGGACAGTTGCTAGTTTACTTATTGTTTTATTTGTTTTTAGGAATTGGTTTAATTGTTTTTCATCGTAATAAAATTAAATCGCTTGGCAGCGAAGAAAGTTCTAGCTCTCGCGAATTCTGGATGTTTATAGGTTCTTTGGTTTTATTAATTTCTTCGTTTCAAATTATTTTTACTACTTCAATTCCTGTAATTAATAAAGTGTTAGGCACAAATTTAGCGCCTCCGCTAAAGCCAGTTGAGCATTACAACTCTTGGCAAATGCCCATTGCTGTTGTGATTGCTTTACTAATAGCAATTGGACAGTATTTTAATTACAGAAAAACAGATATTAAAAAATTCTATAAAAAAATAACTATATCGTTCGTTGTTGCGTCAATTTTAACGGTTATAGGAATATTTGTTTTTGAGCTAAAAAACTTTTTCTACATCGCTTTATTTTTAACCTCTACATTTAGTATTACTGCTAACTTAGATTATTTAATACGAATTTTAAAGGGTAAAATTTCTAAAGCAGGTGCATCGGTTGCACACATTGGTTTTGGAATGATTTTATTAGGTGCTTTGGTATCAGCAGGTACAAGCCAAACTATTTCTGTAAATACATCAGGAACGGATATTAGCAAACTTGGTGAGACATTTAATAATGCCGATAATATTATGTTGGCAAAAGGTGATACGCTAAAAATGGGACCTTATTTTGTTGCTTACACAGGCAAAGAAAAACGAGGCATTAATGTGTATTTTAAAGTAGAATATTTTACTAAAAATGCGGATAATACATACACACCTGAGTTTGTTTTAGAACCATTAATACAGCTTAATGAACGTATGGGTAATGCGGCTGAGCCAGATACGCGTCACTTTTTACACAAAGATGTGTACACACATATTACTTATGCCGATTTAGAAAATTTAAATGCTGATACGACAAGTTACACGGAAGCAAAAGCTAAAACAATTGCAATAGGCGATACTATTTTTACAAGCAATAGCATTTTGGTATTAGAAGGATTAGTGAAAAATATTGATAAGCAACGTTACTCTTTAGCGGAAACAGATTTGGCTGTTGGCGCTTTGTTTAAAGTTTTTAACTTCGAAAAAAAGTTAAGTAATTTAATGCCCGTTTTTGTTTTAAAAGGAAACAGAATAGAATCGATAAGCGCTATTGAAAACAACTTGGGTTTAAAAATAAATTTTGTAAAACTAAATCCTGAAACTGGAAAAGTTGATGTTGAAGTAAGCGAAAAAGTAAGCAACAAAAAAGATTTTATTATTATGAAGGCGATTATTTTCCCAGCCATTAATATTTTATGGTTTGGCTGTATAATAATGGCAATAGGTACTGTATTAGCTATAATTAAAAGAGCAAAAACTCAAAGCACTAAAAAAGTTTCAGAATAAAAATAATTCTAACTGAGTTCATGCAAGTAACAATAATTGGTTCGGGAAATGTAGCAACTCATCTAGCACTTGCATTGTTTAACAAAGGAATTGTTATTCATCAAATTTACAGTAAATCATTATCTAATGCGGAATTACTTGCCAAACAAGTCAATGCTGAAGCAATAAATGATTTAACACAATTAAATAATAATTTTAGTGTGGGTATTGTTGCGATTTCAGATGCTGCCATTAGAAAAGCCTTAGCTACAATTCCACATAAAGACAAATTATGGTTGCATACATCAGGAACAACTGCTGTAAAGGTTTTTGCGCGCAACTATAAAAATTATGGCGTATTGTATCCGCTACAAACTTTTTCAAAAAATAAAAGTGTAAATTTTTCTCAAATTCCATTTTTTATTGAAGCCAATAATATCGAAAGTTTGGAACAAATAAAATTGTTGGTAAACCAGTTAAGTCAAAATTGTATTGTAGCTGACTCTAAAACACGAAAAGCATTGCACGTTGCTGCGGTTTTTGCATGTAATTTCACCAATCATTTGTATGCTGTTTCTTCTTCCATATTAAAAGATCATAATTTAAGTTTTGATTATTTAAAACCTTTAATTAAAGAAACCGTTGATAAAGCTATGCTTATGGAGCCAAAGCAAGCCCAAACAGGGCCAGCAGTCCGCAAGGATTTTTTAATTATTAGAGAACATAAAAAGTTTTTAAACTATAAAAAACAATACAAACGCCTTTATAAAAACTTGAGCGAAAGTATTATTTTAGACAATAAAAAAGTAGATGCGTAATTTTAAACAGATATTAGATGATATAAAAGCATTTGCTTTTGATGTTGATGGAGTTTTAACTGACGGCTCTGTAATGCTTATGTCTAATGGTGAGCAGCTTCGTTCGCTTGATAGCAAAGACGCTTATGCTTTGCAATTAGCAATTAAAAAAGATTTTAAAATTGCGATTATTACTGGCGGAAATTCTGAACAAGTAAAATTAAGAATGACCGAACTTGGAATAAAAGATGTTTTTTTGCGTTCTCATGTAAAGATTGATGTTTTTGAAGATTGGTTGTTGGCAAACGATTTAAAAGCAGAACAAGTTTTGTATATGGGCGATGATATTCCTGATTACGAAATTTTAAAAAAGGTGCAAGCTTCAACTTGCCCAGCTGATGCAGCCAGCGAAATAAAACAAATTTGTTTGTATGTTTCAAACAAAGGAGGGGGCAAAGGCTGTGTAAGAGATGTGGTAGAGCAGGTATTACGCACTCAAAACAAATGGCTTGATAATGATGCATTTAAATGGTAATTTAGAGTTATGATTCATTTTTTAAAATTAATTCGTTTTCAAAATTTATTTTTAATTGCTTTAACGCAATACGCAATTCGTTACGGAATTATTTACCCGTTTGTAAAAGCAAGTAATTTTTTTGAATTACAAATTTCCCACGGGCAGTTTGCATTAATTGTTTTGTCAACGGTTTTGGTAGCTGCTGCCGGTTATATTATTAATGATTATTTCGATAATAAAATTGATTTTATAAATAAGCCGCAAGATGTAATTGTTGGCAAACACATTAAACGAAGAGTAGCAATGGCTTGGCATGTAGTGTTTAATGTGTTAGGTGTTTCTTTAGGTTTTTACATGGGTTATAAAGTGGGCGTTTATAAATTAGGTGTAATTCATTTGCTTACAACAGGTTTGTTGTGGTATTATTCTTCCGATTTTAAACGCAGAATTTTAGTAGGAAATATTGTAGTGAGTATATTAGCTGCACTAGTACCAATGCTTGTTATTTTATATGAGATGCCAACTTTAGTAGCAAAATATCGCGATGTATTAATTGATTTGAATTACAATTTTAATGCAATGTTATACATTGTTGCAGGCTTTAGTGTTTTTGCTTTTTTAATTACTTTAATTCGCGAAATTATTAAAGACATGGAAGATGTTATTGGTGATAAAGAGTTTGGTCGCCAAACATTGCCAGTAGTTAAAGGTATTGCTTTTACTAAATGGGTAACGGTTTCTATTATTGTAATTACATTATCAATTTTGTTGCCTATTCAGCAAATGCAGTGGGAAGCAAACGATAAAGCTTCGTTTTTTTATGTGTTGTTTGCTGTTGATTTACCCTTGTTGATTTTGTTGTTTTTTGTTTTTAAATCGTCTGTTAAAAAAGATTTTTCGCGAGCATCAAAAATGGCAAAGCTTATTATGTTTTTAGGAATTGCTTACACTGCTGTGTTTGCTTATTTATTATTGAAACCCGCTAATGAACCAGAACCCGCTCCCAATGTTCAAATACAAATTAACGGCGGCTACTAAATCACCGCGTCGTCATCAGCTCCTTAAAGAAATGGGGCTTACTTTTGAAGTTAAAATTAAAGAGGTAGACGAAAACTTTCCACTTTCCTTGCAAGCAGAGCAAATTCCTTTGTATTTGTGCAATTTAAAAGCCGATTGTTTTGATGAAGACATCGCCGAAAACGAAGTGATACTTACGGCAGATACAGTAGTTTGGATTGAAGGACAAGTACTAAATAAACCTTACGATTACAACGATGCGGTGCGTATGCTAAATTTACTTTCTGGTAAACGACACGAAGTGTATACAGGCGTTTGTTTAAAATCGAGAGATAAAAAAGTTTCTTTTTTTGCACGAACAGATGTGTATTTTAAACCACTAACAGCGCAAGAAATAGATTTTTATATTACTAACTACAAACCTTTTGACAAAGCAGGATCTTACGGAGCGCAAGACTGGATTGGTTTAATTGGCGTTGAAAAAATAGAAGGTTCTTACTTTAATGTAATGGGTTTGCCTGTTAAGGAATTGTATGAGCAGTTAAATGCTTTTTAATCCAAAGCCGTATTTAAAAAAGTAAATAAAGGAATAAGCACAGTTAAATCTTTGGCAATGGCTTTGCCTGCGTTTGGATCTAAAATTTCTTTTTTGCTTAATGTTTTAGTGGCTATGTAACTTTTTAGTTTTAAAAGTTCAATATTGTCATTTGTTTTATGATACCCTTTTGGTGGGTTTACTAGTTTGTCAAAATCTTCTAACGCGCCGTAAGTTTGTGTAAAGTTTTTGTTTAAAATAATTTTTTTAAAATCAATTCCATTGTAATCAATTTCTTGTCTTATTTTGTTTAAAACATCTGCGGGTGGCATATAAATTCCACCACCAATAAACGAGTTGCTGGGTTCAATTTGTATGTAGTAACCCGCACTAAATGATTTTTTTCCATTTTTATTTATGCTTGCACCAAAATTAGTTTTGTAGGGGCTTTTGTCTTTTGCAAAACGCACGTCTCTATTAATTCTAAACACACAGCTTTTGGGCTCAATGCCTGCAATGCTTTTATCACTTTTTGAAAGCTCTTTAATCACTGTCGCTACCAATTCAATAAAATCGTTTTTAGCATTTTCGTAAGTG
The DNA here is from genome assembly GCA_040385525.1 of Bacteroidota bacterium. Classification (GTDB taxonomy): domain Bacteria; phylum Bacteroidota; class Bacteroidia; order UBA4408; family UBA4408; genus JAZKHE01. The sequence goes on from JAZKHE010000011.1 coordinate 21,585, forward strand.
CTTTTGTTTTCTAAAAACCAATCTCGGTTGTTGTTCTTTTTTAAATTTTCTAAAAAGATGATAGTGTTTTTGTCCATAATTTAATTTTTAGAAACAATGTTAAACTTTAAATGTAAAAACTGCTTTACATGCTGATTTGTAAAATAGTTAGAATCAGCATCAATAATTGTTGGATAAATTAAACCTGAGTTAGTTTGATTTTTCCATACATAAATTTCGGAAAATTTTTTATTATTTAGTTTTTTTAAAGTAATTAATTGTTGTTTAATAGAGTTGTGGTAGTTAATTGTATTTTTATAATTTACAGCTATAAATACAATTAGTAAAACACTTGCTAATGTTAGTAGATAGATGTTGTTTAGTTTAAAATTAGATAAATAAATAGCAAGTATTAAAATGAAACTCAATTCAGAAATTAGCAACATTCTAGCTGGTGGAGCGTCTGATAAAATATAAGCGCAAATGTAAATTGGTATTGTTGCTAAGCCTAATAAAAATAATGTAATTGTTCTTTTGTTTTGCAAAACTTGAGGATTGAGGCCTCTAATTTTTATAAATAATACTACGCTTATCAATAAAGAAATTAATTGATGGAATTTGAGGTTGATACTGAAAATTTTTATAATTGTTTTTGTGCCAATTACAAATGAAGTTAAAATACTTGGACTTGGTAAAAAGGATGCTCTTGCTTCATTGCCGGGTGCAGAATAATTGATATAAAAGGAAGTGACGCAAGCTATAATAGCAATTAGCAGTAAGCCATAATTTTGTTTTAAAGTTATTTTATAAACTAATAAAAATAAAAGCAAAATAATAAAACTTGCGCAATACACTTCGCTAAAACCTCCTGCAATAAAAAACACAAGAACTATTACTAATGATTTTAAGACTGAAAATTTGTTTAGTATAACAAATAGTAATCCTGCCAAAAATATTGGAATAGCATACAAATAGCTTGTTGCGGACGCCATCCAAAAAACAGTTTCGTTTATAGAATGGCTCGAAAAATAAAATACGCTACTGCTTATTATTGCAAAAATGAATAATTGAAAACTATTTTCTTTTTTTAGCAAGTTTTTAATAATGTAAAAACTGCAACTAAAAATGATTAAAAAACTAGTTAAGTGAAACGTAATTAAACTGTAGCTTTCATTAACTGTTAAACAAAATAAGTAGTTTACAATTATGGCTACGAACCTAAAACTCCAACTTTGATGTACTAGTTTTAGTAGACTAGCAAGCGAATTTTCTTTAGTAGAAAATACGGAGTAAAAATCATCAGCAGAAAGAATAGAATAGTTTGCTGCAAAAATTAAAAAAAACAAAAAGAGAATAGAAAAAACAATTGAAAGAAAGTTTTCGCTAATAAAACTTTTAATTATTGTTGCAGACTTTCCCATTCAGTCATTTTAAGTTCTATCTGTTTTTTTATGTTGTTGTAGTTGGCAAAAAATGTGGGGTCGGCGCTTACTTTGGTTGATGTTTCAGGGTTTGCCAATTCTTCGTCTAGTTTGGCAATTTTGTTTTCTAATTCTTCTATTTCTTTTTCGCACTTGCTAATTTGGTTTGCAATTTTTCTTTGCTCTTTATCTTGTTCTTTTTTTTGCTCGTAGCTTAATTTGTTTTCGGTAACAACTTTTTCTTGTTGTTTGCTTTGTTGCGAAAGTTGATTTAATTCGTTTAATTGATTTAACTTACGCTGTTCTAAAAAATAAGATATATCACCAATGTATTCTTTTATTGAACCATCTTTAAATTCAACCACTTTTTGTGTTAAGCCTTGTAAAAAATCTCGATCGTGCGATACTACAATCATTGTTCCTGTATATTCCAACAAGGCATCTTTTAGCATTTCTTTGCTAGCCATATCCAAGTGATTGGTAGGCTCATCTAACACTAACAAATTATAGGGTTGTAGCATTAGTTTGCACAACGCTAATCTTGATTTTTCGCCACCCGAAAGCACTTTTACTTTTTTATCTACGGTATCGCCACTAAACAAAAACGATCCTAATAAACCACGTATGTTTTTACGAACATCGCCAACAGCAACTTCGTCAATAGTTTCGAAAACAGTTTTGTTTTCGTTTAAAAACTCTGCTTGGTTTTGCGCATAGTAGCCTAAACTAACATTATGTCCTAATTTAATTTCACCGCTTGAACAAGGCTCTATGCCAGCAATTATTTTTGATAAGGTTGTTTTGCCTTGTCCATTTTTCCCAACAAAAGCAATTTTTTCTTCGCGTAGAATTTCTAAATTTACATGAGAAAAAATTAATTTTTCGGCGTATTTTTTTTCGGTGTCTTGCACTTCAACTACCACTTTTCCAGAGCGTTCGGCAGCAGGAAACTGAAAGTTAATAGAAGCATTCTCTATATCATCAACCTCAACACGCTCTAAGCGGTCGAGTTTTTTAATTAAGGATTGTGCAAAAGCTGCTTTGTTTTTTTTGGCTCTAAACTTATTGATAAGCGTTTCGGTATGCTCAATAAATTTTTCCTGATTTTTTAATTCATTTAATTGTTGCTCTAATCTTTCCTCGCGCAACGAAACATATTTTGAGTAATTACCTTTTACATCATAAATTTTCCCGCCAGTAATTTCAATTGTTCTGTTGGTAATATTGTCAAGAAATAATCTGTCATGCGATACTAAAATAATTGCACCAGGATAGTTTTTTAAAAAGTCTTCTAACCATTGAATTGATTCAATGTCCAAGTGATTGGTAGGTTCATCTAAAAGTAAAACGGTTGGTTTTTTTAAAAGTATTTTTGCGAGTTCAATTCGCATTCTCCAGCCACCACTAAACTCATCTGTTTTTTTGTCAAAATCTTTTTGATCAAAACCTAAACCTTTTAAAACCAATTCTATCTCTGCTTGATACGAGTAACCGCCAATAATTTTATAGCGTTCTTCCACATCGTGTAACTTGTCTAAAAGCTTTAAGTAGTCAGCACTTTCGTAATCTACACTTTCGGCAATTTTTGTATTTATTTCGATAAGTTGTTTTTCTAAATTTTTTATTTCTTCAAAAGTTAGCGATGTTTCTACCACAACAGTGTTGCCATTGTTTACCTTCATTTCTTGCGGTAAATAGCCAATGGTACATTCTTTAGGCATGCTAATATTGCCTGCATCGGTACTTTGTTTCCCTGCAATTATTTTTAGTAAAGTAGATTTACCAGCACCATTTTTTCCAACTAAACCAATTCTATCTCGTGGATTAACTAAAAAACTAACATTGCTAAAAAGCTCGTTTCCCGCAAAAAGTACTGATATTTGATTGACTGCTAACATAGTGCAAAGTTAAAATTTATTGTGTTTGTGCGAATAAATTTCACTTTAAATTAGCGTAAGTTTTAGCTTGATGCTAAAGTTTTAATTTCGTCAGACTCAAATACTTCAATTGAGTTGTGTGGTCGTTTAATTAATTTATTAATCGCTATTGCAATTGTTTCTGCTTCAATGCCTCTGTATTTAGAAAATTTACCGAAAAATAATGGGCCAGTTAGTTTCATAAAACCAATTCCAATTTTTTCTCCTAATCTAAATTCATCTCTGTCGCCAAATAAGATTGATGGACGTAGAATTGAAATAGTTTGAAATGGTATTTTTTTAATTTGCTCTTCCATTTCGCCTTTAACTTTTAAATAGAAGGTAGAGCCGTTTACATCTGCACCAATTGAAGAAATAACGATTAAATGTTTAATGCCATTTTGAGAAGCAATTTTAGCCAATTTTACAGGATATTCTAAATCAACTTTTTTAAAAGCTTCTTTCGATTTTGCTTTTTTAATTGTTGTTCCTAAACAACAAACTAATACATCACCAACTATTATTTCTTGTTGTTTTTCTGCATTATCATAATCAAAAACAACTTCTTCAGCTTTTAATAAATTTACATCTGTTTTTTTTCTTACTAGTGCAGTTACTTTATCAACCGCAATATCATTCGATAAAAATTTCAAACAATTTTTCCCTATCAAACCTGTACTACCTAAAAGAATTACTTTCATCTCCGTGTTTTAAATTTTAATCCTACTTTTGCTTCGTGCCCTAAATCTCACTTATGAATGAAACTCAAAGTTACTTAAAATTAAAGCAAAATGTTGAAAATGAATTGCATATATTTCAACAAAAGGCTGTTAAACTACCTTATTTGCGTTTAGCCATTCTAATTGCTTTGTTTTTCTCTGTTTATTTTTTGTTTCCTTATGGTTGGTTACCTATCGCCATATCAAGTGTAGCATTGGTTGTTTTATTTTTTGCTGTAGTAAAATACGATATTGAAAATACGAAAAAAATAAAATTCACTAAAGAAAAACTTAACGAATGTGTATTCGAAATAAATTCGTTTAACTTAAAATTTGATAATAATTCTGTAGATTATTATGATGTAAAAACACATCGCTATGCGCCAGATTTAGATATTTTAGGTAGTTTTTCTTTGTTTTCTTTTATCAACAGAACCACAATTAAACAATCGGCTCAGTTGTTGCAAAAACGACTTTTAGATAATCATTCTGTTACGCAAGCTAAATCTTGGTTAGCGCAATGTGCTGAATTGGCTACTAAATTAGATTGGAGAATTAATTTAAGAGCGATTGGTAAACTATCATTAAATAAAATTGATGAAAATAAAATTGATAAATGGCTCGAAAATTCAGCCGAAAATTTAAAAAACAGTGTGTTTGTTGTTGCGAAAGCATTGCCTATAATCACATCAATTGCAATTGTTTTGTCTTTTTATATCGACTTTAATAAAGTTGTTACTCTACTAATTATACTTCATATTTTAATTGTATTCGCTACTTCTAAAAAAACAATTAAAATTTATGAAGATGCTAATGGAGTTGTTCCATTACTTAAACAATACGCTGGTATTGCAGAGTTAATAGAAAACGAAAAATTTGAGAACGAAGAGTTGAAAAATTTAACTAGTGTTTTTCATCCTAATAATTCAAAAGCATCGGTAGAATTAAAAAAACTTACAAAAATTATTAATTCGTTGGAGTTAAAAAATAATGTGTATTTCTGGATTCCGTTGAATATTCTGTTTTTTTGGGATATAAATTATACGGCTCAATTGCAAAATTGGAAAGCTAAAAACGCTGCTCATATTAAAAAATGGATGGAGGCTATTTGCGAATTAGAAGTTTTAAATTCAATTGCTGCTATCCACTATAATTACCCGCATTGGGCTAAACCCGATTTAGTTGATACAGATTCTTTTTTATTAGAAGCTCAAAATTGCGGGCATCCTTTATTGAACGAAAATAAGTGTGTAAAAAATTCAATTACAATTAGCAAAAAGCCTTATGTAATGATTTTAACAGGCTCCAACATGTCGGGGAAAAGTACTTTTTTACGCACACTCGGGACAAATATTGTTTTAGCTAAAATTGGAAGCGTAGTTTGTGCTTCTCATTTTAAAATGAATGATTTTGATTTGCATACCAGTATGCGAATTGCCGATGATTTATCGAATGACACATCAACTTTTTACGCAGAATTAAAGCGTTTAAAATCTATTGTAGAACAACTTAATACACAGCAAAACACTTTAATTTTATTAGACGAAATTTTACGTGGTACAAATTCTATAGATAGACATAAAGGTTCGGAAGCACTTATAAAACAAATTATAAAACAAAACGGTGTGGGCATTGTTGCAACGCATGACATTGCACTTTCAACTTTAGAAAACGAATATAACTCTACAATACAAAATGCACATTTTGATGTGAGTGTTGATGGGGAAGAATTATTTTTTGATTACAAGTTAAAAGAGGGTGTTTGTAAAAGTATGAATGCCTCAATACTAATGAAAAAAATGGGGATTGAAGTTTAATCTTCTGTTTGTGGATTGCAATATTTTTCTTGCATTGTATCCGATATTGGATACGCTAACGATTTCGCTTTTTTAATATCTTCGCAAGCTTCGGTAAATTTTTCAAGTTCAATATAAGCTAGACATCTGTTGTAATAATGCAGTGCGTAATCAGGGTTAATTTTTATGCTTTTTGTAAATTCGGTAATAGCTTTTTCAAAGTTTCTTTTGTCGTGATAAATAAGTCCTTTATAAATTATTGCTTCAAAATAATCTATATCCAATAGCAAACATTTATCAAATGAGTTTAGTGCTTCGTCATAGCGTTTTAATTCGTAATAAGCTGTGCCAATGTTGTAATGATGAGAAGGCTGAGCTGGGTCTAATGCAATTGCTATTGAGTAGTTTTTTATAGCTTCTTTATAATCTTCAGTTGCAATTTTACAAATACCAAGAGTTGCATACGCATTCGGATAATTTTTATTCAGTTTTAAAGCTTTTTTGCAATCCGCAACAGCGCCTTTATAATCTTTTAAATAATATCGAGCTAGCGCTCTGTTGTAATAACCAGTGTAATCTTTTTTACTAAGTTTTATGGCTTCTGAGTAATTAAACTCTGCAGTTGCATAATCGCCTTTGTTATAAAAATCAATGCCCGTATTTATATAATCATCGCTTGTCCATTCCTGCGAAAAGCAGAAGTTGGAAAGAAATAAACTTAAAAAAACAAGCAGTATATTTTTCAATTATTCAGCGCAATAATTATCAATTTGCGATTGTACCGTTTTATGACCTAACGATTTTGCTTTTTTAAAATCAACGCAAGCATCTTCAGTTTTATCTAACTTAATTTGCGATAAAGCCCTGTTATAATAGGCTAATGCGTAATCTGGTTTCATTTCTATTGTTTCACTAAACTCTTTATAGGCTTTGTTAAAATCTCTTTTTTGGTATGAAATTAAACCTAAATATAATTTAGCTGCATGGTATTTTTTTTTCACCATTAGTGCTTTTTCAAATTCTACTTTTGCTTCGTCGTAACGTTGTGCATCGTAATACAAAACACCTAAGTTATAAATAGCTAATGCGTAATTTTTATCTATAGTTTGCGCCATAATATAATCGGCAACAGCTGCGTTGCTATCGCCCATTTTACTATGCGATAAGCCTCTATTTACATAAGCTTCGGCGTAATTGTTTTTTAATTTTATAGCTTGCGTATAATCTTTAATTGCTTTTTTATGTTCGTTTAAATAGTAATGTGCCAAACCTCTATTCATGTATGCTGTCGAATATTTTTTATCCATTTTAATAACCTTGCTATAGTTTTCTACAGCAGTATTATACTCTTGTTTATTAAAAGCATCGTAGCCTTTATTAAAATATTCGTCTTTTGTAAAATTCTGGCTAAAGCCTAAAAAAGTAATTAAACAAAGTAGTGTTGTTGCAATATATTTCAGTTTCATAAATAGCATTTTTTGTAAAAATAAAATAAATACTTAGAAAATAAAACTTCATAGCGCTTTCATTTATAAAAAATAGATACATTTGTGCATTCTTAAATGAAAATTAGAAATACATATCGCAATTCTGTTTGCACTCCTTATTGCAAGAAGTGGCAACATTGCTGTTATATTATGCAAACCAAGTGGCATAAATAACATTTAACAGAACAGATAATCTAATTTTTTTCCCAATTTTTTAATACATATTTTTTTATGAATGCTGTTGCACAAACACTATTCAACAATCTATCCGCACTTGTGGTGGTTGTTAATGCTAAAGGCGAAGTAGAATTCGTTAGCCCGTCAGTTGAGCGTATGTTGGGTTTTGAACCCGCGCAATTGCTTGGTACTGCTTGGTGGGAGCTAACTCGCCAATCGCAAAAAGAAAGTATTGAGCTTAAACAAAATGCTATTGAAATGGCTAATAGCTTTGAGTTAAGCGTAATTCCGCCTTACGAGCGAGTTTTAATAAATAGTTTTGGTGAGCAAAAACATATTTTATGGAACACAGCAAAAAGCCCCGATAATAAGTTGGTTGGCATTGGTTACGATATTACCGAACGTAAAGTTATTGAGCGGAAGTTGCAACAAAAAAATGCAGAACTCGAAATTAAAAATGCCGAATTATTGCAAAGTATTCGTTATGCAAAACGCCTGCAACAAGCTATTTTGCCTAGCGTTGATATAATTACAAGACATGTTTCTGATGCTTTTGTTTTGTATCAACCAAAAGATATTGTTAGTGGCGATTTGTATTTTATTTGCGAGCAAGATAATAAATTGTTGGTAGCAGCTATAGATTGCACAGGTCACGGTGTTTCTGGCGCGTTGATGAGTGTTATGGCAAATAATTTATTAAAACAAGTTATTGCCAAAGTGGGAGTTAATTCGCCTGCTGAGCTGTTGCAAGAATTAGATGTTGCTTTGTACGAATCAATAAATCGCGGACAAAAAGAAATTAAAAGTGACGGCATGGATGTGGCTTTAGCAATTTTCGATTTGCAAAATAAAAGCTTGCTGTTTGCTGGAGCATTTCGCCCGTTTTATTTAATTCGTAATAATGAGTTAACTGAGTTTAGTGGTAGCAAATACCCCGTTGGTTTTTATAGTGGAGTTACTAAAACCTTTGAAACTATTAATTTAAAGCTAGAGTACAACGATCAATTGTATTTTTTTACAGATGGTTATATTGATCAGTTTGGAGGCGAAAACGATAAAAAATTCACTAAAAAACGATTTAAAGATTTGCTTTTATCGGCAGCTCAAATGGAAATGGACGAGCAAGAATCGTTTTTAGAATACGCTTTTAACAATTGGAAGCAAAATGGTGAGCAAACAGACGATATTTTGGTAATAGGAGTAAAGGTTTAGCTGTTATTTCGTTAATATTTAGCGAATATTTTTGTCTATGTATTAAAATATAGTAAATTTGCAGTCCTTTAAAAAAGGAAAGTAGCGGATGTGGCGTAATTGGTAGCCGCGCCAGACTTAGGATCTGGTGCCGCGAGGCGTGGGGGTTCGAGTCCCTTCATCCGCACTAAAATTAATGGTTATCGGTACAAAAATTCCGGTAACCTTTTTTTATAAATATTAAATTCTTAAAAAATGAATTTTGTTAAAGAACAAGTAGATGAGCTTAATGCCATTTTAAAAATTAAGGTTTCTGAAAGCGATTATGCTGAAAATGTTGAGAAACAGTTAAAAAACCATCAAAAAAAGGCTAGCATTCCGGGTTTTAGACCAGGTAAAGTTCCTGCAGGAATGGTTAAAAAAATGTATGGTAAATCTATTTTGGCAGATGAAATTAATCGTATGCTTTACGATAAGTTAAATGGATATATTTCTGAAAATAAATTAGAGATTTTAGGTAATCCATTGCCACGTAAAGATGCAAACGAAATTAATTGGGAAACGCAAAAAGAATTTGAGTTTGCTTATGATTTAGCTTTTGCTCCACAATTTGAATTAGAAATTAATGATAAACATGCGTTTGATTATTTTACTGTAAAAGTAGATGATACATTAGTAAATAAATATGTTGATGATATTTCTAGAAGATACGGAAAAGTTGCCAACGTTGATGTTGCAGATAAAAACGATATCGTATTTGGAAATTTAGTTGAAGTTGATGCTAGCGAAAATGCAGTAGAAGGTGGTGTTTCAAAAAACACTTCAATTGCTGTTGAGCCAGTAAAAAACGAAAAAATTAAAAAAGCTTTAATAGGTTTAACTAAAGATAGTTCAATCGTTTTAAACGTTGCCGATTTAAAAGCTGACAAAGTAGATGGTGCAACAATTTTAGGAATTGCTCAAGATAAAGTTGACGAATTAAACAACAATTTTAAATTTACAGTTAGCAACATTAGCCGCGTTGAACCTGCTGAATTAAACGAAGAATTGTTTAAAAAAGTGTATGGCGAAACCGTAACTACTGAAGCTGATTTTAAAAATAAAATTAGAGAAGAATTATCGATGATGTTTGTTGCTGATAGTGATAGACGTTTAAAAAGCGATGTAATGAAAAAGTTTGTTGATACTATTAAACTTACATTACCTGATGAGTTTTTAAAACGTTGGTTAATTGCAGTTAACGAAAAACCAGTAACAATGGAGCAAGTAAATGCTGAGTACGACCAATACGCAATAAGCTTACGTTACCAGTTAATCGAAAATAAAATTATTCGTGGAAACAATATTTCTGTTGCGGCAGATGAGTTAAAAGATTACGTAAAAGGTTTAATTAAAGAGCAGTTTGCAAAGTTTAATGGCGGCGCAACCGAAATGGATGAGAAAGAATTAAACGATACTGTAAATAGAGTTTTAGCTAACGAAGATGAATCAAGAAAATTATTTGAACGTTTGTACGATAACAAAGTATTAGACTTGTTTAAAGGCAAACTTAAATTAAATAAAAAAGAAGTTTCTTACGACGATTTCTACAAGCCACAAGTTTAAATAAAATTTTAAAAAGCATAAAAAAAGCTCCGAATTTTCGGAGCTTTTTTGTTTACTCAATTTTACTCAGCCAATCGTTAATTACCAAATGCAATTCGATTTTTTTATTTTTTAAATCGGCTATATTTAAAATTTTAGCCATCTTTCTTCCATCGGTATAATTGCCTTCTAACAAATTATTAGTTACAGTTATTTTTGCTCCCGTAGGAAAAACCAAAAGCACATATTCTTTTTTGCTTAGGTTTAAAACAACTAAATCGCTACTGTATTCTTTCGCATTAAAATTTTTAATTTCTCCGCTGTAATAAAAACTAAGCGAGTTCCATTTAATGTGTTCTTCTATTTGTTTTACACTTCCAATTTCTTTGCGTAATGCAATTACTACATCTTTTAGTGGATGATTTAACTCGCTTAAATACGCATTTACTTTTTCGGTGTTAGATAGTTGTTGCTTAGCCATTGTCTTTACTGTCTCTGTATTTTATTTGCAAACCATGTAAAAAATTTCTTAAAATTTGATCTTTACAAACTCTATATTTTTCGTGATTAGCATTTCTAAAAAAAGCACTTAATTCATGTTTGCTAATTTTAAAATCTACTAATTCAAGCAGTTTTAAAATATCTTCGTCTTGTAGATTTAAAGCAATTTTAAGTTTTCTAAAAATAATATTGTTGTTTAATCTTTTTTCGGCAAGCAATTCTACACCTTCTTTTTTACCACGATTTTTATTTATAAAACCATTTAAAAAATGTGCTAATTGTTCGTCGTTAATAGGAGGGTGGGTAGTTTCTTCTTCTTTTTTTAGCCATTCGCTAATGGTGCCACGTGTAGCTTCTAGGTTTCCGTGCGCAAATAATTCAATCATTTGTGCATCGTTAAAATTAAAAGTGTAACGCAATCGGCGAAGTATATCGGTGTTGGTCATAGTAGTATTTTATTAAAAATAAAGATACCACAATTTGTAATTAAAATTATTGATGGATTAAGTTTTTTAAGACCTCTTGCATAGTTTTCCAGCAGAACGCTGATGACACAGGTTTTATGATTGTCATAAATAAAAATTATGTTAATCTGTGTTTAGTTTTTTAAAATGTTTTTAAGGAGTTAGTTGGTAAAATTTAGAGTTTAAAGTCTTAAATTCTAAAAAAATTGAATTATGCCTTTTAAAGTAATGTTATTTATTGTATTGATAATCAATTATTTGTTAGCTTTTGGTTTATTTGTGTTTTGTACTAATTTGACTAATATTAAAAAATTATTTATATTTGTAACACGCAAAAAAAACAGGGAAATTATGGGAAATCAAGATAAAACTATGGGGCTAATTATAAAAGGCTTTAGAGAAAAGTATGATTACACTCAGGATAAGTTAGCTAATTTTTTAGGTATAAAACGCGAAATGATTAGTTTTTATGAGAACGGAGAAAGAGAAGTGCCGATTGAAGTTCTTGAAAAATTATCAGATTTATTTGGGGTAGAACTTGAAATGTTTTTTGTTGATGATATTGAAGAAGCGATGGCAGGTGTGGCTTTTGCTTATAGAAAAGATGAATTGAATACAGAGGATATGCAACAAATAGCGGCTTTTGGTAAAATTGTAAAAAATTATTTAAAGATTAAAAAATTACATGAGCGTACTAAGTGATAAAATTCTAGAAGCTAGGGCCAATAAATTTAGAGTTGATTGCGGTATCGATCATGATGCTGCAATCGACTTGACTAAACTATTGGAATCATTAAATGTAATTACGGCTTTTTTACCAATGAGCGATAAATTTTCGGGTATGGCATTTAAAACGCTAAACGAAAAATTTATGTTAGTTAATAGCAACCAGCAAGTTGGTAGGCAAAACTTTACAATAGGGCACGAACTATATCATTTATGCATTCAAGAAGGTTTTACGTTTGAAGTTAGCAAAAATAGTTTTTTTAATAAAAAAGAACGCGAAGAATATAACGCCGATGTTTTTAGCTCCTGCTTTTTAATGCCAGAAGCTGGTATTATTAGATTAATACCTGAAGATGAATTAGCATGGGGTGCAAAAATTACTTTAGCAACAATAATAAAACTTGAACAGTATTTTGGCGTTTCAAGAAGAGCAATGTTGTGGCGACTAGATAAAGTTGGTTTAATAAAGTTTGATAATTATGAAGGGTATTTAACTGGCGTTAAAAAAAGTGCTATAGAATATGGTTACTCAACCTATTTATATACAGCAAATGGAGTTAATAAAGTAATTGGAGATTATGGAGTTTTAACCAAAAATTTATTTGATAAGGATAAAATTTCGGAAACACATTATCATAATTTAATGAGAAATATTTTTGTAGATACCGATAATATTGAGGAGGATGAGCAAGAAGAATAGCGAACCCAAAATATTATTGGATAGTGATGTGGTTATACATTTTGTAAAAGGCGGAAAACAATTGCTTTTACCAAAGATCTATCCTGATAGGTTTGTTATGCTTGATATAGTGCACAAGGAGTTAACAGTAAGAAATAGTAAAGCGTTACCAATTAATAATTTTTTAGACTGGTGTAAAATACCAGTAATAGAAATGCCTACTGATAGAATGATATTGATGGAGTACGCTAAATTGAAAGCTGAATTGGTAGGCGAAGGCGAAGCCGCATGTATGGCAGTAGCTAGGTTTAAAAAAGAATACATTGCAAGTAGTAATTTAAGCGATATTTACGATTACTGTAAACTGCATAATATTGTTTATTACACAACAATGGATTTGCTATTGGAACTGTATAATAAAGGCTTGATAAGCGAAGCAGAATGCGATTTGTTTATTTATGATGTAAAAAGCAAAGGAAGCAAGCTAATAAAAGGAGTTGATAAAATTGAAGAGTATAAAAAAATGAAAGGTTAAATTCTTGTGTTCTAAAACTAAAAAGCGTTTTACTAATTTTAGATGCTTCCTTCGTCAGCAGGACAAGCTAGGTGTCTTTGTTTTTCTTAGAAATTGCCCGCATCGACTTTACGAGAAAGAAACTATTTGTTTTATAAAATAAAAAAATCCTCGTTACAAACGAGGATTAGTTGAACGCAAACAATTCAATCATCTGCGCATCGTTAAAATTAAATGTATAACGCAATCGGCGAAGTATATCGGTGTTGGTCATGGTTGTATTTTATTAAATAATTAAACTATTATTTTGTAATGGGTATTCCATACCAGGTTACTTTGTCGTAAAACATTTGTTTTCTTCCTGCCTTTCCCTTACTGAAATATTTTGACAACCAGTCTTCTTGCTCGCTAACTTGCTGAATGATTTTTTCTAACCCATTTAAGTTTTGAGCAATAGGTGTTTTGAGATTAGGTCCTGGATTTTCAATAAGATGGAATCTTGCTTTAGATGCGTATAATTTGTTTTTTGCATTGTCTATCATTTCTTGAATTTCTTTGTCAGATCTCATAGGAGTAAATTGTTTGTTTTTATAATCAATAAATTCATTAAACTCATTCACTCCTTCATTGTAATCAGTTATTGCAGAATTAAAAATTGTTAGTTTTTTTGTTTCGTTTTCATATTCTAAATCCGATTTAATTTGCCTTAATCTATCGAACAACATACTGTTTTTAAGTCCATTTTTTTCGATACGGTACGCAGTAGCATTTAATCTTTCGATATTACTTTGTTTTTCATATTTTTTTATAGAATCGTTAAAATTGAAAAAGGGTTTTGATTTGTTTTGACTTATTTTGCCTTCGTAAAACTCTTGATTAGTTATTGGATAATTTAAGCATTGCCACATATAATCAAATGGCATATGGCTTTTAATAATATTTTCTGGCTTAGAGGCAAAATAATCATTATTAATTTTTTTTACGAATTTGTTATTACTAACATATCCTGAGCCCCAAGTTGGGTCAAATACTAGCCACGTGCTATCAATTTCTGCAATACACCAAGCATGTGGAATATAATCTGCAAATCCATTTTGCTTGGTATAACCTGTTACAACATAAGATTTGATTTGTAATTTGTGACATAATTCATTAAAAAGTGCTGCGTAATTTGAACAAATTCCTTTTCTGTTTTTCAAAATTTTTTCAATTTTTTCTTCTTCTTTTTCATAAAAATTAATTGCAAACATATTTTCTAAATCATATTGAATATTGCTTGCAGTCCAAATAAAAATAGCTCTTGCCTTATATTTTTCTGATGTGAAATTATCTCTAAAATATTTAGATATTTCTAGTGTTGTTTTTGTTAGTGAATCTGGTATAGCTAGAGCTAGTTTGTCAACTTTAGAATAATCGTTGATTACTTTTTTTTGTGCAAAAAGAATTGCAGAGATGTTTATAAGCAAAACAAGAACAAATAATTTACATGTCATTTTTCAAATATTTTAGGTTAAAATAATCAATTTTTTTTATTTGATTTTTAAAACATAAAAAAAACCTCCAAGAATTTTCTTGGAGGTATTTAATTTACTAAACACTCTATACTAAGTACTATCTACTTTGTACTTTGTACTTTTTTTACATCATTCCACCCATGCCGCCCATACCTGGATTACCCATTGGCATTCCGGCGCCTTCTTCTTTTTGTTCTGCTAAAACGCATTCTGTTGTTAACAACATACTTGCTATTGAAGCAGCGTTTTCTAAAGCTACACGACTTACTTTAGTTGGGTCGATTACTCCAGCAGCATATAATTTTTCAAATACTTCTGTGCGAGCATTGTATCCAAAATCTGCTTTGCCTTCTTTTACTTTTTGTACAATAATAGAACCTTCAACACCTGCATTTGCACATATTTGACGCAATGGCTCTTCTATTGCGCGTTTAATAATTGCAATACCTGTGTTTTCGTCTTCGTTTTCGCCTTTTAATTTTTCAAGAGATTCAATAGCTCTAATATAAGCTACGCCACCACCCGGAACGATACCTTCTTCTACCGCAGCACGTGTAGCAGCTAAAGCATCATCAACACGGTCTTTTTTCTCTTTCATTTCCATTTCGCTAGCAGCACCAACGTAAAGAACCGCAACACCACCAGCTAATTTAGCTAAACGTTCTTGTAATTTTTCTTTATCGTAATCAGATGTAGTGCTTTCTATTTGTGCTTTAATTTGGTTTACACGAGCAGTAATTTCTGCTTTTTTACCAGCACCATTTACAATAGTTGTATTGTCTTTATCAATTGTAATTTTTTCTGCTTTTCCTAAGAAAGATAAATCAGCATTTTCTAATTTAAATCCTCTTTCTTCAGAAATCATTGTTCCGCCAGTTAAAATAGCAATATCTTCTAACATTGCTTTTCTTCTGTCGCCAAAGCCAGGAGCTTTAACTGCAGCAATTTTTAACGAACCACGAATTTTATTTACTACCAAAGTAGCTAATGCTTCGCCATCTAAATCTTCGGCAATAATTAATAATGGTTTACCTGTTTGAACTGTTTTTTCTAACAATGGAAGAATCTCTTTCATGTTAGATATTTTTTTGTCGTAAATTAAAACGTAAGCGCTATCTAAAACTGCTTCCATTTTATCTGCGTTGGTTACAAAGTATGGCGATACAAAACCTCTGTCAAACTGCATACCTTCAACTACTTCTACAGTAGTTTCAGTTCCTTTAGCTTCTTCAACAGTAATAACGCCTTCTTTTTTTACTTTGCCCATTGCCTCAGCAATAAGTTTACCAATAAAGCTATCGTTGTTAGCAGAGATAGTTGCAACTTGTTCTACTTTTTTGTTGTCGTCGCCAACTTTTTGCGATTGTTTTTTTAGGTTTTCAACTACAGCAATAACTGCTTTGTCAATACCACGTTTTAAATCCATTGGGTTTGCGCCCGCAGCAACGTTTTTTAAACCAGCAGTAATAATTGCTTGTGCTAAAACAGTTGCAGTTGTAGTTCCATCACCAGCAATATCGCCAGTTTTAGAAGCAACTTCTTTTACCATTTGCGCGCCCATATTTTCTACAGGATCTTTTAATTCAATTTCTTTTGCTACAGTTACACCATCTTTAGTAATAGCTGGTGCGCCATATTTTTTATCAATAATAACGTTACGACCTTTTGGTCCTAAAGTAACTTTTACTGCATTAGCCAACGCATCAACACCTTTTTTTAAGGCATCTCTAGCTTCTAGGTTAAATGTTATATCTTTTGCCATTTTTTTATAGATTTAAAGTTTAAAATTTAATATTTAAAGTTTTTAATTGAAGGTTAAACAGATTTTGAATTTTAAATCTTGAACCTTGAATTGATAAATTAGAGTATTGCGAAAATATCGCTTTCTCTCATAATTAAATATTCTTTACCTTCTACTGAAATTTCAGTACCCGCATATTTTCCGTAAAGAACTTGATCGCCAACTTTTACAGTTAACGGTTCATCTTTTTTTCCATTTCCTACAGCAATTACTTTACCTTTTTGTGGTTTCTCTTTCACTGTATCCGGAATAATAATTCCTCCTGCAGTTTTTTCTTCTGCTGCAGCTGCCTCAACCAAAACGCGGTCGGCAAGCGGTTTAATGCTAACTTTTGCCATAATTATTGTTATTTAGTGTTTATTAATTTGTATGTTTTTGTTTGGTGTAAATTCGTCATAAACTATGCCACCATAGCCTTTGAACCAAATAAGTGACAATTTTACTAAAATTGATGTGTATAAAATAAAAATGTCAGAATGTAGCGTGACATCCTGACATTTTTAAAATGTTTTTATTTAGCTTAGTTAGCCGGAGCTTCGTTTGCAGGTGCAGCAGCTGGTTGTTGAGCTGGCGCTGCAGCAGGTGCAACTGGTTGTTGTTGTGCAGCTGGTGCTCCGTTAATTTTTTCTCTAAGTTCGGTATCGTTTAAGTTAGATGATGAACCACCTTTCAATGTAAATGAAGCAGCAATACACAAAACAACAATAGCAATAATTAATGCCCAAGTAATTTTTTCAATTAACTCAGATGTTCTTTTAACACCCATAACTTGGTTAGACGATGAAAAGCTAGAAGCTAATCCGCCTCCTTTTGAATTTTGAACCAATACAACAAGAATTAGTAAAATGCTACAGATAATAATTAGTACAGAAATAAGTGCGCTCATTTATTTATTTTTTTAATTGTTCTTTAATTTTTTCGATTTGGGACGCAAAGTAAGCACTTTTTTCGGGAAATTTCAAACTTAAATGCTCATAAGCTTTCAAAGCCTTGCTACTATTGCCTTGCTGATGATAAATTTTTGCTAAAGTTTCAGTTACAAAGCTAAAATCTTCCTCGGCGCTCTCTTTTGCTTTGTTAACCGGGTTAAAAAACTCTGTTTTTTTCGGACTTGCAATTTTTGGTTCTTTTTCAATAAAACGTTCAATTAAATTTAATTGAGCTACCTTTTTTTGCAAATTAACTTTTGGATTTATTTTAGCTGTTTGCGCAATTAAATTTTTGTCGTCGCTGTTTTGTTTGTTTAATTGTGCTAGTTTTAGCCATTCGGTAAACGAGTGTGGTGAATTAAAATCAACAACAGGTTTTTCGGTTTTAGTTATTATTTCGTTTGCTGTTTTATCAATTGTAAGTTGAGGTTCAATTTGCTCTACCTCGTTGGCTACATATTGATTTAAAACTTCAGTTAAAACTTCTTTTTCAACATTATCAAGCGTTTCTTTTTCTTCGCTTAATTTTTCAATCAATGGAGAAACTTCAATCGCTACTTTTTGTTTTTCTATTGGAATTTCCAATTCAGTTTTAGCAACAACTGTATGATTTTCAATCGGTAAAATTTCGCTAATTTGTTTTGCTAAACTTATTGTAGATTCTACTTTTTCTTCAACAGGAGTTTCAGTTATTGCAATCGTTTCCTTTTCAATTACAACTGGAGTTTCAACTCGTTTTTCAGATTTTAATTCAGTTGTTTCAGTTGCAACTATTACTGGTGTTGGCGCAGTTTCAACTACTTCAATGGCTTTAATTTCTACTTTAGGTTCTATTACTTTTTCTTCCACTTTTATTTCTTCTTTTACAGTAGAAATTATTGGCGGACTAATAACAACTTGATTAGTTTGAGAAAGCAATTCATACAAGCGAATTCTATCGTTTGCGTAAACCGAAGCTAGTTTTAATTTGGTAGCGTAGTGTATACTTTTATTATTGTTAGCTGCTTTAGCTTGCAACAAATAAGCGGTTTCAAAATACGGAAATTCTGTAATTACAGCATCAAGTTCTTTACTACTATATTCAGTAATTAGAGCAGGGTTGGTTAAGTATGAAAAAAATGTATCTGCGTTCACAACTTACCAATTTGAAACTGCTCTGTTAAAAATATCTTGAACTAACTGTCCGTTAATATCTCGTATTAAATTAGCTTCAACTGAAGATAAATTTTCGGAACTGCTATAATCTGCAAAACGAGAAAAACTTTGTTCAAAGTTTTGTTTCTCATCTTTTAAGTTGGTAAACTTTACGCTTACAGTAATTGTTAATCGGTTTAATGCTGCGGCGTCATTACCTTGTATAGCCACTGGTGATGTGCTGTAACCAGTAATGGCTCCTTCAAAATTTAAATCGCCACCACTAGCCACCAAACCTAAATTTGTTTGTGAGTTAAAAATATCTTTTAGTGCTTCTGTGAAGCTCTGACTTAGCGTTGGATTTGCTAAAGGAGCATTGTTTTTAAAAAATTGTACAGAAACTGTTTTTACATCAGGTGCTATGCTTGCGCCTGTAAATGAATATTTTACTTTACAAGAATATATTGCAAAAATTAGCGCAACAACCAATACTATATTTTTTAAAAAACGCATACTATAATTTTAAATTGTATTCGTTTATTTTTCTGTAAAGCGTTCTTTCACTAATACCAAGCTCCGAAGCTGCTGTTTTTCTTTTTCCTTTGTGTTTTTCTAAAGCTTTTTTAATAAGCTCTTTGTCTTTTTCTTCTAACGATAACGATTCTTCAATTACTTCTTCCGGCTCGTGAAACGTTTCGTGTTGAGGTCTGTTGGGTATACTCGTCTGGTGAAGTTGTAATCCTGTTTCGTTAGATACAGGCGATACTTCATTATAAAGTTTATTTATAATTTGTGCGTTGTTCGCATTAAAATCTTGACCTAAGTTACCATTCTGCTGCATTAGCTCTACTACAATTTTTTTCAAATCAACCAAGTCTTTTTTCATATCGAACAATACTTTATAAAGTATTTCGCGTTCACTAAAATCTTGCTCGCTTTTTTCAGAACCGGCAATGGCTGGCAGATTTGAAAATTGATCTTGTGGTAAATATTTTAAAATTGTTTCGCCAGTAATATCTCTATTTTTTTCGATAACCGAAATTTGTTCTGTAATGTTTTTTAATTGTCTAACATTACCTGGCCATCTATATTCTTCAAATAAATGCTGAGCATCTGCATTTAATTTTATTGTCGGCATTCTGTATTTTGTTGCAAAATCTGAAGCAAATTTCCGCATTAATAAATTAATGTCTTCTTTTCTTTCGCGTAATGGCGGTAGTTTAATAGGCACCGTATTTAAACGGTAATATAAATCTTCTCTAAATTTATGTTTAGAAATTGCATCAGGAATATTTACGTTAGTTGCAGCAATAACCCGAACGTTAGTTTTTAAAACTTTTGACGAACCCACTTTTAAAAATTCTCCGCTTTCTAAAACTCGCAATAATCTAGCCTGAGTAGGCATAGGCATTTCAGCAATTTCATCTAAAAAAATAGTTCCACCATCGGCAACTTCAAAATATCCTTTTCTGGCTTCGTGTGCGCCTGTAAACGAACCTTTTTCGTGTCCGAATAATTCAGAATCAATTGTGCCTTCTGGAATTGCACCACAATTTACAGCAATATACTGACCATGTTTGCGAGTACTTAACTGGTGAATAATTTGTGGAAAAACTTCTTTTCCAGAACCACTTTCACCACTAATTAAAACCGATAAATCGGTAGCTGCTACTTGCGATGCAATATCAATTGCTCTATCCAGCAATCCTGAAAAGCCAATAATACCAAAGCGTTGTTTTATATCTTGTAGTGTCATTTTTTGTTTAGATTTAAGATACTAGAACCAAGAATTAAGATGGTTTTCAATCTTGTCTCATAATTCTTCTTTCTTGTCTCTTAGTTCTTGTTTCTTTATTTCTTTATTTTCCATTTGCAACTATTTCTCTAAAGGAAAAAATCATTTTCTCTACTTCAGATACTAGTTCTAATACGCGTTCTAGTTTTTGTTTTTCACCATAAGTTCTTCTTTCGCAAATTAAAAGTTGAGTTTCTAATTCAAACGCTGAAGATAATGCAATCGACAAATATTCAGCAAATTGTAATTTGCTTTTTTTGCCACTTCCCTCAGCAATATTTGATGGAATTGAACAAGAGCTTCTATTCATTTGATCAATTAAATTAAAGCGTTCAGAGCTAGGTAAATCTTTGTTGTACTCAAAAACCAAATCGGTTAAATCCATCGACTTTTGCCAAATTTTAAGGTTTTTGAAATTATGCGCCATTTTTTTTCTTAGTTCTTATCTCTTAATTCTTTGTTCTTGTGTCTTACTTCTTAGTTCTCCTTAACAACAACTCCTTTAAGCGTTGCCGTGGTGCAAGATGTTACGAGTACATTTACATAGTCTCCAATCTTGTAATTTTCTTTAGGAAATATTATCGTTTTGTTTTGGTCGTTTCTTCCTTGTAAATCTTCTTTCGATTTTTTAGAATAACCTTCAACCAATACTTTAAAAACTTTATTCAAGTCTTTTAAATTGCTTTCGTGAGATAATTTACTTTGTAAATCAATAATTTCCGTAAGTCTTTTTGATTTTTCTTCTTCGCTTACATCGTCTTTGTATTTTCTTTCCGCTTGTGTTTTAGGGCGTTCAGAATATTTAAACATATAAGCAAAATCATACTTTGCAAATTCCATTAAGCTTAAAGTATCTTTATGTTCTTCGTCTGTTTCAGAGCAAAAACCAGAAATAGTATCGGTAGAAATTCCACAATTAGGAATTACTTCACGAATTTTATTAATTCTTTCCATATACCATTCGCGCGTATATCCACGATTCATCATTTCTAAAACGCGATTATTGCCCGACTGTACAGGTAAATGAATATAGTTACAAATGTTTTCGTACTTAGCTACAGTGTAAATTACATCATCATTCAAATCTTTAGGATGTGATGTAGAAAAGCGAACACGTAATAATGGAGAAATTTGCGCAACCATTTCTAACAAGTTAGCAAATGAAGTGGCCGTTTCTAATTGCTCTGGAGTAGCTTCTTTTTTTAAGCCGCCCCCTGTCCACAAATAAGAATCTACGTTTTGTCCAAGTAAAGTTACTTCTCTAAAACCTTTATTGAATAAATCTTTTGCTTCGTTTACAATTGTTTCTGGTGAACGACTTCTTTCTCTACCTCTCGTAAAAGGTACAACGCAAAATGCGCACATATTATCGCAACCTCTTGTTATAGAAATAAAAGCTGTTACTCCATTTGTATTTAGTTTTACTGGACTAATATCTGCGTAGGTTTCTTCTTTAGAAAGCAAAACGTTTACCGCTTTGTGTCCATCTCCTGCTTGTTCTATTAAGTTTGGTAAATCGCGGTAGGCATCTGGACCCACAACCATATCAACAACTTTTTCTTCTTCTAAAAGTTGAGATTTTAAACGCTCGGCCATACAGCCCAAAACACCAACTAAAACACCTGGTCGTTCTTTTTTGATTTTTTTAAAGTCATTTAAGCGCTGTCTTACTCTTAATTCAGCATTGTCTCTAATTGCACAAGTATTTACAAAAATAACATCTGCATCATGCATATTTTTAGTGGTAGCAAAACCATCTTTTGCTAAAATGGAAGCTACAATTTCGCTATCAGCAAAATTCATTGCGCAACCATAACTCTCAATAAATAATTTTCTTGTAGCGCCTTCAGGATTATTCTCTAAAAGTGTTGCTTCTCCTTGACGAGCCTCGTCTATAACTTTGTTTTCCAAAATTTAATTTTAATAATTTGTGCAAAGATACAATTTTTTTATTTAAAGTGACAGATTGGCAGTCGTTAAAATATATTAAATTCCCTTTATATATATTTATATATATAATGTTTGACATTTCAAAACATTTCTTAAAAATTAATTTGCTTTTTTCATTAGTTTATTTTTTTCTTTGCAAACTTTAGAAGTTCGAAATAGGTTTAATTCAATTTATATAATAGTAGTATGGCTAAAAATTTAGTAATAGTTGAGTCACCCGCAAAAGCAAAAACAATAGAGGGTTTTTTAGGACCTGATTTTTTAGTTAAGTCGAGTTTTGGACACGTAAGAGACTTAGTTAAAAAGGGCTTGGGTGTTGATACAGATAATAAATTTGAACCTACCTACGAGGTTTCGCCCGACAAAACAAAAGTTGTTAGCGAATTAAAAAGTTTAGCAAAAAAAGCAGAAATGGTTTGGTTGGCTTCCGATGAAGATCGCGAAGGAGAAGCAATTTCATGGCATTTGTTCGAGACGCTAGATTTAAAAAAGAATAATACAAAACGTATTGTTTTTCATGAAATTACTAAACCTGCTATTTTAAAAGCAATTCAAAATCCTCGCGAAATAGATAAAAACTTAGTTGATGCACAACAAGCGCGTAGAATATTAGATAGATTGGTTGGTTTTGAATTATCACCCATTTTATGGAAAAAAGTTCGTCCGAGTTTATCGGCAGGAAGAGTGCAATCTGTTTCTGTTCGTTTAATTGTTGAGCGCGAAAGAGAAATACAAAACTTCGTTTCGGTATATGCATTTAAAGTTTCAGCTTTGTTTCAAAATTCAAAAGGACAAGGATTTAAAGCAGAATTACCAAATAGATTTGCAAAAAAAGAACAAGCTTTTGCTTTTTTAGAAAAATGTAGTGCTTCAAATTTCAAAATAGAAAATTTAGAAGTTAAACCCGCTAAAAAAACACCTTCTGCTCCGTTTACAACTTCTACTTTACAGCAAGAAGCCAGTCGTAAATTGGGTTTTTCGGTAGCACAAACAATGGCTTTAGCGCAACGTTTATACGAGTCTGGAAAAATTACATATATGAGAACCGACTCAGTAAATTTATCAGAAACAGCTATTGATGCTGCAAAAGCAGAAATAACACGTACGTTCGGTAAGGAGTTTCATTTTGCACGTCAGTATAAAAATAAATCGAAAGGTGCACAAGAAGCGCATGAGGCAATACGCCCAACTTACATGGAAAACCGCTCTGTTAATGGAGAACCTCGTGAGCAAAAATTATACGATTTAATTTGGAAAAGAACATTAGCTTCTCAAATGGCCGATGCTCAATTAGAAAAAACTACTGCAACTATTTCAATTTCAAAAGCAACCGAAAAATTTATTGCACAAGGTGAAGTGTTAAAGTTTGAAGGATTTTTAAAAGTATATATTGAATCTACTGATGACGAAGATAGTGAAGAGCAAGAAGGAATGTTGCCGCCATTAACGTTAAACGAAGATTTAAAAGCGAATGAAATTAATGCTGTTCAGCGTTTTACTCATCACCCTGCAAGATACACAGAGGCAAGTTTGGTAAAAAAATTAGAAGAATTAGGTATAGGTCGTCCGTCAACTTACGCTCCAACCATATCTACAATTCAAAATCGTGGTTACGTTATAAAAGACGAGCGCGATGGGGTAAAAAGAAATTTTGAAGTACTTACTTTAAAAAACAATAAAATTGCTGAAGAAACCAAGTCAGAAAATACAGGAGCCGAGAAATCGAAGTTGTTTCCAACAGATATTGGAATAGTTGTAAACGATTTTTTAATGCAACATTTTAGCGATGTATTAGATTTTAATTTTACAGCAACTGTAGAAAAAGAATTTGATGATATTGCAGAAGGTAAATTAGTTTGGAATAAAATGATTGCAGAGTTCTACAAGCCTTTTCACAAAGATGTAGAGAAAACTACCGAAACTTCTGAACGCGCTTCTGGCGAAAAAAATCTAGGTATTGATCCTGCTTCAGGAAAACAAATAATTGTTCGTATTGGTCGTTTTGGACCTATTGCACAAATTGGCGAAGCTGGAGATGACGATGATAAACCGCGTTTTGCGAGTTTACGAAAAAACCAAAGTATAGAAACTATCACGCTAGATGAAGCCTTAGATTTATTTAAGTTACCAGCAAATATTGGCGAATATAACGGTCAGGAGCTTGTTGTAGCAATTGGTCGTTTTGGCCCATATATTAAATATGGCGAACAATTTGTTTCAATTCCAAAAACAATAGAGCCACTTGAAGTAGATTTAAAAAAGGCAATTGAATTAATTCAAGAAAAAGAAACGGCTGAAGCTCCTTTTGCGCAGTACAAAGGCAAACCAGTAACAAAAGGCAAAGGTCGTTTCGGGCCATTTATTAAATACGAAGGGATTTTTATTAATGTGCCGCGTGCCTATAATTTCGATAATCTTTCTCAAAAAGATATTAATGAATTAATAGATAAAAAATTAGAAAAAGAAGCCAACCGCTTTATTGCGCAGTGGAATGATGAAAAAATTACCATTGAAAATGGGCGCTGGGGGCCGTTTATCCGTTTTGGAAAAAACATGCTCAAACTAATTAAAAAAGAAGGCGGAAAATTCACTTCAGAAGAAGCGGCAGAACTTTCTTTAGATGAAGTTAAAAAAATGATTGAGATTCAAATGCCCGACGCTTTTACAAAAAAAGCTAAAACGACTAAAGCCCCGATAGCTATCGGGGCGGCTAAAAAAGGAACTGCTGTTAAAAAAGCGTCGACAGCTAGCGGGACAAAAAAGAAAGCGACTACAAAAACTACAACTACTAAAAAAGCAAAAAAATAGAGAATGGAAATTTCCGTTTATTTCGAACCTTTAGATATTGATTTAATTCAAGGAGATGATATCTACCAGCCTTCGCAGCTAGGGAGATTTATTTTAAAGAATACAAATGAATTAGGATTTCCGAGTTGCGAAAATGCACAAATTGCAATTATTGGAGTAAAAGAAGATAGAAATGCGGTTAACAATTCTGGCTGTGCAAATGCTCCTGATAGAGTGCGCGAAGAGTTGTATAAATTATTTCAAGGAAACTATAATTTAAATATTGTAGACTTAGGAAATATTAAATCTGGTAACGAAATTACAGATACTTATTTTGCATTAAGCCATAGTTGTACTGAATTAATAAAGCGCAATATATTACCAATAATTATTGGCGGTAGCAACGATTTAACTTTTGCAAACTACGTTGCCTACATAAATTTAGAGCAATTAGTAAACGTAGTTTCAATCGATTCTAGTTTTGATATTGGCGCTACCAATTCTCCATTCAATGCTAAAACTTTTATAAGTAAAATACTTTTGCATCAGCCAAATGTATTGTTTAATTATAGCAACATTGGTTATCAAACTTATTTTGTAGATCAAGAAGCAATTGCTTTAATGGATAAATTGTTTTTTGATTCGTATAGATTAGGCGTTGTTAGAAAGAACATTGAAGATACAGAGCCAATAGTTAGAAACGCTGATATTGTTTCTTTCGATATATCCGCTGTGCGTTATGCCGATGCTCCGGGTAATGGTAACGCTTCGCCCAATGGTTTTTATGGCGAAGAAGTTTGTCAAATAGCACGATACGTTGGCTTAAGCGAAAGAGTTAGTTCTGTTGGCTTTTACGAGATGAATCCAGATTTAGATAAACGAAATCAAACTGCACAATTAGTTGCACAAATGATTTGGTATTTTTTAGATGGGTATGCAAATCGTAAAAAAGATAACCCTGGAAAAGACAAATCTAAATTCATGAAATACCACGTTTTTCTTGAAGATAACAAATACGAAATTATTTTTTACAAAAGTAAAATGACAGATCGTTGGTGGATGGAGGTTCCTTACCCAGCTGATAAAAAAACAAAGTACGAACGTTTAAATTTAGTTCCTTGCTCATATACCGACTATAAAACAGCTTGCGATGGCGAAATGCCCGATAGATGGTGGCAAGCGCATCAAAAATTGAGTTAGTTCATTTTTTTAATGAACAAAAAAATGTTTAAAAAGTTGGAAATATAAATTATGTTTTATAGTTTTAACTTTTCTAAATGTAAATTAAAGTTAAAAAGAGCGTTTTTCGAGAGTTAGAATATGAAAAAAATAATATTGTTTTTGAGTTTGTTTTGCTTGTCTTTATTGGGTTTTGCTCAACAAGATGCGCAAGTAACTCACAACATGTTTAATAAATTAGCTGTAAATCCGGGTTACGCAGGTTCAAGTAATGGTATCTGTGGTAACTTATTAACCAGAACGCAATGGGTTGGTTTGGGAGGCGGGCCACAAACAGGAATACTTTCGGTTGATGGTATTGTTAAAAAAGCACATGGAGGCGCTGGTTTAACTATTGTAAATGATCAGATAGGTCAGTCGGTAATTGATAACAAGCCTAGTTTTGTAGAAAAGACTTTTTATATTAAAGGTGCTTATGCGTATCGCCAAGCCGTTGGTCCTGGTATTTTAGGGGTTGGTTTAGATTTAGGATTTTTACAAAAATCACTTGAAGCAAATTGGCTTACCCCAACAGGTGGAGATGGTTCAGAAGATGGCAGTATTCCAGATGCTAGAGTTAGTTCTGGTTCAGTTGACATAGGTTTAGGCGCATATTATCAAATACCGGGTAAAGCTTATCTTGGAATCTCTTCTATACATTTGCAAACAAGTAAACTTTTCGACGAAAAAACAAATGATTCTTTAGTTTATAAATTGGTGCGTAATTACTACATAATGGGTGGTTACGAGCAAGAAATTACTGAAATGTTAACGGTTAAACCAAGTGTTTTGGTTAAAACTGATTTCGCTTCAACACAAATTGAAGTGGCGGGTTTAGTTTATTACAACAATACATATTGGGCTGGTTTAAATTATAGAACTGTTGATGCTTTATCTTTAATGCTTGGTTATCAAGCTAAAATAAATGATAAAATGAACTATAGAATTGGTTATTCGTATGATTTAACAACATCACAGTTAAGAACAAAAAGTTCGGGTTCGCACGAGCTTTTATTAGGGTTTTGCTATATACCTCAATCTAAATTTAAAGTAACTAAATATAAAAATGTTCGTTTTTTATAAAAAAATGATAGTTTTGTAACCTTTAAATTAAATTGTGCGTTATAGTGAGTTAATTTGAATTTTGTAAAAAGTAAGAAAAACAGAGATAAAACAATAAATAAAAAAGTAAAGCGTTTTAATTTTACAACAACAGAGAGAAACATGAAAAAAATTATCTATGGTATCGTATTAGCGGCAAGTGTAGCATTAGCTAGTTGCAGCGGAGGTGGCAGTAATGGCCAACTTGTAGGTACACAAAATAGACCTGCTTGGTTTGATATGGATTTCTTCGGAATGCTATATTTACCAATGGGTAGTTTCCAAATGGGACCAAGCGATCAGGATGTTAATTACTCGCAAACGGCTCAATCTAAAACAATTTCTGTTCAAGCTTTTTATATTGATCAAACAGAGATTACAAATAACGAATATCGTCAGTTTGTTGATTGGGTTAGAGATTCAATAGCACGTAGAACAATTGGAGAGTCTGGTAACGAAGACTTTTTAATAACTACAGATGCTTATGGCGAAGATCTTTCTCCTCCATTTTTAAATTGGGAAACTCCGTTAGATTATACAACTGATGCAGAAATTAGAGAGGTTACTGCAGGTATGTATTTGCCAGAAAATGAGCGTTTTTACAGAAGGAAAGAGTTTGATACACGTAAATTTATGTTCGAATACTATTGGATTGATTTGCGCGAAGCTGCAAAAAAATCAAATAGAGAGCAAGGAATGAAAGATCGTTCTGTGTTTATTAAAAAAGATATTATCAATGTTTTCCCAGATACATTAGCTTGGATACATGATTTTACGTATTCATTTAACGAACCAATGACAAATATGTATTTCTGGCATCCAGCTTACGATGATTATCCAGTTGTGGGTGTAACTTGGAAACAAGCTCGTGCATTTTGTATTTGGAGAACTCAGTTGTTAAATAGCCATTTACAAGGTCAAGGTATTTCTTATGTTCAAGATTTCCGTTTACCAACAGAAGCTGAATGGGAATATGCAGCTCGTGGTGGCCTAGCATTATCTCCATATCCATGGGGAGGTCCTTATGTAAGAAATACAGTAGGTTGTTTCTTAGGTAACTTTAAACCAATGCGTGGTAACTACATTGTAGATGGTGGATTTCATACAGTTAGATCTGATTCTTACAATCCAAATGATTATGGTTTGTATTGTATGGCTGGTAACGTTGCCGAGTGGACTAGCAATGCATTTGATGAGTCAGCTTATAATTTCTCACACGATTTAAATACAGATTATCAATATGATCCAACAGAATCAGAAAAAGATATTCCTGCATTAAATAGAAAAGTAATTCGTGGTGGTTCTTGGAAAGATGTTTCTTACTATATGCAAACAGGTACTCGTTCTTACGAATACCAAGATACAGCTAAATGCTATATTGGTTTCCGTAGTGTAATGACATACTTAGGTAGAGGAAAAGGCGATAACATTTAATAGAATACAACTAAACTAAAAATAACTAATCAACTTCAATTATTAATCTTAAAAACTAAAATTTAATTATGGGATTTATTGATAAACTACAGTCGAAAAAAGGTAAAAAATTCATGGGTTACCTATACGGATGGGGAGCTTCTATCGTAATCGTTGGTGCGATGTTTAAAATTCAACACTGGCCAGGTGCTTCTGCGATGCTTGTAGGTGGTTTAAGTATAGAGGCGATTATCTTCTTCTTCTCGGCGTTTGAACCAATTCACCCACATGATGATTGGGGTTTAGTTTATCCAGAATTAAGAGGTGAGTTTGCTCATGGTCATGATCCTGACGTTTATGAGAAAATTGCTGAACAAAAGAAAAAAGAAGTTGGAATGGGTGGCGGAAGTGGTGACCCAGTTTCTCAACAATTAGATAAAATGTTAAAAGAAGCTAATATCGGTCCTGAATTAATTGATAGTTTAGGTAAAGGTATGACTAAGTTAGGTGATCAAGCATCTAAATTATCAAACATTGCTGATGCTTCAGTTGCTACTCAAGAGTATGCAAATAAAATGAAAGACGCTACAGGTTCTTTAGGTAAATTAGAAGAATCTTACGTTAAAGCTTCAGAAGCAATTTCTGGTTTATCAAGCGCAAATTTAGATGGTAAAGTTTATGGCGAACAGTTACAAGCTGTTTCTAAAAACTTAGGCGCTTTAAATGCAGTTTATGAATTACAATTACAAGAAAGCAACAATAACTTAAAAGTTTCTGCTCAAATGTATTCTAATATTAGTCAATTAATTACAAACTTAAACGAGTCTGTAGATGATACTAAAAAATACAAAGAACAAGTAGGGCAGTTAGCTGCTAACTTAACAGCATTAAATACTGTTTACGGTAATATGTTAAGTGCAATGAACTTCAATAAATAATATTGAGTTTTAGCAAGTAAATTAGTATTAATTTTTAAGAAATTATTATAGAATATGAGTAGTGGTGGTTCTCCTCGAGATAAGATGATTGGTATGATGTACCTTGTGTTAACGGCATTGCTTGCAATGAACGTTTCTAAAGATATATTAAACTCTTTCATCACAGTAAACAATGGTCTTGCAAAGACTAACGAAGGTTTTAATTCAAAAAACGCTGATGCATATGCAAATTTTGCTAAATTATCAGAGAAAGATGCTAAAGCAAAACCCTATTATGAAAGAGCTGTTCAAGTTCAAAAATTGAGTACAGAAATGCGTGCTTATATTTTAGAGATTAAAAAGCGCTTGATTATGGTTACCGATGGTAAAGCAGATACAACAGCATTGCGTTTAACAAAAGATATGATGGAGATTTCGTCGAAAGATAATTACGATGAACCTACACGTATGATGATTGGTAGCGACCCTGGTAATCCTATCGCTACACCAGCAAACCCTGATAAAGAGCCAAATACGGCTATGCAGTTAAAAGCTAAAATTGATGAAACTAGAGATAAGTTAATCAAATTGATGGCTGATGGTAATGGTTGTAAATTCATTCCTACAGATAGAGCAGTGGTTGAAAAATCAGTTAAAACAACTTTATCAACAGATTTAGAAAGAATTGATAATGGTGTTAAAGAAACTTGGCCTACTATTAATTTCGATCATTTACCTTTAGTTGCTGCTATTACTAACTTAACAAAAATGGAAGCGGATATGAACAACGCTGAAGCTGATGTTTTAAAGTTTTTATTAGGTTCAGTTGGTGCTAATGATGTTCGTTTTGACCAATTAGAGGCAAAAGTAATTGCTCCATCTAGTTACATTTTAGCTGGTGATGAGTATAAGGCAGATGTTTTGTTAGTTGCATCTAGTTCTACACAAAAAAATAAAATTGTTGTAGGTCAAGTTGATACTGCTGCTAAAAAAATGATTGGTGCTGGCGAAGAATTACCAGTAGAAAGAGGCTTAGGTAAATATATCAAAAGAACTGGTGGCGAAGGTGTTCAAAAATGGGGTGGTATAATTGAAGTTGCTAAACCAGATGGAACGGTTGATTCTTATCCTTTTAGTTCAGAATATATAGTAGCAAAACCAGCAGCAGCTATTTCGCCTACAAAAATGAACGTGTTTTATATTGGTGTAGAAAATCCTGTTGACATTAGTGCTGCTGGTGTATCTCCTGATAATTTAATGCCCTCTATTTCTGGTGCAGGTGGTAGTTTATCTGGCTCTAAAGGTAAATATGTTGTTAAAGTTTCTTCAGCAGGAGAGTGTACAATTAATGTTAGCGATAAGGTTAGTAAAAAAAGTATGGGTTCTATGAAGTTTAGAGCTAAAACTCTTCCTACTCCTGTTGCAATGATGAATGGTCAAAAAGGTGATTGCAACATGAAGAGAAGTATGTTGGTTTCTTCAAGCATAGTTGTTGCTCAAATGGAAAATTTTGATTTTGATTTAAAAGTTCCTGTAACTTCGTTTGATGTTGAAACTGTTGTTTCTGGCGATATTCAAATTATTAAAGGTACAGGAGCAGCAATTACTCCAGCTATGAAGCAAGCATTTGAAAAAGTAAAAAATAATGGTAAAGTATATATAACCAATGTAAAAGCCAGAATGCCTGATGGAACTAATAGGTCATTACCTAGTATTAACATTAAGGTTATACTTTAATAAATAAAATACAAAAATCATGAAAACATTTGTTAAGTCTTCCGTATTGTTGCTTGCGTTAATAATATTAGCTATTAGTGCTAATGCGCAAAATGTTTTGGATGGTGTTTACATAAAAGAACATACCCCAGAAAGAAAGGTGATTCCTTATTCGTATTTGAGAGAAGCAGATGTGATGTGGAGTAAACGTATGTGGAGACGTGTTGACATGCGAGAAAAAATCAATTTAGTGTTTTATTACCCTGATCAAAAAATTGCAAACAGAAGAAGTTTAACACAAGTTATTTGGGATGGTATAACTATTGATGGAACTATTACTCCATATATGGACGATGAGTTTAAAAAAGCATTAACTAAAGCTGAAGTTGAAGGTATGTTTGCTAAAACAGACACAACATATGTAGACGAATTGGGTGATGGAAACTTAGTAGCTAAAATTATTACTGATAAGTTTGAGCCTTCAAAAGTAAAGAAGTTCAGAATTAAAGAGGATTGGTTTTTTGATAAACAACGCTCTGTAATGGATGTACGTATTTTAGGTATCGCACCTGAAGTTACATTAACTGATGATAATGGAAATGAGAAGGGTTCTTTAGTGTTTTGGATTTATTATCCTGAAGCTCGATATGTATTTGCAAATGCTGAGGTGTTTAATCGTCAAAATGATGGGGAGCGTAGAACTTTTCAAGACATATTTTGGAAACGTATGTTTAATTCATACATCTATAAAGAACAGAATGTTTATGATAGACAGATTAAAGAATATAAAAATGGTAAAGACGCTTTGTTAGAAGCTGATAGAGTTAAGAATGATTTGTTTGATATGGAACACGATTTGTGGGAATTTTAGAGTATAGTATTAAGTAGAAAGTACTTGGTACAAAGTATAAAAAAAACCGCTGAACAAAGTTCAGCGGTTTTTTTGTTTTGTGCTTAAATAGTTTAATTTTGTGCCAATTAAAATTTACTTATGAAAATAGTTTTATCTGCAATAGCAATTGCTTCTTTAAGCATAACATTAACTTCTTGTGGTGGTTCTAAAGAAGATCACGAAGGACACGAACACGCAGCTGATTCTGCTGCTGTAGCTACTGATACTGCAAATTCTGCCATTAATGAATTAGCAGAGTTTAAGTTCCATACTTTGTTGGCTAATATTCCATCACCATTAGAGCAACTTAATCAATTGCCAAAATGTGGAGTGAACTTTAAAAAAGAATTGTTGAATCCAACAACAAACGAAAAAAAATATACATCAGCTACTAAAAAAGCAATTAATTATGGCGTTTATGGTGCTGATTTAGGTTATTTATCTGCGTTTGAACAAAACCAAGATATTATAAACTACTTTACTACTACTCGCAAATTAGCTGAATCGTTGGGTGCAGTTGATCAGTTTGATAAAGTTGCAGCAAATCGTTTTGAAAAAAACATGAATAGCAAAGATTCTTTAATGAAAATTATGGATGAAGCTTATTCTGCAACTGAAGAATATTTAAAATCTAACGAACGTTTAGAAGCAGCATCTTTAATGTTAGCAGGTAGTTGGACAGAGAGTCAATATTTGCTTTTAGAATCTGTAAAAACAACTGAAAAATCGGATGCAAATAAAGCTGTATTCGAAAAAGTATTTGAGCAACGTCGACACTTAGAAAGTTTGATTGGTTTATTAACAGAGTATTCTAAAAACGCTGATGTTAAAATGATTTTGGCTGAATTAGAAAACGTTAAAAAAGAATATGCTGAAATTAAATCAGCAGAAATTACTAAAGTTCAAATGGAAAAACTAGCTAAAGCAATTGCGACATTAAGAACAAAATTAATTGCTTAGTACAAAAGTAAATACATAAAAAAAAGCCACTTTTCAGTGGCTTTTTTTTATGCGTTTCTAATTCGTTTCATTAAATCGGAAGCGTAAACAAAATCGTTTAATTCTTTGTTTGTGCTTTTTAAAATTTCCTGACGATTTCCTTCCCAACAATTTTCTCCTTTGTATAAAAAATTTATATGGTCGCCAATTTCGAGTACAGAGTTCATATCGTGAGTAATAACAATTGTTGTAATGTTAAACTCTCTAGTAATTTCTCCAATTAAATTATCAATTAAAATTGATGTGCGAGGGTCGAGACCAGAGTTTGGCTCATCGCAAAATAAATATTTTGGATTTAAAGCAATAGCTCTAGCAATAGCTACACGTTTCTTCATTCCGCCACTAATTTCTGAAGGAAATAATTTGTGTGCATGACTTAAATTAACTCTCTCTAAACAAAAGTGTGCTCGTTTAATTTGTTCTTTAGCACTTAAATCAGAAAACATCATTAACGGAAATAGTACATTTTCCTCGCAAGTTTGCGAATCAAACAAAGCCCCACCTTGAAACAACATGCCTATTTTTTTTCGCACGTCTTTTCGTTGTTTAAAATTCATTCCAGAAAAATTTTCACTTTCGTATAAAATTTTCCCTTCGTTAATTTCGAGTAAGCCAACCATACAGCGCGCTAAAACCGTTTTACCAGAGCCACTTTCGCCAATAATAATATTTATTTTACCTTCTACAAATTCAATATTAATGTCTTTTAGAATTTGTCTTCCGTTAAACGATTTAGAAAGATTTTCAACTTTTATCATGCCAACATTAATTGAGTTATAATTACGTTGAATAATAAAATAAGTATGCTGCTCCACACAACAGCCTTAGTACTTGACTTACCAACTTCTAACGCTCCGCCACTTGTATAATAGCCATGAAACGAAGAAATGGAAGTAATTAAAAAGGCAAACACAAACGTTTTAACTAAAGCGTAAAAAACATTGTAGGGTCTAAAATCGTAAGTAATACCATAAACGTATTCGTAAGATGTTACTGCGTTGGTAAATAAGGATGTGCTCCAACCACCAATTAAGCCAAAAAACATGCTTATAATTATTAAAAATGGGTTAATAAACATAGATGCAATAATCTTAGGAAGAATTAAAAAGTTTGCAGGATTTACCCCCATAATTTCTAAGGCATCAATTTGTTCGGTAACACGCATAGTGCCAATTTCGGAAGCAATGTTTGAACCAACTTTACCAGCAAGAATTAAACTAACAATGGTTGGAGAAAACTCTAAAATTAATGTGTCGCGAGATGCAACACCTACTGCATATAGCGGAATCCAAGGGCTTTCAAATCCAAATGCAGATTGTATTGTCATTGCGGCACCCATAAAAAGGGAGATTACAGTAACAATTCCGAACGAACTAACACCAGCCGCATCAATTTCGCGAATGATGTTTTTCCAAAATACTTTTAGTTTTTCTGGTTTTCTAAATACTTGAAAAAGTAACAAGTAATATTTGCCAATATCTCTGATGTATCGCATAGGCAGTAAATTTACATAATTATTTCTTTAAACAGTTGCTTGCAATTAAAAACACTTAGTAAATTTGTAGTATGAAAAAGAAATCGTTTGTTTTTTTACTTGTTTTAGTTTTTTTCTCAATAACAATATCTTCTTGCAAGGTAAAAAAAAAGAAAAAGTGTAATGATTGTCCTAATTTTTCAATGAATACCATATTTGCGGTATAAGCTTAACCATTTAATTTCATTAATTTCGCTTAGTTTAGAATAAATCTAAATAAATATGCGATTAACAGACCTAAAAATTGGTGAAAGTGCAATAATTAAAAGTTTTAAAAGCGATAAGCTAATTCAAAAACTTTATGAAATGGGCTGTTTACCTGGAGAAAAAATTTCATTAGAAAGAATATCTGTTTTTGGAGATCCAATTGCTGTAAGAGTTTCTGGTTATTTGTTGAGTTTAAGAAAAAGTGAGGCAAGTTTAATAGAGGTGGAGCGTTTGTAATGACTAGTGTTCGGGAAGAATCGATTAATAAAATTTCTGTTGCTTTAGTTGGAAATCCTAATAGTGGAAAAACAACTTTATTTAATTCGCTTACTGGTTTAAATCAACGTACTGGTAATTTTCCTGGAGTAACCGTTGATAAAAAAACTGGGTATTTTAAAGTTTCAAAAAATAGAACTATTGAAATTATTGATTTACCTGGTACTTACAGCTTGTATCCAAAATCGATAGATGAACAAGTAACTTTTAAAATAATCACCAATAAAAATGAAAAGCTTGATGTTGTAGTCGTTGTTGCGGATAGTTCAAATTTTAAACGTGCAATGTTTTTACTTACTCAGGTAATTGATTTGAATATACCCTGTGTGTTGGCTCTTAACATGATTGATGTTGCACAAAACAATGGAATTGTAATAGATTCTAAATTATTAGCTACAAAATTAGGAATACCTGTTGTTGAAATAAATTCAAAAAAAGGAGTAGGATTAAGTACTTTAAAAAATCTTTTTGAAAACGATTCAGTTTTAAAACACAAAACAAAATCATTTTCCTTACCAAAGGAATACGCTGTATTATCGACTAAAATAAATAGCGTTGACTCACTAGAAACATTGTATACAAATTTTGTTCAGCTAATTAACGATAAAGAAAAAAAAACAATTTTTGAACTGGAAAATAATGTTGATTTAAGCGAAATTCAAGCAAAGGAAACATTGCAACGTTTCGATTCGATTTCTTCTATTTATCAAGCTTGTGTTATTCAAACAGATGTAAAAAAAACACAAACAAATTTTAGTAAAAAGTTAGATGATATTTTAACGCACAAAGTTTGGGGTTTGTTGATATTCGGATTTATTTTATTTACGATATTTCAAGCCATTTTTAATTTTTCTGCTATTCCAATGGATTGGATAGAGACTTTTTTTGCAAATGTTTCGTCGTGGTTTATTGAGGTATTACCTCAAGGTATTTTAACCGATTTATTTGTAAACGGAATTATTGCAGGAATTAGTGGTATAGTTGTTTTTGTGCCTCAAATTGCTTTTTTGTTTGCGTTTATTGTAGTACTCGAAGACACAGGATATATGGCGCGCGTGAGTTTTATGATGGATAGAGTAATGCGTTTTTTTGGTTTAAGCGGTCGCTCTATAATTCCGCTTATTGGTGGTATTGCTTGCGCTGTACCTTCTATATTAAGTACACGAACAATAAGTAATTGGAAAGAAAGAATGATTACCATTATGGTTACGCCACTAATGAGTTGTTCTGCAAGATTACCGGTGTACACTTTGTTAATTTCGTTAACAGTTCCTAATATTTTTGTTTTTGGATTTATTCAATTACAAGGTTTGGTGTTTTTTCTGCTTTATTTTTTAGGAACATTTTTAGCTTTACTTGTCGGTTTAGTGCTTAAAAAATTTATAAAATCTAGCGAGGGAAGTTTTTTTGTAATGGAGATGCCTTTGTATAAATTACCACGACCACGAACAGTTTTGTACACCATTTACGAAAAAGTAAAAGTGTTTTTATTTGATGCTGGTAAAGTAATTTTTGCTGTTTCGGTTGTGCTTTGGTTTTTAACAAGTTTTGGACCTAGTGAGGAGTTTAACGCTATTGAAAAAAAGTATGCTACAGAAAATAAAATGCTTTCTGAATCTTTGATAGAAGAGTACAAAATTAAAGAACAATCAGAAAAATTAGAGGCTTCGTATGCAGGAATTATTGGAAAAAAAATTGAGCCATTAATTGCTCCAATTGGTTACGACTGGAAAATTGGAATAGCAATTATAACTTCTTTTGCTGCCCGCGAAGTATTTGTAGGAACTATGGCAACCATTTACAGCGCTAAAAACACCGAAGATATTGTTGGAGTTAGAGATATGATGGCTGCTGAAATAAATCCAAAAACCGGACAAAAAATGTATTCGTTAGCTTTAGGTGCTTCGTTATTGGTTTTTTATGCGTTTTCTATGCAGTGCATAAGTACTATTGCTGTTGTTTATCGCGAAACTAAACATTGGAAATGGCCATTAATACAATTTGTATATATGGGCGTTTTAGCCTATTTATCGAGCTATTTGGTGTATCACTTGTTCAGCTAATTTTAGTATTTTTGTGTTCAATAATTACGTTTATAATTTGTAATTAATTTTGACTGACCCAAAAATAAAATACAAAGAAATTCTTTCAAAATATATTCCTGAATTGGCTGTAGATACAATGGCCGACTGGATACTTCATTTTAATTTTAATTTAAAAATAACAGAAAATAGAACTTCAAAATTAGGAGATTATCGCCATCCGTTTAGAGGCGAACGACACATTATTACTATTAATCACAACTTAAATCACTATTCTTTTTTAATAACTCTGGTGCACGAAATAGCGCATTTAACTACTTGGAATAAGCACAAAAATGCAGTTAAACCGCATGGCGATGAATGGAAAAATGAGTTTAAAGTATTGATGCAGTATTTTTTAAAAACAGAAATATTCCCTAATGATGTTCTGTTTGCACTAAAAAGTTATATGTTTAATCCAGCAGCTGCAAGTTGTACTGATGATAAGCTAATGCGCGTTTTGCGTAAATACGATTCGCCCAAAATAAAAACGGTTCATGTTGAGGAATTGCCTATACACAGCATATTTAAAATGAAAAACGAACGCTATTTTGTAAAGGGCGAGAAAATAAGAAAAAGGTATAAGTGTAAAGAAATTAAAACAAATTTAATATACTTGTTTAGCCCACTAGCAGAGGTTTTTCCTGTAACTCCAGCATTATTTCCCGACGAAATAGATAAATAACAAAATCACCTCCCTTTTTTTTTTAACTTTGGGGAAAATAATTACAATGAGTTCTTCTGTGGCTACTACTCCAAAGGAATTAAAAGTTTCTGAAATGGCTGAGAACCTAATTGGTTCTGAAATAATAAAATTGGCTGGAGAAATAAATGAAAAAATAAAACAAGGCGAAAAAATTTTCAATTTAACTATTGGTGATTTTAATCCTCAGTTATTTCCTATTCCAACAAAATTAAAAAATTACATTGTTGATGCTTATCAAAACAATGAAACTAATTATCCGCCAGCAGACGGGATTTTAGCATTGCGCGAATCAGTAAAACATTTTATAAAAAAATATGCTGAATTAGATTACGATACCAACGAAATTTTAATTGCTGGTGGCGCGCGACCTATAATTTATGCTATTTACCAAACCTTAATTGATAAAGATGATGTTGTTGTTTTTCCTGTTCCGAGCTGGAATAATAATCACTACACGCACTTGTCGTATGGTAAACAAGTTTTTTTAGAAACGAGTCCCGAAAATAATTTTATGCCCACTGCGGCAGAAATTAAACCTTTATTAAAAGGCGCTACTTTGTTGTCGTTGTGTTCTCCGTTAAATCCAACAGGAACAGTTTTTACAAAACAAAACTTAGAAGAAATTTGTGATTTAGTTATTGAAGAAAACAAAAGCAGAAGTGCAGATCAAAAACCATTGTATTTGTTGTATGATCAAATTTATTTTACACTAACGTTTGGAGATACAAAACATTACACCCCAACTACATTGCGCCCAGAGTTA
The DNA here is from genome assembly GCA_040385525.1 of Bacteroidota bacterium. Classification (GTDB taxonomy): domain Bacteria; phylum Bacteroidota; class Bacteroidia; order UBA4408; family UBA4408; genus JAZKHE01. The sequence goes on from JAZKHE010000011.1 coordinate 60,472, forward strand.
AGAGATTATACAATTTATGTTGATGGTTTATCTAAAGCATTTGCTGCAACTGGAGTTAGAGTAGGTTGGTCTATGGGTCCTAAAAAAATTATAGATAAAATGAAATCTATTTTAGGACACGTTGGTGCTTGGGCTCCCAAAGCAGAGCAAGTGGCTTCGGCAAATTATTTAAATGAAGATAATGAAACAGAAGCTTTTTTAAAAGACATTAAAAATAAAGTTAGTGATAGATTAAACGCTATTTACAAAGGCTTTTCCGATTTAAAAGCAGAAGGTTTTTCGGTAGATGCAATTAGTCCGCAGGCAGCAATTTACTTAACAGTTAAAATAGATTTATCTGGCAAACAAAATTCAGATGGTACTTTGTTGCGAACTACAAAAGATGTTACAAGCTATGTTTTAAACGAAGCAAAAATAGCGATGGTTCCGTTTTCGGCATTTGGTGCATCTGCAAATTCTCCTTGGTACAGAATTTCAGTAGGAACTACAAAGGTGGAAGATATTCCTGAGATGATAAATAATTTGAGATTGGCTTTACAAAAATTAAAGTAATAAAATGAAAAATAGTTATTGTGTAATAATGGCAGGTGGCGTTGGTAGCCGTTTTTGGCCAATGAGTAGAACGGTTAAGCCCAAACAATTTTTAGATGTTTTGGGAGTTGGAAGAACTTTATTACAACAAACTTACGATAGGGCAAAAAGAATTTGTCCACCAGAAAATATTTATGTAGTTGCCCATGAACATTATTTTGATTTGGTTAAAGAGCAACTACCAAAATTAACTGATAATCAAATTATTTTAGAGCCAGCACGAAGAAATACAGCGCCTTGCGTTGCCTATGCAAGTTTTAAAATTTTAGAAATTAATCCTGATGCAAATATTTTAGTTGCCTCATCCGATCATTTAATTTTAAAAGAAGATACTTTTGTAAAAGCAGTAAAAGCTTGTTTTAAAAAGGCATCAAGCGAAGATTGTTTAATTACAATTGGTATAAAACCATCGCGCCCTGATACAGGTTATGGTTATATTCAGTTTGTTGAAAGTCCTGTTGCAGAAAAAGATAAGAGAATTAAAAAAGTAAAAACATTTACAGAAAAGCCAGATTTAGAAATGGCTAAATTCTTTTTGCAAAGTGGTGACTTTTTATGGAATTCAGGAATTTTTATCTGGAATGTAAAAAGTATAATTAATGCTTTTGAAACGCTAGATCCAGAAATGTTTGCTTTGTTTAATGATGGAAAAGGTTTATACAATACAGAAAAAGAAAGAGATTTTATAAAACGTATATACCCAATGTGCAAAAACATTTCTATTGATTATTCTGTGATGGAAAAAGCAAAAAATGTTTATGTTCGCTCATCAATAATAGGTTGGTCAGATTTAGGAACTTGGGGTTCTTTGTATCAGCACATGGATAAAGATGAGAAGGGAAATGCTGTAGTTGGAAAAAATGTAATGCTTTACGATTCAAGTAACTGTGTGGTTAACGTACCCAAAGATAAATTGGTTGTGTTAGAAGGGCTTACGGATTATATTGTTGTAGAATCGGATGATATATTGTTGGTTTGTAAAAAAGCTGATGAACAAGAAATTCGAAAATTTGTTAACGATGTTAAAATCAATAAAGGCGAAAGTTTTATTTAGTTTATTCTTTGTTGCGAATTTTGCTTTCGCTCAAGTTTCAGAATCTAACGAAATACAAAAAGTTTTGTTGGAACAACAAAATAACTGGAACAAAGGAGATGTTGAGCAATTTATGCAAGGCTACTGGAATTCTGATTCATTAGTTTTTATTGGTAAAAAGGGTTTAACTCACGGTTGGAACAATACACTTAACAATTATAAAAAATCTTACCCCGATGCTAAAACGATGGGTAAGTTGTTTTTTACCATTTTAAAAACAGAAATTACTTCTGCAGAAACAGCTTTTGTTATTGGAAAGTGGGAGTTAGAAAGAGAAAATCCTGTCTCTGGTCATTTTTTATTGCAGTTTAAAAAAATAAATGGCAGTTGGAAAATTGTTGCCGATCACACTAGTTAGATTTTAATAGTCATTGTAGTGCCTTTGTTTTTTTCGGAACGCACAGTAATATTTCCTCCCTGTTGTTTTAAAATCTGTCGCGATAAACTTAATCCAATTCCAGAACCATTTTCTTTTGTGGTATAAAACGGAATAAAAATTTTATCAATTATTTCTGGGTCAATTCCGTTTCCGTTATCAATTATTTCAATAATCGTTTTGTTGTTTTCGTTGGTGTAGTTATTTATCTTTATTTCGGGAATTGTTGCTGTTTTTAATGCTTCTATTGCATTTAAAATTAAGTTAATAAAAACTTGCTCAAGCAAATCTTTATCAGTAAAAACGGTTGCATTGCTTGATGAATCAGTATAATTAAGTTTAATTTTTTTGTTTTTAAATTCAGCATCTAACAAGCTAATCACGTTTGTTATAGCTTCATTTGCTTTAAAATAAACAGGATTTGGTTTTGGTATTCTTGTTAAATTCCTATACACATCAACAAAATTTAATAAGCCTTTACTTCGTTTTTGAATTGTGGTAAGTCCTGTGTAAATATCATTAATTGTTTCTGAATCTAACTGATTATTGTTTTCTTTTATGTTAGTTTCGAGCATAGAAATTGTTGATTCGGTTAACGAAGTAATGGGTGTTACCGAGTTCATAATTTCATGAGTAAGTACTCTAATTAGCTTTTGCCAAGCCTCAATTTCCTGTTCTTCTAATTCTGATTTAATGTTTTGTAAAGAATATATTTTTATTTTTTTCTCATCCATTATCAACTCAGATACTTGAACAGATAATTGCAAGTTTTCTCCATTTAATTCAATGCTAATCACTTCTTTTTCGCCTGTTTTAATTCTTTTTAAAGTTTGTGTTAATACAGGGTGATAGCGCTCAATACTTTGATAGTTTTTAATGTAATTTATTCCCAATAAATCTCTAGTGGCTTGGTTAATAAGTTCTACATTTTCGTCGTTAGCAATTGCAATAATTCCAATACTTGTATGTTCAATTATGGTTTGTAAATAATAATGGTGTAGCTCTTTTTCTGAACTTATTTTTTGAAATTCTTTAATAATAATATTAAAAGCATCGCGCAATTCGTTAAACGATTTCCCTTTTCCTTCTGATGCAAATGTTTGAGAAAAATCTCTGTGTTTTATGGCTAACAGAAAACGCGATAGGTCTCTGTTTACCTTGTCTGCATAGTTAATTAGTTCAATAATTTGAATAAAAAAAATGATGCCTGTTATAGATGAAGTAATTATCCAATTTGTTTTTGTTATACAAAAAAATAAAAAAAGAATTGTTAGAATAATTAAAACTATTCGTAAAACAAGTTGAAATCGAAATGTTTTATAAACCATATTTTTCTATTCGTCTGTATAACGCAGCTCTTGTTAATCCTAGTTCTTTAGAAGCTTGACTAATATTACCAGCATGTTTGCTTATTGCTTTTATAATTGCAGAACGCTCAACATCTTCTAACTTTACACTATTGTTTACTGAAATATTTTTTTGTTCGGGCAGCGAAAAGAAAAAATCAGACGGTTGTATTATAGAAGTATCGCATAATATAACTGCTCTTTCTACGGCATGTTGAAGTTCTCGTACATTTCCCGGCCAATGATAGTGTTCTAATTTTTTTATTGTACCAGGATTAATGCGCATATTTTTTTTGTTATATTTTTTACTGTAAAAATGTAAAAAATGTTCTGCCAGTGGCGCTATATCTTCTATTCTTTCTCTTAATGCAGGCAAAATAATTTCAACCGTATTTATTCTGTATAACAAATCTTGTCTGAATTTTTGTTGCTGAACCATTTCATACACGGGTAAGTTAGTAGCGCAAATTAATCGAATATCTGTATTTGTAACTTTGCTTGAACCTACTTTTGTTATTTGTTTGCTTTGTATTGCTGTTAATAATTTACTTTGAAGTGGTAATGATAAATTTCCTATTTCATCTAAAAAAAGTGTGCCCTTTGTTGCGAGTTCAAAACGACCAATTCTATCTTCTTTAGCATCTGTAAATGCACCTTTGGTATGTCCAAATAATTCACTTTCAAATAATGTTTCGCTAATAGAACCTAAATCAACACTTACAAAATGTTCGAACTTGCGTAATGAATGTTTGTGAAGTGCACGCGCAACTAGTTCTTTACCAGTTCCGTTTTCCCCTAAAATTAAAACGTTTGCATCGGTTTTAGCAACTTTTTCAATGGTGTTAAATACTTTTAAAATGGCTGGCGATTTGCCAATAAACTCACTAAAATCTTTTTCTATTTCGTTAACTAAATGCTTTTCTCTAACTTTTAGTTGTTTTACTTCTAGTTTAGATTGATGCAAAGCAAAGGCTGCATTTACAGTTGCAATTAATTTTTCGTTTTGCCAAGGTTTTAATACAAAATCCATAGCTCCTTCTTTTATTGCTTTTACAGCTAATTCAATATCGCCATAGGCAGTCATCATTACAACTGGTACGCTAGAATCTAACGACATAATTCTGTTTAACCAATAAAAACCCTCTTTACCAGACGTGTTTCCAGTGCTAAAATTCATGTCTAATAAAACAGCATCGTAATTTTCTTTTAAAATAGTTTCTGTTATTTTTTCAGGATTATTAAGCGTTTGAACGATTGAATAATGTTGTTTTAAAAGCAAACGAGCAGCAATTAACACATCATCTTCATCATCTATAATTAATATTTTGCCGTTTATTTTAGCCATTTCAATTTTTTAAGCAAACCTTTCCAAAACCTATGCCAATTCAAGCAATTGCTTGTTATTACTCATTGTTTTGAAATATAAAAATACAAAAAAATAATTAAGTGTTCGTTTTTGTACAGTTGTTCGTTATTATCGAACACTTTTTGAACTTTCATTTATTATTCTATTGCTTTAAAGTGTTCGATTTTGTTCAGTTTGTGTATGTTTTCAGTACAAATTAGTTCAATTCTAAAATTGACTGATATTTATGAAGTGCTTTGTTGGTATGTGTTTTGAGGCTTTGGCACGATGATTGAATTTGTATTTGAAAAAATAAAATAGTGGATAAGCGAATTGAAAATAATAAATGGACGTTTAAAAGAAAGATACTAATTGCTTTAATTAGTACTTCTTTAGTTTTAGTGTTTGTTGTGTTTTTTTCTGCTATTGGTAAATCAAAATTAAATGTAAAAACTTCAAGTCTTTCAATTTACCAAGTTAGCGAAGGAAGTTTTGAAGAATTTATTCCGATTGACGGAATTGTTTTTCCGATTAAAACAATTTACCTCGATGCAGTTGAAGGCGGTAGAGTGGAGGAACGTTTAGTTGAGGAAGGTGTGTTTGTAAAAAAAGGAGATCCATTGCTACGTCTATCGAACAGTAATTTACAATTGGATTATATGAATAGAGAAACGCTCTTGTTAGATCAACTTAATAATATGCGTAACACAAGAATTTCTTTAGATCAAAATGTATTGCAAACAAAACAACAATTGCTTGAAATTGAATTTTCATATCAAGATAAAAAAAGAAATTACGAAAGAAACAAATTGCTTTTTCAGCTAAAAGTTATTCCCCTAGTAGAATTTGAAAAAATTGAGGACGATTATAATTACACTGCTAGCAAGCGATTATTGTTACTTGAAAATTTTAAAAAAGATTCTGTTTTAAAGAAAATGCAAATTACTCAAATTGAAAATTCAGCTCAGTTAATTGAAAAAAATTTAGCAATGCTTAAAGAGAGTTTAGATAATTTATTGATAAAAGCACCCATATCTGGTCAGCTTACGGCATTGAGTGTTGAAGTGGGAGAAAACAAACAAAAAGGAGAAAATATAGGTCAGATTGATGTGTTAGAAGGTTTTAAAGTGAGAGCAAATGTGGATGAACATTATATTTCTAGATTAACAACAGGATTAACAGCGGAGTTTATATTTGACAATAAAAAACATTTGTTAGAAGTAAAAAAAATGTTTCCAAAAGTTGTAAATGGTCAGTTTCAAGTTGATTTGGAGTTTAAAGGCAATATTCCCGAAGGATTAAAACAAGGACAAACATTACACGTTAAGCTTTCGTTAAGCTCAACTACTAAAGCATTGTTGCTAAAAAGAGGAGGCTTTTATCAAAAAACAGGAGGTAATTGGGTGTACCTTGTTGTGGGAGATAAAGCAGTAAAAATGGATGTAAAATTAGGACGTCAAAATCCAGATTTTTATGAAATAACAGATGGTCTTAAAAGTGGTGATAAAGTTATTGTTTCGTCGTATGATGTTTTTGGCGAAGCAGATGAATTATTGTTAAATGATAATTAGTTCGTTATAGTTTTTGGCAGATTACTATTTTGGACTTTATAATGGCGCAGATTAATTCTGCGCCTTATTTAAACTTTAAATTAAAAATAAAAGATATGATAAAAGTTGAATTACTTACAAAAGTGTATCGCACCGAAGAGATTGAAACTACTTCGTTAAATAAAATTAATGTAGAAATTAAAGCAGGTGAGTTTGTTGCTATTATGGGACCATCTGGTTGTGGAAAATCTACATTGCTTAACATTTTGGGTTTACTTGATAATCCTACTGAAGGAAGTTATTATTTTTTAGATAAAGAAGTTTCTCGCTTTAATGAGCGTCAGCGTGCCGATTTGAGAAAATCAAATATTGGTTTTGTTTTTCAAAGTTTTAATTTAATAGATGAGTTAACAGTTTATGAAAACGTTGAATTGCCACTTTTGTATTTAAAAATTAGTAACGAAGAACGTAAAAAAAGAGTAACTGAAGCTTTAGAGAAATTACAAATTGCGCACCGTAAAGATCATTTTCCGCAACAACTTTCTGGAGGTCAGCAACAACGTGTAGCCGTTGCTAGAGCCGTAATTACAAATCCAAAAGTAATTTTAGCCGATGAGCCAACGGGTAATCTCGATTCAAAAAACGGAAACGAGGTAATGAATTTACTTTCTGAACTAAATGAAAATGGAACTACAGTAGTAATGGTTACGCACTCGCATCACGATGCAGGTTTTGCTCATCGCATTATTAATTTAATGGACGGACAAGTTGTTGCCGAAAAAATTAAAGCTAAAATTCATGTTTAGAAATTATTTTAAAGTAGCTTTTAGAAATTTAATGAGGTATAAATTTTATTCCTTCATTAATATTTTTGGTTTGGCAATTGGCATTGCTTGCTTTACTTTAATTACCTTATTTGTTTTAGATGAAATTAGTTACGATCAATTTCATTCTAAGTCAGACAGGATATACCGTGTAGTTGGAAAGCTAGAAACCGATGGGCAAGGCGAGCGGTCGTCGAGTTGCACATTTCCACTTGCTGCTGCAATAAAAAATGATTATTCTGAACAAATTGATGAAGTAGTTCGCTTTTTTAATTTTCAAGAACAGTCGCACACTTTACAAGTTGGCGAAATTAAGTACAACGAAAAAAGAACTTTTTTTGTTGACTCAACTTTTTTTAAAGTGTTTGATTATGAGTTAGAAAAAGGAACTAAAGAAAGTGCTTTGCAAAATCCTAATTCAATTATTATTTCAAAAGAATTAGCAAAAAAATATTTTGGTGATGACGAACCACTTGGTAAATTTATAAAATACGATGGAAATTCGCAGTTACTTGTAACAGCTGTATTTGCTGATTTACCAGCGCAAACTCATATTCATTTTGATGCATTAATTTCATTTTCTACGTTACGTCCTTTTTTTGGTGCAGATTTACAAAGTAAAAATTGGGTGTGGAATCCGTGTTGGACATATATATTATTAAAACAAGATGCAAAAGCAAGTGATATTGAAAAAGGATTTCCAAATTTTATTCAGAAATATTATCCCGATCATATAAAAAATCAGGCAGCACATAATTTACAAGCGTTAAAAGATATCCATTTAACATCTAACATGGATTACGAAATTGAACCAAATTCAAGTAAATCTGCTATTTATATTTTTGCCGCTATCGGTATTTTTATTTTACTAATTGCGTGTATTAATTTTACAAATCTTGCTACAGCACGTTCTGCATCACGCGCTAAAGAAGTTGGTATTCGTAAGGTAGCTGGCGCTCACAAATCTAATTTGGTTTTTCAGTTTTTAATTGAATCGCTTTTAATGGCAATGTTTGCTGTTGTAATTGCTTTGGTTTTAGTTGAAATATTATTGCCAATTTTTAATTCCATTTCTGGAAAAGAATTAATTCTCGATTTTATTAATCTTCCATTATTATTGCCGTCTATATTCACAATAGGCTTATTATCGGGTTTATTATCGGGTTTGTATCCTGCTTTTTTCTTGTCTTCGTTTCAACCCATAAAAGTTTTAAAAGGCGAATTTAAAAATAGTAAAGCAGGAAAAATTATTCGTAAGTCGTTAGTAATTGGTCAGTTTGCAATATCTGTTGTTTTAATAATTTGTACGGGCGTTATTTTTAAACAACTGCAATACATGCAAAGTGCAGATACGGGTTTTAATCGCGAACAAATTTTGGTTGTTCCTATTCGTCCAAACATGGTTGATCAAGTTCGACCTTTTGTGCAAGAAATAAAAAAGGATAAAAACATCATCAATGTAGCCTTAATGAATGATATTATTGGTGAAAGACACAATACACACGAATTTAATTACGAAGGAATGAAACCTGGTGATTGGATTTATTTTCCTGCATTGATGGTTAATGAAACTTTTATCGAAACTTTTGATATTAAATTACTTGCAGGAAGAGGCTTTTCTAAAGAATTTAAAACAGACGATTCGTTGGCAGTAATTATTAATGAGTCGATGGTAAAACATTTAAATTGGGGAACGCCACAAGAAGCTTTGGGTAAACAGTTTTATACTCCTTTTGGAAGAGAGAAAGTTATTGGTGTTGTAAAAGATTTCAATTTTGTTTCGTTAGTAAACGATGTTGGCCCTTTTGTTTTAGATATTCCTGTTATGCGTCAGCGTTTAACTTGGTCAAAACATTTAGCAATTAAACTTAGTAAAAATGAAACGGAAAGTACATTAAATTTTATTGAATCGAAGTGGAAAGAATTTGTAAAAGATTATCCTTTGGAGTATTTTTTCTTAAAAGATAATTTAAAGCAATTGTATAAAGCAGAAGAAAACCTAAGTAAACTGGTTGCTTATTTTTCTGTATTGGCTATTTTTATTGCTTGTTTGGGTCTTTTTGCTTTGGCTTCGTACACTGCGCAACAACGTAGAAAAGAAATTGGTATTCGAAAAGTTTTAGGCGCTTCCATAAGCGGAATAACAACTTTGCTTTCTGTTGAGTTTTTAAAATTAGTTGTTTTTGCAAATATTATCGCTTGGCCTTTAAGCTATTATTTAATGAATTGGTGGCTACAAAGCTTTGCATTTAAAACTACTATTTCTGTTTCAATATTTTTGTTTGCAAGTATTTTAACTATTTCAATTGCATTGCTAACAATCATTTTTCAAGCGGTTAAAGCAGCATTGTCTAACCCTGTTTCTGTTTTAAAATACGAATAATATGTTGCGTAATTATTTTACAATGGCTTTAAGAAGTTTGTCTAAAAACAAGCTGATTACTTTTATTCATATTTTTGGTTTATCTACAGCATTGTCAGCTTGTATTTTAGTTTTTTTGTTTGTTCAAAGCGAATTGAGTTATGATAAGCAACATGCTAATTACTCTAAAATTTATAGAGTTGTGCATGAAGTTACAATGGCTGGTCAAGCCGATTTATCAGGTAAGGGAGCTTTTTTAGCGGCACCCTATTTAAAAAAGGATTTTCCTGAAATTGAGCATGCAGCAAGAGTTTATCCAATTGCTGAACAAACCTGTTGGTTCAACAATCAGGCATTTCAGTTTGATGATGTTCATTTTGTTGATGAGGAATTTTTTGAAATGTTTGATTATGACTTTATTACTGGTAATGCCGTTTCACTTAAAGATGCCGGTACTTGTATAGTAAGTGATATAACTGCTAAAACTTTATTTGGCGATGTAGATAAAGCAATTGGTAACTCCATTAAGTTTACTAAAAATCATTTTAAAATAGTTGGCGTTTACAAAAATCAATTACACACATCGCATTTGCGCTCTTCTATTTTTTTAAGCATAAAAAGTGTTGATATGAATCAGCGTGCTGAAATGGAAAAACACTGGTTGCTGTTGGCTGCAGGTAATTACATTCAATTTAAAAATGAAGAAGCTATTTTGAGTTTTGATAAAAAAATTAAACAGTTTCACGATACTTATATTATTCCTTATTTATCAGCAAGTGAAGATGGAGAAGAAGCATTTAAAGGCGATTTAAAATTTATTTTACAACCACTTTCAAAAATACATTTGGAGTCTGATTTTAAATTTGATTATGCTGAAGTTGGCAATAAAACAAACGTTTATATATTTTCTGTTGTAGGCTTGTTTATATTATTGATAGCTAGTTTTAATTATATAAATCTTACAACAGCTAAAGCATTTAAGCGTGCTAAAGAATTAGCTGTTCGTAAAACAGTTGGTGCAAATAAGCAACAATTGTTATTGCAATTTTTTTGCGAATCACTTTTGCATGTTGCTATAGCTTTTATTTTTGCGGTATCTATTTGCGAATTGTGTTTGCCACTATTTAACGAATTAACGGGCAAATCTTTTTCAGAAAGTTTTATAATTCAGCCCTTTTTTATTGCAACAATTTTTGTGGGTTTACTTTTTGTTGCCTTATTATCGAGTTTGTATCCAGCGTGGTACATGGCAAAAATTGATCCTGTTGTAGCATTTAAATCTGGTTATATTCCTTCGTCATCGCAAGCAATTATTAAAAAGGCATTGGTTGTTTTTCAGTTTTCTATTTCTATAGTTTTGCTTATTTGCACAGGTACTGTTTATACTCAAATGCAATACATGAAAAACAAAGATGTTGGTTTTAATAAAGAAAATGTATTGGTTATAAAAGTGCCTTTTGCCGATAGTTCTTTTGTGTCGAAGTTAGACGTGATAAAGCAGGAATTGCTCACCATTAATGGCGTTAAAAAAGTAGCGGGTACTAATCATATTCCTGGAGATAAGATGGGTGGTTTAATTGAATACGTAAATGAAAATGGCGCAACGCAACAATACTTAATGGGTTTAATGGCTGTTGATTATGATTGTTTAGACTTGCTTAACATACAATTTACTAGTGGGAGAAATTTTTCTAAAGCAATTAAAACAGACGATACTGCCGCTTTTATTTTGAATGAATCAGCAATAAAATTGAATGGTTGGAAAGATGTTTCAAAATTAGAATTTTCTAATTATTTTAACTACAAAGGTAAAGTAGTAGGCGTTGTTAAAGATTTTAATTTTAAATCGGCACACAACCAAGTTGAACCATTGGTAATTGTTTTAACCAATAGAGTACCCGGTAATTTACTGATTAAATTAGATGGCGAAAACACACAAGAAGCTGTTGCTAAAATAGAAAATGTATGGAAAAAGTTTTCGCGAATTTGGCCAACCGAATACTTTTTTTTAGATGATTTATTCGATTCTCATTATTTAAAAGAAGAAAAAATTCTGATACTATTTACCTATTTTTCTTTACTCACCGTGTTAATTGCTTGCCTTGGTTTATTAGGTTTAGTAATATTTACAACAGAATTAAAAATTAAATCAATTGGTATTCGTAAAGTTTTAGGCGCTAGTTTAGTGCAATTGGTAAGCTATGTGTTAAAAGAGTTTGCTATTTTAATTTTGTTAGCTTTAGTTATTTCTTGGCCTATTGCTTTTTATGTTATGAATAAATGGTTGGAGAATTTTGCCTACCACATTTCGCCCGACTGGAAAATATTTGTTTTTGCTATGCTCATTACTATTTTAATTGCTTTTGTAACTGTTTTATTTCAGTCGTTAAAAGCTACTATGTCTAATCCTGTTAAAATTCTTAAATATGAATAAGTTTAAAAATAGTGTCGCATTATTGTTATTGATTATTTCAATAAGCGTTTATGCCAATGATAACAATAAATTAAAATACGCTGTTAGCATTGTAAACACCATGAATGATAAGTTGCAAGTTGAACTGCAAACGCCTGCCAATTTTTCGGGAGAAGTGCAGTTTTGTTTTCCAAAAATGATTCCAGGTACTTATTCAATTTATGATTTTGGAAAGTTTGTAGGTAATTTATCTGCTTACGATAAATCAGGAAACAAAATTGAAGTGGAAAGAAGCGATATTAATTCTTGGAAAATTAAAAATGCAAATCAATTGAGTAAAATTTCGTATACAGTTGATGATACTTGGGATACAGATTCTAGTAATTTTGTTTTTGAACCAGCTGGTTCTGGCTTTAGTAGCAATAAATATTTTATGTTTAATAACCATGCAATATTTGGTTATTTTAAACAAAATGAAAATTTGCCAATTGAGTTAAAAGTAAATAAACCTTCAGGGTTTTACGGAGCCACTTCAACTTTAAATTCTGGAGATAACAAATTAAACGATGTTTTTAATTACAAAAATTATCACGAGTTAGTTGATTCGCCAATACTATATGCAAAGCCTGATACCGCTACTTTTTATGTTGGTAAAACAAAAGTATTAGTTGCTTTGTATGATGAAGGTTTAAAAGTAAATGCTAAATTTTTGGCTGAGCAGGTAAAGCCTGTATTGCAAGCAGCTTCTAATTATTTCGGAGGAAACTTACCCGTAGATAATTATAGTTTTTTAGTGCATTTGTTTAAAGGAAAAAGCAAATCAGGTTCAAATGGCGCATTAGAACATTCGTATTCATCTGTTTATTATTTGCCTTCGCAACAAGGTGCACAATTGGCTCAATATTTTAAAGATATTGCAGCTCACGAATTTTATCATGTAATTACTCCGTTAAATATTCACTCAAAAGAAATAGGCGATTTTAATTATGCTACGCCTCAAATGAGTAGACATTTATGGTTGTATGAAGGTGTTACAGAATATTTTTCACACTACGTACAATTTAGAGCTGGCCTGTTAACCAAGCAACAATACATTGATGTACTTAACGAAAAGGTAGAAATTTCTTCAAAATACTATAACGATACTTTGCCATTTACCACAATGAGTAAAGGCTGTTTAGATAAACATAAAAAACAATACGGAAACGTTTATCAAAAAGGCGCATTAATTGCTTTAGGATTAGATTTGCTTTTGCTCGAAAAATCGAATGGCGAATATAATTTGCAGCGTTTAATTAATGAATTATCGTTAAAGTATGGTAAAGACAATTCGTTTGAAGATGAGAATCTTTTTGATGAGATTACAAAAATGACTTATCCAGAAGTGGGTGAGTACTTTGCCAATTATGTTGATGGAAACCAAATCCTACCATTAGAAAAAATGTTTGCTTCAATTGGCGTTGATTTTAAGCGCGAAGTGGTTAAAAAAGGTTTTTCGTTGGGTTCGCCAAAACTCGCTTACGATTATCCTAAATCAAAATTATTTCATGTTTCTGCATTAAATAATGAGAATGAAATGTGTAAAGCATTTGGATACCAGGTTGGAGACAAATTGTATTCGCTAAATGGTAAAAAATTAAATCTTTTTAATTTCGGAATGGTAACAAATACTTGGGTAAAGTTGGCTAAAGAAGGCGATAAAGTTAAAGTGGTAGTGCTACGTAAAAACGAAAAAGGAAAGTACAAAAAGACAAAACTATATGCTGTTGCAAAGTTGGTTGATGTAAAATCATACAATTCGTTTGAAGATGAATTGGTGTTAGACCAAGCGCAACAAAAAATGTATAATAAATGGTGTTGCAATTAAATTTAGAAAAAATGGATGTATTAATTTCTGAACTTTTAGAACATAAAGACGAAGATTATTTTTTTGAAAATAATCTTATAGAAATTCAAAGATTGAAAGCGATTGGCGTGCCTTACATCGAAATTAAAAAAATTGCAAAAAAGTATAAGCGAAATACTGCTTTAATTACTGAACTTAAACAATCAAATTATTACGAAGCTAAACTTTTGTATTATTTTTTAAGTAAGAATATTTCTGTAACAGAGAAAGATATTGATGCACAATTCGAGTTTTTAGAGAACGATTTTATTATAGATAAATTTTTAAATTATTTGGTTTTTCCTTCTGGCTATTGCGAAATAAAACTCCAAAATTGGATAGATTCCAAAATTGTATTGGAACAAAAATTGGCTTATTTGTTAATTTCTGAAATGGCTAAATCAGAAAAATTTACAAATTTTAATTTTGAATTTTATTTGGACAAAATTAAAGACAATATTCTGTATGCTGAAAATGAAGTTAAAATTGCCATGAATCAAGCAATAATAAGCATTGGTATTCACAGCGATAAATTGCACGGAAAAACACTACAAATGGCAAAAGCAATAGGTAAATTAAGATGCGTACGCACAAAGCTTATTCTAAAATGCAATGATGCTTTTACTTTGCTAAATTCTGCTAAAACTAGAGCAAAATTTACTGTCGAATTTTAATGTAACTGCACTTTTTTGTTACTTTTACACAAGATTTGCTTTCGCTTACCAACAAATAATTACCATGAAATTAAAATATATTTTATTTGCTGTTTTATTTTCTTTTATCAATTGTGCTTTTGCTCAAAAATCTTGGACTTTAAAAGATTGCATAGAACACGCACAGCAAAATAATTTGCAAATAAAACAGAGTTCGTTGCAAGTTGAGCAAGCCAACATTAATTATTTACAAAGTAAAGGTGCGTTTTTACCGTCATTAAACGGCCAAGCAACACACTCTTATAATGTGGGTAGAACAATCGATAGATTTACAAATACATTCGTTTCTAACCAAACCGTTCAGTCGGATAATTTTAATTTAAGTGCGCAATTAAATTTATTTAACGGTATGCAAAACGTTAATAATTACAAGCAAAACGAGCTAAACACCATGGCAAGTAAATTGGAGTTAGATAAAATGCGTAACGACATTGCTCTATCTATTGCTAATTTATATTTACAAGTTTTATTTGCAGATGAGTTAGTTAGTAATGCTACAAATCAGTTACAGGTTTCGCAACAACAAGTACAACGCAATACAAAACTTTACGAAGCTGGTGCATTGCCAAAAGAAACACTTTTAAACGTTGAGGCGCAATTAGCGAGCGAAGAAGTAAATAAAATTAATGCTCAAAATCAGTTAGACTTAGCTTATTTAAGTTTGCAGCAAGTTTTAGATTTGGATACTATACAAGATTTTAAAATTCAAAAACCAAATTTAGCAACTCCTAGCGAAAGTACTATTGCTATAAATGCTTACGATTTGTATAATTCAGCGCAAGGTTTGCCACAAATAAAAAGTGCAGAGTTGCGCTACAAGAGTTCGTCTTATTCGTTGAGTTCTGCTAAAGGAGGAATTAGTCCAAGTTTATCTTTTTTCGCAACAATGGGAACAGGTTATTCTGGTTTACAAAAAAACTATACCAATTCTGTTGTGGGTTACAAATCTTCGGGATTAGTTACCGCAGATGGTAGCGATGTGTTGCAACCTGATATTGTTACAACTTCTAGTTTAATTCCATTTGGGCAACAATTAGATCAAAACTTAAATCAAACTTTTGGCTTGAGTTTATCGGTTCCTATTTTTAATGGATTTGCAAATAAAGCACAAATTAGTCGTGCTAAAATTTCGCAACAGAGTGCACAAATTAGTTTACAAAATGCTCGCTTGCAACTTCGTAAAGAAATTAGGCAAGCACACGCTGACGCCATAGCTGCTTATAGAAAATACGGAGCAAACGAAAAAGCTTTAGCAGCCATGCAAGAAACGTTTAAATATACCCAACAACGTTTTGATATTGGTTTGGTAAATGCTGTAGATTATAATACAACTAAACAACGATTGGCTTTGGCAGAATCTAACTTATTGCAAGCTAAATACGAGTTTGTGTTTAGAGTTAAGGTGCTTGAGTTTTATCAAGGTAAACCAATCGATTTATAATTTAAACACTTTGCGGTTTTTGTTGTTATAGCAAGAGTCAAACTATAATAACAAATCTATGAAAATTACTATCCTTACTTTTTCTCTTTTATTGGGCATGTTTTTGCTTTATCGTTTTGTGTTTGCTAAAAACTCCGTTAATACAGTTAAAGGGAAATCTTTTTACGATTTAAAAATTACATCACTTGATGGTAAAGAGCAAATTGATTTTTCTGCTTTTAAAGGAAAAAAAGTATTGTGTGTAAATACAGCATCGCATTGCGGATACACGCCACAATACGAAGGTTTGCAAAAATTGTATGAAACTTACAAAGACAAATTAATTGTAATTGGCTTTCCGTGTAATCAGTTTATGTTTCAAGAAAATGGTTCAGCCGAAGAAATTGAAAGTTTTTGCAAAAAGAATTACGGAGTAACTTTTTCTTTAACCGAAAAAATTGATGTAAAAGGAAACGACCAACATCCTGTTTACCAATGGTTGTGCCAAAAAGAAAATAATGGAGTAGAAGACATAACCGTTAAATGGAATTTCGGGAAATTTTTAATTGACGAAAACGGTAAATTCGTTGCGTATTTCGACTCTAAAACCGAGCCTTTAGCTAAGGAATTAGTTTCAAAATTGTAAAACGGCATTTATTTTGCTACCTTTTGGTAAAATAAATGTTTATGAAACAACTCACATTTTGTTTTTTGCTTTTTGCGAATGTTTGTTTTGCACAAGCAAATTTTAGAATTGAACAAAAAAAACAAACTAAAGTTAAAACAGCTTACGCAGAAAAGTGGGGTGGTTTAAAATCAGAGCTTTCGCAACAAAGTATTAACACAAATTCATTTTCTATTTTTTTTAGAGTTTTTAAGCAAGAAGAATTATTTGAAGTTTGGGTAAAAGATAACACTATTAGCACTTTTAAGTTGTTTAAAAGTTATAAAATTTGTGCCTCGTCGGGTGATTTAGGTCCAAAGCGGAGAGAAGGCGATATGCAAGTGCCCGAAGGTTTTTACAGCATAAATGTATTTAATCCGTTCAGCAGTTATTATTTATCTTTGGGCGTAAGTTATCCTAATGCCGCGGATAAATATTTTAGCGATAAAAAACAACCTGGTGGTGCAATTATGGTGCATGGCAATTGTGTAACTATTGGCTGTATTCCTTTAACAGATGAAGTAATAAAAGAAGTGTATGTGCTGGCGGTAGAAGCAAAAGCTAACGGACAAAGCAATATTCCCATACATATTTTTCCTTGTAAATTAAAAGATACGCAGTTAAAAACAATTTGCGAAACCAATTCACTACACCAAAAATTTTGGAGCAATTTAAAAATAGGTTTCGATTATTTTGAAAGCCATAAAAAACTACCAACTATAAGTGTAGATAAACAAGGTTATTATGTTTTTAAATGATTCATATATACTTGCTTGAGTTTGCAAGGTTCGTATAAAAAAGTATTTAATACAGACTTGTTTTTCTTGTTCTTACGATATATACTATTAAATAGTATAAGAATTTTCTATTTTATTGCACTTTAATTTTAACAGAAATTAACATTAATATTCTAGGTTTTACCTTGAATTATAAATATGTTTGCATTGTAAATTAATTGTAATACTGATATGGAGTTTGTTTTTGAACATATAAATAAGAAAATTATTCGTCTTAATCAATTATCGAAAAAGATAGGTTGGTCACGTGAGGCTATTATACAGATTCTTAATGAAGCTGGATTTAATCTTCCTACAAATAAGCCAGATATTTTTCTAAACTCAAATCATATTGAAGTTCTAGCCTCTCATTATGTTGCTGCTGTCAAAAAATTTCAATCGAAAAAAGCTGAGAAGTCATTCATGCTTTCATCAAATGAGTTGTTAAGAGCAAGACATTTTTTACGTCAATTTATATCTAAAGAAGTATTTGAAAAAGAATCAAGAGAATCATTTTTAGGAGATCTAAATATAGATGAAAGCGATTATGGTCAAAAAATACTCCTTTCTAGTCTTAAATTTTTCTTTTCAGAACCTGATGAACTACGACTAAATTTAGATGATAATTTAATTAAAGCCTATTTTCACAGTATTGCATACGGCGGTATAAGTTTAGATGGAGTTAAATTTCGCTCAATATTTAAACAAATACAAGCTAAAATTAAGAGGGTTTTAAACGATGTTCGAAAGAAAATATTTTTATTAATTTTTTCAAACCAATACTACATTTTTGCAAATGATGAAGAGCATATGAGAGAAGTAATTTTAAATAATAGCTTCTCTATAATGCTTAAAAAGCATAGAGAGGTCTTAAATGATTTAATTTATTTAACGGAACTCATAATATGCAAGAAAAATCAAAACAAGCTCTTATTGAGCATATAAAAAATAATAGCCTAACTGAGGCAGAAAAAGAATACTTAATTCAACTATTAAATAAAAATGATGTAGAAGTTTTTTTAAAGCACTTTCTCTCTATATGTAAGATTGGGGGTGATTTAATAAAGTTATTTGACCTAGACATAGGTGATTTTAATCTACACTAGCACTAATAAAATATGGATATCGGAAAAGCAATAAAAACTATACGTAAAGAAAAGGGTTTGTCACAAGAGCAGCTCGGAGCAAAGATTGGATTATCGGATAATGCTATTAGTCAGATAGAGACTGGAGCTACATTTCCACAAAAGGATAATATTAAAAAGATTTGTGAAGCTCTTGAAATTCCAGTTGGTTATTTATTGTTTTTCTCGATAAGCGACGAAGATTTGCCAGAAGATGGTCGAGCAATATTTAATGCGCTTCAACAACCGATTAAACAAGTTTTAATTGAAGATATTAAAGCGCGCAGTTAGTTTATTGTAAACTAGCAGGTCGTCGTAGTTTGATAATTAAATGCTAAGAATAAACAATATCTTAGCGTTTTTTGTTTGCAAAAATTTAAGTTAACTACTTCAAACAACTACCTTTTGCTGCCCACCACGGATGGATTTCGTAGCTTAATCGTCCTGCAATTACTGCTGGGTCGGTATCTACTAATTTTTTGGCTTCTTCTTCGTTTTTTACGTTTTTAATAATAAAAATGCCGCGTAAATCTTCGTCTTTATCCATTGGTCCTGCAATATCTAAATAGCCTTGTTGTGCCAGTTTATTAATGTTTGCAAGGTGTCCGTTTTGTATTTTGGTCAATTCTTCTTTGGTGTATTCTTTTGCTTTTGTGCCTCGTTTTAGCAATACTAAATAATATTTTTTCATTATATACGTAGTATCGCCTTCTTTCATTTCAAATTCGTCTGGGCTTTGTTGCGAAAAACAAAAACTGCTTAGCAAAGCAAATAAAAAGGTAAATACTGTTTTTTTCATATTCTATATTAGATTTATTTCACAATTCAAGGACAAAAAAAGAACGTAGAAAACACTGATTAATATGATTTTTTTGTGTTAATCATAATTATCTGCGTCATCAGCGTTCAGTTTATTTCATTGGAGGTAGATTCATAGCTTGCCATTCTTCTTTTGCTGGGCCGTAAATGCCGTGTATTTTTAATCCTGCCAAACGCATTAATATGGTTAGTTGTCCGCGGTGGTGGCATTGGTGCATTAGTATAACCGAAAGTACAATTCCTTTTTTCCATTGTTCGCCATACATGTTAATTTTTTCGTCAAGGTTTTCGTCGTGCCAATGTTTTGGTAATTCGGTAATCAACGATTGTGATGATTTTTTGTACCAATCAACAAATTCTTTTGTATTTTTAGGATGATCTTCGTGTTGTGCTGGCATTGCAATTTCTATGCCTGCGGTTTTCATCATTTCGCCTAAGGAAAAAACAATATGCCAAGCCGAAAATCCAATTGTACGAATGTTTTCGTGTTGTGGTTTGTTTAAGCTTTCGTTAGTTAAATTCTCTAATAATTTAATGGTGTTTTCTGATTCGTATTTAAAATCAGCTAAAAAATCTGTAATTAATCTATACATAATTTTTAATTTTTAAGTTGTTCAAATTCTAGTTTGTACGTTGTTCCGTAAGTATCTGTTTTTTCTATTTTACCATTTAGTTGTTCGGTAAATATTTTTACTAACTCTAAACCCAACGAATTTGATTTTCTATCATCTATATCTTCATCAAAACCAGCTCCATTATCGCTAATTTCCATTTCGTATTTATTGGGCTGTGTTTTGTGGATGTTAATTGTTATTTCTCCATTTTTTTCTTCTTTAAAGGCATATTTTAAAGAGTTAGAAATAATCTCGTTTAACAAAAGTCCTAACGGAATAATGGTATTAAGATTTAAAAACTTGGCTGTAATGTCTGTTTTTAGAGTTACTTTGGCGTTTACTGTGTAAATTCGCAATAAAATTTCAACCAAACTTTCAATATAATTTTTCACATCTACTTTTTCAAAATCTTTTGAGCGATACAATGTTTCGTGAACCAAAGCCATTGTTTGTATGCGGTTTTTGCATTCTTCAAAAATTTTAATTGCTTTTTCGTCTTCTAAATAATCAGATTGTAAACTGAGTAAACTACTAATTATTTGTAAATTATTTTTTACACGATGATGCACTTCTTTTAAAAGCACTTCAATTTCTTCTTTTTGTTTGGTAACAACTGCGGTTCTTTCGTTAACCAATTGCATTAATTTTTCTTCTTTAATTTGATTTCTTTTTTTTCTAATAATTTCAAAAACATAGGCAGAGCCAATTATTAAAAGAACAATACTGCCCTTAAACCAAATGGTTTGCCAATATGCTTTTTTAATTTCAAACTCAAAAATTTCGGCTTTAGAACTCCAATTACCTTCTTTATTACGCGCTTTAACTTTAAATTTATAATAGCCAGGAGGCAAGTTAGAGTAAGTAGAAAATGGGTTTTGGTTTAAAGGACTCCAATCTTTATCAAAACCTTCTAACATAAAACTATATTGTAGGTTGTTGGGTTGAATTTTATTTATTGCAGAAAAATAAATGGTGATGTTATTCTTGTCGTAAGGCAATAAAGGTTTAATTGGAATTTTGTTCCAGTTAGTAAATTTGTTTGTGTATTTTCCCCAATTTGGTGTTTCGTAAAACAAAGTAATTTTATCAATATTTACTTGTGGTGTTTCTACTCCTAAAAATTTTTCTTCGCTAGGTGTGTATTTAATTACGCCTTTAACTGTTCCAAACCAAATGTTGCCATCAGCATCGCAAATGGCGGCATTGGTGTTGCATTCAATTCCTTTAAATCCTTCTGATTTTCCGTAATTTTTTATATCGATTATTTTGTTTCCATCGGCAGTAATTATTTTATCGATGCCTTTGTTGTTGCCCGCCCAAATATTTCCTTTTTTATCTTTTACTAATGAATAAATTGTTGATGAAGCTAAACCATCATTGTTTTCAATGTTTGTAAACTTTTTTCCATCGTAATTGATAATACATTTATCGGTTCCCATCCAAATAACTCCAGCATCATCAACCAACATACTACCAATGTATTGATTACACAAATTACTTTTTTCACCAATTCGTTTTGCTGTAAAATTATTGCATTCAAAAAGTCCCCAGCCAGTGCCAATGTATATGGTTTTGTTTTTTTCGCAAAAGGAATAAACATTAAGATTACTTAAGCCTTTTTTTTCATTAATAATTTGCCACTTTCCGTTAGATAAAACATACACACCTTTACCTTGTGTTGCCACCCAGATATTCCCGTCAGAATCTTCAAAAACTCTACGAACGTTTAAAAATTCTTTTCCTTCAAAAAGCACTTTAGAAAAATTTCCGTTTTTGTATAGCACTAAACCATTTTTTCCGCCAATCCAAATTGCATTTTTACTATCGCAGAATAAACTTCTTATGCCAAAATTTTTAAGAAAAGGGTTCTGCGAAAAATCTGTAAGTTCATTCTTTGAATCTAATTTAAATAATCCCTTTGAGTACGATGCAGTATAGACAGAATTGTTTTTGTCGGCAGTAAAAGCAAAAATATCGGGTTCTTTAAAACCAATTGTATTGTCGAAATAAATGAAAGATAAATCAACAAATTTTATTAAACCTTGTCCGCCGCTTCCAATCCAAAGGCAATGGTTTTTATCTTCGAATAAGCATTTAATTTGATTGGTGCGTAAACCATTTAATGTGCAGTAATTTATTATATTATCGTTTTTAACAACATACACACCATTTTCTTTTGTGCCTAGTAAATAATCGTTTTCGTAGTTAAAAAGTAAATAGGTAATTTGTTTACCATTTAATGCTTCTGGAATTTTTAAATAGATAAGTTCGCTAGATAGGTTATTTGGCGTTTTTTTAAGTTGAAAAATTTCGTTGTTATCACTCAAAAAATAGATGTTTCCTAACTTATCTTGTGTTACTTGTGTTATGTTTTTTCCTGCGGTAATTTCAAAATTAGTGGGTTTAAAAAATTTACCATCTTTAAATCCAAATACACCCTTGTGCGTTGGTAGCCAAATGGTATTGTTTTTGTCTTGAATTAATTTTTGTATTAATGTAGGACTGCCATTGTAAGTTGGGGATTTTAAATTCGTTACTTTATTGTTTTGTAACAAAAATAATTCTCCAGCGCCATCTAAATAAACATCGTTGTTTTTGGTAATTAAAATATCAGCAATGTTTTCTTTTGGTAAACCAACCGTATTTGTAATTCTTTCAAATTTAATTCCGTTAAATTTACTAAGTCCGCCCCAAGTGCTCGAGATCCAGATATAGCCTTCGCTGTCTTCAATAATATCTGTTACAATTTGTCCACTTAATCCATCTTTTTCTTCGTAGGTTGTGAAATTTTCGCCATCAAATTTACAAACTCCACCGCCAGATGTTCCTAACCACAAATAACCACGGCTGTCTTCAAATATGCAATTTACCTCAGATTGAGATAAACCTTCGTCAACAGAAAAAGTAGTGAAATTATAATTTTGAGCATTAGAAATAATGCTGCTAATAAAAAATAAACTAAATAAAAACTTGAACAGATATAACTTCAATTTATTAGTTTTTTGAATACTAACAAATATAATAAACTATTGCTAATTCATACTTATTTTTTAAAATGATTTACTCACACTCAAAATCCATCTAAATTTAAAATAGCTAGTTTCGCTAGCAGGAATTGAGTTTAAGAATAATGGCATATCAAATCGAATTGTTAGAGGCTCTACTGTTTGCAAAGCAAACCATTTTTTAATGGTAAATGTAGTCCCCAAACCAGCGTCGGCTCTTAAATAACCCATTTTTGTTTTTCCTATACTAGTTTTGTAATCTATTAGTCCTGCATCAGCAAAAGCGTAGGTTTGCAAGCCAAAATAACGCGATAATTTTGGCGTTTTTATAAAACTAAATAAGCGTTCAAAATTAATTTCGGTGTTAAAAGCTGCTCCGGAATTCCCTATGTAGGTGTTTCTAATTGTGCCATCCGGCAATACTTCTGGAGCTAAATAGCCAGCGTAACCTCTTAAATTTAATCCACCTCCATATTGAAAATGATTAGTTGTTGTTCCAAAGCCACTCCAAGCATTTGGAAAATAACCAATGCTTCTTACAAATTTATTTTCCATCATTTCTTCAGGATTTGCACCAGCCAAATACAATGCGCTTTCTTGCGGAACCAAGCTACCCGTTCCTATTTGTGCAAAAACTCTTGTTTTAATATCTAACTTTTTAAATCGGTTTTGATTAACTGAAGTTAAACTTAATTGCGCATAATTGTAGTTGTTGAATAGGGTAGATGATTTTAAATTCAAATTAATTTTTCCGCTACCATAACTATAATTATAGGTGTGATCAACGCCTAAATTAATGGTGTTGTTACAATTGTTAATTGCCCACTGAGTTGGATTTAGTAAATAATTTAATGAAGCGCTATCTTTTCTGTAAATACTTTTTGCAAAAACATAGAATTTATTTTTGCCACGTTCGTCTGTTTTTTCAAATCCAATTTTGTTTGTAAACAAGCCTTCTACAAAGCTACTGTGTGCAAATACCGCCGATTTTTTCATGAATCTATCAGTAGCAGTTCTGTAATTAAATCGAGAATTTATTAAATCGTTTTTCGATTTGTACTCAGTTAAATATAGATTACTTTGCTGACCAATTCTAGTATTGTACCAAGCAGTAAAATCAAAAATGTGCTTGTAGTTAAAGTAGTTTCCATTAAAATGCACACCCGCTTTTATACCATCAAAGCCATTATACCAAACATCTGGTCGCCATTTTAATTCGTAATTTCTAAAGTTAGGAGCATTGTATATTTTATGATCTAAACCAAAATTAACTGGAGTTTTTAAACTGTTGTTTAAGTGATTTATATCTGCCAATCTGCCTGTAGTATCAATAATTACATTTTTTATTTTACCGGGAATAGTAATTGTTGCTGTGTAATTTGGCTGTAGTTTATCCCAACCATACCATTTTGGTAAAACAGTATTTTTGGTAGATTTTACGAACCAAGTATTAGGTATGTGATAAGAATATTTTTTATTATCATTGGTTACAACAGTAAAATCGATAGGCATTTGCATGCGTTCTTTTCTCTCGAAAATAATTTTATACTGTTCTGTGTTGCGGATTTTTTTTACAGATTTAATTTTGTAATCAATAGACTTTGTGGTTTCGAGCCATTGATCGAAAAACCAGTTTAAATCAACTTTGGTATAGTTTATTATAGAGTTTTTAAAATCTTCAACATAAGGATGAGCAATTTTCCATTGGTTAAAATAATGTTTCATTGCATTTTGAAATAATGTGTCGCCTAATACATACTGAAGGTTATGCAGCATAGTTGCTGTTTTGTGATATACATGTCCGTAGCCACCACCATGCGCCAATGCGCCATTAAAACCATCAGAAGTAGTGTTTAAAAAAGCATCTTCTCCTTTTACTGCATCGCGCAAATAACCAAAATAATTGTATCTATCTCGATTATGAGTTGGCTCTAAATGTTTTTGAATGTATTTACTTTTAGGTTTATTTTCTACTTCGTATTCGCCATCAATTTTATTGTTAGCCCAAACAGTTAAATATTGTGTAAAGCCTTCGTCTAACAATGCTCTATAAGTTTCGTTGTTGCCAACCATTCCAAAAAACCAATTGTGTCCAATTTCATGCGAAAATAAATTTCTGTAATCAGGATCAAAACCGCCATCTAGTGTAAGCATTGGGTATTCCATTCCATCGCGCGCATCAGCTACAACCATTTTATTGTAAGCATACATTCCAAAATCTTCGGAATAAGTTTTAATTATTTTAGCAGTATAGTCGGCAGCATTTTGCCAACCAATTGCGTGTTGCTCTTGTACTAATGCAACGCACTGAATTCCATTCCAAAAGGTTTCACCAATTCTATAGCTTGGGTCGGCTGTAAAAGCAACATCGTGCACATTTTCGGTGTGGTATTTCCAAGTTTTTCTGTCGTTAGCATTGTAAGGAATAAGTATTGATGGTTTTGAGTTCCAAGGTTTTTTTGCAAAGTTTTTTATGTCTAATTTTTCTCTTAATTCTTTCGGTAAAACTTCATCTCGGTTAGTTAAAAAACCTGTTGCTTCTACTATATAGTTTGCAGGAAAATTTAGTTCTAAATCAAAAGCACCAAAATCTCCGTAAAACTCTTTACCCAAATGTTGTTGCGTGTCCCAGCCAAATTTGTTGTCGTAAACGCTTATACGCGGATACCAATGTACACCATCAAAATGTTTTAGACCAGCAGCTGTAAATTTTTTCATTCTTCTTCTAGTTGAACCAGAATCGAAGTAAGTAGAAAAATCAATAGTAAATTGTATACTTTGTTGCGGAAGTAAAGCTTGTGGTAAATATACTTTTAAAATTGTATTATCAAGTTCCGTTTTAACGTCAGAACCGTTAACTTTAATTGTGTTTATTTCTGTTCCTTTTTTTTGAGTTTCGTATTTTCCGTAAACAGGTTTTACATTATTGTTTTTTTGTAAATTATCTAAATACGAATCGGGTTGAAAAGCATTTTGATACAAGTGAAAATAGACGTAGGTAAGTGTATCAGGCGAGTTATTCCAATAGGTTAACTCTTGTTTTGCAGTAATAATATCTGTGCTATCGTTAATAAAAGCTTTTATGTTGTAATAAACATCTTGTTGCCAATACGCTGCATGTGGCTTTCTGTTTTTCCAATAATAAGGATTGTCAGAATTTTGGTAGGTATTTGGAGGTAGATTTGGATTATAGTTTTGTGAAAAACCGTGAGAAATTTGTAAACAAAAAATAATAAAAAGTATATTTTTCATGATTTTTAAGGTGCAAGAGGTTCTTCTAAATGTTTTAATTCCGAAAGATTTAAATCGGCTAATCGTTTATTTTTTAATTTTTTAATGGCTACATTTAATTCAAAACCAAGTAAAAGAATTAGTGAGTTAAAATAAAACAAAAGCATAATAACCATTACAGTTCCGATAGAGCCATATAGCTTGTTGTAAGTAGCGAAATTATCTACATAATACGTAAATGCTAATGATATTAAAATGCAAAATATTGTAGCGAAAGTAGAGCCGGGAGAAACGAAATTAAATTTTGCTTTTCTATCGGGGCCAATCCAATATAAAAATGAAAAAGCCGTAAAAAGTAAACCTAAAATAATTAACCATTTAAGAGCGTTGATTCCTATAATAGTTAGCGAGCCATTAAAAATACCTTGTGTTTTTAGGTAACTAATTGCAAAACCACTGCCTATAATTAGAGCGATAGCTAAGGTTAGAAGTGTTATGATTATAAAAACTAATAGGATAGATTTTAGCCAAGATTTTATAAACGAAGTTTTTACATCAAAATCTTTATTGATGCTATCAAACGCACTAATAATAGCGTTCATACCGTCGGCTGTTAAATACAATGCAAACAAAAATCCGAATGATAATAAACTATTGTGTGTATTTTTAATTAAATCTACAAGTGTTTCTTGTGTGGCACGATACACATTAGCAGGCAGTAGTTCTTGAAGAATAATCATCAATTCATTTTGAAAATTATGAATTGGGATATAAGGAATAAGCGTTAATAAAAACAAAAATGCTGGAAATATTGCAAGAAAAAATTTATAAGCTAATGATGATGCTTTTGTAGTTAAACCAACATGTTTGAGACCTTTAATTAAAAAAACTAAAACATCGTAAACAGGAATTCCATCAAAACCTGGTAATACTAATTTGCTTAGTATTTTTTTGATGAACAAAAATGGTTTTGATTTTACTATTTTTTTTTGAATGTCTATTGCCATTTTAAAAGGCTTTTAAGCTTAAGTCAATATTTTTTGCAGAGTGCGTTAGTGCACCCATCGAAATGAAATTTACACCAGTTAGCGCATAGTTACGGAGCGTTTCATTTGTAATTCCACCAGATGCTTCTGTCTCGTATCTATTGTTGATTAATTTTACAGCAGCTGTTAAATTTTCTGGAGAAAAATTATCGAGCATAATACGATCTATTTTACCAATTGCAAGTACTTGATTTACTTCATCAATATTTCTTGTTTCTATTTCAATTTTTAAATTTAGCTTATTTTGTTTTTGGTATTCAACACATCTTTCAATGGCGTTTTTAATTCCGCCAGCGTAGTCAACATGGTTATCTTTTATCATCATCATATCGAATAATCCAAATCTGTGATTTTCGCCACCACCAATTTTTACCGCCATTTTTTCGAGTAAACGAAAGCCTGGTGTAGTTTTGCGTGTATCTAATAATTTGCAAGGTAAATCTTTTATTAAGTTTGCGGCTTCATTAGTTAATGTTGCAATTCCGCTCATGCGTTGCATACAATTTAAAACAAGTCGTTCTGCTGTCAATATTTTTTGAGAAGAACCTTCTACAATAAAGGCTATATCGCCTTTTTTTACTGCTTTTCCATCGTTAATTAAAACTTCAACTTTTAAAGATGAATCAACAACTTTAAAAATCTCTAAAGCAATGTCAACGCCCGCTAAAATAGCATCTTCCTTAACAATTAGTTTAGCCTTAGATTTTGCATCGGCAGGAATGCAAGCTAAAGAAGTGTGATCGCCCGATCCAACATCTTCTTTTAGTGCATTTTGTATAAAATTAAAAAGGCTCATAACAATAGAATGAGCCTGCAAATTACAAAATATTATAGTATAAATTACTCTTTTTCGATGCGGAGTTCCTTTAGGTTTGTTGCGCCACCTGCGGTTTTAACAAAATAGTAGGTTCTGTAGCTTCCTGTTGAAGTTTCGAGTGCTCCAATAACAAATTTTGAACCATCTTTTGAGTTGCCTTCGTGTTTAACGGTGTAGCTTTTAGGAGTGTTTTTGCTAAAAAAATCTTTTATAATTGCTTCAGCTTGAGGTTTGCTAAACAAGCCATCATTGCTTGGTAAATTCAATTCAATTGAACTAGATATAAAACCAGCAATGCTTTTTGAATTTCCAGTTTTTAATGCTGAATTTATATCATTGCAAATCTGAAAGAAGTCAGTTGCAAATGAGAATAAAGGAATTGCGATGAATAATAATATGTTTTTTTTCATTTTAATAAGCAAATAAATTGACTTTGAATAACTTTGTGCAAAGATTAAGCCAAACTCAATTCCTATCAAATATATAAAAAATAATTGAATACCCTATTATGAAGATAAAATTGATACAAATAGGAAAAACAGATGATAGTTATATTAAAGATGGTGTAAAAGAGTTTGAGAAGCGGCTTACAAAATATGTGGTTTTTGAAAGTGTAGTTTTAAATTCAGTTAAAAAAAGTAATTATAACGAGGAAGTTTTGAAAAAGGCAGAGGGAGAAGTTTTGTTAAAAGAAATTTCAAGCTCAGATTTTTTAGTGTTGTTGGATGAAAATGGTAAAGAGTTTTCATCGAGAGGTTTTGCGCAATTTATTGAATCGAAGCAAAATGCCAGCGTTAAGCAATTGATTTTAGTAATTGGCGGTGCTTATGGTTTTTCGGAAGAAGTTTATAAAAGAGCCGATGCAAAATTATCTTTATCAAAAATGACTTTTTCGCATCAAATGGTTCGTTTGTTTTTTATTGAGCAATTGTATAGAGCTTTCACCATATTAAAAGGCGAAAAATACCATCACGATTAATTTTGTTTTTTTCTAATCCAAATTGCCAACTGCATACCAGTATTAGTCCATTTCATAATTGGTTTAAGAAAAAAATCTAAAAATTTAGGTAAAAACGTTTCGCACACATAGTACTCGTGCAAAGCAATTTCATAATTATTTTGTTGAGCATGTTCTTTAAAGGACTTTAAATTAAATTCGTAAAGATGATAAGGGGCATGCATTGGGCTTAAATTACTGACATAATCTGTGCCTCTCAAACGAAAATATAAATTTACAAAACGAGCAATTAACCAGTTAGAAGAAGGAACTTCTATGTGAATTATTCCGCCAGGTTTAAGCCATTTTACCGCTTTGTTTATCGAGTTAGAAGGACTATATAAATGTTCGAGTACTGCGCCAAATGTTATAAAATCGAAAGTATTTTCTGGGTATTCTGCATCTTCAATTTTACTTTTAAGTAATTGATTTGCATCAATTTTCATTTTATCTATTGCAGCATTATAAAATGATTCAGAAGCCTCAATTCCAAATGCATCAAAACCAACTTTTTTTAACGCAATCATAGATTTTCCAACACCAGCACCAATATCTAACGATTTCATTCCAACATCAATTTTCATTAATGTTTTAAGTTTTGCGATTTCGTAATTAAAATAAGTTGGATTTGTTTTTGTGTAATCTTCTGGCCAATAATTTTCGATAGAAATATTGTAATGATCTTGAATGTTTGCTGGTATTGGTAGTGGATTTGAGTAGAGTAAACCACAGTTTTTACATTTTAAAACAGTAACCGCTATGCCAATTTTTGATTTGGGATTTTTCCCTTGAGATTGGTTTAGTCTCTTGCCAAGTACTTTGTCGTTTTTTGTACTCGAATTGCATATGTCGCAATTCTCAACTGTTGTAAAAGTATAGGTTACTGACTGGTTCATTTATTATTTAGCAAGAGAAGAAATACTTTTAAAAGCCGATAAATATTTATTTTTTTGAGATTCTACAGAATAATTTTGAAGAATAGTTTGATAGCCTTTTTCTCCAATTTCTTTTCTAAGTTGCTCATTTTCAATTAGCAAAGATAGTTTTTCTATCCATTCTTTTTCGTTTTTGGCTAAAAAACCATTTACACCATCGGTAATAATTTCTGTATTAACACCTACAGGGCTCATAACTGTTGGTATTGAGAGCGACATATATTGTAACCCTTTAAAACCACATTTTCCTTTTGCCCAATCATCATCTGGAAGCGGCATAATACCAATATCAAAAGTTGATAAATCTTCAATTTCGGTTTCTTTTTTCCAAGGTATAAATTGAATTTCTATTTCATTATTATCGGAAGGTTTGTTAGAAATTAAATGAATTTGTATGTGAGGAAATTTTGTTTTTAGTTTAGCAAGAATAGGAATTGCTTGTTCAAAATGTTTTATGGTAGTGTAAGAACCCGTCCAGCCAATTACGATTGTACTTTGTTGCGATTTATTTTCGGCTACATGATAGTTTAAATCAATTGTAGTTGGTATTACAATTACATTTTTATTAAAATGTTGTGCATAATTTGCTAAATAGCTGTTTCCAGCAAAAATTAATGAAGCGTTTTTAATAATTTTTGCAGTTTTAGATGGGTTTTTGAGCCAACCAAGTTTAGAATTAGCATCTGAAACATCATGCAGCCAAATAGCGTCATCAAAATCGTAAATAATTTTCTTTTTAAATACTTTAGCATATAAGCTTTCAAAAAATGCTGGACCTATAAAACAGGCTTCTCTGTGTATAAACAATACATCATATTTATGAAAAGTAAATACAATAAATAGGCGTTTAAAAAAACCTTTTACTGTTCCCCAAAATTTTTGTAATGTTTTGCCTTCATGGTACAATATACTCCAGGTTTTTTCATCAATAAAGGATGAAAAATGACAAGCAACTTCGTTTTTTTCTAAAAAAGAAATATACTGTTCAAATCTAAAACGTTGACTAGGCGCTTTTTTTAAAGGATAAGGAATTATGAATAAAACATTAATCATTTGTCAAGTTTAATGCTTTATAAATTGAAAAATATGTGTCAACGCCTGTGTTAAGTTCATAATATTGTTTAGCTAAATTAGTAAGTTTAGTTTTATCAGTAGCTAAAATTGTATCTAAATTAGAACAAATTCGTTCGTATTCGGTGTTGTTAAATTCATTTATAACAGCTTCAGATAGCGGAGTCATAATTTCTCCTACATCGCCCACGCCAGAATTACAAATTAATGACATACCAAGACCTAATATTTCTCCCATTTTAGTTGGTGATGAAGCTTTTTTAGAAAAGCTAGGTTTAATAAAAAAAAGTGAAATATGACTTGATAAAATGTATAATGGAACTTCGTTTCTATCCGCTTTTTTAATAATTAATTCATTTGGATTAATGTTGTGTTTTAGCGCTGTATTGTATATTGTTTCGGGGTTATCGCCAGTAATAAATAAAAATTTAGAATTTGGTTTGTGTTTTTTTAAAATGTTGAAAAAATCCAGCATTTCATCTAACATATACCAAGTACCTACAGAACCCAAATAACTCACAACAAAATCAGAATCGGTAATTTCTAATTTGGTTTTTAAATTTCGTATCGATGCTTGTTCAAAGTTTTGAGCTGAGAAAAAGTTTAAATCTGCGCAACAAGGTATAATCTTAATTTTATCTTCGTTTACGTTTTTAAGTTTCCAAAAAATAATTTCTTGTTTGGCATTGTTGGTTAAGCTTATTATGCTGTCTGAATGCGTTAAAAACTCTTTTTCTTTATTTTTAAA
This sequence comes from Bacteroidota bacterium, assembly GCA_040385525.1. Classification (GTDB taxonomy): domain Bacteria; phylum Bacteroidota; class Bacteroidia; order UBA4408; family UBA4408; genus JAZKHE01. Next base: position 92,237 of record JAZKHE010000011.1, read on the forward strand.
AAAGGTGTAAATGGTTTTAAAAATGTATTTGTTAAGATTCCAAACATTTCCTTCCACTCTTTCATCGGCCCAAAAACCACGCATGTCAAACACAAATGGAATGTTTTTTTTCTTTTTAAAGTATAAGCCAATTAAAGCAGTGATGTAACTTCTGCAATGTATAGCTACAATATTATTTTCTTTAATTTGTTTTTTTACAGCAAAGAAAAGAACAATTATATCAAATAGAGTTGATAAAACTGGAGGTTTTTTAGTATAGAATTTTGGTGTCCAAACGATGGATGTGTTTTTTAGTTTTTGGCTTATTGTTTCTTTTTTCGCTTCATAAACTTCTTTTTTCTCGAAACTTATAATGTTGAAATTTAGATTTTTTTGTGATAAACCAATTAAATAGGGTAGTACTTGCGATTGACCTAAATTGTCCGTCATACCATCATAAGAGAGGTATAAAATAATTTGTTTTTTTTGGTTATATTTATGCACAAATAAAATTAGCAAATTTTTTAGATAAATGGAAAAAACTTGGTTGTCATTTTGGGACTTTATTATTCCTCCCATTCATTTGGCAATAATTTTTGTTGTTTCCTATATTTTAAAAAAGAAATATATTCAAACCGACCCTAACTACAAATATTTTCAGAGCGCATTGTTTTTAAAAATATTAGGAGGAATTGGTTTTGCTTTAATCTATTCTTTCTATTATCCTGGAGGCGATAGTACGAATTATTATGAGGGAGCAATAACTCTTCAGAAATTAAGTTTTAAAGAAACGTTTACTTATTTTAGCATTTTAGGTGGAAATCTAAGTCCAGAAAACCATTCTGTTTTTGATATGGAAACAGGATGGCCTCTGTACTATAGAGATCCAGCAACGTTTAGTATAGTTCGTTTAGCGAGTGTTGTTTCTTATTTTTCATTTCGTAGTTTTTTTTCTATGACAATTATATTTTCAGCTGTTTCATTTGCTGGAGTTTGGAAATTGTTTCAATTGTTTTCTTCTTTGTATCCTCAACTAACTAATAAATTTGCGATTGCTATTTTGTATTTTCCATCTGTATTATTTTGGGGCTCAGGAGTTTTAAAGGACTCTGTAACTCTTATGGCTGCTTGTTGGTTTACGTATAGTTTTTATCATATATTTATTAAAAAGAAAGAAATTAAAAATAATGTTATAAGTTTAGTTATAATGGCATTTTTAATGATTTTGATTAAACCCTATATTTTTATTGCCTTAATGCCAGGAACTTTGTTGTGGTTTATAGGTGAGAAAATGAAAGATATAACGAATTGGTTTATAAAAATTTTATTAGGTCCTGTAACTTTGATTGCAGTTTCTGCTATAGGAATTTTTGTGATGACGCAATTATCTTCTAGCATGGGAGAATACTCATCAGCCGATAGTGTATTTAAAAAAGCTTCTGAATCTCAAAAAGATTTGAAACAGGCTTATTATATGGGTAATTCGTTTGATATTGGTGAGTTTGAACCGACTTTTCAAGGGGTTATGGCTAAGTTTCCTGTTGCGGTAATGGCAGGCTTATATCGCCCTTATTTGTGGGATGTTAAAAATGTTGTTATGCTTTTATCAGCGATTGAAAACTCAATACTGCTTTTTTTCACAATAATGATTTTATTTAAAGTAGGAGTATTTAATACAATCAAGCATATTTCTAAGACCCCAATTCTATTTTTCTCGCTTATTTTCGCAATATTTTTTGCCTTTTCAGTTGGGATTTCAACAGCAAATTTTGGTGCTTTGGTTCGTTATCGAATTCCTTGTTTGCCTTTTTTAGTTGCATCTTTATTTATTTTGGGAGATTATTCCAATAAAAAAATTGAAGAAGATAAAGAAGAAAAAAGGAAAAAAATTATTGGATTAAATAAAAAAACACAAGTCTAAAAAATAATTCACTATATTTAGCCATGCAGCACACTCAGTGTTATTTATGTACAAGTAAAAATATTTCTCCACTTGTTGGTTTTGAAAAACATCAATTGGGTAAGTGTTCAAATTGTGATTTTGTTTTTATGTTGCGTATTCCAACTACGGAAGAGTTAGTTATTCATTATAAAAAATATTCTTATGGTGATGTTAATGCTAAAGCAAAATTGTCGCCACTTACTGTAGAGTCATTTAATCGATTGCTTGATTATTTTGAAAAATACAGAAAGAATAACACGCTTTTAGACGTTGGGTGTGGTAGAGGATATCTTTTAGAAATTGCAAAAAATAGAGGATGGAAAGTTTATGGAACGGAGTTTTCTGAAGAGGCAGTTGATATTTGTGAGCGTAAAGGAATTACAATGCATCAAGGTGTTTTATCTCTTGATGTGTTTAAGAATATTGAGTTTGATGTAATAGTTTCTCTTGAAGTGATTGAGCATATAAATAATCCAAATCAAGAGCTTGAAATTATTAATTCAAAGCTTAGAAAAGGTGGTTTGTTTTATATTACAACTCCTAATTTTAATGGTTATTTACGCTATCAGTTAAAGTCTGCATATAATGTTATAGAGTATCCAGAACACCTGTCTTATTATACAAAAACTACACTTAATAGAGTGTTAAATAAAAATGGATTTAAGAAAATAAAAATGGAAGCAACTGGCGTTTCTATAACAAGAAAAGAACAAAGCAAAAAAACTACACAAGCTACAGAAAACCCACCTCCGCCTACAATTAGTAGTGATGAGAAGTTGAGAGAAGTAATGACGAAAAATAAATTAATGGTTTTTACAAAACAATTTGTAAATAAACTGTTAAGTATTACTGGATTGGGTTTGACTTTAAAAGGATACTACACTAAATAATTTCTGCTTTTATTTTGTACAAGTATAATAAAGCCAAGCACTTTTATCTGTTTCACTTTCTGTTATTGAAATTTTATTTCCGGTGTTTAACGAATAAATTTCGCAATTAGAAAATCTAACTTCTTCGAGTTGTTTTATTTGATATTTGGCTTCTATATAACACGTGGTTAATCCAAAATCGTAGGTATCATCGTAAATAAAGGTATAGTCTTTTGTGTTTTGAAGTGCCAGATTATTTTTTCGTAAAAAATTATAATGTTTAATAACTGTTTTTAGTGTTGCGAATGGATTTCTATAAATTTTATATTTAGCTAATATTGGCAAATAATTGATGTTGTGTGATGAAAAAATAAAGCAACCACTCGGTTTTAATAAATTGTAAATTGTTTTAATGATGTTTTTTCTTTCTTCATTATTTACATTGTCAATTCCATTAAAACTGAATAATATGATGTCGAAAGAGGCTGGAGTCATTTGTTCTAAACTTCGAGCATCAACAGTTTTGAATTCTGCATTTGGAAAAGCTGATTTGTATTTTTTTTGACAATGAATAATAAATTCTTCAGAAAAATCTATACCTAAATAATAGTCAGCATTTTTTGCGAAAAAAGGAGTTGTTCTTCCTCCACCAACGCCAACATCCAAAACGTTAGCATTAAGGAGTTTATCTTCATTTTTTTTTAAAATTGTTTGCTCAGGCAATTGCAAGCCTTCGGCATTGAAGTAGTAATTTATTGTTTTTTTATTTTTGTAGGTCTCTAAATTACTCATGCGCGAAGTGAATTTAATAGTTTAAAAAATGAATTTGTTTTTATAGCACTATATCTTTTAACAATTGTTGCACCAAAACTTAGTTTAAATTGAGATATTCCAGGCACTTTTATTAAGTCAATTCCTCCAAAATCATAAATTTGGAACCTCTTTTCTTTAAACATAACAATTTCTTGCCAGTGTAAATATTTGTTACAAATAGCGCTTAGTGAGTTGTTGTTTAAAAGATTAAAAGTGTGAAGCAAAACAACGGATTTGCTGTCGTGTAAATAAGCGTGTATTGTTGTTAATTCGTTTTTAGAGTAGGCATAACTTAAAACTAAGTTGTTTGTTTTATGAAGTGCGATAATTCTTTCAGATGAAAATGCAATGTTTTTTTTTTGTGCAAATAGTTTAAAAATTGAATTAAATTCTAAGACATTTTTTAGGCTTGGAGAAAATTCTATATTAAATGAAGTTTCAAAGTTATTTGCTTTGTTAATGTGTAATTGTGTTGTTTTAGAAATATTAGCTTTTATCTCGGCAAGACTTTTTGTTAAATCAATTAAACAAGATTCTTCCTCAATTATTTTTCCTCCTGGATATGTATTGTAATATAAATAAGTGGTGTAGGGCGATTCATTAATTTGTTCACCATCAAAAAACCAGACTTCTTTTTTGTTAAATAAAAATTTAGAATAGTTTAACTCAAGCATTGTTATGAGTTTGAATTAGCTTTAAGTTTTGAGTAATTTTTTATCATTTCAATGTACCCATTAATTCGGAGTTTAGATTTTAAAAACGACTCATTAAAAAGTTCAATTCTTGGTATATTGTATAATTTAAATTCCTCATCAATATTCTCTATTTTATTTACATTTAAACCAAATTTATAGCCACTTTTTTTTGCTGCTTTTAAAACTCTATAATCGCTAGCACCAAAAGGGTAGGAGATGGTTAGTGGGTCGTGGTTTAAATTGTTTTTAATTGCATTAAATGATAATATTAACTCTTCTTCGATTTCTGAAGTATAAATACTTTTTGATAACAAAGGATGAGATAATGAATGTGATCCAATATAGCAGTTTTCAGACTTAACTGATTTTAAATCATCCCAAGTCATCATTAAATTTTGAGGTAATTCAACATCATTTAGTTGTGAAAAAAACTGATCGGTAATTTTTTTTGCCTCAATACTCGGTAGTGATTTTAATATGGGAGAAATTTGTTTTACGTAATTGAATTTATCAAAATCTGAAGTCCATTTTACCCTGCGATAATTTAGTGGTAAAAAATCAGTTTCAACATCAAGAGTTTTGTATGTGGTATTTATAAAGATGTAATTCATCAAATACGTCCATGGCGGTAAATTATTTTCTACGCAATTAACCACAACATACATAGACGAAGGGAAGTTGTGTTTTATTAAAATTGGTAGAGCATAGTCAACAAAGTCTTTGTAGCCATCATCAAACACCAAGGCACAAAATCTTTTTTTCTCTTTATTGTTTGAAATTTCTTCTTGTAAATATTTTTCTAACTGTACAGGGATGTAATTTTTTTTCAAATAAACTACAATTTCTTCAAATAATGCAGGGCTTATTGGTGGCCAAATAGGGTCTGGTTGAGTACTAACCCTATGCATTAAAAATATATCTATGTTGCTTAACTTAGGCATTCGATTTTTTTAACCAATCATGAAGTAAAATAAGCGACCAAACTCTATTGTAATAGTAGCTTTTGCCACTTAAAAACTCTTTAACATAAAAATTTACTTGTTCAAAATTTACAAGGTTATAGCGTTCAACATTTTCTTTTGATAGATTATCATGAATTAAATGCAGTAAATCTTTTTTTAACCAATCTTCTATAGGAACAGCAAATCCTTGTTTTGGTCTATCAAAAAATTTTTCAGGAATATATTGATAAAGAATTTCTTTTAATAAATATTTAGGTGTGTTGTTTTTAAATTTTAATTGAGGTGATATGTTTATTGCAAACTCTACAATTCTGTGATCTAAATAGGGTACGCGTGCTTCTAACGAATATTGCATACTTGCTCTATCTACTTTAGTAAGCAAATCGGCTGGTAAATAGTAATACAAATCGAACATGGCTTGTTTTTCCATTTCGGTTAGCTTTCTATTATAGGTCCAGTTGCTTATGTCTAGTATATTAGAAATTATTTTATCGAATGGTTTGCTCATTAATTTATCCAATTCATATCTCGAGAAAAAATATTGTTCTTGCGATAAAATGTGGCTATTTACTTCTCTTTTATCAGGGTATTGAAACATTAATGCCGCTCGCTTATATTTATTTGATAATTTATTTAAAGCATAAGCAATCGGTTTTCTGTTTAATTCGATTAAAGGATTGTTTAATCGCTTTGCCCATAGGTACGAACCGTAACCAAAAAATAATTCATCGCCACCATCACCAGAAAGTGCTACAGTAACATGTTGACGAGCCATTTTTGAAACCAACATAGTTGGAATGGCAGATGAATCTGCAAAAGGTTCATCGTATGCGTAAAATATTTTATCAATTAAATCGATAGCATCTTTGTGCGATAAAATAAATTCATGATGGTTTGTACGCAAATATTTTGCAATTGATTTAGCGTATTTTGATTCGTTAAAACGATTCTCTTCAAAACCAATTGAAAATGTATTAACGCCTACTCCTCTTGATAAATTTACAGCCATAGCTGCAATTAAACTAGAGTCGATTCCACCACTTAAAAAAATTCCAAACGGAACATCGCTTCTCATTTGAAATTGAACAGAGCTAGTTAATAAATCACTTAAACGAATCAATGCGTTTTTTTCACTTTCAACAACATCTGTTTTTAAATGCGATTTTAAATCCCAGTATTTTTCTATATTAATTCCTTTTTTGGAAATGTGTAAATAGCAACCAGGGCTTAGTTTTTTAACGTTTTTATAAATACTATTTGGAGCAGGAATAAAGCCAGTATGTAAGTAATAATATACTGATTCATTATTAATTTCTTTACCAATTTGATTTAAAAGTGCTAGTGATTTTAATTCTGATGAAAAAGCAAAGTCGCCACCATTCCAAAAATAATACAAAGGTTTAATTCCCAGTCTGTCTCTAAATACAAAAAGTTCTTGCTCTTGTTTATCGTAGATGGCTATAGCGAACATACCGTTAAGCTTATCAACAAAATCTACTCCCCACTCAACAAAAGCTTCTAAAATTATTTCTGTATCGGAAGTTGAATTAAATTTAACAGAAGAGTTTCTGCTTAATTTTATCTCTGTAGCTATATCCGGATAGTTATAAACTTCGCCATTGTAAACCATGGCGTATCTGTTGTTGTGCGAGTGTATGGGTTGATTTCCATTTTCTGATAAATCAATAATACTAAGCCTTCTGTGTCCTAAACCAATTACTTCATCAAAGAAAAATCCTTCAGCATCAGGTCCGCGATGCTTAATGGCATTCGCCATAGCATACAAATTATCTGTGCTAAAAAAGTTGTTTTTAGAAAAATATCCAGCTATACCACACATTATTTTTTTACTCCTTTTACAACCGCTATTTTTAAATTACTTCCGTAGGTTTTAAATTCACCTTCCACATTTATTGCTCCTGCATTTTTAAAGTAACTTACAACTTCGCTTATTTTTAATGGTTCGTCGTAAGCTGGCGAAAACATATCAAAAGTATCTAAAACTACCCACTCTATCAATTCTTCTTTTGTTAAAGTTGGTGGTAAAGTATCGCTAATATCGCAAATTGGCACAAAACGTTTAAATGGACGCGTAATAAAATTACTGTTTAATAAATTATAAAATTTAATAAGCCAATTTACATTTTTACGAATTAGGTTAAGCAATTTAACAGATTCCATATTCTTGGTAAATGGTCGCAATAAATATTTAGCGTTTACTTTAGTATACCAACCTTTATAGGGATAAAAATCTACAACAACTTCAGAGCCTGGTTTTGCCATATCTAATAAACATTGTATAGCTTGTTGCGGATTGCCTGTGTGTTGTAAAACTCCAAAACAAAATACTTTGTCGAATGAACAGTTTGCAAATGGCATGTCGAATATTGATGCCTGAAAATAGGTTGCTCTAGCAAAGTTTTGATTATTTTCTGCGTTAGCTTCTACGGCTTCAGAATAATCTAAAGTATATAAATTAGCTTTGGTATAATCTAAAACAATTTGCGAAAAACGACCAGCTCCAGAGCCTGCTTCTAAAATAGTTTTATTAGTTAAATCTTCTTTATCCCAATTGGTTACCGCAAAAAATCTATCTTTTGAAAAATTTAATCCACTAAATTTATCGAGTTGCGTTTTTTTAAATTTTTTCCACTGAAAACCGAAATTGCTAGTGTAATTATCTGAGTTTACTAATTTGTAAACATTGTTTTGTTTAGGGAAAATAATGTTTCCTTGTTCATCACTCAACCCTTTTTCAGTTAGTAAAAGATTTTGTTTTGTAGTTGGATTAATATATTTTATTGGTGGTGTAGACACGTTAATTTGTTTTTAGTAATAATCTTTTAAAACAAGCCATTGCTCGTTTATCAATTAATAATAGTGGATTTGATACTATTGCTCGTTTAAAATAAAATAATCCTCTTTTATAATTTTCTGATAAAATTAAATGTAAAGCAATGTATAAATCAGAACTGGCTTCTATAGCTTTAAATTTATTTTGAAATTTATCGCTTACTAATTTGTTTTTAAAAGCATAATCGAGTGATAATCTTTTTCTACGAACTAATTTTTTTTCCTCAAAGTTGGATACGCTTCTGTTAGTATGATCTACGATACAAGCCGAAATTGTATTGTTTGCTTTAATACCATATTTAGCAGTAATTCGCATCCAAAGTTCCCAATCTTCTGAGCCAGCCAATTCTCTATCTTCATTAAATTTAAACTCATTGGCAATGTTTTTATTAATAAAAATACCCATACAACTTAATAAATTTCCTTTAACCAAAAAGTTTGTTTCGTCGGAAGGTACATTGTCTGCTTTAAAAATAATTTTTCCATTAGCACTTCTTACCTCATAACCTAAATGAAAAAAAGGTGGAAATGAAAACTCGCAGATGTATTTAAAGGCATTTAAAAAATAGTCGGGGTACAATAAATCATCAGAATCTACAAAAGTAATATATTCGCCATTTGCCTTTGTCATTCCAAAATTTCGGGCAGCGCCTCTTTCGGCATTTTCTTTTTTAAAATAACTTATTTTTTGATGATTAATTTTTTTAATAACTGCTTCTGTATTGTCGGTACTTCCATCGTCTATAATAATTATTTCGTAATTAGTGTGGGTTTGATTTAAAATAGAATCAATAGTTAAGCCAATTAGATTAGCTCTATTGTAAGTGGGAATTATAATTGAAAAAAAAATATTTTTTTTATCGTTAACCATTTATTAAATCAAACGCTTTATTGTTGCTAATGAGCGTTTATCAAATATAATAAATGGTTTTAATATAATTGATTTAAGCAGGTATTTTATTGCTAATTTTTTATGATTTCCTAAAACCATGTGTAAAGCTATATAACAGTAAAAATTGGCTGTAATTAAGTTTTTATAAGGATTATAAACATTTTGTACTATTTTATCATTAAAACAATAATTAATACTCAAATTAACTCGTTCAATTAGTTTTTTGGGGTTGACCTCTCGCATGCTTCTTTCTTCATGGTCAATACATGCAGATGAAATTCTTGAATCAGTTTTTATTCCATATTTAGCAATTATTCGCATCCATAGCTCCCAGTCTTCGCTTCCAGATAAATTTCTGTCTTCATTAAATTTATATGAATTGGTAACTTCTTTAGAAATAAAAATGCCCATACAGCTTAAACTATTCGGTTTTATTAGGCATTTTATATCGTCAGTTTTAATATAATTCATTTGCATTATACTCTTTCCATTTGTATTTAATACCTCATAAGCTAAATGAAAAAAAGGAGGAAGATTGAATTTTGTAAGGCTTTCGAATGCGTTTTGTAAATAATTAGGGTAGTAAATATCGTCTGAATCTAAAAAAGTAATATATTCTCCTTTTGCATGTTTAATTCCTGTATTACGAGCTACAGCTCTTTCGCTATTTACAGTTTTTATATAAGTTATTCTATTGTCGTTAAACGTTTTGATAACTTCTTCGGTTTTATCAGTACTTCCATCATCAACAATTATTAATTCAAAATGATTGTAAGTTTGTGATAATACTGAGTTTATAGAAATTGCAATTAATTTTTCTCTATTGTAGGTAGGAATTATTACCGAAAAAAATATTTTTTTTGTTGAAGACAAATTAATTTCTTTTACTTTTAACAAATACTTGGCTAAACAAAAACGTTTAACCAATATCTTATTTTTATTATTTAATGGACAAAGTTAGTGTTATTATACCTTATTATAATGCTGAAAAATATATTTTTAAAACACTCGATAGTGTTTTAAATCAGAATTATAATAACATTGAAATTATTTTAGTTGATGATGGAAGTATAGCTAATACTGAGGAAATTTTACATAATTATTTAGATAAATTGACTTATTGTCGACAAGAAAACAAAGGGGTTTCAGCCGCAAGAAATATAGGCTTGTCTATTTGCTCAGGTAATTTTGTTGTTTTTTTTGATGCAGATGATATAATGCCCCCAGATTTTATAAGCGAGCGCGTTAAAGTTCTCAAAAATAATACCGACATAGATTATGTTTGTTCTAAAATGTTTTATGTTGATGCCACTGAAAAACCAATTGCAACAGCATTGTTAAATGGGTTTTCTGATAACATACTTAACGATATTTTGTTTTATAACAAAACAATTGGTACTTGCCCATCCAATTACTTAATTAGAAAAGATGCTTTAGCCGTAAAAAAAATTAGTTTTAATGAAAATTTATCAAGTTTAGCCGATAAGTTTTTTATGTGCGAATTGGCTTATTATTTTAAAGGATTTCAAATAAACGATAGCAAAGCTTATTTGCATTATAGAGTACATGAAACCAACATGTCTGGTGCTATTAATTATTTAAAATTGATTGAAGAAACAAGGAAAATTACCATAGAATATGAGAATGCAATTTTTTTTAAAGACAATGCAGAGCTAAAGCGAAAAGTTTTAAAAACAAATTACATTATTTTGGCAAAATCTTATTTTAAAGTAAAAGATTTTAAGAGTTCGCTAAACTATGTTTTGAAATTATTAAAAGTTGTTTGATATTTAGAATATAGTATCATTATTTTGACAAGTATAATTGAGTGGTTTTTTCAATAAACAAGTCAAGATTAAATAAGTTAGTTACACTATTCGCTCCATTTTTTGTTAATTTATTTACATCAATTTTATTTTCTATTATTTTAATAATAGCTTCATAAATTTGATCACTATTTTTAAAATCAACTACTAAAGCATTTTTCTCATTTTCAATAAATTCGTTTGCAATACCTGACAATGTAAATACTGAAGGTATTTCAGCAGTTAGTGCTTCAACATAAATTTGTCCAAAAGCTTCCATTTCGTAAGTTATAGGCACATGCACAAAAACATCAAATAAATGATATAGAGAAAAAATATCTTTTTCGAATTCAATCTCTACGTAATTTTTTTCTGGAATTGTATTTAAGAGCTCTTTTATTTGGTATTTATATTCACCATCAGCATTGGCTAAAATTAACAAAGCAGATGGATGTTTTTTTAATAATTCACTAAAAGCGGGAATAATGTATTGAATGCCTTTCCATTCTGTATATCTTGATATAACACCAATAACAGGATGTTGATTAGCTGGATTATACTTGATTTTTAAATTTCGTATTAAATTTTGATTTTGATTTTTAAAATTTTGCAACTGAAAACCATGATGAATCAGCTTTATTTTGTTTTCAGACACACCTTCTTTTTCAATTAAAATACGTTTAACAACATTAGTAATTGCAACAATTTGCGTTGAAAGATAGTTTACAAATTTGTCGTATTTAACTGCTTTTGGGTAATAAGCGTGATGATAATTAGAATGGTGCCTAGTGTGAATTCTTTTTTTTATTCCACATATTTTTGCTGCAGTTAGCCCAATAATATTTGCATCGAACAAATGGGTGTGAACAACTTCTGTTTTTGTTTTTTTTAAAATTTTTATAGTTGAGTAAATAGCTTTCAGTATATCTTTTTTTCCAGTGTAAGTTATTCTGTTAAAGCTAATATTTTGTGTAATTAAAAAATTTTCTAAATCTGAATTGTCTTTATTTAAAAGAATAAAATGTAGATTAATTTTTTCTTTATCCAAATACTCAGCAAGCCACTCAAAAGCCAGTGCTTTGTTAATAAACGAAACTATATATGTTACATTTGTTTTCAAAAGTGTTTAAATTATTTATTTTTAGATCCAACATACAAAAATATATTTCCCATGCCTGGAAAAACAGAGCTTACAAATTGAGAAAATTTTGCAATAAAAAACATAATTTTTTTACTAAAACTATTAGCTTCTTTCATTGAATCTGGAAAGGGCCAGCATTGTTCATCAACAACAAAATAATGTTGTTTTAAATTTAAATTTTTAAAAAATTCCTTTTGATTTTTTGCATTTGAATGAAATATATGTGTGGGTGCATGCGTATTGTTTCTGTTTAAAATTAGTTTTCTTGAAAAGAAAACTAATTTTCGAACAAGTAACGCTAAATTCAAATTGTTTTCAATAGGTCCGTAAATAATAAAAATTCCATTTTCTGATAAGTGCTCTTTCAGTTGAGCCATTACTTCAGCTGGATTTGTGAAGTGCTCCAACACATTACTCATGTGAATAACATCAAATTTATCAGTATTATTTTCGAAATTTTTAACGGATTGAAAGCGACATGATTTAATTTTCGTATTTAAATTTTCAATTAAGTTTTCGTCAAATTCAACGCCAAAACAATCATATCCTTTTTTTGCGGCTTGAGCTAAAAAGGCACCATTTCCACATCCAAAATCTAATATTTTTTTACCAATCCCATATTTTTCAATAATATCAATTACTTTATTAAAATCTCTTTCATACTCCGCAGTTTCACTAATTTCTCCTTGATACGAAGGTGGGTACATTGCTGCATAATCATCATGATTTGGAAGTGGATTTAGAAAAATTAAATTGCAATTTGTACACTTTAAATAGGAAAATATTTTATTATTATAAAATGTATTTTCGTAACCCGATGATTTATTGTTAGCGCTTTTACAAAATGGACAAATAGTTTTTTCTTGTTTCATTACTTAAATTTGAATCTATTTGTTTCATTAGCAACAAATTATAAAGCCGAATTTAGCTATAATTATTTTGTTTGAGAAGAAAACTTAGAAAAAAAACTATCGTTTTAAATGAAATTTTATTTGGAAAAAAAACTCCATTTGATGTAATTGTAAGATCATATATTTTATACCTTAATTTTTTGGGCAAAATAATTAACCAGTTGCATTTGTCTATAGTCCAAATCCAAAAATTAGCAGCAAAAAATAGAAAGATTAAATATTTTAATCCTTTTGGGGTTTTTATTTTTGTTGATTGAAATTCTGAATAAAGTTCTGGTTTGTTTTTTTCGAGCTGGTCAATTGCTATACTATATTGTCTTTGGCGTTTTATATACGACTGACAAGTGATGTATTCGTTATGCCAAGCAAAGGCATTGTAACTATAATACATATTAATGTTTGCCTTGTATGCTCGAACGGCTAAATCAAAATCTTCTATATCGTTTAAATTTTCATCAAATCCATTAAGTGTCTCAAAAGTGTTTTTTAGAATTGAAAAATTAGCGGCAGTAATAAAAATTCTTTCCTTTTTTAAAGGTTTACCAATGTATCCAGAAAGTGTTTTGCTCCAAACCCCACTTAGATAAGCCTTGTATTTTTGAATATCTGTTTTGCATTTAGTGCTATCTTCGGCCAAATCGCCTGTGTTTATGGTGTTAGGGAATTTTTGGTGGTGTTTAATGTGTTCTTCTATGCAATTATTTAGCGGAATCATATCATCGTCAAAAAACACAAATAAATCACCATTGGCTTCTTTTGCACCTCGGTTACGAACGGCACCTCTTCCTTTATTTTCTTGAACTATAACTTTAAGATGAGGAAGTTTGTTTTTAAAACTTTCTATCACTTCTTGCGTATTATCTGTAGAGCCATCTATTACAACAATCGTTTCAAAGTCTGTATAGGTTTGCTGCGTAAGTGCTTGAAGTATGTTGCTAATTTTGTGTGCTCCGTTATATGTTGGTATTATTACGCTAACCTTCATTACCTTCTCTTTCTAATGTATGATAATACAAATGAAGGTATAAATTTATTTCTAAATTCTAATTTTTTCAGCCAATTTTTGTCATTTCCACTAAGTAATTTAGGATTAACTAATAAAAATAGTTGTTTTGCAAAACTTTTGTTGTTTTGTGCGTATTTCTCTACAGCTCGCAAATAAAAAAAGTAGTTAATAATTTTTTCTGCAAAATTGGTATCTATTTTTGGAAGATTTTTTATCTTAAAACTACTATTTACAGAAAAATTCTCACTTATTTTAGTTGCTAATTCTTTTAACCCATTTTGCAGTGCAAATGCATAATACCAAGAGTCGTGTTCTTTTTGAAAATGTGTTCCTTGGCTTACCGTTTTTGAAGTGTTGTGCAATCTAAAATTAACAATAATAGTATCCGTTTTAACTATGTTTTCTAAGCCGAAATGGATTAAGCATTTTATCCATAAATCTCTGTCCATTAAGTATTTTAATTCATCATCAATAGAACCAATTTTTTCGAAAATACTTCGCTTAAAAAAAGTTTCGGGTTGATCTATTCTTGCCCAACCTATTGTTTTTTCGATGTTTCCTGAGTATATATCAGTTCCGTTTGTAAATCCTACAGTTTTATTATCATCAGTAAATAATCTGCTTTTTGCACATACTACCAAAGCGTTAGGGTTTTCGATAAAACAATTGGCTATTTTATTTAATGCGTTTGGCTCGTAAAAATCGTCGGAGTTAAGCCAATTTATTACTTCGCCAGTAGCTTTTTGCATCCCTTTGTTTATGGCATCGCTTTGCCCTTTGTCGGGTTCGCTTACCCAATAAGTAATTTTAGTTTCGTATTTCTTTATTATATCTATAGTATTATCAGTACTTCCGCCATCTATAATAATGTATTCTAAATTAGGGTAGTTTTGATTTAAAACCGATAAAATTGTTTGCTCAATGTATTGACCTTGATTGTATGTGGGCGTTATTATGCTTATTTTAGGAAAGGTGTTCAAGTCAAAAATATTATTGTGTGAGTTTAATAAACGAAGTAGCGTAGTTGTAAATATTATTTTCGTAGTTATTTGTTTTTTTGTTAAATCCTTTATTTATTCCAATTAACATAATACTAGAAAGTTCAACTTCATTATTCGGATTAAAAAAGTGTACATTTTGATTCAGTTGTTCTTTGTGTACATTTATATCAGAAGCAATTACAAACTGATTCATTGCTTTTGCATCTTCAACAACAGTACTCCAGCCTTCGAATAAAGAGGGTTGAATAACAGCAATTGATTCTGACATTAGTTTAAGTTGATCTTTTCGGTCAATAAAGCCTAAAAAACGAACTTGATTTTCAATTTTATTTTCCGTTACAAAATCCTGTAATGAGCTAAAGTAAGCTGGATTTCTTGTGTCAATTTCTTTACCAGTAAAAACAACTAAAAAATTTGTGATACCTTGCTCTACAATGTTTTTAATTGCTTGAAGTATTACGAGTTGATTTTTATGTTGCCAAAACTGATTTGGAGAAATAAAAAATGCGTGATTAATATTGTATTTTTTTTGAAGTTCAGCAATTTCTATTTGTTTGTAGTCTGGATGCGTAACTGCAAAATTTATAACTGATTTTTTACAATTTGAGTTTGGAAATAATTCTTGAAAATGTTCAAGCGCATTATTGCTACTAAAAACAATACTTTCTGAACTTTTCGCCATAAAGTAATGCGATTGATTTCTGTTTTCAATTTCTTTTTTTGAAAAGAATTGCGGCAATTTTTGTTCTTGAAAATCGGGAATCCAAAATATATTTTTGACGTTTTTTAAGCCAATTATTCCTGGGAAAATTATCTCAACACTCGTATTTTCTAACTCGTAATGAGTAGTAAATACTTGTTTTTTGTCGAGTAAATAAGATATTTTATTAATTAATTTTTTTAATAGACTTAGCGGTAAAGTTTTTAATTGAAGTTTTTTCCAATTTAAAAGAGGATAATTAGTTTGTTTAATTTGGTTGAATTCATTTTCTGTGTCGCAAAAAATAGTTAATTCAGGTTTCTCACTATCATTAAGTTTATTAAGAGCATGTATTAAGTTTAGAATGTAGTAAGTGCCACCAATCCAATTTTCGTTGTTGCTATAGATAAGACCTATTTTTACTTTTTTACTCATGTAATTTTATTTATTTTCTACACAAGTAACTATACATTCTACCATCAAAGTCTTTTTCGTTCAATAAATTTTGTATTTTGAGTTTTATTTTTTCATTGATAAAACTTGGGGTAAGACTAATTATAATTTCTGCAAGACGTTTTTTAAGTAAAATTTTTTGAATAAACTTTTCGTCCATTGGAAAGTAATTAATTACACTATCAAATGTTTTGATTTTTTTTACAATTTTTAAACCGGATTTTGCCATAGCCTCTTCGTATTCATTCGCAGTATATGCGTTTTCACCTCCGTAAAATTCTTGCAGCGGATGTGTTTTTAGAAATTGTTTTTTATCTTCTTCATTAAAAATAACATGGTCTCTAATTGAAAGTAATAGTCCGTTTTTTTTTAAAACTCGCGCTGATTCTGCAATAAATTTTTCTAACTCGTTAGCATGATGCATTGCTTGTCTAAAGTAAACTAAATCAAAAGTTTCATTTTCAAATTTAATGTCTTCAGCATAGCTTTCAAAAATGGTTATATTATCAAGTTTATAATGATTTTTTAGAATTCTTATAGCTCCAGCACCAACAGTAGAACTGCCATCTGGTTCAACAGCAGTTACATCATATCCTTCTAAAGCAAACGAAATACTACTTATGCCATTACCACAGCCTATATCTAGTAATTTTTTTATTGGTGTGTTGCAAGATTTTAATAGTTTTTTCGTCTCTAAAAATTCTCTACTATTTCTAAAGCTTTCTACATTTTTAACCAAATCTTCATTCAAATAAGCCTTTTCAACAAGGTTTGAATACTCAGGTTTTGTTCTAATGTATTTTATCGTTTCTTCCCAAGTTTTCATTTTGTGTTTTTTACAAATTTAGCTGGGTTACCTGCAACAACTGTGTAGTCGGCAACATCTTTGGTAACAACTGAACCAGCTGCAACAATAGCTCCTTCTCCAATAGTTACACCTTTTAAAATTATTGAATTAAAGCCTATCCAAGCATTTTTTTTAATTAATATTTTTTTGTTTTTGACATTTAACCAGTTTTTGTATTTACCAATTTTGTTTTCATCTATACCTTTTTTCCACTCTAAAACATCATTAGCTCTTTCTTTTGAGTTTATTGAGTGCGCATCGTTGTCAGCAATAGTACAGCCCCATGATACCATTACATCATTTTCAATTTCAATTTCATTGATTGAAATTAAAGTGCTTTGTCCAATATAACATCTATCTCCAATTGAAATTTTTCCAGATTCGATTTCAAATATAATTGTAGATTCTATTAGAGAGTTTTCTCCAATTGATAGATATTCTTTATTATCTATTGGGTTTCTTATATGAATTTTATTGATGTCTATTGTAGAATTTTCTTTAATTTTTATATGATTTAATTTAACTCTATTTTTTTCATTTATAGATTTTGCTATGAAATATGTATTTATTTTATTAAAAATTTTAGCGAGCATAAATTCTTTTTATTAATGTGATTGCTTTGTTTTTAATACCTTTTTTTTGTTTGTTTTTTTGAAGAAAAAACTTAGTTACTTTTTTTACAACATCTGTATCTAATTTCGCTTCAATTTTCTCAACTTTAATATTTTCGATTAATTTTTCAGTAGGAAATTGTTCGTATTCTCCACAGTTTGTGCCTGAATTGTCAAAACCAATATTTAGAACTAATGATTCTTTTGGGAATAAGAAGATGCCTTTTTTCAAAAAAAAGGATGCGTAGAATCTGATTGCCCAAGAATTTACTAGTCCATTTTTTTGGTCATTAAGCATTTTGAAATATGGGTATTTACCAAAATCAAAATCAATTATCAATTTGTTTTTTTCAATTTCTTGTATTAAAGTTTCAGTATCAAAACTTATATTTTTCCATGCTCTATTCCACGTAGCCCAACCCCAAGAACTGCCTATTGGGAGAAAATAATTTTCTTTTTTAATTAAGCCAGGTGCAAATGAGTAACCAGATATACCATAAACAATTTCTTCATTTTCAAATATTCTAAGAGAATCATTCATATATTCCAAAAAACTTTTTGAAACCAATAAATCATCTTCGAGCACAATTATTTTTCCGAATTCATTAACCAGTTTTGTTACACCTTCAATAATTGAATTGGCTAAGCCTTTGTTTGTTTCGCTTTCAATAACAGTTAGTTTTCCTGGCCAATTTAGTTCTTTAATCAGTTTACGTGTGGCTTTAATGTTTTCAATTTGTTTTGCATCTGCTCCTAACTTTGCTCCATCTGCAAATATATATAGTTGAGATAGTTCAGCCAAATTAGCATTCATCAAACTCTTTAAAGTTTGTTGAGTATGTTTTGGCCTGTTGTATACAAACAAGGCTATAGGCGCTAGGTTTGTTTTCATTTTAGTTTTTGTTTTTTAACCACCAAGTTAAATGTACTGGAGGCCAGAATTTCCAAGCATCGTCCCAGTTGTTGTTTTTAGATTCTAAAAAATCTGCAAAATCTTTTTTTAATTTTTTCCCATTAAAATAGTTTGATTCAATAAATTCTTTTGAACTCATTTGTTCTAACATAAAGTCTTTTAGCTCACCTTTAAACCAATCTATAATCGGCGCGTTAAAACCAATTTTTAATTTGTTTAGTCGAGTTTCGTCAGGCAATATTCCTTTACTAGCTTCTCTTAAAATTCTTTTTGTATAACCACCACCTACTTTAGATTCAACTGGTAACGAAAAAACAAATTCTACAATTCTGTAGTCCATAAAAGGCATTCTGCATTCTACTCCATTTGCCATTGAGCATCTATCGTATTGTTGAAGAATACCTGGCAGTGGAGTTTGAAAAAATTGTTGGTATAAGTTTTTATCTAAGGCATTATAATTTTCAGGTGGAGAATTAACGTATTTAAAATTTTGAAAATCATAAAATGGCTCAATATCTTTTTGTAATCCTATTCCTGCTTTAATTTTGTTTTTTAAATAATTTACTCTAGTTCTTAAAAGTGTAATTGTTTGATTTTTCACAAATTTTTTAGAACTAAAATTTTTTGTTTCTCCTTGTGCAGCGTAGGTTTTGTAAACATCTAAAAACCATAATGGTTTTTTTAGCGAAATAGCAGCATCTAATGCTTCGTAAATGGGTCTGTATCCGCCCATCATTTCATCGGGGCCTTGACCATCTAAAGTAACAAGGATATTGTTTTCTTTTATGTGTTTATATAATTTCCAAATAGGGAAAAAAGCTAAAGCATGCATTGGCCCATCACACATTTGCATAGCTTGTATTAGTTCATTTGTTTTTGGAGCCGAAATATTAACTACATCTAATTTTGTATGGAGTTGATTTGCTAATCTTCTTGCCTCGTTACTTTCGTCGATTGGTGTATTTGGAAAAGCGGCACAAAAACCTTTGTGTGTGTAATTTTCAAATCTTTTTTCTTTACTAATTAAATCGCTGGCTAAAAAAGCTGTAATTGTACCACTGTCTACCCCACCCGAAAGACATGTTGCAATTGGCACATCGCTTCGCATTCTTAATTTGCAAGCATCTAAAATTAAATTTTTTAATTCTTGAGTTTGTAGCGAAAAAGTTTTAGGAACTACTATTTTTTTGAGCTGATACCAAGAATAGATTTTTACTTCTGATTGTGATATAAGAATATTATGTCCACCAGGCAATGCAAAAACATTTTCTAAATAGGTTTCAATCGTGCCATAGCTATGAAATCCTCCGTCAACAATATTAGCAATTACCTGCTTATTCAATGGGCAATTTGGAAGTAATTTTTGAATAGCTTGTACTTCTGAAGAAAAAATAAAACTTGTATCGTTTTTTGAATAATACAATGGTTTAACTCCAAATCGATCTCTTGATAAAAAAAGTGTTTTGTTTTGGTTGTCGTAAATGGCAAAAGCCCACATACCATTAAACTTGTGAAGCATGTTTTCTCCCCAAGTTAAGTAGGCTGCTAAAATTACTTCTGTATCTGAATTGCTTACAAAGTTTAAGCCTAGTTTTTCTAACTCTAGTCTAATTTCGAGGAAGTTATATATTTCGCCATTTAATGTAATTACATAGCGATTGCTGGCATAAGTCATTGGTTGACTTCCATTTTCACTAGTATCCAAAATAGAGAGGCGACGATGACCTAATGCCAAATTTTTTTCAGTATTAAACCAAACACCTCTACCATCTGGTCCTCTGTGTTTAACAGCATCTGTAAGCAAATCAATGCTTGATGTGTTTACTTGTTTAGTTATGTCAAAATTAAAAATGCCTGCTATTCCGCACATATACAACAGAGTCTGGTGTTCATTATAGCAGAAAATTAATGAATATAATTTAATTGACAAAACAATTAAATTATAATTTAGATTTATTTCTAATTTGTAGATTTTTTTGCTTAAAACACCTACTAATTTTAAGACCTAACTAACAATATGGGTTTTTTGGGAGTGTATGGTTCGAGAATCCAATAGTTTTTAAATTTTTCAAAATTTCTTCATCAGGAAGGTTTTTGTGAATAATAGCTATTAAAACTCCTGATATAGAGTAATCTGACTTTGCTTTATTATCTAATTTTTTTATGTTTTTTTTAACTTCTTGAAATAAAACAGATGATTCGCTAGTATCTTTATCTTCAACACCTTCAACATAATAATCACTAATGGTTTTAAAACTAATCATGTCAAAATTTAAACCCAGTGCTACTTTTTCTATTTCTCGTTCAGAAATTGTAAAAACATAATTCCCTACATCTTCATAATTCCCAAAATCATAATATATTTTTTTTCCAAGATTTTTTTTAATTTCATTTTTAATTGTTTGAACTAACAATTTAATACTGCCAATTATAGATAGTTTAGCTGAATTTATAATGTTAAAGTCTTGAGGCTCAATTAAAATAACTGCTTTTTTTGCCACTCTTATCATTTCATATAAGGCTGTCATTGGCCTTGGAAAATGATGGTAAGATTCTTTACATAAAACATAATCAAATGAATTATTTTCAAATGTCATCGATTCTGCATTTTCTATTTTATACTGAGATATAAAACCTTCCTCAAGAGCAATTTTTAAGTAAGTCTCAGATATATCACTAGCTACAACATTTTTAGCACCGTTTGTAATTAAATAATTCGCATCTGTACCATATCTTCCATCTCCTACTGTTAACCAGTTCTGGTCTTTATTTGAACTAATAAATGGAATAAGATTGCAATACATTCTTTCGTGTCTCCAATAATCAATCGTTTTTTTGTCTTTCCATGTGGCTAGTTTTTGTTTATTGAAAAATTTTTTATTGTGATTTTTATGTTTTTCATAACTAATTGTATTAAAATCTTGTTCCATAACTAAGTTTTTTTTGATTTGAAAAGTAACTATTTTATGTGTTTTGCAAATCTATATTAATTAATTTGTAGTTGCATTTAAAAAAAAAGTTATAGAGTTTAAATAATTCTCGTCTTGTGTAAATTTTCTTAAAAAAAGAAAGAATATAGTATTATCAGTGTTTGATTAATTTTTCTATCTCTTGGCTAAAAACTTTGTTTTCTATTTTTATGTCGGTATCAATTTTTTTCCCAAGGCAGTAAAAATAGTTGATTTTTAATGCCGATGCTAAAGAAAAATAGCAGTTGTCATTCGTTTCGTTTTCAAACCTTAGCTCCATTACTTTGGTTTCTGGCTTCATAAAAAGCATGTTAGAAAGGCCGGCACCATGAACACCAATAACAATTTCAGTTTCCAAAAATAGTTGTACTTGTTCAGTAAAATTTAGATTTTCTGTGTAAACTGTTTCAAAACCATACTTGTTTAAAATGGGTAAAAGTTCTGCTTCGTTATAAAGCCTTCTTCTTTTAGATTTGTTTCTCGATATGTATATTTTGCGGAATGGTTTTGATGAACTTTTGTTTAAAGCTTTATAAAATCTATCGTGAAGTTCTACAATTATTTTTTCATCGTAATTGCCCGTTGGTTCGATATAAGTTGGGAGTTTTATTTTTTTACAAAAAACAAATTGAGTAGAAAAAAAAATAAAATCACTTTCGTTGTATCCAAGTAATAGTAAACTTTCTTTATAGAAACTTGTCCAAAATGAAGAGTGTAAAATAATTTTATTTTTTTTGCCTTCTTTTTCTAATTCAATTAATTTAGGTAAGGCATCGAAAAGCCAATGAAAAAAACCTTGCGACCAGCCATCAGTAATTAAAGAAACTTCTTTACTTATTGTTTTAATATCTCTTTTAACGATAATGTGGTATAAGTTAGAAAGAGATATTTTTTTTAGTTTGTAGGTTTCGTTGCTATTATTTTTGTGAAATGGATTTAAAGAATGAAATACAGATTTTTTATTGAGTAATACAGATTTATGCGAAGTTTTATTTTGTCTTATAATTGTTCTACAAAATTCGTTTTGAAATAATTCTACATCATTTGAATTATAGTTAACAGGTTTTTTTCGAGTAATCTGCATAAAAAACTATTGTAAAACTTGCCATTTGTTTACTGGGGCAAAGTAACCTTTTCTTGCTCCTAACCACATGCTTGAATCACTCAGTCCACCTTTTATTTCAAAACTAATTTGCGGTGTTGCTTGATCTGGCGACATAAACCATGCAAAATTTCTTAGTCCAACTACTAAATATATTTTATATACACCTTCGTTTAATAAGTGATTTGGTATTATTGTTTCTAATCTAAATTTTCCTTCATAAAGCATTGAAAATTCTTTTGTGTCATAATGAAAAGAGCAATACAAAACCTCATCACTTTCTGTATGTAAATAATAGCCAATTTCTATTGCAGGGTCAAATTTTAATACTTCACCTTCAACAATAAATTTTTTTGTTTCTTTGTTATTAATTGGTCTGTCAAAATAATTGTTTTCGGCATCAACCAAAGCAATTTTAGTAACTTTTACATAATCGTTTTTTGCGTATTTACCATCTGTATCAACTAAAACTGTATCAGCGTTAAACTCAGGGTTTTTTAAGTATTTACTAATTGTGCTGCTTACATTAGATGATATTTCTGCAACTGTTCCATTCTTCATCCACAAAGCACTTGTACAAATGTTTTCAACCGCTGCCATATTATGGCTAACAAACAAAACAGTTCTGCCCTCGTTAGAGCTTACATCTTTTATTTTACCTAAACATTTCTTTTGAAATTCTGCATCACCCACAGCCAATACTTCGTCCATGATCAATATTTCTGGCTCTAAATAAGCAGCCACTGCAAATGCTAAACGCACATACATTCCGCTACTATATCTTTTTACAGGAGTGTCAATGTGTTCTCCAACTCCTGCAAAATCAACAATCGCATCAAATTTTTTCTTTATTTCATCTTTGCGCATACCAAGTATGGCGCCATTTAAAAAAATATTTTCTCTACCTGTTAATTCAGGATGAAAACCTGTTCCCACTTCTAATAAAGAGGCAATTCTACCATTAATTTTTATTTTGCCACTTGTAGGTTTTGTAACTTTAGATAATACTTTTAAAAGTGTAGATTTTCCAGCACCATTTTTACCAATAATGCCTAAAATTTCTCCTTCTTTTACATCGAAGTTAATATCTTTAATAGCCCAAAAATCTCCTTTGCCTTTTTTCTTCGCCCAAAAGTCCATTCCTACTTTAGCATAAGGATCTTCTTTACCTCTTATTTTTGCAAAAAAGCGATTAATGTCATGACTAATTGTACCCGTGCCAATTTCTCCTAAAATGTATTTCTTACTTATGTTTTCTGCTCTTAATGCTAAAGACATTTTATGTGTATATTTAGTTTAAAGAAGGCGTAAGTCTAATAATATCATCTTCACTTTTTAGATGATAGTTGGGATTTAACTTAAGCACATATTCTTTTAATTTTTCTATTGTAGGATAATCGTCTTCGCCAATAAAACAACGAGCATCATCTATTAAAATAATGTGATTTTTGTTATTGGCGAATATTGCATCTAATTCTTTAAAAATAGGTGTGTTTAATTCACCTTTACCTGTAACTCCACTCGAATAATGGCCATCTAACCAAAATAAACAGGGTTCTTTAATGTCTTTCAAAACGTCAGGCATAATTTCACCGCTATCTCCTTTAAATAGTATGATGTGATTGTATTGTTTAAATTTGTCTTTAACGATTTTATAAAGTTCATCACTAACTTCAATTGAAATTATTTTATCGAAATAAGTACGTTGGGCTTCAACCATAGTCCCCATATAAGTACCTGTTTCAATTAGAGTTGAAAGCTTAAATTTATTTTTATAAGCACGAATTGTTACTTGTTTTAATGGATGAGGTGGTGGTGTTGGGCTTCCATTTTTTCTCCACTGCTCAATTTCAGCTTTTCCGGTAATATTACGCTTCAAAACTAATATTGAATGCGGTATTATGCTTTTAATTAAGTTTTTTATCATTGTTTATAGTTTTGATTTTACAATATCGAGAATTTGTTTAATAATTTGTGGAGATTTTGAATAATTATGACGGTAAAAATTCTCAAATCTAGTTTCTATAGGTCGTATAGTTGTGTTTATTGTAATGTTTTCTTTTTTACAAAGGTCAATAGCTTCTCGCATCCATTTCCCTTTATAAACTGCAGTACAACAATAAGTGTAAGGGTAATTTCCTGTTTCTACTGTTTTAGAGTGGCTTTTAATTCCCAAAAAAACTTCTGAAATATTTTTTGCTCTTTGTGAACCTTGATTTTCGAATTGCCAACCCGTTTCTCCTTTAAGAATAAAATTTTCTAAAATATTTTTATTCCAAATACTGGCTTGTGTGCTTAAACTATATGCTGAATTTTTGCTTATTTCTCCAATATCAGTATAGTCTTTAAAATCTCTATCAGGGCCTGGTACCGGCACTAAGCGTAAGCAAGCCGCATTTTCTTTTTTAACTATTTCAACAGCTTTCTCAATTCTAGTTTCGTCAATGGGTTTTATTAAAAAATAATCTTCTAATAAATACAAAACGTAATCTTCTTTTATTTTTTCTAATCCATATTTTAGCATATCCGACCATGTAGTAACATTTTGTGTATTGATGGTTATAACGCCAGGGTAAGAACATGTTTTAGTTTCAGTAATATGGTAAATAGGATAGGAACAATTTTTCCAATATCTAAAAAATAAGGTGTAAAATCCATTCCACAAATCGTCGTACTTATCGCATGACTGAACAACTATGGCTAAATTGGATTTCACTCTATAATATTGAATAATAGATAAATATACTAAAGATTAGTTAAACAGTATCTGTAAAACTTTTTTCAACTCTGTTGAATAAAACTGTACCGATAAGCAAGCTAATAAACATAAAACAAAAACTATAGAAAAGCCAGTTCCAGCTGAAAGAGCCTGAACCCATATAGGCAAAGCGAAAAGTTTCTAAAACAGAAGTCATGGGGTTTGCTTCAATAATAAATCTGTATTTTTCGGGTATGCTCGATAATGGATAAATTACTGGGGTAGCATACATAAAAAGTTGTATACCAAATGTTATTAAAAATACTAAATCTCTGTATTTGGTGGTTAATGAAGTAATAATCATGCCAATAGCTAAACCCAAACCAGCCATAATTAAAATGAGGATAGGCGTTAGTAAAATATAAATGTTGGGGTGAATGGCACCATGGTATAAGTAATAAAAAAAGAAAATTAAAAATAATAAAAATTGAATCCCTAGCTTAACTAAATTAGATACGATAATGGATAATGGCATTATTAAACGAGGGAAATAAACTTTGCCTAAAATACTGGAATTATCTCTAAATACGGTAGATGTTTTGTTAATGCAATCTGAAAAATAATTCCAAAAGGTTATACCTATCATGTAAAATAAAATCATGGGTAAACCATCGGTTGACCAACCCGCAAATTGCCCAAAAATAACAACGTAAGTAATTGTGGTTAAAATAGGCTGCAAAAAAAACCAAATAGGACCCAATATTGTTTGTTTGTAGGTTGCTACAAAATCTCTACGAACAAACATTAAAAGCAAATCTCTATAATGCCATGTTTCTTGCAAATGTAGCGACATTAAGCTATTTTCGGAAGATATTTCATCTGTCCATTGTTGTGTTTTCTCTTCTACATCTTCGCTCATAAATACCTGTCAAGCTTTTGGTCTTGTATTAAATAAAGCAAATAATAAAGCTTTAATTTGACCAAATTTAATTAAATTTATAGAAAATTACTCAAAAATAGAATGAGATATTGCAAATATATTTTTTTACTAGTAGCAGTCTTGATGTTGCAAAAGGTTTGCTATGCTCAGCCTACAAGTATTAGCGGTTTGCAACTCTGGCTTAACTCAGATAATGTAGTTTTAGGTTCGGGCTCGAATATTGAGCAATTAACAGATCTTTCAGGGAATAATAATCACGCAATACAACTTGATAATTCAAAACAAGCTCAACAAGTTTTAAATACACTTAATGGTTTACCTGTAATTAGTTTTGATGGTACTAATGACTATTTTCAGTTAAATGAAATAAACAATGCAATGACTTTTTTTTTTATAATTAACGAGAATAGCTCTGCAGGTAATGATTATAGGCCGTTGTTAGGTCACTCAACATTGTATGATTTTCACAGAGGTGACAATAAAATTTTATGGGATAATTTAAATACAAATAGTTTTATAAGGAGTGGTATTACAAAAATTAATTCGCAACAAATTAATGGTACTACTTCTACAGTTCCAAATAACTTTTCATTTTTATCCATTGCAACTACGGGAAGTGTTAGTTTTGATAATATTAGTATTGATAGGTTTGTTCCAACTCGTGTCTGGTATGGGCAAATTGCAGAAATAATAGTTTATAACAGAAGTTTGTCTACAACAGAATATGAAAATATTGAACTTTTTTTATATAACAAATATGCACCGCCCGTTAGTTTAGGGGCTGATATAAATCAAGCTTATAGTTTTTGCCCAATAACTATTGATGCTGGTAATAATTTTACAAGTTATACATGGTCAACAGGAGCAAGTACGAGTTCAATTTCTGTTACTACTTCTGGTACTTATTCAGTTACTGTTACAGATATTTTTGGTCGCAATTCGAGTGACGAGATTGTCGTAAATTTCCCTTCTCTTGTTATTAAAAATGATACAACTGTTTGTTACAATACCGAGTATAGATGGAATACTTTTTTAAATACAACAGACTTTGATTTTGCTTGGAGTAACTCTGATACAGATTCGCTCACTTTTTTTAATCCAACAACAGCAACAACTTTAAATTGTACCATTACAGATTTATTTGCTTGTTCGTACACCACACCAACCATTACGATAGCAATTGATGATTTTTCTCAAACGGCAAGTTTAGGTTCTGATGTTTCTCTTTGCGAAGGAAATACGATAGGTTTAATTACTTCCTCGCTTGTTACATCTTACAATTGGATGCCTGGTAATTTAACAACGCCTTTAATTACTATTACTAATTCTGGAACATACACTGTTGAAGCTTTTAATTCAATTGGTTGCGAAGTAAATGATGAAATAGTAGTTACGATTGCAGGCTCAGTTCCCACAGCTGATTTTGTTTTTAATACAACTTGTTTTGGTTCTGATATGCAATTTTCATCATTGGCTGTTCCACCAAGTGGGAACTCAATTGTATCTTATACTTGGAGTTTTGGAGAGCCTTCATCTGGCGTAAATAATTCATCTTTACTAGAGCATCCATTACACAATTATTTGACGGATGGTAATTTTGATGTGTTTTTTGAAGTAGAAACCGAAATAGGTTGTAAACAAAGTATTACAAAACAAGTAACGGTTTACCCATTGCCTGTAGTTGATTTTTTAAGTTTACCAGCTTGCGCAAATTCGTTGACACAGTTTAAAGATTTAAGCGATGGCTTGGGGCAAACGATAAGTATTTGGGATTGGAATTTTGGAGATGTTACTTCTCCTTCAAATACCGCTGCTGTAGCAGAACCATTTCACGAATTTAATTCGGAAAGTACTTATTTAGTTAGCTTAACTGTTACAACACAAAATGGTTGTAAGGCTGGAATATCAAAACCTGTTTATGTTTATCCATCACCAATAGTTGATTTTGTTTATACAAATCCTTGCTTTGGTTCGGTAATTACTTATACTAATACTTCAACAATGCCATTTCCTCAAACCATACAGAGCTGGACTTGGAATTTTGGAGATGCGCAATCAGCTACTTCACCAATAGAATACCACAGCTATGCTTCTGCAGGTATTTATGATGTTTCACTATTTATCAATTCGTCTGTTGGTTGCACGCACAGCGTTACTAAAACAATTAATGTTACACCTTATCCAACTGCTAATTATTCGTATACAAATTATTGTTTAAACGAGCAAACTACTTTTGTAGATGCAAGTTCAGCTCCATTAAGCACAATCGAATCCTATAAATGGGAGTTCGATTCAAATGTTTTTTCTACCACTGATGCTGCTTCTTATGTGTTTAATTCAATTGGAAATAAAAACGTAAAATTAACAGTAAGTAATGTGAATGGTTGCGAAAACAGTGTTACTAAAACTATTTTAATTAAAAGTTTACCTATTGCAAGTTTTAGTTATTCTCCAAGTTTTGTAACGCCAGGCGAAAGTGTTTTGTTTACAAATTTGTCGCAAAATGCTACTAGTTATACTTGGGTTTTTGGAAACGGATTTTCTTCTAATTTATTTAAACCAACAACAATTTTTCCGGATAGTTTAAGATATGTTGTGAGCCTTGTTGCGAAAGATGAAGTGGGTTGTAATAATTCATTTGAAAAAGAAATTGAAGTGTTATTTCCTAAATTAGATTTAGGTAT
Source organism: Bacteroidota bacterium (assembly GCA_040385525.1). Classification (GTDB taxonomy): domain Bacteria; phylum Bacteroidota; class Bacteroidia; order UBA4408; family UBA4408; genus JAZKHE01. The sequence goes on from JAZKHE010000011.1 coordinate 121,023, forward strand.
TTTTACTTTAAAGGCAGAGGTTAGTAATGATAATTTCCTTGACATCTCTACCGATTTAATTAACTATGGTACTAAACCAATTACTGATTTTAAATTGTTATCGAGCGTAAATAGCGAAAGTTCAGTAAGAGAATCGTGGACTGGAGATTTAAAAAGAGGACAATTGTTACCTTATGTATTTACTTCTTCTGTAAAGTTAGATGCCTCAGATACTGTAAATGCTTATGTGTGTGTTAAAATTGTTGAGGTTAATGAATTGAATACTGATGATGATATAACAAATAATGAGCGTTGTATTTCATTTAGAATGGATCGTTTTATGGTATTGGCTGGTTATCCAAATCCTACCGAAACAAATTTTACTTTGCCCGTTATTTTACCCGAAGATGGAGAAATTATTGTTGAAGTGTATAACGATTTAGGTCAATTGGTTTTTGATAAATATGTTGTTACTGCTGTAAAAGGTTTAAAATCAATTACCTTGGATATAGATTATTTAGAAAGAGGCGTTTATTTTTATCGAGTAAGTTTTAAAGATAAAGTGGCAAGAAACAAATTTATGATAACCAAATAAATTTAGTTTAAATACGTTTTACTCCAGTATGAGAATATCAATAAATTCCACAACAATTTGCGATGATTTTGTTTTGATGAGTTGTGTTCTTTAATTAATTTATCAACGTAGTTCCACTCAAATAAACCTTGTTGTTTGATGTTTTTTTCTGACAACAATTCGGCAACACTATTTTTTAATTCGTTACGCAACCACAACGAAACTGGAATTCCAAAGCCTTTTTTAGGTCTGTCAATTATTTCGTTTGGTAATTTATTACGCATCAAATCTTTTAAAATTCTTTTTCCGTTATTTCTTTTTATTTTGTAATTTTTTGGTAAAGAGTTTAAAAAATTTATAACGTTCGTATCCAAAAATGGAGCCCTAACTTCTAACGAAGCATACATGCTTGCTCTATCTACTTTATAAAGAATATCATCTTGAAGATATGTTCTAAAATAGGTGTAAAGTAGTTTATTAAACTCATTTTCATTGCTAACTTCATATCTATATTTGTCAATACACTCAAGTCCGCTAGTATGTAACTTGTTTTTTACATCACTAGTAAATAAGTTCAATTTCGATTTTGGCGTAAAACTTCCTAACCATAGCGAATGCGTGTAGTTTGATTTAGATTCAAAACCTTTTAAAAATTGCTTTACTTTAAAATCTAAGCTTATATTTTTATCGCTTACGGGTAAAAAATTTGATGTTTTATTAAATAATGAGATTGCAAATGAAGGTAAGGCGTGAAGTATTGGTGCAACTCTATCAGAAATAAAAGTAGGGTAGCCAGCCATTAATTCATCGCTACCGTCGCCACCTAATGCAACAGTTACGTGTTGTTTAGTAAATTGCGATAAAAAATAAGTAGGTATAATGGATGGATCAGCAAATGGTTCGTCTTGTTTTTCAACAATAACAGATAATAAATCTAACGATTGTTTTGCCGATAAAATTTGTTCGTGATGTTCGGTTCCTAGTTGTTTGGCAACTAAGCGAGCATAGCTACTTTCGTCGTAACTTTTTTCGTTAAAACCGATTGAAAATGTTTTTACTTTTTGAGTTGAATTTTTTTGTGCGTAATAAGCAACAGCGCTACTGTCAAGTCCGCCACTTAAAAACAACCCCAGCGGAACATCGCTAATCATACGCGTTTTAACAGCTTCGTTTAAAAGCATATCAAATTTATTTAGCGCATCAGAATATGAAATATTATTGGGTTGAAAAGAAGTGTGCCAATATGATTTTTTCTCCTGAATAGCTCCGTTTTTTACAATTAAATAATGTGAAGCTTCTAGTTTATGAATCCCTTCAAAAATGCAATTGGGAGTGGGTACATAATCAAAAGTAAGGTATTGATTTAAAGCTTCAAGATTTAAGTCTCTTTTAACTGAAGGATGTTGTAAGATTGCTTTTGGCTCCGAAGCAAAAATAAATGTATTGTTTTGTAAGGTATAGTACAAGGGCTTTTTACCAATTCTATCTTTAGCCAAAAACAATTCTTTTTTTACCAAATCATAAATAGAAAAGGCAAACATACCATGAATTTTCTGCAAACATTCAATGCCATATTCTGCGTATGCATAAAGCAAAACTTCAGTATCTGATGAGGTTCTAAAAGTGTATTTATTTGTTTTTAAAAGTTCGTTTTTAATTTCTAAAAAATTATAAATCTCTCCGTTAAAAACGATAGCTAATGTTTTTTCAGGATTAAAAAAAGGCTGATGACTTCTACTATCGGTATCGATAATACTTAATCGCGCATGAGCAAAACCCAAATTTTCAGTAAGTGAAACTCCTTGGTAATCAGGGCCTCGATAATTGATGGCTTTTATCATTTGCCATAAATTATCTTCTGTTCCGTTACCTAAAAAACCAGCAATACCACACATTGCTTAGGAATTAAAATTTATTTTTTCTTTGATAGTGAAAGGATATTTGTTTTGACTTTCGTAGTAGGTTCGCATCTGTATTTCAGCTAAAACACCCATTAAAATCATAAGCATACCTACAATGAAAAAGACTGCAGACATTGTTGGTAAGGGTGTTTTAATAAATGGAGTTCCTCTTGTTATTTTAAAGTATACTGATAATCCTACTGAAAAGAAAGATAATAAAAGTGAAATTATTCCTGCTCCTCCAAAAAAATGGATTGGTCTATTCATATACTTATCTATAAATTTTATAAGTAATAAATCTAAAATTACTTTGTAAATTCTAAACAAGCCATAATTACTTTTTCCAAACATTCTTGGCTGATAATTAACTGGAATTTCAGCTACTTTACCTCCTTGCCATTTACAAAAAACTGGAATAAAACGATGCATTTGTCCGTATAATTTAACGTCCATTATAACGTCTCGTTTATATGCTTTTAAGGTGCAGCCATAATCATGAAGAGGCACTCCGGATATTTTACTTATTAATTTATTAGCAGTCATCGATGGCAATTTTCTAGTTAAAAACTGTCCTTGCCAACGACTTTGTCTCCATCCACTTACCACATCAAAACCTTCGTCCATTTTAGCAATTAGTAAAGGAATATCTGCAGGATCGTTTTCTAAATCGCTATCAATTAAAACAATAATATCTCCATTAGAAGATTGAATACCCGCATTAATAGCTGCGGTTTGACCGAAATTTCGTTTAAAATTAATTAATTTTATTTTAGAATTATTTGCAGCAACCTTTTTTAATTCTTCCCAGCTATTGTCTTTAGAACCATCGTTTACAGCAATTATTTCGTATGTAAACGATTGTAAAGACTGAACTAATTTCTCGAAAAGAATTGAAATTCCTTGACCTTCATTATAGATAGGCAATACGATAGATAATGTTTTACTTGACATTTTTTTGTTTTGCTATAAAAATAGAATTATAAATCCAAACTATTGCATAGCTAAAGCAAATAATTAAAAATGGCCAAGTAGGAACAAAGTACCTTGGTTCGGCTGCCCTTAAAAATATGGGGTGAATTAGAGCCGAATAAACTATTATTCCTGTTAAAATGGTAATGTTATTTATTTTAAAACTCTTTTTAATGAGAAGGAATACACCAACAAAACCTATAAAAAGCGTAATGATATACAAAAGCGAATAAAATACTTTAACTAGGTATTCAAATTTATTTAATTCAGCAGAGGATTTAAAAAATAGATTTTGTGTGCCAGAGTGAATAAAGAAATTTTTTGTAATTAATAAAGGAGATTTAATGTAGTACAAATAAGGTTTTTCTGATTTTATTGATTGAGTAAAATTATTAAAACTAGTTCGTATTTCTTGCGTTAGAGTTTTGTTTTGTTCTATTGTAAGAGTAGTATCTTTTAAAACAGAAATAACCTTAGTGCGAATAGAAATTAAACTATCTAAATTAAATTGGCTTGTGTAAATATCAGTAGGCAGTTTTGTGTTGCGATCTACCCCTTTTCCAAATTCAACATTATCTCCAAATCCAAACCATCTAATTTCTGCGCCTGTTTCCCACCAAATACTGTTTCCACCAAAACTTTGTATAAAGTTTGCTATAGGTAAAATAATTCCATTTTCTATACTTGGATAATATACAGAGGTAGTTAATGGTGCAACTTTTTTGTGTACAATATAATTTCTAATTATCCAAGTGGAATCTATTATGATAAAAGAGGATAGAAACAATAAAGTAATCATTAACTTATTTCTTAATTTATCGCGGAATAAATGAACAATAAGAACTAATAAAAATAAAAACAATAACGGAGAAAATATAGGTCTTAAAAAAATTACTTCTGTTAATGCCAAACCACTAATAAAGAGGTGTAGATAGTTCTTGGTTTCTGTGAAATTTAGAAACAAATAAAAAGCAATTATCAAAAATGAAGTCGCTAAACTTTCTGTTAATAAAATGTCAAGATATAAATCTACATGAGTATTTATTGTGTAAAGCAAAAATGTTAAATAAAAAACGGAAAGCGATTTAAAAATTTTAAGAGCAAGTTTAGCTAAAAAGTAAGTAGAAATTATTGAGAAAAATAACTGTAAAATAATTAAAATATTTAATGCAATAGCTTTTGAAAAAAGCCAGTATAAAGGTAAGTAAAACACACCATAACCAGGCATTCTGTAATCGGGTTGATATTCTCCTTTATTGATTAAGTTTTCAATTGGGTCTAAATAAGACTCAGTATCACCACCAAAATGACCCCAAAAACCTTCAACTGGATTAATACCATCTTTGCTTATGCAAAAAATAAACAAAATTAATTTACAAATAAATGCAATTGAAATCCAGACCTTCCAGTTATCTGGACTAGGGAGTTTACTTTCAATTTTTTTTAAACTATTTTGTAGCTTCATACCAATTAATAAAATTTGCTAGTCCTTGTTTTAAACTAACGGTTGGAGCATAGTTTAGTAGTTTTTTTGCTTTTGAAATGTCAGCAAATGTTAAATCTACATCACCTTCTTGCATCGGCAAAAAGTTTATGTTTTTTTGTTTACCAAGTATAGTATAAATTTCAGTTACCAACTCAATTAATTTTATAGGCGAGCTATTCCCTAAATTAATAATCTCATAAACGTTTTTATTTGTTACAAGATATTCAATAGAGTTAATTATCCCTTGAACAATATCATCAATATAGGTGTAGTCTCTACCTGTGTTACCATCGCCAAAAACAGGGATAGCTTCATTTTTTAATATTAAATCTACAAATTTTCGTATTGCCAAATCAGGTCTTTGTCTCGGGCCAAATACTGTAAAAAAACGAAGATTAATAATATCGAAATTATATAAATGATGAAAAGTATAGTTTAATAATTCGCAGGATTTTTTTGTAAATGCATAGGGTGAGATAGGTTTGTCAACATTGTCGTTTTCAGAGAATGGTGTTTTACTATTGTTGCCATATACACTGCTAGATGATGAAAAAACCAATTTAGAAATTGAATTTGTTTTCATCCAATTCAAAATATTTTGAGTACCAACAATATTTGTATTAACGTATGCTTCAGGGTTTTCTATTGATGGACGAACTCCTGCTTTAGCTGCTAAATGAACAACTAAATCAACATCAGTATCAATTTTTTTTAAATCGGTTACGCTGCAAATATCACCTTCAACAAAAGAGAAATTTTTATTCTGAAATGCATTTTTAAGATTGTCTTGTTTTAATGATTTTGAATAATATGTATCAAAATTATCAATTCCAATAACTGAAAATCCTTTGTTCAGTAAAGCATCTGTTAAAGAACTGCCAATAAAACCTGCACAACCCGTAACAAGAATTTTTTTCATTAGTCACCAAATATTTAATCATGTATATTTCGGTAATAAAGGTAATTATTAATATTATCTTTACAATTTAAAATTTTGAAAAAAGATGGCAACTTCAGAACCCCTTGTAAGTGTTTGTATTCCTGTTTATAATGGAGAAAAGTATATTAACGAAACGCTTGATTGTGTATTAGGTCAAACCTATAAAAATATTGAAGTTATTATTTCTGATAATTGTTCAACAGACAGAACAATTGAATTAATTAAAGCCTATAATGATCCTCGAGTTAAAATTTTTTCTAACGAAAAAAACATGGGGATAAAGTATAATTACCTAAAAGTGTTTACTTATGCAACTGGCAAGTACCTAACATTTATGGGTGCTGATGATGGTATGAGTCTCCATACTATTGAGAAGGAAGTCGCAATATTAGAAGATGAAAAATACAAAGATGTTGTTTTGGTAAATGGTTATGTGTCAATTATAAATGATGAAAGTAAACAAGTTTACTTAAAGAAATTTATTTTTGGAACAGGATTGTTTTCATCATATTGGGCAATTAGAGCAAGCTTTTTATATGGATCAAACATTATTGGGGAGCCTAATGGAGCTTTGTTTAGAAAAGAAGTTTACGATAAAATTCCAGAACCAAAATTTGAGAAAGCTAACGATTGGTGTTTTGATTTAGATATGTTGTGCGAATTGCTTTTGCAAGGTAAATTATATGTAATACCTGAACCTTTAGGGAAATTTCGTATTTCCGCACAATCTACTAGTAATAAAGTACTTGGGTCTGTTCAAGCAAAATTATTTAGAGAATACGCTTATTTAATGTTTAAGGATAAGCGTTATAAAATGTCTTTTTTTTGGGTAATTACTGGCTCAATAAATTCTTTTTTTATGCAAATAGCAAGAAATATTTTTTACATTTTGTTTATTAAAAATAAAGAAAACTAGTTAATGTAGTTTCTATTTAAATCAGTTTAATCGCTACTTTTTAATTAAATAAAATGCAACTCTTATTCGCCACACATAATCAAAATAAAGTAAACGAGCTTCGCAAAAAAGTACCTTCTAGTATTGATTTAATTTCTTTGCAGGATATTAATTTTAATGAAGAAATTGAAGAAACTGGAACTACTATTGAAGCGAATGCTTTATTAAAAGCGCAGTTTATTTTTGAGAAATTTAAAAAGCCTTGCATTGCTGATGATACTGGTTTAGAGGTTGAAGCTTTAAACGGTGAGCCTGGAGTTTATTCGGCACGATATGCTGGTAGCGATAAATCAGATGTAGCCAACATGCAAAAACTTTTACAAAATCTTGATAGCAAAGCCAATAGAAACGCTCGTTTTAAATCTGTTATAGCCTATTGCGATGGTAATTCTACTTTTATTTTTGAAGGAATAATTTCAGGCAAAATTGGCTTTAAGCAAATAGGAACCAATGGTTTTGGCTACGATCCTATTTTTATTCCAGATGGTTTTAACAAAACCTTTGCGCAAATGAGCATGGACGAAAAAAATACAATTAGCCACAGAGCCATTGCAGTAACTAAGTTTTTAGATTTTATAGCTAAAACACAATAGTTTCTTACTATTGTTTTAACTTTGAGTTCTAAACTATTCGCTTAGGCTATGGCAATTAATTTTAAATCAAAAAAATTCTGGATAATTACCATTTCAGTTTTACTACTTGTTTTTGTTATTATGAAAAAAACAGGAGTTATTGGAACTAAAAAAGGAATTGAAGTTTCTGTTGAAAAAGCACAGAAAAGAACCATTATAGAAACTGTTTCGGCAAGCGGAAAAGTACAGCCCGAAGTTGAGGTAAAAATTAGCGCCGATGTATCTGGACAAATAGTTGAACTCTTTGTAAAAGAAGGCGATGAGGTAAAAAAAGGCGATGTGCTTTGTAAAATAAATCCAGACTTATACGTTACTTCTTTAGAACGAATGGAAGCAACTGTAAATAGTTCTAAAGCAAATTCAGCAAACGCAAAAGCACGTTTGGCGCAAGTAAAAGCAAACTTTGCGAATGTAGAGGCTTCGTATAACAGAAGTAAAAAATTATTTGAGCAAAATATAATTTCAAAATCAGAAATGGATGCTGCCGAAGCGCAGTATTTAGGAGCTAAGGCCGATGTTACTGGCGCAGAGCAAAATGTGTCTGCGTCTGATTATAATGTAAATAGTACGCAAGCATCGTTAAAAGAAGCAAATGTAAATTTAACACGCACAACAATTCTTGCTCCTGTTAGTGGAAAAGTTTCTAAACTAAATGTTGAAAATGGCGATAGAGTAGTGGGAACAATGCAAATGGCGGGTACAGAAATTATGCGCATTGCCAATTTAAACGAAATGGAAGTTAGCGTTGATGTAAACGAAAACGATATTGTGCGAATAGCCATGGGCGATACAGCCGATATTGAAATTGATGCTTATAACAAAAAGAAATTTAAAGGCATTGTTACAGAAATTGCAAACTCAGCAAACACGGTGGGTTTAAGCGCAGAGCAAGTAACTAATTTTCCTGTAAAAGTTAGAATATTAAGAGAATCGTATATGGATTTATTAGATAAAAAAGATCCTAACGCTTCGCCATTTCGCCCAGGAATGAGTGCTACTGTTGATATTCGCACAGAAACGGTTTATAGTGCACTTTCTGTTTCTATACAAAGTGTAACAACAAGAGATGATACTACTTCGTTTGGTGCTTTTAAAAAGAAAGATAAAAACGAAAGTAAAGAAACAGGGGTTGAAAAAATTACAACCGAAGCATTAACTATTTTAGAATATGTGTTTGTAAATAAAGATGGAAAAGCTGAACTAAGAGCAGTAAAAACAGGTGTTCAGGACAATAATTTTATTCAAATTATTTCGGGAATTAAACCCAACGAAGATATTATTTCTGGTCCGTATAGCGCAGTTTCTAAAATTTTAATGAATAAATCGCCAATTACAATAGTTGACAAAGAAGAACTATTCGACGATAAGCAAAAAGAATAATGGCTAAAGTATTGCTAATAGAGTCGGCTACTACTATGTGTAGTGTTGCTATTGCTGACGGAGATGAAATTTTAGCTTCGCAGCTAAGTAATGATGGTTTTACACATGCCGAAAATTTAACTGAATTTATTAAACAAGTTTCGCAACAAAGTATAGTCTTAAAAGATATTGATGCTGTTGTTGTGAGTAAAGGTCCTGGTTCTTATACAGGATTAAGAATTGGAGTTGCTGCTGCAAAAGGTATTTGTTACGCATTAAACAAACCATTAATAGCAATTAATACTTTATATTCTTTGTTTTCTGGTGTAAAAAAAACGCATCCTAATTTCGATTACTACATACCCATGTTAGATGCGCGTAGAATGGAAGTTTACACTGCTATTTTTTCTAATAATAGCGAATTAGTTGAAGATACCAATGCTTTAATTTTAGATGAAAATTCGTTTTCAAATATTCCGAAACAAAGTAAAATTTGTTTTTTTGGAGATGGAAGCGCAAAGTTTAAAACGATTTCAAAATTTGAAAACGCAATTTTTGTTGAAGATGCTTTTCCTTTTGCAGAATTTATGAATGAAATGGCACAGGAAAAATTTGAGAATAAGCAATTTGAAGATGTTGCTTATTTTGAACCTTATTATTTAAAAGAATTTTATATGCCTCAAAAGGCTTAGTTTTCTGATATTTTTAAGATAACACAGTATTTTCCAATTCGGCTTTGCATTTCATGATTACCGTCTTGTGTATCCCAGTTACCATCTCTCATTTCTACAGCATACAGCATTTGTTTGCCTAAGTATTTTTCTAAGTCTTTGGTTTTATAATTTCCGCCCGAAATTTTAACAAAGGTTTCTATATTTTCGTTAACTAAATACAAATCAAACACTTCATTTATTTGTCGGCCAGCTTTGTTTACAAACTGTTTTTTAACAAGCACACCATCCATAAACAATGTGTCAATGTTATTTTGTTTGCTTATTTGTGTTGTCGAATTTGATTGTGCATTCGTTAAAAGAAACACAAAACTCAATGCGCCTAAAATTAAAAGTAGTTTTTTCATAAGTATAAATTTAACGTAAAACCATCATTCTATATGCATCTAAACGAATTAAAATAAACAATAAAATTGTAAACGACCAAAGTGATGAACCACCGTAACTAAAAAACGGAAGCGGAATACCAATCACTGGAGCTAATCCAATTGTCATGCCAATATTAATGGTAATGTGTATAAATAGTATGGCGGCAACTCCATAACCATAAATTCTAGAGAAGGATGAGCGTTGCCTTTCTGCAATAAAAATAATTCTGACCAACAAACCAATAAATAAAGCAATAACTATAAATGTTCCGAAAAATCCCCATTCTTCGCCCACAGTACAAAAAATAAAATCGGTGCTTTGCTCGGGTACAAAATCGTATTTGGTTTGCGTTCCATTTAAAAATCCTTTCCCTGCAAAACCGCCTGAGCCAATTGCAATTAAAGATTGATTTACATTGTAACCTGCTTTTTTGGTGTCGGTTTCTTTTCCTAAAAATACATTTATACGTTGTTTTTGATGCGAAGCTAAATGGTTGTATGCATAATCAACACTATAAATCATGCTAGCAGCAATTGCAAAAATGCCTGTTAAAATCAATATGTTTTTTCTATTTCTTCTAATAAATAATAGCATAATTAAAGCTATTCCGCCACAAATTGAAATAAGATATAACTTATTAAATAGTAATGTTAGAATAAAAATTAAGATGCTGAAAAAGCCTAATAACAATATATTTCCCGATAAACCTTCGCGGTACAAAACAAAAATAAAAGCAAACATAACAAGGGCTACACCTGTTTCGTTTTCTAATAAAATTAATAGAGCTGGCAATATAAAAAAGGCAAAACTTATAGTTTTTGTTCTCCACTGCTTTACCTTTCCTTCAATATTACTGAGGTATTTGGCGAGTGCTAAGTTGGTTGCAAATTTTGAAAACTCTGCTGGTTGTATTCCAAATTCTCCAAACCTAAACCACGATTTACTTCCCGAAACTTCTGTTCCTAAAAATAATACAGCAACTAAAGATACAAGCGCAATGCCATAAATGGGATAAGCAAAGGTTGAAAAAAAACTACCATCAACCATTAGTATAATAAAGGCAAGCACTAATGCAGTGCCTATCCAAATAAATTGTTTGCCATATTTTTGAGTAACATCTGTTATGGCTTGATGCTCGTCGTTATAAACTGAAGCATAAATATTTAGCCATCCTAAAACAACGAGTACACCATACAAGGTAATTAAAACCCAGTCTACACTATTTAATAAGTTTTCTCTTCTGCTCATCTTTTTTTAGGTAAAGGTGGTGGCAAAATAACTCCTTCTTTCATTCGTAATTCTAAATCAGGACGAGTTGTAGCTGAATCTCTTAAATATTTTTCTATCATTAAACTCGCAATTGGAGCTGCCCAAGTAGCACCAAAACCAGCGTTTTCAACCATTACCGCAATTGCAATTTTTGGATTATTTTTTGGAGCAAAACCAACAAATAAAGAGTGATCTTTTCCTCTTGGATTTTGTGCTGTACCAGTTTTTCCACAAATTGGAATGTCTTTTATTTTTGCAACTCTTGCTGTTCCTGCTTCAACAACTTGTTCCATTCCATCAATCATAATAGGGAAATACTTTGCATCAATGCTTGTGTAATTTTTTGTTTTATATTCTTTTCGTGGTGTATTATTTTTTTCAATTCCTTTAATTACGTGAGGTGTGTAATAAAAGCCTTGATTAGCAATAATGCACATAATGTTTGCCATTTGTAATGGCGTTATACCCAACTCTCCTTGTCCAATAGAAAGCGAAACAATTGTTGATGATTTCCAGCCTCCAGGACGAAAAACTTTGTTGTAATAATCAACAGTTGGAACCATACCACGTAACTCTTGGGGCATATCTGTTCCTAATTTTTTTCCTACGCCAAAGCTCAGAACGTGATCTCGCCAATTATTATAACCGTCTTCAAATGTTTTGAATTTTTTTTGATCTACAATACTTCTAAAAACGTAGCAATAATAGGAGTTACAAGAGTGTTGGACCGATTCAGCTAAGTTTAAGGGCGATGAGTGACGATGGCAAGCTGGTTTTCTACCCATTACTGGATAACCCATTGAACACGGATATCTTGAAGTTGGAAAAGTAACTCCTTCTTGTTGACCAATTAATCCGTTAACCAATTTAAAAGTTGAACCTGGCGGATAGTAAGCCATACAAGCTCTGTTAAACAATGGAACGTTTAGCGTATCTAAAATTAATTTGCCATAATTTTTAGAACGTTCTCTACCTACTAATAAATTTGGATCGTAAGATGGAGAACTTACTACTGCTAATATTTCGCCTGTTGATGGTTCTATAGCGACAATACTTCCTGTTTTGTTACGCATTAATTCTTCGCCATATTCTTGCAAAGCTAAGTCTAATGCGGAATACAGATTGGTTCCTGATACAGCTAATGTATCGTAAGCACCTTCCATAAATCTTCCTTTTTGACGGTTAAATACATCAACCATCCATATTTTTTTTCCTTTAATTCCTCGTAATTCTTTTTCGTACGATTTTTCAATACCACTAATACCAATGTAATCGCCCATTTTGTAATAGGTATCTTTTTTTACAGTGTTTTCACTAGCCTCACCAACATAACCTAAGGTATGTGCAGCCGCTAAACTTGGGTATTTACGTAGTGTACGAGCTTGCACATAAAAACCAGTAAAACGATACAATTTTTCTTGCAGAGCAGCATAAGTTTCTTTTGAAATTTGTTTTTCAAAAATGGATTCTTTAAAAGGAGAATAAATTTTACACGCTAATAACTTTGCACGAAATTGCTCAATGGTAATGCCTATTGTTTTGCAAAGATTTAAAGTATCTAAATCTTTAATTTGTTTGGGAACAACCATTAAATCGTAAGCCGCCTCATTAAAAACCATTAATTTTCCTTTTCTATCGTACACAATTCCACGAGCTGGAAACTCAGTAACATAGCGCAAAACGTTGTTTGTAGCTGATAATTTGTATTGATCGTTTACAATTTGTACGTAAAAAAGACGAGCTATAAATATTATTCCAACTGCAATAAAAATTGCAACCAACACATATTTTCTACTCGCTAAGGAAGAATTCATGATTTTTCTGATTTATCAAAACGAATATATTGACTAATCATTATCAAAATCATTGTGAAAAACACACTTAAAATTGATCTAAATATAACTCTGAAAAATTCAGAAAAACTAAACTCTTCTAAAAAGAAAAAGAATAAGTGATGTATGCTCGTCATTACAAGAGCATAATATAAAAATGATTGTATGCCTAATTGATTTAAATCGGGTTTGCTACTTGCATTAAAACCTTCTCGTGGCGAAAATAAATCTAAAAGTGGTTCGCGAATAAATGCAATTAATAGCGTTGCAGCTGCGTGCAATCCGCCTGTGTTGCAAAACATATCTATACAAATACCTAAAACAAATGCGATAACTAAAATTGCCCATTTTTTTAACTGAATTGGCAAGGTTATAATAAACAAAATATATAAATACGGATTTATATAGCCACTCAATTGAATGTTGTTTAATATTAGTACTTGTAAAAACACTAATAAAATAAATGAACCTAAGTATTTTAAAATATCAATTATCACTTTTTTGCGATTTTTCTTCTAAAGCTTTTCTTTCGTCTTTTAAAAGATTGGTTACAACATAAATGTGTGTTACGTTTTTAAAGTTTGTGCTGTATTTTACTTTTAGTTTAAAAAAGTTTCCACCTTCATCTTTTTCAACTAAATAAATTGTTCCAATTAAAATATTTTCTGGAAATATAGATGAGAACGAATTAGTAACAATTGTATCGCCAACTTTTACATTTACGTGTGTTGGAATGTCTGTAAGCGTTCCAAAGCGGTAGTCATCACCATCCCACGACATAGAGCCGAAGTAATTATTCTTTTTAATTTTAGCACTAATCTTTGCATCTTTGTTTAAAACCGATAAAACAGAAGTGAAATTTTCGCTAACATCTTTTGTAATACCTACAATTCCGTTACTACTTATTACTGCAACTTCTGGTTTAATTCCGTGTTTACTGCCTTTGTTAAGTGTAATATAGTTATTGCGTTTATTAACGGAGTTGTTTATAATTTTTGATTGAATGTAAGTATATTGCTGTTTTAGTAATGTATCTGAAACGGATATAGTTTGATTTTGAGCTAATGTTTTGTTTAACGACTCTGGCGATAAACCATGCAAACGTGCGTTTTCGGCTGCTAATTGCTCGTTAACTTCTTTTAAATATAAATATTCGCGAACATCCGCAACAAGGGACAATATATTTCCTGATAACGTGTTAGATGAATTAATAAATGCAGATCGCTGAAAAGAGTTGTTACGAAATATTAATGCAAAACAAATTAGTTCTAAAAAAATAAAGAGAAAAAAATTAGCTCTTTTTTTTATGAAAATAATCAGGTTATACATTCAGCAAAAAACACGATAAATTATCTAATTAAGAAAGGGAATTTTCCAATATTTTTTAAAGCAATACCAGTTCCGCGGGCCACAGCTCTTAAAGGATCTTCAGCAATATGAACAGGTAATTTTGTTTTTAAAGAAATACGTTTATCTAAACCTCTAAGCATTGACCCACCACCTGCTAAATAAATACCTGTGCGGTAAATATCGGCAGCTAATTCAGGAGGAGTCATTTCTAAACAACTTAAAATAGCTTCTTCAACTTTCGCAATCGATTTATCTAAACATTGTGCAATTTCCTGATAAGAAACAATAATTTCTTTTGGAATACCTGTCATTAAATCTCTTCCGTGTACTGCATAATCTGGCGGAGCATTTTCAATTTCGGTCATAGCAGCACCCACTTCAATTTTTACTCGCTCAGCAGAACGCTCACCAATTAAAATATTGTGCTGACGACGCATATAATCTTCAATATTTGCAGTAAAATCATCACCAGCAGTTCTAATTGATTTGTCGCAAACAATACCACCCAAAGCAATTACGGCAATTTCTGAAGTACCACCACCAATATCAATAATCATATTTCCCATTGGTTCTTCCACGTCAATTCCAATACCAATTGCAGCAGCCATTGGCTCGTGCAACAAGTAAACCTCTTTACCACCAGCGTGTTCAGCACTATCTCTAACGGCGCGTTTTTCTACTTCAGTAATACCAGACGGAATACAAATAACCATTCTAAGCGAAGGATTAAATATTTTTTTGCCCGGATTAATCATTTTAATCATTCCTTTAATCATAGACTCTGCAGCTTCAAAATCTGCAATTACTCCATCTTTTAAAGGACGAACTGTTTTAATATTATCGTGAGTTTTACCATGCATTTGTTGCGCATTTTTACCAACAGCAATCACTTTTCCTGTTTGTCTGTCAATAGCAACAATCGATGGTTCATCAACCACCACCTTATCATTGTGAATGATAATTGTGTTAGCTGTACCTAAATCTATAGCGATTTCTTGTGTTAAGAAGTCAAATAATCCCATTTTTAACGTATTTGCCTTAAAGTTAAGGCGATTTTTAGAGTTTTTGCTATACTTTTTAAAATTTATTAAACATTTAGTGTTTAAAATGTCTAACGCCTGTTACAACCATTTTCATTTTGTGTTGGTTGCAGTAGTCAATCGATTCTTTATCTTTTATTGAACCACCTGGTTGTATTACTGTTTTAATCCCAGCATTATCAGCTATTTCAACACAATCTGGGAAAGGAAAAAATGCATCAGAAGCCATTACAGCGCCGTTTAAGTCAAAGCCAAAACTTTTAGCTTTTTCAATTGCTTGACGTAGCGCATCAACTCTTGATGTTTGACCTGTTCCTCCAGCTAATAGTTGTTTGTTTTTAGCTAAAATAATTGTGTTTGATTTGGTGTGTTTTACTAATTTATTTGCGAACAATAAATCTTCAATTTCTTCGGCACTTGGTTTTAAATCAGTAACCGGTTTTAAATCTTCGGCTACTTCTGTTTTAAAATCTTTGTTTTGCCATAAAACTCCGTTTAATATTGTTCTTACTGAGTTTTGAGCTAACGGTGTGTTTTTTCTTTTTAAAATAATTCGATTTGCTTTTTGTTTTAAAGTTTCTAACGCTTTAGCGCTATATGCAGGAGCAATAATTACTTCAAAAAACAATTTATTAATTTCTAAAGCAGTTTCTTCATCAACTTCAGCATTAGTAATCAACACGCCTCCAAATGCAGAGGTAGGGTCGCCAGCTAAAGCATCTTTCCAAGCATCAACTAATTTTTCGCGAGAAGCAAGTCCGCAAGCGTTATTGTGCTTTAAAATGGCAAAAGTAGTTTGTGTAAACTCATCAATTAAATTTACAGCGGCATCAACATCTAACAAATTGTTGTAGCTTAATTCTTTTCCGTTTAATTTTTCAAAAACAGCATCTAAATCACCAAAAAACTTACCAGCTTGATGTGGATTTTCGCCGTAACGCAATGTTTGTGAGTGTTGTACGCTTTGTTTTAAATAGGTGTTTTGATTATTATCGAAATAATTAAAAATTGCAGTATCGTAATGAGATGATGTGTTAAAAGCTTCTCCAGCAAAATGTTTTCTATCGTTTAAATCGGTAGCTCCATTTTTTTCGTTTAAAATAGTAAGCAATTTTCCGTACTGATTTTTACTAGAAAGAATAACAACATCTTTAAAGTTTTTTGCTGCAGCTCTAATTAATGAAATTCCACCAATGTCAATTTTCTCAATAATTGCAGCTTCTTCAGCGCCAGAGCTAACTGTTTCTTCAAAAGGATATAAATCTACAATTACTAAATCTATACTCGGAATTTCGTATTGCGCAATTTGTTGTTGGTCTTCAGTATTATCTCTTCGGTTTAAAATTCCACCAAAAACTTTTGGATGAAGCGTTTTTACTCTTCCTCCTAAAATTGAGGGATAAGAAGTTAAATCTTCAACAGCCACAACTTTACTTCCTAATTTTTCTAAAAATTCTTGCGTACCACCAGTTGAATAAATGGTTACGCCCATTTCGTTTAATTTTTTTACAAGCGGCTCTAAACCATCTTTGTAATAAACAGAAATTAAGGCAGTTTTTATGGTTTTTGTTGTGCTCATGGCTAAATGGAGTTTAGAAAGCGCAAAAGTAATTATATTTCTAGGTTTAAAACGCCTTGTTAATTACTATGTAATAAAATATGATTTTTCTAATTTTACTTTAAAACTTTATGAATTAAGATAGACTGAAATTCGAGAGACGTGCGTTAGCCTGACAAAACGCGAAAGCGAGTGGCTTAGTGTGAAAGCATTCGTTTTGTCTTGACTTTTTTTGGTTGGTTTTTTGTGTCAAGACAAAAAATGAACGTAAAGACCCAATGCACTTTTTTATTTGCTTTGTTGTATAGTTAAGCGAAAGAAATCTTTTGTAGGTTTCGTATATTCAATAACAAAAAATTCAGTTAAACGACCTTTATCTACCTTTATTTTATTACTTTTTTGCTACATTTGACTTAATGATATTTAGTAGAATTTTACAAGAAAGTTTTTTATTTGCTTGGCATTCGCTAACAGCAAATAAGTTGCGTTCGTTTTTGTCGTTGTTGGGGATTACAATAGGCATTTTTGCTATAATTACCGTATTCACAATTGTAGATTCGCTCGAAAAAAACGTGAGAAATAGTGTTGCTTCGTTGGGCGAAAACGTTGTGTTTATTCAGAAATGGCCTTGGGAGTTCGGTGGCGAGTATCCTTGGTGGAAATACATGAACAGACCAAAACCAAAGTTAGAAGAGCTTGACGATGTAACACGAGTTACGCAATTGGCTGATGCTACTGCGTTTGTAACAAGCTTGCGCAAAACAGTAAAGTTTGAAAGCAATAGTATTGATGGTGCCGATTTAAATTTGGTGTCACATAATTACGATAAAGTAAGAAGTTTTGACATTGCTCAAGGGCGTTATTTTACTGATCACGAAAGTGGGGCAGGCCGCTCGGTTGCATTAATAGGAGAGAGCATTGCTGGTGTATTATTTGGATCGCTAGATCCAATTGGAAAAAAAATAAAAATTTTAGGTAGAAAAGTAACTGTAATTGGCGTTTTTGCTAGAGAAGGAAGCAGCGTTATGGGAAATTCGGCAGATAATTTAATTGTAATTCCTGTAAATTTTGGAAAAACTTTAGTTGATTTAAAAGGAGAAAGAGGCGAAACCATGATTATGGTAAAAGCAAGAGATGGAATAAAAAACGAAGATTTAAAATCTGAACTTACAGGCGTAATGCGCGCTATTCGTAAATTAAAACCATTAGAAACTGATGATTTTGCATTAAACGAAACTAAAATGTTGAGTAAAAGTTTTGATAGTATTTTTAGCGTAATAGGTTTAGCAGGCTGGATAATAGGTGGTTTTTCTATAATTGTGGGCGGTTTTGGTATTGCCAATATTATGTTTGTTTCTGTAAAAGAACGCACAAGTATGATTGGTATACAAAAATCGTTAGGCGCAAAAAACTATTTTATTTTGTTGCAATTTTTAATTGAAGCTATTTTGTTGAGTTTTGTTGGTGGTTTAATAGGATTGTTGCTTGTGTATTTAATTACGTATGGCGTTTCGCAAGGTTTTGATATGGATATGATGTTAAGTAAATCAAACATGATTTTAGGTTTAACTATTTCAATTTTAATAGGATTAATTTCTGGGTTTATACCAGCTTATTCAGCTTCGCAACTTGACCCTGTGGAGGCGATTAGACAGAATTAGATGCAAGAGCAAAAATTTAAGAACTTAAGATTTTGATAAACAGTGTACGTTGTTTATTTTGTAGAAAAATAATGTGAAATTGATGATTCATAAATTCGAAAATGAAAAATTAAAAAAGCGAACTAAAAAATTAGTTTTCTTTTTTATAACTCTTAGTTTTTTTGCTTGTAATCAAAATGCCAACAATAAAACAGTACCATCAGTAAAAAAAAATCCATTTAAGGCCGCTCTTGTTTTAACTCCTGGTGCCGATACTGTAAAGTTACCACTTGTTGTTTTGGCTGGTAAGCCAAATCTAGTAGCTGCAAAGGCTCCTGTAACTCAAAATTCACCATTGGGTATTCCGCAATTTACCACATTTACTAGTAATGATGGTTTGGCTTTAGATGCTATTAGTTGCTCCATTATGGATAAAAGCGGCAACCTTTGGTTTGGTACTAATGGTGGTGGAGTTAGCAAATATGATGGTAAAAGCTTTATGAATTATACCATGGCTCAAGGGCTTGCAAATAATGTAGTTAGGAGTATCATCGAAGATAAAAAAGGAATCCTTTGGATTGGTACTCAGGGTGGTGGAGTGAGTAGATATGATGGTGTTAGCTTTTCGAATTATACTACAACTCAAGGGCTTGCAAATAATGTGGTACTTAGCATTACAGAAGATAAAAACCAAAACTTATGGTTTGGTACTTATGGCGGTGGAGTGAGTAAATATGATGGTAAAAGTTTTAAGAATTATACTGTGGATGAGGGGCTTACAAATAGTGTGATACTAAGCATTGCAGAAGATAAACGAGGAAACCTTTGGTTTGGTTCTGATGCCGGTGGAGTGAGCAGATACGATGGCAAAAAATTCAGGAATTATACTACAGCTGATGGGCTTGCAAATAATATGATATGCAGCATCACTGAAGATAAAAATGGAAACCTTTGGTTTGGTTCAGATGAAGGCGGAGTGAGTAAATACGATGGCAAAAGTTTCAAGAATTATACTACAGCTCAAGGTCTTGTAAATAATTCGGTAATGAGCATAATAGAAGATAAAATTGGGAATCTTTGGTTTGGTACACAGGGCGGGGGAGTGAGTAAATACGACGGAAAAAGTTTTACTAATTATACTACAGCTCATGGCTTAGCAAATAATTTGGTAATGAGCATTATTGAAGATAAAAGCGGAAATATTTGGTTTGGTACTTATGGCAGTGGGTTGAGTAGATATGGCGGCAACAGCTTTACGAATTATAGTATTAATCAGGGCTTAGCAAATAATATGGTAATGAGTATTACAGAAGATAAAAGCGGTAACCTTTGGTTTGGTACTTATGGAGGTGGAGTGAGTAAATATAGTGGTAAAAGCTTTTTTAATTATAGCACGACTCAAGGGCTTGTAAATGATGTGGTAATGTGCAGTGTAGAAGATAAAAGCGGTAGCCTTTGGTTTGGTACAAATGGTGGTGGAGTAAGCAGATATGATGGCAAAAGTTTTTCGAATTATTCAATGGCTCAAGGGCTTGTAAATAATATGATATGGAGCATCTTAGAAGATAAAAGCGGTAACCTTTGGTTTGGAACTTATGGGAGTGGAGTAATTAAATTTGACGGCAACAGTTTTACGAATTATACAACAGCTCAAGGACTTGCAAATAATGTGGTACTAAGCATTATAGAAGATAAAAGCGGTAACCTTTGGTTTGGTACTAATGGCGGTGGAGTGAGCAAGTATAATGGCAACAGTTTTACGAATTATACAACAGCTCAAGGGCTTGCAAATAATATGATATGGAGTATCACACAAGATAAAAGTGGCAATCTTTGGTTTGGTACTGATGGCGGAGGAGTAATTAGATATGATGGCAAAAGTTTTATAAATTATACCACAGCTCAAGGATTGCCCGATAATGTTGTAACACAAGTTGTAGTAGATAACAATGGGAAAAACATGGTTATAGCAACTAACTTTGGAATGTGTCGGGGTGTTTCTTTCATTCCAAAAACACCCTTCAAAAGCACTAAAATAAAAGTGCCTTTTCAAAATAATTTAAGTAATGAGGAGTTGACAGTTTATTACGATTTGGTTTTAGAGACATATAACTCCGCTACTACTTATCCTGTTAAAGATATAAACGTTGGGCAAAACAGTTTGTTACAAGATAGTAAAGGAATTTACTGGGCTGGTACTGGAAGCAATGCTACAGCACTTGTGCGTGCAGATTTTAATGCACTAAATCGAAACCCAAAACCACCCACACCAGTTTTATATAGAGTAAAACTAAACGAAGAAAATGTATGTTATTATACATTAAATTCAAACTTCAAGATTCAAGATTCAAAAGAGGATAGCACGATTCTAGCTCAACAAGAAATTATAACTTACGGCAAAGCACTAAGCGTTATAGAACGCGATACTTTACGCAAGCAATTTACAGGAATTGAGTTTAATGGCACTACAAGCTTTTACCCAATACCTCTAAATTTGGTTTTGCCTTATGAACATAATAATGTAACGTTTGAGTTTAATGCTGTGCAGTTGTCTCGTGCGCATTTACTAAACTTTCAGTACATGTTAGAGGGTTATGATAAAACTTGGAGCCCCGTATTAAAAAAACACGAAGCAACTTTTGGTAACATAAGCGAAGGTACTTACACCTTTAAATTAAAAGTCCAATACGACGGTCCTGATGGCAATAATGAGTGGAGCGAAGTATTAACTTATACATTTAAAGTATTACCACCTTGGTACCGCACGTGGTGGGCATATTCGGTTTATTTGTTTATTGGTGGATTTGTTATTTGGTTGGTTTATCGCTGGAGGATTGCAGCACTTATGCATGAAAAAAAATTGTTAGAAGAAAAGGTAGAAGCACGTACGCATCAGTTAAGCGAACAGAAAAAAGTAGTAGAAGAAAAACATAAAGAAATTACCGATAGTATAAATTATGCCGAGCGTATACAACGCAGTTTTTTAGCAACAAAAGAGCACTTAAATGAAAACTTAAATGACTATTTTATATTTTTTAAACCTAGGGATGTGGTGAGTGGAGATTTTTATTGGAGTGCTACGCTTACTAATGGTTTATTTGCTTTAGTAACTGCCGATAGCACTGGTCACGGTGTGCCAGGTGCAATTATGAGTTTATTAAATATTAGCGGTTTAGAAAAAGCAATAGAAACAAATACAGAACCCGCAGCTATTTTAAACTCCACGCGTAAAACAATTATAGAGCGTTTAAAAAAAGATGGGAGTGCAGAAGGTGGAAAAGATGGTATGGATGCTAGTTTAACTGTGTACGATTTTAAGAACAAAAAATTAACAATAGCATCTGCCAACAATCCTGTTTGGATTGTACGTCCATGTCATTCTGAGCCTAGCGAAGAATCTAAAAAAAGAGATGCTTCCTTCGTCAGCATGACAAAGAATGAAATCATCGAAATAAAACCCGACAAAATGCCAATAGGCAAGCACGATAGAGATACTGTATCGTTTACCCAACAAGAAATTGATTTGCAAAGCGGCGATGTTGTTTATACTTTAACCGATGGTTTTCCAGATCAGTTTGGAGGTGAAAATGGTAAGAAATTTATGATAAAAAAACTACGTGAGTTATTGGCTGCCAATGCACATTTAACAATGCCGGAGCAAAAACAATTATTAAAAGATACCTTTGCCAATTGGGTTGGTAATATGGAGCAAGTTGATGATGTTTGTTTAATAGGTGTGAAAATATAAAAACAACAAACGAACTACAAAAAAAATGAAAAAAGCAGAACGACCATTACTTGTAACCATAGCTTGTGTAATAGCTTTTGTGGGCTACATAGTTATGTTTCCGAGTATATTTTCGCCTTTTGTAAAAAAGCTTGGCGATTGGTATCCTGCTATTTTTGGTAGTTTAATTGCCGCTCATTTTATAGCTGTAGTTGGTGTTTGGTTTATGAAAAAATGGGGCGTTTTTTTGTTTTTTGTAAGTATTTTAATTTCGCAATCTATTCATTTATTAGCCGATAATTGGAGTGGCGCATCGCTAATATTGCCTATTTTATTTTTAGGAAGTACAATTTTTTATTATTCTAAAATGGATAGAAATTTGTAAGCTTTTTAATTTGCTAAATAATACTTTATCCAAATAGCATTTTCATTTAAGCTTTGAATAACGTTTAGGTAATCTGAATGAACGCTAATATTTTGATTAATAGACATTAACAATTCTAGATAATTAATTTTTTTATCTGCTATTTCTAAATTTGCTGCATTACTAATGTCTGCCGCATTTTTAAGCGCAACATCATCGTAATACTTTAAAATTTCTTTACAATTTTTATATTTCTTTATTGTCTTTTGTAATTCACTTTCTAAGCTTTGTTTTTCAAACTGATAATTATTTTCAGAAATCCGTTGATTAATTTGTGCTGCATTTATTTTTGCATTTTGTGCGCCATAAAACAATGGAATTCCTATGCCTGCTTGTACTGATTTAAACCGAGTAGTTTTTGTGTAAAGTATTCCGTCAGGTCCAGGGCCTAATATTGACATATTGTTGTATTGAAATAATAAGTCGGGCAATAATTTCGATTTCTGTAATTTTATTTCTAGTAATGAAATTTGTTTTTGTTTTTCTAGCAACTGAATAGATGGATGTTGAACAATTGAAATTGAATCAAAAGAAGAAATTAAAATTGGTTTAAGTTCTGATTCATTCGGTAGTTGTAATTGTGTGGTATTTATTAGCAGTTGAAATTCAATTTGTTGTAAATCAATTTCTTCTCTGAGTTGAATTAATTGTATATGTAATTGTCCGCGTTGCGCTATTGCAGATGCTTTTTCTAAGGCGTTTATTTGTCCTTTATTAAATAGCTGTTCAATTTTTTGTAAAAAATCGATATACAGACTATCATTTGTAAGCAATAGTTTTTCTTTTGCTTTTAATACTAATAAACTATAAAAAGCTTGCGATACATTTTTTTTAAGTTCTATTTCTTTAGCATAAGAATTTAGTACACTCGCTTTCCATTCTTCTTTATGTGCTTTTTTTTGTTTTGAATATACACTCGGAAAATTTAACGTTTGAGCAATTACAAATTTATTATCAGTATACACACTATTTATTTGTCCGTATTCTCCAATCAACATAGTTTGAGGAATATCTGCACTACTTTTTATTATTATTTTTTGATATTCAGTTTTTAATCTTTCGTTTTTTAGCAAAAGATTGTTTTTTAAAGCACTATCTATAGCTGCTTTTAAGCTAATACTACTTTGAGAAAAATTTACTTTACTAACAAAAAATAATCCAAGAAATAAAAGAAGAATTTTGTTTGATTTTAACATTAGTAGTATACGTTTTTCAAATAAATGTAATGATTATAAAAAATAATCAAAAAAAAAGCCCCGAAATTCGGAGCTTCTTTTTTGAAGTAAATAAAATTATTTTTTGTTTACAACTTTTGCTAATTCAGCACCAGCTTTAAACTTAGCTACTTTTTTAGCAGCAATTTTAATTTCTTTACCAGTTTGTGGGTTTCTACCAGTTCTTGCAGCACGAGCTGAAACTGAGAAAGAACCAAAACCTACTAATGCAACTCTATCGCCTTTTTTTAAAGCTTTAGATGTAGCGTTTACAAATGCCTCTAAAGCTCTTTGAGCGTCAGCTTTTGTTAATTTTGCTTCTGATGCAATTGCATCTACTAATTCACCTTTGTTCATTTTGATTTAGTTTTTATTGGTTAAACATTTATTTTACACAGCCAAATTAGTGGAGAACTTTGTATAGCGCAAGTTTTAGAGCAAAAAAATGATGTAATTGTTGAAAAATAGCCTTTTTGTTAATAACCTTGCTCTGTAAGGCAGTTATAATAGTATTTCTGGCTTTCTATTTTTTTGAAATTTTGAATATTTTTTATTTTTAAATAATTGATAATCAATGAAATATGCCTGTTTACTGTGGTTTTATACTAATAACTATATTTAAACTATTAATTAAGGTATTTGTGCTATAAAAAAAGCTCCCGAAGGAGCTTTTTATTAAATTTTACTTAAAATTAAATCTTCTATTTGTTTTGAGTCCCATATTTTTTCAATATCCGGCACTTTCATCACTTCTTCCATTATTTTTTCTTGTCGCTGACCATTTTTCAATGCTTCCGAATATCTAATATCTGGACTAAAAGTTACCATAGAATATGCAGGAATCCATTTTTCGGGGTGTGCATTGTTAAATTTAGCTTCAATTTTCTTTTGTAATAAAAATTTTGGGTCAGCAACTCTATCACGCATCTCAACAAAGTTTTGAATTGCTAAATCGGCAATGGCATCGCTATCTGGTTTTCTAGAAATTTGATATTCGTTTAATATTGTTTTCCAATCATCGCCATTTTTTTCTATCAATTCATTCAATACGTAACAGTCTTCAAAGCCACAATTCATGCCTTGTCCAAAAAATGGAACTATTGCATGAGCAGCGTCGCCAATTAATGCAAATTTATCATCTCTTACCCATGGGAAACATTTTACTGTTACTAATGATGAAGTAGGATTGTAAAAGAAATCATCAACCAAAGTTGGCATTAAAGCAACTGCATCTGGAAAAATTTTGTCAAAAAAATCTTTTACTTTTTCTTTTGTATCTAATTTAGAAAACGACATTTCGCCTTCAAAAGGAAAAAACAAAGTACAAGTATAACTACCGTCAAAATTTGGCAAGGCAATCATCATAAAATCTTTACGAGGCCAAATATGTAATGCGTTTTTTTCTAATTTAAAACTTCCATTTTCTCCGGCAGGAATTGTCAATTCTTTGTAACCACAATCAATATAATGCTGTTGGTAATTAAATCTATCAGCAGTAAGTTGATGATGTAATCTGCCTGCCGAAAAAGCTCCATCAGAACCAAAAATTAAATCGGAAGTATTTGAAATAGTTTGATTGTTTTTTTCAAAAAACGCTTCGTTTTTATTCCAATCGATATGCGTACATTTTGATTCGAACGAAATTTCATTTCCAGAAATTTGTTCTGCCAAACTCATTAATGTTTTGTTTATTTCTCCGCGCGATACAGAATATATAGCTTGATTTTCTTTGCCATAAGGCTGATAAGCAGAACTACCATCAGCATTATGAATTTTTCTGCCATACATCGGAATAGAAATTTTTCTGATTTCATCACCTACTCCAATTTTATCTAAGGCTTTCCAACCTCTGTCGCTAAGTGCTAGATTTATTGATTTACCTGCCGAAATTGTTTCTTTACGCATATCAGGTCTTCTTTCAAAAATGGAAACTTTGTGACCTTTTTTTGCTAAATAAATTGATAGTAAAGAACCTACTAAACCAGCACCAACAATGGTAATATTTTTTGATTGCATAATCCTAATTTAAAATTGAATTAATAATTTGTCCGAAGTGCCAAACATCTGTAAATGTATTATACAAAGGCACTGGGGCTACTCTAATAACGTTTGGTTCTCTCCAATCGGCAATTACTCCTTTATTGATTAACTCAGAAAAAACTTCTTTTCCTTTTTTGTGCATCAATAAAGAAACTTGACAACCATGCTCCGAAACGTTAGTTGGCGTTAAAATTTCTATACCTGAACTTCCGTTTGTGTTTTTATTGATTTCAGCAATAATAAATTGCAAATAGCTAGCTAATTTATTTCCTTTTTCAACTAAGTTATCCATTCCTGCTTCTTCAAAAATATCTAAAGAAGCTTTATGTGCAGCCATTGATAATATTGGTGCATTACTCAATTGCCAGCCTTCTGCGCTAGCTATAGGATTAAATCCTTTTTCCATTAAAAAACGGGTTTGCTTATCATGTCCCCACCAGCCAGCAAAACGATTCAATTCTTTATTTTCTACATGTTTTTTATTGATGTAAACACCAGAAACGCCTCCTGGTCCTGAGTTTAAATATTTGTAACTGCACCAGCAAGCAAAATCAACATTCCATTTGTGTAATTCTAATTTAATGTTTCCTGCGGCATGAGCTAAATCAAAACCTGCTAACGCTCCAACACCATGCGCTGCTTTAGTTATCGTTTCCATATCAAAAACTTGACCAGTGTAATAATTAACTCCACCAATCATAACTAAAGCTAATTCATCTGCGTTTTTTTCAATATGAAACAAAATATCTTCTGTTCTTACAGTGTGTTCGCCATCGCGGGCTTTTATTTCTATTATTGCATGTTCTGGTTTAAATCCATGGTGTTTTACTTGCGATTCTAATGCGTATTGATCAGATGGAAATGCTTTGGCTTCGCACAAAATTTTATAGCGCTTTGCAGTTGGTTTGTAAAAAGAAACGAGTAACAAATGTAGGTTAACTGTTAGTTGATTCATAACCACAACTTCTTGAGGTAACGCTCCAACTATATTCGCAACCTGATTGGCGAAAATTTCGTGATATGAAAACCAAGGTTTACGCGCATGAAAATGACCTTCAACACCAAAGTTTGCCCAATCTTCTAACTCTTGCAAAACATAATCTTGTGTGGTGCGTGGTTGTAATCCTAGCGAATTTCCGGTTAGGTAAATACTTTCTTCGTCGTTAACAATGGGTATATAAAATTTTTCTCTAAAATGTTTTAGTTTATCGTTTTCGTCAAGCTGATTGGCAAATTCTAAGGAGTTGGTAAATTCGGAATTCATAAGTAAAAAATAGATTTTAGAATACAATCAAAGGTATAAAAAAGCACCTATTATTACGTTTTGAACCAAAAAATATTTATTTAATTGATGTTGAAATGACATTATTTTAAAAAATATACCATAAGTTTGAACTTAAATAGTTTTAGTTATGATAAAAAGAGAAAAGTCAAAAGAATTATACGATAAGGCAGTTAATTTTTTTCCGGGAGGTGTAAACTCTCCAGTTCGTGCATTTAAGTCGGTTGAAGGCACACCTTTGTTTATTCAAAAGGGGAGTGGTTCTAGAATTTGGGATGCTGATAATAATGAGTTTATTGATTACTGTTGCTCTTGGGGACCACTAATTTTAGGTCACGCTAATCAAAACGTTAAAAAAAGTATTGTTGATGCAGTTGAATTAGGAACTTCTTTTGGTGCGCCAACAAAATTAGAAAACGATTTAGCAGAACTTATTTTAACTAACAATAAATTTATTGAAAAAATTCGTTTTGTAAGTTCTGGAACAGAAGCTGTAATGAGCGCCATTCGTTTAGCTAGAGGTTACACTAAACGAGATAAAATTTTAAAATTTGAAGGTTGTTATCATGGACACAGTGATAGTTTGTTAGTTAAGGCAGGTTCTGGATTGGTTACTTTTGGAAA
Source organism: Bacteroidota bacterium (assembly GCA_040385525.1). GTDB lineage: Bacteria > Bacteroidota > Bacteroidia > UBA4408 > UBA4408 > JAZKHE01. The sequence continues at coordinate 148,918 of JAZKHE010000011.1, forward strand.
CACTTCTTCTGCTGGTGTTCCCGTATCGTTTGTTAACGAAACAATTGTGGTTCCTTTAAATAATATTGATGCTGTTAAAGAAGCGTTTTCAACCTACAAAAACCAAATTGCTTGTATTATTATTGAGCCAATTCCTGCTAACAATGGCTTGTTATTGCAACACAAAGAGTTTTTAGTTGAACTAAGAAATTTGTGTACTGCAAACGGAACTTTATTATTGTTTGATGAAGTTATTTCAGGCTTTAGAATTGGTTTTGAAGGAGCTGCTGGTTATTACAATATTCAACCAGATATAATAACTTATGGTAAAATTATTGGAGGTGGTTTACCAGTAGGTGTTTATGGTGCTTCAAAAGAGATTATGAAAAGTATTTCGCCAGATGGACCAGTTTATCAAGCTGGCACTTTAAGTGGAAATCCTGTTGCAATGAGTGCAGGTTTAGCGCAACTAAAAGAATGTTTAAAGCCTGGTTTTTATGAAAGTTTAAAAACTAAAACAGATTATTTAGTAAATAAAATAACTGCTTTTGGTAAGCAACACACTATGAAATTCACAATGTATTCCATTGGAAGTATTTTTTGGATTGCATTTACTGATAAAGATATAATTAGAGCTTCAGAAGAAATTGACCCTGCAAGTATGCAACACTTTAAAATTTTACATAGAGAATTACTTAATGCAGGAATTTATTTAGGACCATCAGGCTACGAAGTTGGTTTTGTTTCTGAAGCCCATACACAGCAAGATTTAGACAAAACAGCTGATGCGTTTTGTAACGCACTAAAAGTTGTTTTTGATGTAAAGTAATACAAAAAAAAGTATTGGTTTAAGAATCATTAATCCATCAACATAAAAAGTGAAAAAAAAGTCGTTGCTAGTTGGCAAAGACTTTTTTATTAATAAAATACAAAGTACAGAAATAATTAACTCCGTTATCCAAAACGAACTGTTCTCAAAAAAAAATAGTACCGAAAATAATAAACCAATTAACACAAAAGCATAAGCTGTTTGTTTAGATTTTTTAATGCCAAAATTAATTGGTAAAGTTTTAATTTTATTGTGTTTGTCAATTGCAAAGTCTCTAATATCAAAAGGAATAGTTATGCTCGTAATAAATAAAAATTGTATTAAAAACAGAATATAAATTTCTTGTTTGCTGAATAAATTAAAAAAATCAATTAAAGGGAAAATTGTAATTACAGCGCTCCAAACTACTCCAACTAAAAATAATTTTGCAAAAGGTAAATCTCTTAATCTATACCAATTATTGTTTTTTTTAAAAAGCGGTGTTGAATAAAAAAACGCTAAAAAAAATGTACAACCTCCAAATACAAAATAAAATTTATTAGCAATAGAAATACCTATAATTAAACTAATTAAAGCTGCCGTAATTGTTATGCTAATTAATAATTTTTGATGATTGTCAATCCAAATATGTCTTTGCGATTGAAGATGATTTGCTTTGTTTTTAAAAGCAATAACTCTTTGATAATTGTAAAGAAAAAGAGTTGCAAAAAAAACTAAAACGAGTGGTTGTAAATACTCTGAAAAATTTAGATTAAGAAAAAATATTGTTTCACAAGCCAATAAAAAAGCGCCTAACGAAACAAATATGTTTGTATAAATTAAAAGTTTAAGTGTTTTTTTAATCAAATAAACCAATTCTTTGATCTCTAAAAATATACATTGTTGTAATGCCTACTGCTAAGCCAATTGCAGAACCTTTTAATGAACTTTGAATTCTCTTGTTTCTAACAACTTTTGTATAACCCATCAAGTACGTATCTTTTGTTAAATCTTCTGCTGTAGCACCTTTCATTTTTTTAATTTTCATCCATCTACTTCCGTTTACAAACGAATATATTCCTGGTACAACTGGCGATAAAATTACCATTGGAGTCACCACATACGTACCAACTAAGCCCATTCCAATTCCTGTGTAAAAAGATTTTTTTGTTTTATAATGTTCATAAGCATCTTGCTGTCCTTTAATAAAATAGCGCATATCTTCTACACTAAACTCTTCGTCATTAGTAGAGTCTGGCGAATACAATAAGCTTTCTTTTCCATCGGCATATTTTATCGAAAACACTCTTTCCGTTTCAATTCCAGATTCAAATTGTTTTCCCTTTTTGCCTATATATTGGTATTTAACTAGGTTTTTTGTGGTATCAATTACTTTTCCATAAACTTTTTGACTGTTTAAAAGTAAAATCGTGTCAAGCTGTAAACCTTGAGCTAGAGCTGTGTTAAAAAAGCTGGCAATTAAACAAATTGCACCTAAAATTCGTTTATTCATAAAGCAAATATAGTTTTTTTATAAACATTTATTTCTTTTCGATTAAACTATTTAGCGATATAATTACTTTTGTATAAAATTATTCCTCTTTTAAATTTTACTAATGGCTACTTCATTATTTGAAAATCGTCACATTGGTCCACGTGAGTCTGATGTTAATTCTATGCTTAAAACAATTGGTGTTTCGTCTGTCGACGAATTAATCAATCAAACAGTTCCAGCTAATATAAGGCTAAAAGGCCCGCTAAAGCTAGATGCTCCTTTAACGGAAAGTCAGTATTTAAAAAGACTTAAAAAGATTGCTGCAAAAAATAAATTATATACTTCCTATTTAGGTTTAGGTTATTACGGTACTAATGTTCCGCCTGTTGTTCAGCGCAACATTTTAGAAAACCCAGGCTGGTACACAGCTTACACACCCTATCAGGCAGAGATTGCGCAAGGCAGATTAGAAGCTTTATTAAATTTTCAAACTATGGTTATTGATTTAACCGCTATGGAAATTGCAAACGCTTCGTTACTTGATGAAGCTACTGCTGCTGCCGAAGCAATGATTATGTTTTACAACAACAGAAGTAGAGATGCTGTAAAACGTAATGCTAATAAGCTTTTTGTAGCCAACGATTGCTTTCCGCAAACTATAGATTTATTAAAAACAAGATCAAATCCAGTAGGAATTGAATTGGTAATTGCTGATGCTGCTAGCTTTGAGTTTACTGATGAGTTTTTTGGCGCAATAATTCAATACCCAACAAAAAATGGCGAAGTAGTTGATTATACTGCTTTTGTAGCAAAAGCAAAAGCAAAAGTTGTACAAGTTGGTGTTGCTTCTGATTTGTTAGCGCTTTGTTTAGTAACGCCTCCAGGCGAATGGGGTGCCGATGTTGTTTTTGGAAACTCGCAACGTTTTGGTGTGCCAATGGGTTATGGTGGGCCGCACGCTGCATTTTTTGCCGCTAAAGAAGATTACAAAAGAATTATGCCAGGTCGTATAATTGGTGTTTCAATAGATGCAGAAGGTAACCAAGCATTAAGAATGGCGCTTCAAACGCGCGAACAACACATTCGTAGAGATAAAGCAACTTCAAATATTTGTACTGCACAAGCATTATTGGCTATTATGGCCAGTATGTATGCTGTTTATCATGGTCCAAACGGGTTAAAAGAAATTGCTACAAACGTTACCAATACAACTGCTTTTTTTGCTGATAAAGTTACAGCAATGGGTTATATTGTAAAAAATAAATCGTATTTCGATACTTTAACAATTGAATTACCTTCTGCAATTTCAGCAGAAAAAATTAAAACAGAGTGCGAAAAAAATGAAATAAATATACGTATTGTTGATGAAAAAATAATTGCAGTAAGTTTTGATGAAACTATTGAAAATGAAGAGTTGTATGCTTTGTTGCGAGTTTTCTCAAGTTTAGTTGGAAAATCTATAAATGAATTAACGCTTGTTGAAATTATTTCTAAAAAGAATTCTTCACTTGAAAAAATGGCAAGAAAATCTGCTTACTTAACGCATCCAATTTTTAAAACCAATCACTCAGAAAGTGAAATGATGCGATACATCAAAAGACTTGAGAATAAAGATTTATCGTTAACACACTCAATGATTTCTTTAGGTTCATGTACAATGAAATTAAATGCAGCTGCTGAGTTATATCCTATTACATGGCCCGAATTTGCTAATATTCATCCTTTTGTTCCAGTAAATCAAACAGAAGGGTACCAACAAATTTTTAATGAATTAAATAAAGATTTGTCAGAAATTACAGGCTTCGCAGCTATGTCGTTTCAACCAAATTCTGGTGCGCAAGGCGAATACGCTGGTTTATTAGTTATTAGAGAATACCACATAAACAGAAACGAAGGACATAGAAATGTTGCGTTAATTCCTTCATCTGCACATGGAACAAATCCTGCAAGTGCCGCAATGGCTGGTATGGATATAATTGTAGTAAAATGCGATGAGCTAGGAAATATAGATATTGCTGATTTAAAAGCGAAAGCAGAACAACATAAAGATAAATTATCGTGCTTAATGGTTACTTATCCATCTACGCATGGTGTTTACGAAGAAGGAATTATTGAAATAACTTCTATTATTCACGCAAACGGCGGTTTGGTTTATATGGATGGTGCTAACATGAACGCTCAAGTAGGATTAACAAGTCCTGGTAATATTGGTGCAGATGTTTGCCACTTAAATTTACACAAAACCTTTGCAATTCCGCATGGTGGTGGAGGTCCGGGTATGGGGCCAATAGGTGTTGCAGCGCATTTAGTTCCTTTTTTACCTTCACATCCATTAGTTAAAACGGGCGGAGATAAAGGTATTCATGCAGTTTCTGCTGCGCCATGGGGCAGTGCGTTAATTTTATTAATTTCTTACGCATATATAAAAATGTTGGGTACAGAAGGTGTTACCAACTCAACAAAAATGGCTATTGTAAATGCAAACTACATAAAAGAAAAATTAAAAAATCATTACAGCACATTGTATGTTGGTAAAAACGGACGTTGTGCTCACGAAATGATTTTAGATTGCAAAACGTTTAAAACCTCTGCTGGTGTTGAAGTTGGTGATATTGCTAAACGATTGATGGATTATGGTTTTCATGCGCCAACTGTTTCTTTTCCAGTGCACGATACGGTAATGGTTGAGCCTACAGAGAGCGAGCCAAAAGCTGAGTTAGATCGTTTTTGCGAAGCAATGATTTCAATCAGAAATGAAATTGACGAGATTGCAAATGGTTCTGCATCAAAGGAAGATAACGTAATTAAAAATGCTCCACACACAGCAAAAGTTGTTATTTCTGACAAATGGGAACATGCTTACAGCAGAGAAAAAGCTGTTTATCCATTAAAATGGGTAAAAGAGGCTAAGTTTTGGCCTAGTGTTAGCCGAATTGATAATGCACACGGAGACAGACACTTAATATGCACTTGTCCATCTGTAGAAAGTTACGCAACAGAAGAAATGTTGGCTTAATTGTTAAAAAACATAAGTAAGATTTTGCAAATTTTGGAATTTAAGAAATTAAATATTAAATTTGTTTTATTGTTAATTGAACTAATTATAAACTTAAACTAAAAAAAATGAAAAAAATTTACACGTTAGCCTCTGCTTTATTGCTTGGTTTTGGTGTTTCTTTTGCTCAAAATGCTTCAAGCTCTCTTAAAGCAGCTAAAAGCATTAGAACTATTCCGCAAGAGAATTCAACCCAAGATACAAGATTAAAAGTTGGAAAAGCTGCACACCAATCAATTGTTGGTAAAAGCAGAACTGCTTTGTCAACTGCAAAAGCAACACCTTTTTATACTCACGATTTTTCTGCAACAGACGCAACATCTTGGACTCCAGCTTCAGATAACGTAGACGTTATGTGGAATATTAGTAGTGTTAGTGATATTGATGCAGGCTATTTTTTTGGTGCTTCTCAAGGCGAGTATGCTTGGATTAACTCTGATGCTGCAGGATCTGGTGGTGGTGCTTACGATGCTACTATAACATCTCCTGTTATTGATTGCTCATCTCAATCATCAGTTTCGTTGTCATTTAAACAAATTTATCGCTCATATGCAGAAACTACTGCAATTGAAGTAAGTAATGATGGTGGTGCAAACTTTACTTCTTTTCCTTGTAACACTACAGGTACAGATTTAGGGGATGATGTAACACCTGATGTTTTTACTTTGAATATTTCTTCAGTAGCTGCAAGTCAAACTAACGTTGTTATTCGTATTAGAATAACTGGAGATTGGGACTGGTATTGGTCTATTGATGATGTAGCTTTATCTGGTTTAGATCCTTATGATTTAGCTATTGCAGCCCCTATTTTAACTCAATATGAAGCTTATTCTGGACTTTTAGGAATGGCGAATACAATGACACCTCGTTCTCAAAGAGATTCAGTTTTAATTTGGGCAGAATGTTCAAATATTGGAGCTAACGATCAAGATTACCAATTAAACGCAAAAGTTAACTTGGGTGCTAGTCCTGATTTGTATGATGCTACGGGGAGTTATTCTGATCAAATTGGAAATGCAGCTTCTGTAAGTGGTGATATAGATACTTTGTACGCTACTGACGATTTTTTAGATGGTAGACATTTAATGGGTGGAACTTTAGGTACAGTTGGTACATATACTATTACACAAACTGTTTTATCTACTTTTACTGACGCTAATACAGCTGATAATAGTATGACAAGTACTTATATGATTACTGATACTGTAATGGCAAAAGAAAAAGGAGTTATTGAGTTCTTTACCTACGCTGTATCTAACGATACAGGTACGCCTACATTAAGTTCAAACTCAAACCGTCCTACAAGAATAGGAAATGCATTTTATATTAAAAATGCTGGTAAAGCTAAATCTGTTTCTTTTGTAATCTCAAACAGAACAGTAACAGGTACAAGATACAGAGTTCAGTTATATAAATTAGATTTAAGTGGGCCTACTGCTACATGGGTATTAGAGGGCTCAAGTTCAACTTATACTTCTACGGCTGGCGATAAGCCAACTGTATTCGTACCTAGTAATAAATGGATAACTATTGGCTTTCCTTCTTCTATAGATTTAACTTCAGAAACTGAATACATGGCTGCAGTTGAACGAATTTGGGATCCTACATTAACTACTACTGCAACTTTTGGAGGTAGTGTTTTTTCTGGTAGTGGAGAAGCTAATAGCAATAGTTTTTTTGTAGATAATGATGTTACTTGGGTTTGGGGTTATGATTTAAACAACAACGTTTGGTCAGATCAGCCATATTTCTATAATCAGAATGATATTGCTTTGATTCGACTTAATACAGTTGAGTGTGATATGATGATAGCTTCAGCAACTCCAACTCAGCCAACTTGTAATTTATCTAACGGTTCAATAGCTGTTTCTACTTCAGGTGGAAATACTCCATATTCTTATACTTGGTCTCCAATAGCTTTAGGAACTAACGTTGCTACCGCTACTGGTTTAGGAGCTGGAACTTATAATGTTATTGTAACCGATAAATATGGTTGTGCTAAAACTTTAGTTTCTACATTAACTAATGTAGGAGCTTCAACAACTGTATCTACTACTTTTACACAATCTACAAGTTGTTCTGCGGCTAATGGTGACGCAACAGTAACTTTTGTTTCTGGCCCTGCTATTACTTCTTATTCTTGGTCTAACGGACAAACTACAGCTACTGCTGTTGGTTTAGATGGCGGAACATATATTGTAACTTTTACTAACGTTGACGGATGTAAAGGAACTGCTTCACAAATTGTTACAGAGGCTGGTTCGCCAGCATTAACTTTGAGCGCTACAGCATCTACTCCGGTAGCTTGTTTTGGTGGTAATGGTTCTGTTCAAGTTTCTTTATCAGGTGCTCCAGCTTATCCAGTTAACTTTACTTTAGGTACTAATAGTTTAAGTGGATCTGCTCCAGTTACATTTACTGTTGCAGCAAATTCTTATGCTTTATCTGCTGTAGATGCTAATGGTTGTAATTTTACAGCTTCAAACTTTGTATTAACTCAACCTGCACAATTAGTAAATGGTACTGCGGCTAAAACAAACATTAATTGTTTTGGTGAAGCAACTGGTTCTATTTCTATTACAGGAGTTACTGGTGGTACAACTCCATATTCTTACATTTGGGGAGGTTCAGCTACTGGAACTAATACAACTGGAAGCATAGCTAGCTTAGCAGCTGGTACTTATACTATTACAGTAAAAGATGCTAATAATTGTGCTGCTTCTGGCTCAATAGCTAACCAAGTTTTAACTCAACCTGCTACTCTTGTTTCATTATCTGTGGTAGATGTTTTATTAACTGGTACAAGAAGAGTTAAATTAAGTATTACTGGTGGTGTTGCTCCATATTCAATTACTTCTGCTGGAACTACTGTTTCACCTTCTACAGCTGGTGCTGCAGGAGAAATTATCGTGTCTCTAGGTGCTGGTGGTGATAGAGTAATTAAAGTTACTGATGCTAATGGTTGTTTTGTTGAAGAAACAGCTTTAAGCGTAGGCTTAAAAGAAGTAGCTTCTGTAAACAACTTATCTGTTTACCCTAACCCAACTGAAAATAACGTTACTATTAGCTTTAATTCAACTGAAGCTAAAAATGTAACTGTTAAATTAGTTAGCTTAAACGGTCAAGAAATATTTACTCAAGAATTGCCTCAATTCGTTGGTGAGTATTCTAAAACTGTAAACTTGTCAACTCAAGCTCAAGGAGTTTACTTCTTGCAAATTGTTTCTGACAAAAACGTAACAACTAAAAAAGTAGTTAAGTTATAATACAATAAATAGTTCAATAAAAAAGCCTCGTTCCGATAGATATCGGAACGGGGCTTTTTTTATGCCTAAAGATTTTTAATTACTTGTGTCAATAAGAAAATGGATTGAATTCTTTTTTAGCCAATTAAATAGCCTAAGTACGAAATCTAGAAAATAGTAAACAAAAAAAAACAGACACTATTTGGTGTCTGTTTTTTTATTAAATGTAATTAGCTAGTTATTATTTTAAATAATCTAGCGCTTTTAAAATCATGTTTTTAGAACCAATAAATAAAGGAACTCTTTGATGTAATTTGCTAGGAACAATATCCATAATTCTGGTTTTGCCATTTGATGCCATACCGCCAGCTTGTTCTACAATAAATGCCAACGGATTTGCTTCGTAAAGCAATCTTAGCTTTCCATCTGGAGCTTTATCTGTTCCTGGGTAAATATAAATACCGCCTTTTAATAAATTTCTATGAAAATCGGCAACCAACGAGCCAATGTATCTTCCTGTGTATGGTCGGTTTGTAGCTTTATCATCGCTTTGGCAATAATCTACATAATCTAAAACACCTTTAGGGAATTGACTTCTATTGCCTTCGTTTACTGAATAAATTTTTCCATCTTCTGGAATACGAATATTTGGGTGAGATAAACAAAAAGTTCCAATTGATGGGTCGAGTGTAAAACCATTTACACCATGACCTGTTGTGTAAACCAACATAGTTGAACTACCATAAATTATATAGCCTGCACCAACTTGACGGTTTCCTGCTTGAATAAAATCTTTTTCAGAAATTGGTTCCTCAGGATTTAATCGTCTGTAAATTGAAAAAATTGTTCCAATTGATACGTTTACATCAATGTTTGATGAACCATCTAATGGATCAAACAAAACAATATATTTTCCTTTTTTTGAAATTTCACTTTCAAAAATAATAATGTCTTCATTTTCTTCTGAGGCAACGCCACAAACTTCGCCACGCGCTTGCAAAGCAAATATAAATTGATTGTTAGCAAACACGTCTAATTTTTGTTGCACTTCGCCTTGTATATTTTCTGTGCTAGTTGCGCCTGTAATATCGTTTACCAAACCTGCTTTATTAACTTCGCGGTTAATAATTTTAGCGGCAATACGAATAGAACTTAAAATACTTGTTAATTCTCCTTTTGCATAAGGAAAATCACTTTGTCTTTCTACAATAAATTCGCCAAGGGTAGTAAATTTCATGGTGATAAGTTTAAAATTAAATCTTTACAAAAGTAGTAAATCAATCCTCAGTTTAATTTAATTTTGATTGATTTTTAAATGAATTATGAACGTAACGATTAGAAAAGGAACACAAACTGATGTTGCTAGTGTTTTAAGTTTAATAAAGCAACTAGCAATCTACGAAAAAGCGCCCAACGAAGTAACTTTAACCGAAAACGAGTTAATGCAAGATGCTTTTGGCGAAAACCCCATTTGTTATTTTTTTGTGGCAGAAATGGGTGCCGAAATTATTGGCATTGCGCTTTATTACATTAAATACTCTACTTGGAAAGGGAAATGTGTGTTTTTAGAAGATATTATTGTTGACGAAAAATACAGAATGCACGGAATAGGAAAAAAACTATTTACAGAAGTAGCAAAAGTTGCCGCTAAAATGGGCGTAAAACGAATGGAATGGCAGGTGTTAGATTGGAATACTTCTGCAATAGAATTTTACAAAAAATTAAATTCTAAATTTGATGGCGAATGGATTAACTGTAAATTAACTGATATAGAATTAAAAAGTTACAATTTGTAAGTTAAGAATTATGAGTTGAGAGTTTAAAAAGAACTAGCAACTGATGACTAACGACTAAGAACTAAGGATAATGCAAGTATTTAAATTTGGTGGTGCATCAGTAAAAGATGCCGATGGAGTAAAAAATGTTTTAAACGTAATTCGTTTGTTTGATAAACAAAAGTTAGTGGTTGTGGTATCTGCAATGGGTAAAACTACTAATGCTTTGGAGCAAATTACTAAAACTTTTTTTACTGATAAGCAATATCCGCAACAAGCTGTACAACAATTAAAAAATTTTCATTTTAAAATTGCCGACGAGCTTTTTAAAAACAAAGACAATGAAATTTATACCGATTTACAAAACGTTTTTGTAGAGTTAGATTGGATGGTAGAAGGCGAGCCAGAAAGCACTTACAATTATACTTACGATCAAATTGTATCGGTAGGAGAAGTGCTCTCCACAAAAATTGTTGCAGCTTATTTAAAGCAAGAAGGTGTAGATGTTTGCTGGCAAGATGCGCGCGATTTAATACATACCGATAATAATTACCGTGATGCAAACGTAGATTGGGAATTAACCACACAAAGAACAAATCAATTAGTAAATAGCATTGCGAATAATGTAATTGTTACGCAAGGTTTTATTGGCACAACATCAGAAAACTTTACCACAACATTAGGTCGCGAAGGTTCTGATTATACCGCAGCAATAATAGCTTATGCTATAAATGCCGAAAGTGTAACTATTTGGAAAGATGTGCCGGGTGTGTTAAATGCCGACCCAAAATATTTTCCGGATGCGGTTTTGTTGGATCAAATTTCGTATCAAGATGCTATAGAGTTGGCGTATTATGGCGCTTCGGTAATTCACCCTAAAACAATAAAACCATTACAAAACAAAAATATTCCGCTGTGGGTAAAATCGTTTGTAAGTCCAGAAAACAAAGGGACAATTATTAGCTTGCAACAAAGCGCGCAAAAAATTCCCAGTTATATATTTAAAACCAATCAGGTTTTATTATCTATTTCGCCAAAAGATTTTTCGTTTGTAGCCGAAAAAAGTTTGAGTTCTATTTTTACCATTTTTGCAAAACATGGTGTAAAAATAAATTTAATGCAAAACTCGGCTATTAGTTTTTCGGTTTGTTTTGATGAGGTAGAAAATCGTTTAGAAAAAGTGATAGAAGATTTAAAAGCAAATTTCAAAGTGCTTTATAACCAAGGAGTAGAGCTAGTAACCATACGTTACTACAACCAACAAACTATTGATAAAATAATTCGTAACAAACCAATTTTATTAGAGCAAAAAAGTAGAAATACTGTGCAGTTGGTTTTGAAATAGTTTTTTAGTTATAAGCTCAGAATACATTATTAACTCAATCTAGAAAAACTATTTAAAATGAATTTTAAATAGGCATATGTAATTACAATTGTCTTTTTCTTTACAGGAACAATTTTTTTGTTTTTTTTTTAAGGATACGGTGATTTTTTCAATTTACGGATATGAAACTAGTTTAATTGGTAGCGATAAATTTGAAGCGTTTAAGGCTTACGAAAGCACTTTTTTTGCAAGACGTTTAGCTTTCTATTTCGTTCTTTGTGTAACTGTCATGTGTTTAATTTTCTCTTTTATATCAATGAAAAGAAAGATATTTACTGATTATTATTTGACGCAAATTACTTTTTATTCAAGTATAATATTTGGGATAATTCTTTTCTTTATTTGGCAGTTGTCTTTTGTAATTCCTACAAGAGTTTTTTGACCTGATTAATAAAAAATTAATTAACCTAAAAATATTTCATTCTCTATTTGTTACAAAAAAATCCCGCTCACAGAGCGGGATTTTTTTTATTTCAAAATTTGCAATCTTTAACTTTCAAACCTTCCAACCTTTCAACTAGAAATTATCTATACATTACTTCTTTAACAGCTGCAATAACTTTAGCTGGGTTTGGTAAAGCAACTTCAATTAATGTTGGTGCGTAAGGCAACGGAACATCAGCCGATGTAACACGTTTTATAGGCGCATCTAAATAATCGAAAGCATGTTTTTGTACATTAAATGCAATTTCAGAAGATATAGAAGCCAAAGGCCATGCCTCTTCTAAAACCACTAAACGATTTGTTTTTTTAACTGATTCAATAACTGTAGCGTAATCAATTGGGCGCACACTTCTTAAATCTATAATTTCAACTGAAATACCATCTTTTGCTAACTCATCAGCAGCTACATAAGCTTGTTTAATTATTTTTCCAAAACTTACAATAGTTACATCAGTTCCAGCTCTTTTAATATCTGCTTTTCCAATCGGAATTAAATATTCTTCTTCTGGCACTTCGCCTTTATCGCCATACATTTGCTCACTTTCCATAAAAATAACTGGGTCGTTATCTCTAATAGCGGTTTTTAATAAACCTTTCGCGTCGTATGGATTAGAAGGAACAACCACTTTTAAACCCGGACAGTTAGCGTACCAGTTTTCGAAAGCTTGCGAGTGTTGCGCACCTAACATACCTGCTGATGCCGTTGGGCCTCTAAATACCATTGGTATATTAAATTGTCCGCCACTCATGCTATACATTTTTGCGGCAGCATTTATAACTTGGTCAATAGCCACTAACGAAAAGTTAAAAGTCATAAACTCAACTATAGGTCGCAACCCATTCATAGCAGCGCCTACAGCAATACCTGCAAAACCTAACTCAGCAATTGGCGTGTCAATAACGCGTTTGTCGCCAAACTCAGCTAACATACCTTGGCTAACCTTGTAAGCGCCATTGTATTCAGCTACTTCCTCGCCCATTAAAAAAATATTTTGGTCGCGACGCATTTCTTCATTCATTGCTTCGCGTAAAGCTTCTCTAAATTGAATCGTTCTCATAGTATACTCGTTTGCCACAAATATATTAATTTTTATTCAACTCATATTTTCAATTCAAAATTTATATGTATTTTTAAAGTCAAACTAAAAGCCTTATTAATTGTTAAATTTGTGAAATTAAATTAGATATAAAATATGAAAATTCTTGTTTGTATAAGTAAAGCTCCCGACACTACCACAAAAATTGCTTTTAAGGATAACAACTCAAAGTTTAGCGAAGATGGTGTGCAATACATTGTAAACCCTTACGATGAGTGGTATGCGCTTGTTCGTGCTTTAGAGTTAAAAGAAACAATTGGTGGTTCGGTAACTATTATTACTGTGGGTTTGGTTGAAGCTGAAGCAGTTATTAGAAAAGCTTTAGCAATTGGTGCCGATGAATCAGTTAGAATTGATATGGAGCCAACTGACTCTTATCAAGTAGCAGAGCAAATTTCAGCTTATGCAAAAGCACAAAATTATGATATTATTTTTGCAGGTAAAGAAACCATTAATTACAATGGTTCTGCTACTGGTGCAATGATTGCAGAGTTTTTAGATTTACCATTTGTTTCGTTAGCTAGCAAATTAGATATGGCTGGTAACACAGCAAGTATTGAAGTAGATATTGATGGTGGCGTTGAGGTATTAGAAGTAAATACACCATTTGTGGTTAGTGCACAAAAAGGTATGGCAGAAGCACGTATTCCAAACATGCGCGGAATTATGGCTGCACGCGCAAAACCAATTACGGTAGTTGCTCCAATTGCATCTGATTCTTTAACCGAAGTTAAATCTTACACTTTAGCACAAGGCAGAACAGATTGTAAGTTTATTGATCCAAACAATATGGATGAGTTAGTAGATTTGTTGCATAATACAGCTAAGGTTATTTAAATTTCTAATTCAAGATTTAAGGTTTAAAATTCAATAATTCAATAACTCAACAAATTAAAATATGTCAATTCTTATATATACTGAAGTTTCAAAGGGAAAAATTAAAAAAGCGTCGTTAGAAGCAGTAAACTACGGAGCAAAAATTGCTTCAATGTTAGGCACAACTTCTACAGCAGTTATTGTAAACTGTGCAGATGCTGCATTGCTTGCCGATTTAGGAAAAGCAGGTGCTAACAAAGTAGTTCAGGTAAAAAATGATAAATTAAAAGTATTAGATTCTCAGTTGTTCGCGCAAGCTATTAGCGAAGTTGCAAAAGCAGAATCGGCAAACGTTATTATTTTTTGTCACGATTTATTTGGTAAAGCAATTGCACCACGCGTTGCAGTAAAACTAAAAGCAGGAATGGTTCCGGGAGCAGTTGATTATCCAACTTTAGAAGGAACAAATTTTGTTATTCGTAAAAATGTTTTTTCGGGCAAAGCAACAGCCGATTATGTAATTAAAAGCGATAATAAAGTAATTTCATTATTACCAAATTCATTTCCAGTAACAATGAGCGACAATACTGCTACTGTTGTAGATATGGATGTGAATTTAGGAGATTCAAAAATAAAAGTAAAAGAGCAAAAAGTTAGCTCTAGCGAACTTTCGTTACCCGATGCAGAATTAGTTGTATCAGCTGGTAGAGGAATGAAAGGTCCTGAAAATTGGGGAATTATTGAAGAGTTAGCAAAAACATTAGGAGCTGCAACAGCTTGTTCGCGCCCAGTTTCAGATATTGGTTGGAGAGATCATCACGAGCACGTAGGGCAAACAGGTATTGCTATTCGTCCTAATTTATATATTGCAGTTGGTATTTCTGGTGCAATTCAGCATTTAGCGGGTGTTAGCGGTAGCAAAACTATTGTAGTAATTAACACCGATAAAGAAGCACCTTTCTTTAAATCGGCCGATTATGGTATAGTTGGCGATGCTTTTGAAGTTGTTCCTAAATTAACTGAGGCACTTAAAAAGTTTAAAGCAAATCATTAAAAAATTAAATCCAGCATTTTTTGAATTTTCAAAAAATGCTGGATTATTCATTCAATACGAAATTATTTTCTCAGCGTGAAAAAGGCGAAATTAGAAATTGTTGGATTATCATACAGCCAAACACAAAGTGGTGCGTATGCGTTAGTATTAGGAGAAACAGATGGTAAACGCAGACTACCCATTATTATTGGTGGTTTTGAGGCGCAGGCAATTGCAATTGAGTTAGAAAAAATGCAACCTAGTCGTCCGCTTACGCATGATTTATTTAAATCTTTTGCAGATAATTTTAATATTTCGGTGAGTGAAATTTTAATTTACAATTTAGTAGAAGGAATTTTCTTTGCTAAAATTGTTTGCTTTAATGGCGATAAAGAAGTAGAAATTGATGCACGCACATCTGATGCAATTGCATTGGCACTTCGTTTTGGCTGCCCAATTTATACTTACGAATTTATTTTAGCTTCGTCTGGTATTGTTTTAGACGATGATATGGCGGCTACTGTAAATATTGAGAAATCAGCTCAGCCAGAACCTACGCATACTATCGAAGAGTTAGAAGAGCAATTGCAAGAAGCATTAAGCGACGAAGATTACGAAAAAGCTTCGCGCATTAGAGATGAAATAAACAAAAGGAAAACAAATCAGTCGTAATTAAAAAACGAAATTGTATCTGTTTTTTCTTTTAAGTTCACACACAGTTTCCATATAAATAATCTATTTTTCGAGTGAGTTTAAAAATTCATAAAAATCTTGTTGTAGCTGTTAAAGAAAGTTTAAGTGAGATTTTTTTTGAAAATAAACAAGCCGACAAACAAATAGAATCTGTTTTAAAATCAGACAAACGCTGGGGAAAACGCGATCGTAATTTTGTTGCCGAAACCACTTACGATTGCCTAAGAAACATTCGTTATTTTAACTACATTTTTAATAAAGAAACAGAATTTACTTCCGAAACTATTTACGGAATAATTGCCGTTTACTTAAAATTAAAACATAACGAAATTCCTGATTGGGATTTTTTTACTAACGTTCCGAGTGATGAAGAAATACAAAACCGAATTTTAGAAACACAAAATTTACCACAAATAAAAAATTCGTATCCAGATTGGTTGTACCAAAAAGCTCAAGCAGAATTAGGAACAATTTGGCTAAAAGAAGCAGAAGCTTTAAACCAAACAACAAATGTTGTAATACGTGCAAACACATTGCAAACAAGCGTTGATAAGCTTCAGCAAGAGCTTGCCAATTTAGAAATTGAAACTGAAAAAACAGACTTAGCAAAAGATGCTTTGGTTTTAAAAAAACGCACCAATCTTAAGCAACTCGATTTATATAAAAATGGTTTTTTTGAAGTGCAAGATGTTGCATCGCAAAACGCAGCTAACTTTTTGCGTGTAGAACCAGGAATGACAGTAATTGATGCTTGTTGTGGTGCAGGAGGTAAATCGTTGCACATTGCTGCTTTATTACAAAACAAAGGCAAAATAGTTTCGTTAGATATTGAAGCATTCAAATTAAAAGAATTAGAAAAAAGAGCTGAGCGAAACAAAGTAAAAATTATTCAATCGAAATGGATTGAAAACGAAACTGTAATCACTCAACTAAAAAACACTGCTGATAGATTGTTGTTAGATGTTCCGTGCACAGGTTTGGGTGTTTTAAGAAGAAATCCAGATACCAAATATAAATTGACTCTAGCATTTTTAGAAGAAATTAAAAAAACACAGGCGTATATTTTACAAACGTACTCGCAAATGTTAAAACCTCAAGGATTAATGGTTTATGCCACATGCAGCATACTTCCTGAAGAAAATTCAAAGCAAATAGAGGCTTTTATTGCGAAAAACAACAATTTTGAGTTAGTAGAAGAAAAAAAGTTTTTTGCTTCAGTTCAAGGTTTTGATGGATTTTATATGGCATTAATCAAGAAAAAAGAGTAAACATATTCTGTTTTATGAATTTTCTTACGTTACGTGCAAAACTTTATGAAGTTGCATTGACTTAAATTCAAGAGACGCGCGCGAGCCTGACAAAACGCGAAAGCGAGTGGCGTAGAGCAAAGCATTCGTTTTGTCTTGACTTTTTTTGGTTCGTTTTTTGTGTCAAGACAAAAAATGAACGTAAAGACCCATTGCTCTTTGTTACTTCGCTAATAATTTTGTTAAGTGTTAGAAACTAGTGGTATGTTTGTGTATATTCAGTTCTGTTTTTAATATATTTGTAGAGCAAGAAATTTTTTAAATAAGCAAGGTTATGGGAATTAAGTTTAGATTAATATCAATGAATTTTC
Organism: Bacteroidota bacterium; assembly: GCA_040385525.1. Taxonomy (GTDB): domain Bacteria; phylum Bacteroidota; class Bacteroidia; order UBA4408; family UBA4408; genus JAZKHE01. The sequence continues at coordinate 166,360 of JAZKHE010000011.1, forward strand.
TCCAGTTTTTTGTGTGGGGCTCGTGGCTATTAACAATTGGTTCGTACTGGTTTCAAACCAAGCAATGGTCAGGTAGTGAGTTCGGTGCAATTTTTTCAACCATGGGAATTTCATCTTTATTTATGCCAACACTTACTGGTATTATTGCCGACAGATTTATTTCTACAGAAAAATTATACGCAATACTTCATATTTGTGGTGCAATAGTTTTGTTTTTTGTTCCGCAAATAAACGACCCAAACACCATGTTTTGGGTGCTTTTGTTGAATATGATTTTTTATATGCCAACAATTTCATTATCAATTTCGTTAGCCTACACAGCTTTAAAAAACAAAGGTTTCGATATTATAAAAGAATATCCACCCATTCGAGTTTGGGGAACAGTTGGTTTTATTGCTGCTCTGTGGACAGTTAATTTATTGGGTTTTGGAACATCGGCTAATCAATTTTATTTAGCATCAATCTCATCTTTGTTTTTAGGAATTTATTCTTTTACACTTCCAAAATGTCCACCAAACAAAAATCAAGAAGTAAAAGGAATGATGGAAAGTTTAGGCTTAAATGCTTTTGCATTATTTAAAAGTTCTAAAATGGCTTTGTTCTTTTTGTTTGCTATGTTTTTGGGCGCAGCCTTACAACTTACAAATGCATACGGCGATACATATTTATTAGATTTTGAAAAAAATCCATTGTACTCCGATTCATTTGTTGTAAAATATTCTCAAATAATAATGTCTATTTCGCAAGTGTCCGAAACGTTATTTATTTTAACCATTCCATTTTTCTTAAAACGATTTGGAATTAAAAATGTAATGTTTTTTAGTATGATAGCTTGGGTGCTTCGTTTCGCATTGTTTGCTTACGGAAATCCTGCAGATGGTTTATGGATGATAATTTTATCGTGTATTGTTTATGGTATGGCATTCGACTTTTTTAATGTGTCGGGTTCTTTATTTGTAGAAACACAAAGTGATCCAAAAATTAGAGCAAGCGCACAAGGTTTGTTTATGATGATGGTAAACGGTGTTGGCGCAGTAATTGGAAGTTTATTGAGCGGATATATTATTGAGAAATTTTTTACAAACGCAGATAACACATTGCAATGGAAAGGAATTTGGACAACATTTTCGATTTACGCATTTGTAATTGCAGTGTTTTTCTGGATATTTTTTAAACACAAACACGATCCTAATCATAAGTTAGAAGTAAAGCATTAAAAATTCAACAAAATAAAATGAAACAATACCACGATTTAATGCGTCATGTTTTAGAGCATGGAGCAAAAAAAACAGATAGAACAGGCACTGGAACCATAAGTGTTTTTGGTTACCAAATGCGTTATAATTTGCAAGACGGTTTTCCGGTTTTAACTACCAAAAAATTGCATCTCCGTTCAATTATACACGAGCTGTTGTGGTTTTTACGTGGCGATTCAAACATAAAATATTTAAAAGATAATGGAGTTAGTATTTGGGACGAATGGGCTGACGAAAAAGGAGAATTAGGTCCTGTTTACGGTGTACAGTGGAGAAGCTGGCCAACGCCAGATGGCGGGAATATAGATCAAATTACCAACTTAATTAATCAAATTAAAAAGAACCCCGATTCGCGTAGATTAATTGTAAGTGCTTGGAACGTAGCAGAGGTTGATAAAATGAAATTACCTCCATGTCATGCTTTGTTTCAGTTTTATGTTGCCGACGGAAAATTAAGTTGTCAATTGTATCAACGTAGCGCAGATATATTTTTGGGCGTACCATTTAATATTGCGTCGTATGCATTGTTAACAATGATGGTAGCACAAGTTTGCGGTTTGCAAGCAGGAGAGTTTGTGCACACATTAGGCGATGCACACATCTATTCAAATCACATAGAACAAGCCAATTTGCAGTTAACAAGAGATTTTAGAAAGTTACCAGTAATGAAAATTAATCCAGATGTAAAAAGTATTTTCGATTTTAAAATTGAAGATTTTACTTTAGAAGGTTACGACCCACATCCTCACATTAAAGCAGCGGTGGCGGTTTAGAAAGTTAAAAGTAGTTTTTCAAAACAGATATCTAATGTCTTGCATTTCAATAATAGTAGCAGTTGCTAAGAACAATGTAATTGGTAAAGACAACCAATTAATATGGCATTTGCCTGCTGATATGAAATTTTTTAAAGAAAAAACATCTGGTCATACCATAATTACTGGAAGAAAAAACTACGAATCTATTCCCGAAAAATTTAGACCATTGCCAAATAGAGTGAACATTGTTATCACTCGTCAAAATGATTACAATGCGCCAGGAGCAATTGTAGTAAACTCGTTAGAACAAGCAATAGAAAAGGCAAAACAAAACAACGATAACGAAATTTTTATAATTGGCGGCGCACAGATTTATGCACAAAGTTTAGATTTGGTTGATAAAATGTACGTCACAAAAATTGACCACGAATTTGAAGGCGATGCTTTTTTTTCTGAGATTGATTATTCTAAATGGAAAATTGTTTTGGAAATAAAACATACTGCCGACGAAAAAAACAAATACGATTTTACAATTTTTGAGTTATTTAAAATCTAGTTACATTCTCCCGTTTTATACTCAACACCAGCGCACTCGGCGTGGCATTTGTTAGAATACGTTTTTCCATCGCAACCACAAACAGGAGCGTATTCTTCAGTACAAATACAATTACTTGTTTTGGCAGTGCATCTGTCATTTTTACTGCAACTAAAAAGTAGCATACTCATTGCTATGATAAAAGTGTATTTCATAATTAGCGTTTTAATTATAAACTAAATTTAATAAAAATTTGCACATGAATAATCAACATTTAAAAACAATACAATATGTTTTGCTGGCTTTTTTAGCGCCATTCGTTAGCTTTTATCCAGCTGCTAAAGCTCAAAACACTAGTAATTCATTATTGTATAAAATATCAGGCAAAGGTTTAAAACAAGATTCGTATTTGTATGGAACCATACATGTAATGCCCAAAAAAGATTTTTCTATTTCAGAAAAAATATCAAAAGCATTTAATCAGTGTAGTGTGTTGGCAATGGAAATAGATTTGAATATGGATTTTAAAACTAAAATTTCTGTTGCACAACAAACAATTTTACCAAACAATCAAACATTAGAAAACCTAATGAGTGCAGGCGAATACAATAGGTTAAAACAATATGTGATAGATTCTATGCACGTAAAAAAATCAAAATTTAAAAAGTACGAGCGTTTAAAACCTTTCTTTTTTTCGAGTGCAATTATGCAAGAACAAATGAAAGATACCGAATCTTACGAAGTAGAATTTAATAAGATGGCTAAAAAAAGAAAAATGCAAACAGCTGGTCTAGAATCCATTTATTCTCAGTTAGATTTAGTAAATAAAATGCCAACTAACGAGCAATTGCAAATGCTAACAAGCGAATTGTATACTGCTAACGAAAACAACTCTTTCGATAAAATGATAGAATTGTATAAAAACGAAGATACAGAAGCTTTGTATAAAGTAATTAATGATGAAACCGCAGGAATGGCAGATTTTACAGAAGACTTTTTAGTAAAAAGAAACAAAAATTGGATTCCTGTTATTGAAACTTTAGCTTCACAAAACTCAACGTTTATAGCGGTAGGTGCAGGGCATTTAGGAGGCGAAAAGGGTGTAATAGCTTTATTAAAAAAACAAGGCTATACTGTTACTCCCGTTTATTAATAGGAAAAAAAGCTACAAAATGTAGCTTTTTTTTATTCTTCAGTACAAGTAACTGTGCCGCCATTTTTAGCAGATTCAGTACGCACTAATGTTTCGTAATCTTCAATTGCGCTTTTATTTCCACACTCTTGAGGATAAGTTGTGGTTGAATCTACACCGTTAAAACGAGTAGTGTAAGAGCAAGTAGAGCATTGTTCGCAAGACGATAATAATAAAGTAGCCGAAAAAGCAACACCTAATATAATAGCTAATTTTTTCACGTGATTTAAATTTAGTTTTTACAAAAATAGGAATAATTTGATTTTTAGCAATAAAAAAAGCCCCGAATTTCGGGGCTTTTTTTATTGTATAGACAATAATTAGTCTAATTTACAAGTAGTACCAGAACCTGTATTGTAAGCAGTACACCAAGCTTCAGCATCTTTTTTCTTCATTTCTGCAGTTGCAGAAGCAGAATAAGTTGTTCCAGCATAAGTTGTTGAACAAGTACAAGTGTACTCTTTTTTGCAAGAAACAGCTGCAAATGCTACAACTGCTAATACTAATGTTAATTTTTTCATAATAATTTTTGTTTTTTAGTTAAACGTTATGGCAAAAATATGTTTATTAACGAAATAAAAAAATTATTTTTAATAAAAATCTTACTTTACTTGTGATTATTAGCCAATTAAAATCAAATATTAAATGGGCAAATATTTAGTTAATAAGCTATTTTTCTATTATTTCTAGTTCTATATTGTGAATGTTATTTTCTACTTAAAACAGCATCAATCCATAATGTTGCTTGAATTTTACTAGAGCTGTTTTTACAAATATTTACATAAATAGCTTCAATAATAAATTTTGTATAAGCCAAAAACACTTATACAAGCTCATAATGAGGCTTACGATTTTAAAATTTATTAGACAAAAAAAAAGCGGAACAATTAGTTCCGCTTTTTATCAAAAGAAATGTGATTATTTTAACTCACAAGCTCTTGTAGTTTTAGTTGTGTAAGCAACTTCAACAGGAGCAAATGTTGGAGCAGGGTAAGTAGTGTAAGTCCCAGCATAAGAACTCTCATTACTAGCACATGAAGCTTGTGCATCAGATGTTTTAACTTTATCCCAACTCATAATATAAGTTGATGGAGAAGCTTGTGTTGTTAAACGGCTATCAACTGAACTTGTAGTACAAGTACAAGTACGTTCTTTAGAACAAGAAGTCATTCCAACTACTGCTAATGCAGCTACTGCAAAAAATGTTAATTTTTTCATAATGTTAATTTAGTTTTGTTTGTACAAAAATAGTAAAAATTTAATTTTCAGCAATAAAAACTTAAAATAGGTTACAATTTACTTAGCCATCCATTTTTCTATTTCATCTTGTTCAAGATTTAAATAGTCAATGTTGTTTTCTACTACACCATTATTAATCATTAGTATTGCTGGCATTTTCACACCTGCTAAGTAAACAAAGTTTCTTCCAAGCAGTATGCAATATGGAATATTTGATGCTTTAGTATCTTCAAAAAACGGGATTAATTTATTATCATCACCATTAAGTACTAAATACATCGAAATATTAGGATTACGCTCCTTAATTAGTCTCATTTTTTTTGCAGCAATTCTACAATGAGGGCAAGTTAAACTCATAAATGCCAACACATGTTTTCCTTTAGATAAGGTTGTAATTGGAGTGTTTACGGGTTTAAAATCTAAAACAGGTAAATCTTTAATTCTTGCATTGTTGTACAAAGAATCTAAGGGTAATTCAAAATGATTTTCTTTAGGAGATAAATAAGCTTCACTATGATTAAAATCAACATAGTTAAGAATATGCGGACTTATTAAAGCCGCAAGCATTAAAAAAAAGTAAATAAATTTTGATTTCCCCCAATAATCAAAACCATCATAAAATTTAAAGATAACTATGCTTATAATTATCATTATTAGGTTTTTAACTAAAGCTTGAATTGGTGTCATCGAAATGTAGTTTCCAAAGCAACCACAATTTGAATTGTTACCTATAAAAATTAAGCCGATTAGATAAATAGAAAACATAGCAAGCACTGCAATAGAGATTTTGCTAGCCGTTTTAATTTTAATATTTAGAATAAATAAAGCACCCAAAAAAAACTCAAGACTAATAAATAAGCGAGCAATAAAAGGCGCTACTTTCCAATTAGCCACTCCTAAATCTACAAAAGTATACTCAAATGGTTCTATTGGATAAATTTTAGTATAAGCCGAAAAGACATACACAGCGCCCATAATAAGGCATAAAATTAAAAAAAGAATTTTTTTTAACATAATTGTAATAGACAAAAAAAAGGCGGAACTGAGTGTTCCGCCTTTCAGTAATTTAAAAATGATTATTTTAACTCACAAGTACTTGTAGTTTTAGTTGTGTAAGCAACTTCAACTGGAGCAAATGTTGGTGCAGGGTAAGTAGTGTAAGTACCAGCATAAGAATACTCATCACTAGCACAAGTAGCACGAGCATCAGATGTTTTAACTTTATCCCAGCTCATTACAGAAGTTGATGGAGAAGCTTGTGTTGTTAAACGGCTATCAACTGTGCTAGTTGTACAAGTACAAGTACGCTCTTTTGCGCAAGAAGCTAAAGCTATTACAGCTACAGCAAAAAATGTTAATTTTTTCATAATGTTTATTTTTTAATTAATGTTTGTACAAAAATATAAGTTTATTCGTACAAAAAAAACTTTAACACTCTTTTTTTATTGAAAATCTTACTTTTAAGCGATTCTTATGATTAAAATAACCCATTGTTTAAATTACTAATATTTTAAAATCACCAAAAATCAATGTGATTTGTAATACAAAAAAATGGTAAAAATTCAATTTTCAATTGAAAAGAGTAAAATTTTATTAAGCATATAGAAATTGTAATTTTATAAATTCATGTTTTAAAAGCATAAATTTAGCATTTAAACCAAATTGATATGTCAAAAAATAAAACACAAAAAACGAATGTGTTAAAAGCACAAGCAAATTGGTTTGAAAATAGTAAAATTCAACTAGGTATTTTAATGCTACTTGGATTGGTTATTTATTTACCAACTATAAATTATGAATACACCAATTGGGATGATCTAGAATATATAACCAACAATAATTTAGTAAAAGATTTTACTTTAAGCAAAATTCCTGAAATTTTCAGTTCATATGTAATGGGTAATTACCATCCACTAACTATTTTATCATTTGCCTTAGAAGTTAATTTTTTTGGTGAATCGGCAAGTGTAATGCATGTTACAAATTTTTCTTTTCATATTTTAAACTCTATTCTATTATTGTTTCTTTTAAAAAAAATCAATTTAAATTGGTTATTTTGTTTTTTTCCTGCACTGTTGTTTTTAGCCCACCCGCTTCATGTAGAGTCGGTTGCCTGGATTAGTGAGCGTAAAGATGTATTGTATTGTTTTTTCTTTTTATTGTCTTGCATTTATTACTTTGATTTTAAGCAATCGGCTAAAAAAAGCAAGTATTATTTATCAATTCTATTTTTTGTTTTTTCTCTGTTAAGTAAAGGTCAAGCTGTCGTTTTACCTCTAGTTTTAATTTGTTTAGAAGTTATAAAAACGAATAAATTTAATTTTAAAGAATTAGTTATAAATAAAATTCCATTTTTTATTCTTTCGCTAGTTTTTGGTGTTATCGCTATAAAAGCACAAGCAGCTGTAGATATTATTGGTAGCCCAAACAAGTTGTCGTTTGTTGAGCAAATTGTAATTGGATTAAATGGTTTGTTTTTTTATATAAAATCTACTTTTTTGCCATTTAAACTTTCTACACTATATTCTTATCCATTAACTATTTCTTCTTTATTTTATATAAAGGCACTTATCGCATTGCTTTTAATTGGATTTGTAATTGTTAAATTTAAATCAGAAAAAAACATATTATTTTCTTTTATATTGTTCTTTGTTGCGGTTTTTCCTGTTTTACAGTTTTTACCAGTTGGTAATGCAGTATACGCTGATAGATACTATTATGTGCCAAGTATAGGGTTGTTTTTATTTCTATCTTTTTTATTAAGTAAATATGCCATAAAGTTAAAAACAACAACATTATTTAGCTTAACATTTGTGTTTTGTTTATTACTATCTGCTATAAGTTTTTCGCAAGTAAAAGTTTGGAAAAATAGTTTTACACTTTGGGAGCAGGTTCGTGTTAATTATCCTGAAACTCCATCTGCGTGGTATAATACTGGTAATTATTTTTTAAAAGCTAAAACACCCAACTACAAAGAAGCCTTGCCTTATTTTGAAAAATCTACTCAATTAAAATCGAATTATCCAAAGGCATATAATAATTTGGGTGTTTGCTATTACAATTTGGGTGATTACAATAAAGCCTTAAAAGCTTACAAAAGTGCTTATAGTTTAGATTCAAACCAAGCTGATATTACTTTAAATGTTGGTAAAGCAAACGATATGTTAGCAAAGTATGATGAAGCTATTATGTGGTTTAATAAAGCAAAAAATCTAGATGCTACTAATGATATTATTTATTACAATTTGGGAATTTCAAATTTTAAAAAAGGAAATATTGATTCTTCAATTTATTTTTATAATTCTGCTATAAAACTAAATACAAATAATGCTGAAGTTTATAATAATTTAGGAACATCGTTTATTTATAAAAAAGAATATACTATTGCTTTAAAAAATTACAACAAAGCAATTCAAATTAATCCAAACTACAACGAACCTTATTTTAATATTGCATTAACACAGCAAGTTTTAGGAGACACCCTCGAAATGATAAAAAATTTAAAAATAGCTGCTAATTTAGGGCATACACAAGCAAAACTTTATTTAAGTCAATATAACATTGCTTTTTAGCAATATAATGCAAGCATAGTAATTGCTTGATTTTCAAAGTGGTTTAAAATTATTCAAACATAATCGTAATCTACTCCAACCTTATTAGTAATTATCCGTAGAATTTGTTAATATTACATTTAATACGACCTTAATATGTTAGCAATTTACGCCCATAAAAAGTCATTATTAGTAATAGTGCTTTTTTTAAATTCTTTTTTTGTTTTTTCTCAAGTGATAACTCCGTTTACAATACGTTTTCAAACAACGCAAAAAGGAGGAATCGTATTTGTTTCAAACGCTTCTGTTTCTTGCACGCCAAATGCGGGTTGCACAACTGCAAGAGATCAATTAGCGCCAGTAGGAAACGCAATAAATAATAATTTCAATCAAGCTTATATAGATATTGATAATGATGCTACAACATTTATGTCTAGTAGCGATAGTTTAAACTTACCCAATTGTAGCGAAATTTCTTTTGCAGGATTGTATTGGGGAGCAGAAAATACAAGTGGCGCTTCTAATTGGAATGATAGAGACGAAGTGAAATTAAAAGTTAATAATGGAACGTATCAAAATTTAACAGCAGATGCGTTGCAAGGAAATACAACTGGTTATAATAGTTATCATTGTTTTAAAGATATTACTGCTATTGTAGCTGCAACAGGCGGAAAGGCTAGATTTACATTAGCAAACATTGCAACTCGCGTTGGAAGTTCTAACCGTTTTGGCGGTTGGACAATTGTTGTTGTTTACAAAAACGATTTAGAGTTAATGAGAAATCTAACTGTTTTTAATGGATTATCAAATGTCTCAAGTGGCAATAATACTACTAACATTCCAGTAACTGGTTTTTTAACTCCTTTAAGTGGACCAGTAACTTTAGAATTGGGTTTAGTGGTTTACGATGGTGATCGTTCATCAATAGGCGATTCATTGCTTTTTAATGGAGCAGGAACTTTTATTCCAGTTTCAGATGTAGTAAATCCAGCTAACGATGTTTTTAATAGTACTTTTTCTAGAAATGGAGTGCAAACTGCTTTTAGAAATCCTAACATAAATAATTCATTAGGTTATGATGCCGATATTTTCTTCCCTAATAATACAACAAAAAATTATATTGGAAACAACGCCACATCTGCTGTTATTAGACAAAAAACTGGAGGTGAAACATATTTAACTCAAGTTGTTACGTCAGTTATTGATGTGTATGAGCCGAGTTTAACTTGCGCGGTTCGAGTTCAAGATTTAAATGGTGGTACTGTTAATTCTGGAGATATTATTGAATACACTTTTACAGCTAAAAATACTGGATCAGATCCATCTGTAAATACTTGGGTTGTTGATTCTTTAGAAGGTAATGCAGATTATGTACCCGGTTCATTGCAAATTTTAACAGGACCAAATGCAGGAATTAAAACCGATTTTAGTGGAGATGATCAAGCTGAGTATGATGCTTTAAATAGAGTGATTAGGGTAAGAGTTGGAGTTGGAGCTAATGCAGCTTTGGGTGGAGAAATTGTAAACTCCCCAACTGGTGCAGATAGCACTCGTTTTAGATTTAGAGTAAGAGTTAGTTCTAATTGTGTTTTGTTAAGATGTGATAGTGTAATTAATAACAAAATATATGTTTTTGGTCGAGGCGAAATATCTGGAAATCCTTTTGTAACAGAAGGAACAGAAGGAACATTTGATGCGTTTGGTTGCCCACTTCCTGGTTTACCTATTACTCCAATAAATATTTCATCATGTCCATTGCCTTTGGCAACAAGTAATTCACCAGTTTGCGAAGGCGGAACTGTAAGTTTAAATATTACTCCAACAACTGGAGCAACTTACACTTGGTCAGGCCCATCTACATTTAGTTCAAGTTTACAAAGTCCTACTCGTACAAATTTTGTTGCAAACATGGTGGGTACTTATTCTGTTGTTACTCGAGTAAACGCAACTTGTTTACACACCGCAACAACAGCTGTTGCCATAAGTTTATCGCCAAGTGCGGTAACATCGGTAACAAATATTGCTTGTAAAGGAGTTTTAACAGGTACAGCTACCGCTCTGAGTGCTGGCGCAAGTCCTTATAGATATAGTTGGAATACAATTCCAGTAAAAACTACACAAAGTATTACTGGTTTAGCAATAGGAAGTTATTCTGTAACCATAACAGATGCAAATAATTGTGTGCAAACTGCTGTTGCTCAAATTACAGAACCAGCAACATTTTTAGTAGTTCAAATTGCAACATTTACAAATGCGGGTTGCAACGGTGGTAGTGCCTTAGCAGCAGTTTCTGGTGGTGTAAGTAGCTATACTTTTAACTGGCAACCAACAGGAACTAGTGGGCCATCAATATCTGCTGTCCCAGCAGGCTCATATACTATAAATGTAGTAGATAATGTTAATTGTACTGCTTCAGCTAACGTGTTAATAAGTGTAATTCCTCCAATAACTTTAACAACCTCTGTAACAAGTATAACTTGTAATGGAGGTAACAATGGAGCTGCATCTGTAGCTGTTTCAGGAGGATTAGCTCCCTTTTCTTATCAATGGAATATTGGGAATACTACTCAAAGTATTACGGGTTTGTTTGCAGGCACATATGTACTAACCGTTACAGATGCTCAAGGGTGTTCTAAAATTGCAAGTGTAAACGTAACCGAGCCAACTTCATTAACGGTTCAAATAGCAACAGTTGTTGATATATTTTGTGCTGATATTCCTAATGGTGCAATTGCCGCTAGCGCTGGAGGAGGAACTGGAAATTTAAGTTATACTTGGTCTCCAGTAGCTGGAACCAACTCAACATTAACTGGATTATCAGCTGGAGGAGTTTATAGTGTTACTGTGCGAGATCAAAATAATTGTATTGGTAGGGCTTCTGGAACTGTAAATAAAGTTGACGAACTAGTCTCTACAACAGCAATTGCAACCACAAGTTGTTTTGGTAGTAACGATGGAATATTAACTCCTGTTACCACAGGAGGAACTGCATCTTATACTTATTTTTGGTTAACAACGGGCACAACCAATGCAGTTGCTACAGGTTTGTCAATAGGTACATATACAATAATAACAAAAGATAGAAAAGGTTGTACAGATACTGCATTAGCTTATGTTGTTCAACCTCCAGATTTAGTAATTAACATAACTACTTTAACCAATAATGCTACATGTAATACACCCACAGGAGAAATTTCAATAGCTGCTGGCGGTGGAACAGGAACCTATACTTATTTATGGTCTCCAAACGGAGGAACTAATAGTACGGCAATAGGTTTGGCTGCAGATACATATGTAGTTTTAGTTAAAGATAATGCAGGTTGTCAAAAAGACAGTACAATATCTCTTGTAGACGTTGCTGGGCCAGAAATTACATTTTTAAATAAAACGCATGTAAGTTGCTTTGGTGGTGCAGATGGTACAATACTCGCAAGTTTTACTTCGGCAACACCTGGCCCTTATACAATTGTTTGGAATCCAACATCTGTAGCAAGTTCCACAGTTGCTGTTGGAGGCGATTTTTCTGTTAATGGTTTAGCAGCAGGAAATTACTCTGTAACAGTTACCGATCCAACAGGTTGTATGGGTGTTGCAAACGAAACTATTACTCAACCCACTTTATTGCAAGCTACACAAAGTACAACTAACGCTTTGTGTAATGGTTTAGCTGGTTCAGCTGGTGTTTTGGCTTTTGGTGGTACTGCTTCATATACTTATCAATGGAATACTACGCCAGTTCAAACAAAAGCAACAGCAACAGGCTTATTAGCCGGTAATTATCAGTTAACAATTACTGATGCAAAGCTCTGTACAAAAACACTAACTTATACTGTTACAGAACCAACAACGTTAACAGCAGCAGTTACAAGCTCATCAAATGTAACTTGTTTTGGATTTAATAATGGTCAAGCAACTGCAACGCCAGCAGGAGGTACAGCTCAATATTTTTATAATTGGATGCCGGGTAATTTTGCAGGTTCATCAGTTGTTGGTATGCCACCAAATACATACACGGTAAATGTTAGAGATGTTAATGGTTGTCAGGCACAAGCCACAGCAGTTATAACACAACCTTCTGTTTTAAGTCTTGCTGTAGCTACTTTTACTAACTTAACTTGTTTTGCTAATAACACAGGTAGAGCAAGTCTTTCAGCAACAGGTGGAACTCCAAATTACACTTATTCTTGGAGTGGAGGAGTTGGAGTTACAACAAACACTACAGTTACCGGATTAGCCAGTGGAAATTATTTTGTAACAGTAGCCGATAATAATGGGTGTTCAGCTAACACTAGTGTTAACATTACCCAGCCTCCACAATTATCAGTTATTGCTTACACGCTTCAAAATTCAAAATGTAATTTAGCCAACGGATTAGTAACTTCAGCAATAAGTGGCGGAACATCTCCTTATTCATACAACTGGACGCCAGGAGGCTTTACAAATCAAACAATAAGTGGTTTAGCTGCTGGCGACTATTCTGTAGTTATAACAGATAATAATGGATGTAACTCAACCTCAAACTCAGCAACAGTAAATTCTTCATTAGCAATTACCGCAACAATGAACAATACAGTTGTGAGTTGTTTTGGAGGAAGCGACGGTACTGCTAATGTGATAGTTAGTAATGCTTTAGCACCAATTTTATACAATTGGTCTCCATTCGTTTCAGTAACTAATTTTGCAAACAATTTGCCTCAAGGAAGTTATTTTGTAAATGTTACTGATGCTAATGGTTGTGTAAGGTCAACATCTGCAACCGTAACCCAACCATCACAGCCAGTAAATTTTGGGGTTCCATTAACGCAAATGGTTAGTTGTTTTGGTGGCTCAACCGGCACAGCTTTAGCGAGTCCTTTTGGAGGAACCCCTGGTTACAATTATTTATGGACTCCAACTAACCAAACTAACGTTCAGGCAACTGGTTTAAGTGTGGGAACTTATACAGTTAGTGTTTTAGATTCAAAAAATTGTGCCGCAAGTCAAAATTTTGTAGTAACTCAAAATCCTCAAATCTTTGCTGAGATTAATAATCCACCTGAGTTTTTATGTCCTGGACAAACTTTTATGTTAACTGCAAATGCTACGGGTGGTAGTGGTGGTGCTTATGTTTTTACTTGGGATAATGGTTTAGGTGTTGGTCAAAATCATATTGTTTCTCCAGAATTTACAACAGTTTATAATGTAACTGTTGAAGACGCTGCTATACCTGGTTGCGCAGGCGTTGGAGCAGAAGTAGTTGTAAATGTTTCTAATTATTCTCAATTAAGTTTTCAGGCTTATGCATCACAAAGAATTTGCGAAGGCGATAGCGTTTTAATTACTTCTGAATTAATAGGAGCAGTTAATGAATTTGATTATACTTGGAGTAATGGTGTAAGAGGACAAGAATCATTTTATGTTAAACCTTACGAAAACACTACATACAGTGTTGTAGCTTCTAATAATTGCTCACAAATAGTTAACTCTTTTGTAGAAATAGAGATAGTTAGAATTCCTTTAATTAAAATTTTGCCAGAAAAAGCAACTCGTTGTGGTCCACAGGCTGTTCAGTTTTCAAATGATTTTGATGAGCCAGAAGGTACAGAGTATAAATACAATTGGAAATTTGAAAATAAAGTAGTTTCTACAGATTCAGTACCAGATTATATATTTCGCCAAACAGGAACTTTCCCAGTAGTTTTAAAAATTGATGATAGAGGTTGTGTTGCAACAGATACTGCAATGGTTACCATTAGTATATCTGAACCACCAATTGCTGAGTTTACTTATAGTCCAGATGAAATTCAAGAGTTAGATCCATTAGTAAGCTTTGAGAATACTTCTTTCGACGCAAATTATTATAAGTGGTATTTTACTGATACAGAAAATGATTCTTCAGAAGTAGAAAATCCACAATATCTGTACCCAGATACTGGAACTTTTAAAGTGAAATTAATTGCCTACAAAATTGTTGGAGATTCCACTTGTAGAGATACTATTATTAAAGAAATTAGAATTAATCCAGAAATTACACTTTACATACCAAATGCATTTACGCCTAACGATGATGGTTTAAATTACAATCAAATTTTTCAAGCAAAAGGAATAAATTTGAAAGAAATATATATGGAAGTGTATGATAGATGGGGAGTTAGAATTTACGCAACACCCGATAAAACAGATTTAACAGCGGGTTGGGATGGCAGATACAAAGGTTCGCCCGCCAAGCAAGATGTTTATATTTATAGGGTAATAGTTAAAGATTATAAAAATAAAGAATACCCACCAGTTATTGGTGATGTAACACTTTTACGTTAAAAATAGTTAGTAAATTTAGAAGCCTTTTAAGGCTTCTTTTTTTGTTTTTACTTTTTTAACATTATAAACATTAGTTGATATTGTATACTAATTTTATCGTTTGTACTTTTGTATAAATGATTAGTTTAAATAACAAAATACCTCTTTCTTTTCTCTTTTCGGTTTTAACTAAAAGTTATGTTGGTGCGCTCAACAAAAAATGCGAAAGCTTAAAAATCGATCGTTATCATTATACGCTCACTGTAATTTATAAAGCGAAAGGAAAAATAACTCAGCAAGAATTGGCTGATTTTTTACAAATAGACAAAGCTAGTGTAGTACGAATTGTTGATTTTTTAGTAAAACAAAAACTCATTAAACGCGAAATTAATAGCAACGATAGAAGACAACATTTTTTAGTTGTTACAGAAACTGGAGTTAGCGAAGCCAAGCAAATTGAAGTTGAGATAAATAAAATGAATAAAACGGCCTTAAATGGCTTATCTGTAAAAGAAGTTGAGGTTTTGTTTAAGGCATTACAGAAAATGGATACTAACTTAAGTGAGTTGCCATCTGACAAATATTTTTTAAATATTAGAAAAATTAAAAATGAAAAAAAATAATATTGTATTGCTTGTTGCGATTTTAGCAATTGTTACATTAATTGGAATTAAGTTGTTAAATACTGAAAACAAAAGCGACAAAAAATCAAAACAAGGTGCGCCAGTTGCTATTGATGTTGTAATTATTAAAGAAAAGCCTTTTTCTCAAATTGTTCAAACTAAAGGGAGTTTGTTGGCTAACGAACAAGTTGAAATTCGTAACGAAGTAAGCGGTAAAATAGAATCTATTAATTTTACAGAAGGACAGTTTTGCAAAATAGGACAATTATTAATTAAAATTAATGATGATGAATTACGTTCTCAATTAAAAAAAGCGGAGCAAAGTTTTAAACTTTCAAAAGACTTATTAGAAAGACAAAAAGCTATGTACGACAAGGGTGGAACTAGTAAATCAGATTTAGATAAACTACAAAATGAAAACGATAATTTAAACGAAGAAGTTAAGCGATTAAAAGATGCTATAGAAAAAACATCTGTATTTTCTCCTTTTGAGGGAAGAGTTGGATTGAGAAATCATAGCGTTGGAGCATACCTTGTTGCGAATACATTAATTACAAATGTTGTAAATACTGATCCAATTAAAATTGAATTTTCTGTACCCGAAAAGTATGCGAATAGAATTAATGAAAATTCTGAAATTACTTTTAAAGTAGCAGGCGACACTTTAGTTTATAAAGCCAATGTGTTTGCTACCGATGCCTTAATAGATAATGCAACTCGTTCTTTAAAAGTAAAAGCAAAAACAAATAACTCGAAAAATAAATTGTTAGTTGGTTCTTACGCTAGTATTTTTTATGAAATTAAAAATGAAAGTGCTTCCATATCAATACCAACACAAGCTATTGTTCCTATTTTAAAAGGACAAAAAGTGTTTGTTGTTAATAATGGAAAAGCAACTGAAAAAATTGTAAATACTGGTTTTAGAAGCGATGCAGAAATTGAAATTACTAATGGACTTTCTGTTGGTGATACTGTTATTGTAAATGGAGTGGTGCAAATAAAAAATGGAGCACCCGTAAAAATTAATAAATATTTATAATCGCAATAAAGTACAATCTAAAATGAATTTATCCGAAATAAGCGTTAAAAGACCAGTACTAACTATTGTATTTTCAATAATAATAGTTCTATTCGGAATTATTGGTTTTTCGTATTTGGGAGTTAGAGAATATCCTGCAATTGACCCGCCAATTATTACTGTAAGAACTAATTATGCAGGTGCTAACGCTGATGTTATCGAATCTCAAATTACCGAACCGTTAGAAGAACAAATTAATGGTATTGATGGTATTCGTTCCATTACATCGCAGAGTTCGCAAGGTGTAAGTCAAATAACTGTTGAGTTTAATTTAGAGGCTAATCTAGAAGCAGCTGCAAACGATGTAAGAGATAGAGTTTCTAGAGCAATTCGTCAGTTGCCTCCCGATTTAACGAGTCCGCCAGTTGTAACAAAATCTGATGCCAACTCTGATGCTATTTTATCGGTTACAGTTCAAAGCGATACGCGTAATCAATTGCAATTAACTGATTATGCTGTAAATGTTTTAAAAGAACGTTTGCAAACAATTTCTGGTGTAAGTACAATTAATATTTGGGGAGAAAAAAAATACTCCATGCGTTTGTGGCTCGACCCTCAAAAAATGGCTGCTTACGGAGTAACGCCAACAGATATTAAAATTGCTTTAGACAAAGAAAATATTGAACTACCGTCGGGAAAAATTGCAGGAAACACAACCGAGCTTTCTGTAAGAACAATGGGAAGATTAGAAACTACAGAAGATTTTTCGGAATTAATAATAAAAGAAGAAAACGGAACTAGTATAAAATTTAAAGATGTTGGAACTGCTATATTAGGTCCCGAAAACGAAGAAAGTATTTTGCGTGGTAACGGAACACCGATGATAGGCGTTGCTTTAAATCCGCAACCTGGTGCTAACTACGTTGCAATAGCTGATGAGTTTTACAAACGTTTAGAACAAATTAAAAAAGAAAAACCAAGTGATATTACTTTAGGAATTGCATTAGACAATACCGAGTTCATTAAAAAATCGATTAGCGAGGTTGAAGAAACAATTATTATTGCTTTTATTTTAGTGGTGCTCATCATCTTTTTGTTTTTAAGAGATTGGCGCTCTACGTTAATTCCATTGGTTGCGATTCCAATTTCATTAATTGGTTCGTTTTTTATAATGTACTTATCTGGCTTTTCAATTAACGTACTAACGCTCTTGGGCATTGTGTTAGCGACAGGTTTGGTAGTTGATGATGCTATTGTGGTGTTAGAAAACATTTATACTAAAATTGAAGCTGGAGTTCCTCCTGTTGAAGCCACCATTAAAGGTTCTCAAGAAATATTTTTCGCCATTATTTCTACAACAATTACACTTGCAGCCGTGTTTTTACCTATTATATTTTTACAAGGATTTACAGGAGCATTGTTTAGAGAATTTGGTTTTGTTGTTGCTGGTTCTGTAATTATTTCTGCATTTGTTTCGCTTACATTAACGCCAATGATGAGTTCACGAATGTTGCGACAAAAACATTCAAAATCTAAATTTTATGAAGTAACGGAACGGTTTTTTGTGGGTTTAAATAACGCATTCGAAAACTCATTAAATAAATTTATGCCACGCAAAGGCTTAACTTTTTTAATTATGATGTTGGCTTTGGGATTTATATTTTTGTTTGGAGGCCTCTTGCAATCGGAGTTAGCACCACTCGAAGATAGAAGCCAGTTTAGAATTTCAGCAACTGCTGCCGAAGGTGCTTCTTTTGAATACATGGATGATTATGTTCAAAAAGTAAATCAATTAGTAGCAGATAGTGTACCCGAAAAACACACCTTTCTTTCGGTAACTGCTCCTGGTTTTTCTGGTTCAGGTGCGGTTAACTCGGCTTTTATTCGTGTTATGTTGAAAGATCCTTCTGAGCGAGAAAAATCGCAACAAGAAATATCTGATTTACTCACTAAAAATTTAAAAAATTACCCCGAAGCAAAAACTTTTGTAATTCAACAACAAACCATTCAGGCTGCTGGTGGCGGAATTGGCGGTTTGCCAGTGCAATTTGTTATTCAGGCTGAGAGTTTTGAAAAACTAAGAGAAAATCTGCCAAAATTTTTAGATGAAGCACAAAAAAATCCAACTTTTGCTGTGGTTGATGTTAACTTAAAGTTTAATAAACCAGAGTTACACATAGATATTAACCGTGAGAAAGCTCGAGATTTAGGTGTTTCAATTTTGGATGTTGGGCAAGCCTTGCAATTGGGTTTAAGTGGGCAACGTTATGGTAATTTTATTATGAACGGAAAGCAATACCAAGTTATTGGTCAGCTGCAACGCGAAAATAGAGATGAACCCGCAGATATTAAAAGTTTATATGTTAGAAATAATAAAGGAGAATTAATTCAGCTCGATAACATAATTAAAATTAAAGAAGAAAGTAGTCCGCCGCAATTGTTTCATTACAATCGTTATAATTCTGCAACAGTATCTGCTGCATTGGCACCTGGCAAAACAATTAAAGATGGAATTGATGCTATGCAACAAATTGCTGATAAAATTTTAGACGAAAGTTTTACGAGTTCGTTAGCTGGGCCGTCGCGTGATTTTGCTGAAAGTTCGTCTAACACATTGTTTGCATTTTTATTGGCTTTAGTTTTAATTTATTTGATTTTAGCAGCACAATTCGAAAGTTTTTCAGATCCGTTTGTGGTAATGTTAACCGTTCCTTTGGCTATGGCAGGAGCCTTGTTGTGCTTGTGGTATTTCGATCAAACATTAAATATTTTTAGCCAGATTGGAATTATTGTTTTGATAGGTTTAGTAACTAAAAATGGAATTTTAATTGTTGAGTTTGCCAACCAGAAAAAAGAAGAAGGCTTATCCAAATTTGAGGCTGCAAAACAGGCCGCTGTTTCGCGTTTGCGTCCAATTTTAATGACATCTTTAGCAACAGCCTTAGGTGCTTTGCCAATTGCATTAGCTTTAGGCGCAGGCTCAACTAGTAGAATTTCTTTAGGAATCGTAATTGTTGGAGGTTTGGTGTTTTCTACAGCCTTAACTTTATATATTATTCCTGTTATGTACACTATCTTTTCTAAAGAAAATAAATCGCAACAGCGTACAATCTAAAATATTTGTAAATGAAAATATTGAAATATATATGTCTTTTATTACTTGTTGTTACGATAACAAGTACTCAAGCTCAGTCGGTTATAACTATTGAAAAAGCCATTGAAATTGCCTTAGAAAATAATTTTTCTATAAAAATGGCAAAAAACAATTATTACATTTCGCAAAATAATAATTCACTTGGTAATGCAGGTTTTTTGCCCGATGTAGCTTTAAATGTAGCGCAAAGTAATTCTGTAATAAACACTAAGCAAACGTTTGTTGATGGTAGAATTTTGGATAGAGATGGCGCAAAATCGAATAGTTTAAATGCTGGTATTGGTTTAAGTTGGACTATTTTTGATGGCATGAAAATGTTTACTACCGCCGATAAATTAAAAGAATTAGAGAAAAAAGGCGACTTGCAAGTAAAGCAAGAAGTGTTGAATGTAGTTTCTGAAGTAATTCTTAATTACAATTTAATTGTGGCTTCGCAGCAGCAAATTAAAGTGTTACAGCAGTCTATTTTGTTAAGTAATGAACGATTAAAATTAGCTGAAGATAAATTAACAGTTGGCACTGGAAGTAAATACGATTTATTACAAGCTAAATTTGATAAAAATGCTGACGAATCGAAAGTTTTGCAACAAAGCACACAACTTTCTTCCGTTTGGAATCAGTTTAAAATTACATTGGGAGTTAAATCAGATTCAGTTTATATTATAACAGATACTTTGATTACGCTTAAAACAATAGATTTTAATACAATTAAAAAGAAATTTGACGAAGAAAATTTACTATTACAGCAAAGTGAAATTGATAAAAAAGTGGCTGCTTTAGAAAAAAAAGAAGTTATGAGTGCTCGCTTACCAAGTATTTCGTTAAATGGAGGTTACAATTTTTTACAATCAACATCGCAAGCAGGATTTTTAGCAGCCAATCAAAACTTAGGTTTTAATTATGGAGCCAGTTTAACTTATCCACTTTTTGATGGATTTAATTTAAACCGTAAAATTCAAAATGCAGAATTACTATCTAAAAACTACGAGTTGGCTAATGATTATGCACGTTTGCAACTAAATAATTATTTTGTGCAATTGTATACAAATTACACAACAAGTTTAAATCAGGTAAAACTAGAAGAAAGTAATGCTTTAGATGCTAAAGAAATTTTGGATTTGGCTGCTGAAAAATATAAAAATGGCTTATTGTCAACTATAGAATTTAGAGATGCTCAACTTAATTTTTTAAGTGCTAACGATAGATTAATTAGCGCTAAAATGCAAGCAAAGCAATTAGAAGTAGAACTACTTAAAATGAGTAATAGTTTGCCTTAAATTTTATATTTTTTACCGCAAAGAACGCAGAGATTTCGCAGAGGTTCGCTGAGTTATTGTTCAATAAAAAAATCCGCAATTCTGCGGATTTTTTTTCTGTAATAAGGTGTTATTTCTTTTTTACAACTGAATCTTTTTCAATTACAATTACTTTAGTCGTTTCTTCGTTAGATTCGCATTCGCTCATATCTTCGCAGCCAGCCATACCTTCGCAAGAACTTCCATCTTTGCACATCATCATGTGTGGATTACCGCCCATTTTTGAACAACTTCCACCCGGTGAGCACATCATCATTTCGTTACCGCAATTTTGATTTGGACCACAATTACCATTCATTGCGCCGTTTGATGAACAATGACTCATACATAAAGTGCAGCATAAACTGCAAATCATCATAATTAAAGTAACAATAATAATAGCAACAGAACCATATGTAAACCACTTGCTTACTTGTTGTTTAGTTACATACACTAATAAAAATAAAGCAGCAATTAAAACTAATAATTGGGCTGAAAAACAAAGAGAAAAACTACACATGATTTTAAAATTTAGAAGGTGAATTGATTGTAATTATAATTAAATGTAAGAAATAATTTTAAACCGTGAAAACACAAAACAATGAAACTTCAATTATTTAGATGCTTCGTTCCTCAGCAGGACAAGCTATGTAAATAATTTTCAATTTTATCTTGTTTCTTAAATCTTACTTCTTGAATCTGTCAATCTGCTAATATTCAAACTACTTCCCAGCATATTGTTGAACATCTTTATCGGTTATTTCTTTTCCACAAAGTATAATTAGGCGTTCTATTACGTTTTTAAATTCGCGTATGTTTCCTGTCCAATTGATTTTTTTGAGTTCGCTAATGGCTTGTTTAGTAAACGATTTTAGCGGCATGCCATGTTCGTCGCACAATAAGTTTAAAAAATGATTGGCTAATAATTCCACATCTTCTTTTCTGTCGTTAAGGCTAGGAACATGAATTAAAATAACGCCTAAACGGTGGTATAAATCTTCTCTAAAATTTCCTTTTTCAATTTCAGATTTTAAGTCTTTGTTGGTTGCGGCAAGCACACGCACATTTACTTTTATTTCTTTTTCGCCTCCAACACGCGTAATTTTATTTTCTTGTAATGCTCGCAAAACCTTTGCTTGAGCGGATAAGCTCATGTCGCCAATTTCATCTAAAAAAAGTGTTCCGCCTTCAGCCATTTCAAATTTACCCTTTCGGGTGGCTACTGCAGAAGTAAATGCGCCTTTTTCGTGACCAAACAATTCGCTTTCAATTAACTCAGGGGGAATAGCAGCGCAGTTTACTTCAATTAGCGGAGCGTTATTTCTGTTGCTTTTTTCGTGCAACCAACGCGCTACAAGTTCTTTTCCTGTTCCGTTTCCGCCAGTAATTAAAACACGCGCATCTGTAGGAGCAACCTTTTCAATCATCTCCTGCACTTTTTTTATTCCTTCCGATTCTCCAATCATATCAAACGTTTTGGAGATTTTCTTTTTTAATACTTTGGTTTCTTTTACTAACGTATTTTTATCTAAAGCATTACGAACAGTAACCAGTAAACGATTTAAATCTAATGGCTTTTGAATAAAATCGAATGCACCTTTTTTTACTGCTTCTACAGCGGTTTCAATTGTGCCGTGCCCGCTAATCATAACAATAGGTGTTTCTGGTGCTAATTCTTGTAATTTTTCAATTACTTCCATGCCATCAATTTTTGGCATTTTAATATCGCACAAAACTAAATCGTAAGCGTTTTTGGTAAGTTTTTCAATACCATCAGCACCATCAACAGCTTCTTCTACTTTGTATTTTTCGTATTCTAAAATATCTTTTAATGAGTTACGAATAGCTCGTTCATCATCTATAATTAAAATTTTCGACATCTTTTTTAATTTATTATTGATTCATTAATTCATGCAAAACGCCTTCTTTTAAAGCGTATGTAGAAACTATAATTTTATTTAAATACAATTCGTCTAATATTAATTTAGTTAGAATGCTCGATATTACAATCATATCCACTCGCATTTCAACTAATCCAGGAATACATAATCTTTCTTCTCTATTTGATTTTATTATTTGGCTAAATAGCTCTTCAAAATCAGTGATTTCTAATTTAAAATTTTTAATTTCTTTTAAATTAATTTTTTGATTGTGTTTGGCGCAAACCATTTCTGTAAAACTGTCAAACGAGCCCGAAGAACCTATTAAACAAGTAATTCGGTGTCGTTTGGCTATTTGCCAAAGTTCTTGCAAATGATTTAATAAATGTGTTTTAAGATTTAAAATTTCATCTTTTGTAATAGGTTCAGAAGGTTTAAATTTTTCGAGTAAACGCGCAGCGCCTAAATCAAAACTTTTTTTCCATACTATACCTTGTTGCGAGCACAAAATAAATTCTGTACTTCCACCACCAATATCCATTATTAATGCATATTCATCATCAACTTCTACAGCTAATTTAACGCCTTTGTAAATTAGTTCTGCTTCTCTGTTTCCGTTTATTACGTTTATTGTAATTCCTGTTTCTGCTAAAGCTTTGGTAACAAAATCTTTACCATTTTGTGCGCTTCTTATAGCTGATGTAGCGAAGGCAGAGATTTGTTCAATACCTAATTCTTCAATCTTTTTTTTGTAAGTTCTTAAAGCATTTATTCCACGCTCAAACGGAATAGGTTCTATAACTCCTTTATTTATACCACCTTCACCTAATTTAACAGGAATTTTTTCGCTGTATATTAATTTGAATTCTTTATTGTTTACTTTTTCAGCAACCAACAAATTAAAGGTATTTGTGCCTAAATCTATTATGGCGAATTTTTCCATATTATGCTTTATAAAATATCCATTTCCATAACTCTTTGTAGCTTGGTTTTTTGCCATACATCAAAATTCCTACGCGGTAAATTTTTGCAGCTAACCATGTTGTAAAAATAAATCCTACAACCAATAAACCCATTGATAATGCTATTTCCCAAATAGGTACACCAAACGGAATACGCACCATCATTACGATAGGAGAAGTGAGTGGAAACATCGAAAACCAAAAAGCCATTTTACTTTCTGGATTGGTAATTATAACTTGTGCTACAATAAATGCTAACACCAGCGGAATGGTGATGGGAACCATAAATTGTTGTGTGTCTGCTTCCGAATCTACTGCTGCGCCAATGGCTGCAAACAAGGCTCCGTAAAGTAAATAACCACCAATAAAATAGATTAAAAACGAAAAAATCATCACCGGTAAATTAATACTATCTACCATTTCGTACATTTCTTTTACAGCATCTGGTGTTTTTTTAATAATCTCTTGTTGCGCATTAATAGGCATGTTACTACTAAATGTTTGTTCTTTTTTTATCTCAGCGCTATCGTACATTTTTTGTGCAACAAAGCTGGTGCTGATAGAAGTTAAACCTGTAGTTAAAATAATCCACAAAATAAATTGAGTTAAGCCAACTAAAGCTATACCCATTATTTTGCCCATCATTAACTGAAAAGGAGTAACCGATGTTATAATTACCTCAATAATTCTACTTGTTTTTTCTTCTATTACACCGCGCATAACCATGGCGCCATACATAAAAATAAAGATGTAAATTAAAAATCCCGCAACAAAGCCTAATATAATGCTAACTTCGGTGTAGCTTTTTTTCTGGTCGCCCGACTCTTCAATTTTAGCGGTTTGCACCGCAATGGTTACTTTTGTTTTATCGAGTGTTTCTTTGTCTATGCCCGATTTTAATAGTTTCCAGTTCTCTATTTTGGTTTCAATAGAGTTTTTAATGTATTCTTGCGTATTGAGTCCGGGTTGTTTTTTATACAAAATTTGTATAGCATTTGCCGATACAATATTTACAGGAATGTATAAAATAATGTTGTGCTCTGTTTTGTAAAACTCTTTTTTGGCTAGCTCTAAACTTTGTTTAGAAAACTCAAACTCAATGTTTTTGTAATTTTTCAATTCATCTTCAAACACAGTAGTTTCGTCTATCACCAAAACTTTTTGTTTTTCTTCGGGCATCGATTCTAACCAAATGCGTGCTACAATTATGCCTGCCATTAGTAACGGACCAAGAATTGTCATTACCAAAAACGACTTTTTCTTAACACGACTTAAATATTCTCTTCTTACAATTAATCCTATTTTACTCATAACTATTCTGTAAAATTACTTTGTGTACCTACCGTTTCTTTTTGGTTTACCTGCTGAATAAAAATATCATTCATAGATGGAATTACTTCGCTAAACGACAATAACTCACAGTGCGGTAAAATACCTTGCAAAACCATATTGGGTGTGTGATTAGCTGCTAGTTTTAGTGTAACGTGATGTATATCGTCATCGGTTTGTTTCGAAATTAATTCTGCGCTAGTCCACAAAGCGTTAGTAAACGCAATTAAATTTCCTTTAAAAGTAAAGTTGTAGGTGTTTGTTTTAAATTGTTTTCTAATGTCTTTTACAGAACCACTTAAAATGTTTTTGGAATTATTAATCAACGTAATATGATCGCACAACTCTTCTACAGAACCCATGTTGTGGGTACTAAAAATAATGGTAGTTCCGTTTTTTTTAAGTTCTAAAATTTCTTGTTTTATTAAGTTGGCATTTATGGGGTCGAAACCGCTAAAAGGTTCATCTAAAATAAGTAATTCGGGTTGATGCAGCACGGTTACAATAAACTGCACTTTTTGCTGCATTCCTTTGCTTAATTCTTCTACTTTTTTATCCCACCACGCTTCAATTTCAAATTTAGCAAACCAATGTTTTAGGCGTTGTTGCGCATCTTTTTTACTTAAACCTTTTAATTGTGCTAAATACAATGCTTGCTCGCCTACAGCCATTTTTTTGTACAAACCGCGCTCTTCGGGTAAATAGCCAATGTGTGCCGAATGTTCTGCATGTAGTTTATCTCCTTTAAAAAAAAGTTCGCCAGAATCAGGCCCCGTTATTTGATTAATAATTCTTATTAAAGAAGTTTTACCGGCTCCGTTTGGCCCCAACAAGCCAAATATGCTTTGCTCTGGAACACTTATGTAAACCTCATTTAAGGCAACATGGCTGGCATAACTTTTTGAAACATTTTTGGCTTCAAATATAAACGACATAATTTTTTTGCTTTGCTATAAATGTAATAAAGTTTAGCTAAAAACAACCGTTAAAAAAGCAAAAAACCTCCGTTGGGAGGTTTAGTTATTACAAAAATTAAATTATTTATTCAAAATATTGTTTCATTCGCTCAAAAAACGATTTGTCTTTTGTATTTGGGTTGGGTATAAAGTTATCTGATGTACGCAATTTTTCTAGCGTAGCAGTTTCTTCTTTACTTAGTTTTTGTGGAGTCCACACTTGTATGTTCACCAGCAAGTCGCCACGTTGGTAGCCGTTTACATCGGGCAAACCTTTTCCTTTTAGGCGTAATACTTTTCCACTTTGTGTACCTGCATCTATTTTAATTTTTGCTTTACCATCTACAGTTGGTATTTCTACCTGAGTGCCTAAAGCAGCATCAACAAAACTTATGTTTTTTTCGTAAAACAAATTGTTTCCGTCGCGTTTTAATTCTTCGTGTTCAATTTCTTCAATGGCAATTAATAAATCGCCAGGAATGCCTCCACGCGCAGCAGCATTGCCTTTTCCGCTCATAGATAGTTGCATGCCTTCGGCAACACCAGCAGGTATGTTTATAGAAATTACTTCTTCTTCTCTAACAATACCATCGCCGTAACAACTTTTACATTTATCTTTTATAATTTGTCCTTCGCCACCGCAAGCAGGGCAAGTTGTAGCCGTTTGCATTCTGCCCAAAATGGTGTTTACCACTTGTGTAACTTGTCCGCTACCTCTACAAGTTCCGCACGATGAGTGTGCTGAGCCACCTTGTGCGCCACTGCCAGAACAGCTTTTGCACGATACAAATTTATTTACTTTTATTTTTTTCTCTACACCGTTCGCAATTTCCTGGAGCGTTAGTTTTACTTTTATACGTAAATTACTTCCTTTGTTCATACGTCTTCCGCCTCCGCGAGATGAGCCACCACCAAAGCCACCGCCAAACACATCACCAAATTGGCTAAATATGTCTTCCATGTTCATGCCACCAAAGCCACCGCCTCCACCACCGCCAAAACCTGCGCTGTTACCAGCATGTCCAAATTGATCGTAGCGTTGCTTTTTTTCGGGATTGCTTAAAACCTCGTATGCTTCGGCAGCTTCTTTAAATTTTTCTTCAGCTGCTTTATCGCCAGGGTTTTTATCTGGATGGTATTTTATAGCTAATTTACGGTAAGCTTTTTTAATCTCATCGGCAGCTGTACCCTTAGTTACACCTAATATTTCGTAAAAATCTCTTTTTGACATTATTTTAATTTGAAAATTTGAAAATGTGCTAATTTTTATAACGCTTAGATGAGTTTTTTAATTTGCACATCAGCACATCAAAAAAATCAGCATATTAAAATATTAGCTTCCTACTACAACTTTAGCAAAACGAATTACTTTTCCGTTTAATAAATACCCTTTTTCTAATTCGTCAACTATTTTGCCTTTTAAATCTTCGGTAGGAGCAGGAATGTTTGTAATAGCCTCGTGTATATCCGAATTAAAAATAGTTCCGTTAGTTTCCATTGGTTCTAATCCTTTTTGGATTAAAATGTTTTTCATTTTATTGTAAATCAAGTCTACACCTTCTTTTAAGGCAACTATGTCTTGTGCTGCATCCATTGCTTTAATACCACGCTCAAAATCATCAATAACTGGCAAAATGGCTTTAAAAACATCTTCGCCAGCAGTTTTGCTTAAATCTATCTTTTCTTTAGCTGTGCGTTTTCTGTAGTTATCGAACTCAGAATACAAACGAATAAATTTATCATTGCTTTCTGCCAACTGCGCTTTAAGTTTTTCTATTTCTGATTCTTCAGTTACAACTGGCTCTTGCTGAGCTGTTTCAGTTTGCTCACCAAGGTTTTCGCTGGTGTTGTTTTCTAATTCGTTTTCTGGACTTATGTTGCCTTCGTTACTATTCATCTTAAAAATCTTTTTGAATCTGTTTTTCATCCTTTTTATATCAATTTTTTTGCCACAGGGTTGATTAAGGACAAATTGTCATTTTTACTAAATAAAAACAGACAGATGTTTAGTCTGTCTGTTTAACAATAAGGGGGTAGTAGTTTATTTTACAACTAACTTATCTAAAGCTTCTTCTAAAGCGGCACCTCTTAATCCTTTTGCTAAAATAACACCGTTAGCATCTAACAAATAGTTAGTAGGAATTGAGTTTACTCCATATATTTTAGCTGCTGCTGAATTCCAAAAACCTAAATCGCTTACATGGTAATCCCAAGTTAAATTATCTTTAACAATTGCAGCTTTCCAAGCATTCATATCTCTATCAAGGGAAACACTGTAAATAGTAAAACCTTTTGCACCACCAACAAATTTTTTGTCTTTGTAAGCAGTGTATGCTTTAACTACTGCTGGGTTTTCCATACGACAAGGCCCACACCAAGATGCCCAAAAATCGATTAACACAATGTGTTTTTTATTTACTTCGCTAAGTTTATATTCTACACCTTCAGGATTTTTAAAAGCTAACTCAGGCGCTTTATCGCCAATGTTTAAACCTGTTTTTGCTTGAGGTGCACCTTTGTATACAAATCCAAAAGTAATAACTGCCATGGCAGCAATTGTAAGTATAATGTTTGTTTTTTTCATTTTCTATAATTTTTCTAATTATCAATGTGCAAAGCGTATGCCAAATTGCTTTTTCAAAAATACTAATTTATTCTGGTAATTTTAGCTCCCAAGTTATTTAAGCGAGTATCAATGTTTTGGTAACCTCTATCTATCTGTTCAATATTGTGGATTGTACTTTTTCCTTCTGCCGATAAAGCGGCAATTAATAATGAAACTCCTGCACGAATATCGGGCGAGGTCATAGAAATTCCTTTTAATGGATGCGATTTATCTAAACCAATTACGGTTGCACGATGCGGATCGCACAAAATAATTTGAGCACCCATATCAATAAGTTTATCAACAAAGAACAATCTGCTTTCAAACATTTTTTGGTGTATTAAAACACTTCCTTTTGCTTGGGTCGCAACAACGAGTACAATGCTTAATAAATCTGGAGTAAAGCCTGGCCAAATAGCATCAGCAATGGTTAAAATCGAACCATCAATAAACGTATCAATTTCGTATCTTTCTTGCGAAGGAATGTATAAATCATCGCCTCTTAATTCCATTTGTATTCCTAGTTTTTGAAACACAGTTGGTATAATTCCTAATTCGTTGTATGCAACGTTTTTAATAGTAATTTCAGACTGAGTCATAGCTGCTAAGCCAATAAAACTGCCTATTTCAATCATGTCGGGAAGCATTGTATGTTCGCAAGCT
Organism: Bacteroidota bacterium; assembly: GCA_040385525.1. Lineage (GTDB taxonomy): Bacteria > Bacteroidota > Bacteroidia > UBA4408 > UBA4408 > JAZKHE01. The sequence continues at coordinate 195,649 of JAZKHE010000011.1, forward strand.
CCTAAATAATCAACACCTTCAATAATTAACATGTTAGAGCCTACACCGCTAATTTTTGCGCCCATGCGGTTAAGCATTTTACACAATTGTTGAATGTAAGGTTCGCAAGCAGCATTATAAATTGTTGTTTTGCCTTTTGCCATAACAGCCGCCATCACAATGTTTGCGGTACCTGTTACTGAGGCTTCATCTAAAAGCATATAGCAACCTTTTAAGTTGCTGGCTTCTACTTTATAAAATTCATCTTCGGCATCGTAAATAAACTTTGCACCTAATTGTTGAAATCCAATAAAGTGAGTATCTAATCTTCTTCTACCAATTTTATCTCCACCAGGACGCGGAATATAACCTTTGCCAAAACGCGCTAACAAAGGACCAACAATCATAATTGAACCTCTTAAAGCAGCACCTTTTTTCTTAAACTCGGCGGTGTTTAAATATTCAATATTTACATTTTTTGCTTCAAAAGTATATTTTTCTGGTCCTAGCTTTTCTACTACAACTCCTAAATCTTTTAATAAATCAATTAACTTATTAATATCGATAATATCCGGAACGTTAGATATAGTAACTTTTTCGGGCGTTAATAAAACTGCGCATAAAATTTGAAGCGCTTCGTTTTTTGCTCCTTGCGGAACTAATTCACCTTTTAATTTGGTACCACCAATTATTTCGAAACTAGCCATTAAACTACTTTTTTAAATTAAAATTTCTTTTTAAATGTTCCTCCGTTGTGTTTGCCGTTGGAATGATTTTTTTTCTTTTTATTGTTGTTATTCACAAACGGGCGAGGGGCTTCGCTGTGCATTAAACGCGTGTTTTCTTTTACTTTTAAATTGCCTTTTGATAACATTCCTAAATGACCAAAAATTACATCATCGCTAACGCCATCTTTGTTCCAATTTACGTAAGAACGTTTCATTAAATTAGCAATAGATTCTACCAAAGCTTCTTTCATTTCGCCTTCTTCCATAGCGATCGCTTTTGCAATTAAATCTTCGCAAATTTTGCCGTAGTGTTTAAATTTAATATCGTTTGACGGATAGTTAACTTTATCGGGCTTGGTATGAAAAGTTTCTCTGTTGGGTTTTGGGTACGGAGAATCTACATCTAGTTTAAAATCGGAAATTATAAATAAATGATCCCACAATTTGTGTTTAAAATCGTTTACATCTCTTAAATGTGGATTAAGCTGTCCCATTACATCAATAATGGCTTGCGCAACTTTATTTCTTGTTTCTTTTTCCTCTACAGAAATGGCGTAATCAATCATTTTTTGAATGTTGCGACCGTATTCTGGTAAAATTAAATGAGGTAATTCTGTACTGTATTCCATCAAAATTATTTGCTTTCTTTTTTCAAAAGTAACGAATTGAATTTATAAAACCATTTTTAGCTTAAAATCTTAAGTTTTGCGAATTTAAGAATCAACATTTTTTCGCCAATTCCATTAAAATTAACGGTAGCTTTTTGGTTAGGGGCAGCGCCTTCTATTTTAGTAACCACGCCTGTTCCAAAGCGTTGGTGTTCCACATTCATTCCTTCTTGCAATTTACTGGTATCGTCGCCAGCAAATTCTCCAGTAGTAGGTGTTGAACTAATAGACGTTGTTGTATTTAATTTTACTAAATTTCTGCGAGGAGGTGCTGGCGTAAATGTTTGTTGTTTGGGCGCTGTAGCTGAACTTGGCTTTTTCTTTTCGTAAAAATCAAATTCTCTGCTCGCTGGTGAATCGTAAAATTCTATTGATTTTGTTGGTGTTTCTGGTGCATCAACTAAATCTGAATCTAACTCTTCTAAAAAACGACTTGGTTCACAGTGTATTAAATTTCCCCATCTGTAGCGTGTTAATGCGTACGATAAGGTTAGTTTTTTTTCGGCTCTGGTTAATGCTACATAAAACAAACGGCGTTCTTCTTCTAAATCAACTCTCGAGTTTAATGATAACTGCGAAGGGAATAAGTTTTCTTCCATACCAACAATGTACACATACGGAAATTCTAATCCTTTTGCAGAGTGAATTGTCATTAAAGAAACTTTGTTAAACTCGCCTTTTTCGTCGTCTTCGTCAGCATCGGTTAACAAAGCAATATCTTGCATAAACACGTCCAAAGTATTCGAGAAATTTTCTTCGGTTTGAATTTTTTCAGCAAACTCTTTTATACCATTTAGTAATTCTTGAATGTTTTCGTAGCGACTAACACCTTCTGGAGTTTTATCTACATACAAATCTTTTAACACTCCAGAGTGTTGCGCAATATGATTTGATAAGTCGAAAGCATTTTGTGTTTTGATCATTGTTGCGAAACTTTTAATCATCGTAACAAACTCATTTATTTTAGAACTTATGCCCGAATTTATCCCTAAATTATAATAATTTAAATTTTCTAAAATAGTCCATATTCCTACGTTATGAGTGCCAGCAGCTAAAAATAATTTATCTAAAGTGGTGTTTCCAATTCCACGCGCGGGATAGTTAATAACTCGCTTTAAAGCCTCTTCGTCTTGTGGGTTAATTGTCAATCTAAAATAGGCTAACAAATCTTTAATTTCTTTGCGTTTATAAAATGATAATCCACCATAAATTTTATATGGAATACCCATTCTTCGCAAAGCCTCTTCCATTGCTCTAGATTGTGCGTTGGTTCTGTAAAGAATTGCAAAATCTTTGTTGTGCAATTGCAAATTCATTTTTGTTTGAAAAATAGAATCAGCAATTTTTTGGCCCTCTTCGTTATCGCTTATCGCTTTAATAATTTTTATGCGTTCGCCAGTTTCGTTATCTGTCCACACACTTTTTTCAAGCTGCTCTTTGTTGTTTGATATTACTGAGTTGGCAGCTTGTACAATGTTTTTAGTTGAACGATAATTTTGTTCGAGTTTATATACTTGTAGCTCAGGATAATCTTTTTGAAAATTTAAAATATTTTGAATATTGGCTCCTCTAAAAGCGTAAATACTTTGGGCATCGTCGCCAACCACGCAAATGTTTTCGTGTCCAGCGGCTAATTTTTTTACAATAACATATTGAGAAAAATTAGTATCCTGATACTCATCCACCATTATGTATTTAAACTTGTGCTGATATTTGTTTAACACCTCAGGAAAGTCTCTAAGCAATACATTTGTATTGTATAACAAATCATCAAAATCCATTGCGCCAGCATTAAAACAACGCTTTTGATATTTTTCAAATATTAAACCTAATTTTGGTTTAGCGCTCATTCGGTCTTCAGCTTGCAAATCTGTATCGTTGTTGTATTTTACCCAGCCAATTAAACTGTTTTTTGCAGACGATATTCTGTTGTAAACCAATGCGGGTTTGTAAATTTTCTCATCTAAACCTTCTTCTTTTAAAAGGGTTTTAATTAAGCTTTTTGAATCATCGGTATCGTATATGGTAAAGTTAGAAGGGTAGCCTAATTTCTCTGCTTCTGCTCTTAAAATTTTTGCAAACACAGAGTGAAAAGTTCCCATCCATAAGTTGCGCGCTTCTTTGTTACCAACAATAGTAGCAATACGCTCCTTCATTTCTTTAGCCGCTTTGTTGGTAAATGTTAGTGATAAAATATTAAAAGCATCAACACCTTTGTTAAGTAAGTGCGATATTCTATAAGTAAGTACTCTAGTTTTACCAGAACCAGCGCCTGCAATAATCATTACTGGGCCTTCTGTGTTTTCTACTGCTGCTCGTTGAGATGGATTTAATTTTTCTAAGTAATTCACTATCTGCTATTTTCATCAAAAGTAATTTATTAATACAATAAAATCTGTAAAATAAACAGATAAAAAATTCACATTTTATTAAATATTATGTAACTTAGTCTTTATTTTAATAATTGTAAATTATGAAAAACAAATTTGTTGTTTTTGCAATCTGTTCCTCACTTTTATTTTCATTAAGTGTTTTTTCGCAGAATAAAATTGAAGTGAATAATGTTGATTATGAGAAGATTATAACGTTAGTTAATAAAGGTCAAAATTCTAAAACCTACAAAGTAAATTTTGAGAGCGCTGATACTGAGTTTGTTAATTTTAACGAGGTTAAAAATCATATATTGGGTAATACAGCTATTAAAAGTGTTTTAATTAATAAAGAAGAAAAAAATTTAGTTATAGAAATTGCTAAATACAAACCTTCTTATTTCGTTTTGGAGTTATTAAATGATGCTAAAATTAATTTGCCAGTGCCAACAAAAAGCATAGCCTATTTAAAATCTATTGATTAAGTTTTAACTTTTTATTTTTCAAATATGAAATTTTTAAAAAAACATATAATTGTATTATTAATTACGCTATTAACCCAACAATCTTTTGGACAGGCTTTAATAGATTCTTTAGCTGGTGGTGGTTTTGAGTCAGGTCCCACATTTTTCGACAATGGTTGGACTGTGCAAAACGAAACATTCGAAGAAAATAATTTGTGGGTTGTTGGTAGTACGGCAGATGGTGTTTTTGCTGGCTCAAGAGGCGCTTATATTTCTACAGATAACGGTGCAACGGTAAGTTATACTAACAATACTGTTTTTCAATATGTTTACCAAGATGTTACATTTCCAGCAGGACAACCAAATATTAGATTATCTTTTAATTGGAAATGCCAAGGCCAAGCTGGCAAAGATTACCTAAAAGTATATATGGTACCATCTACATATACTTTAAATCATTTAGATTATACTCCGCTTAATACAGGAGGTTATAGTATAGGTGCTATTGGTGGTTATCTTGAGAGTGTTCCTGGAAATTGGGTATATGAGGAAATTGACATAAATAGTGCTTTTGCTGGTACCACACAAAAATTAGTTTTTATGTGGATAAACGATGCTGGTTCAGTTGCTAATCAACAACCCATTGCCATAGATAACGTATCGCTTATTTCGTTTCCTTTGCCTGGTAACGATAATTGTACTGGCGCATATAATTTGCCTACTGGCGCAATATGTACTTATACTGCTGGGGATACTTTTTTATCTACTGGTTCTCCCGACCCTAGTTGCGCACCTTCAGATGCAAATGATGATATTTGGTATTCGTTTGTTGCTGATGACCCGAGAATGAAAATTTCTGTTTTGGGTGCTACGGGTTTTAATGCAGGTTTTTCAGTTTATTCTGGTGCTTGTGGTGCCTTGGCACAGTTGTCTTGTATTAATAATTCAGGTAGTGGGGGGCTCGAAACTACAGTTTTAGGTGGTTTAACTGTTATGCAAACTTATTATATTAGAGTTTATAGCATTGGAACTCCAACAAATACAAATTTTCAAATTTGTTTAAATTATCCACCACCGCCAACCACTAATGATGAGTGTGGTACTGCAATAACAATAACTTCTGGTGTAACATGTAATAATACACCCGGTTCTACAACAGATGCTTCTACATCTGCAATTGCTGCTCCAAGCTGTGCTGCTGTTGGTGTTGACGACGATGTTTGGTATAAATTTGTAGCTACACAACCCGTTTTGGTTACGAGTGTTAAAGGTTCACCTGGTTTCGACCCGGTAGTTGCTGTTTATTCAGACTGTGCTGCTGCAAATTTTATGAAGTGTGCTAATAATAATGGTGTTGCAGGTACTGAATCTGTAACAGTGTCATCTTTCACTGTTGGTCAAACGTACTATGCGCGTGTATACAGTGCAGGTGGAGGTGCTCCAATAGATAGAGATTTTAATATTTGTGTTTTTGAAGGTCCACAAAATGATGAGTGTATTGGGGCAATAGATTTAACTATTGGAGCAACTTGTACATATACTAGTGGTTCAACATTAAATTCGTCAAGCTCTCCTGTAACAGCGCCTAGTTGTAACGCGGGTGCAGACGATGATGTTTGGTTTAAATTTGTTGCTGGTTCTGCAGGTGTATTTGTAGATTTAAAAGCTGCAAACGCTTTATTCGATCCCGCATATGCAATTTACTCAGGGGCAAATTGTAATTCGTTAACCGAAATAACATGTTCTAACGAAACAGGAGTAAACGATGCAGAAAATAGAATTTTAGGACCTTTAACTTTAGTTAATGGAAACACCTACTACATTCGTGTTTTTGGTGCGGGAACTACACTTGTTACCACTCCTAGTTTTCAAATTTGTTTAACCACACCGCCGCCGCCGCCTGCAAACGATGAGTGTATTAGCGCAATAGCTATTAACACAAACGAAACATGTACATACACTGCTGGAACCACTAGGTTTTCTTCAGCTTCGCCACAAACAGTTCCAAGTTGTGCAACTACAGAACAAGTAAATGATGATGTTTGGTATTCTTTTGTTGCAGATAAATCTGTTTTGGTTGTTAAACTTCAGGGGTTGAATAATTTTAATCCAGCTTATGCAGTATATTCTGGTAATTGCGGTAGTTTAACCGAAGTTAGTTGCGTAAATGCAAATGCAACTTTAGGTGGGTTAGAAAACAAAACTATTACTTCTTATACAATTGGTCAAACCTATTATGTGCGTGTTTATAGCGCACAAACAACTTTTCCTACCACATCAACATCTAATTTTCAGTTATGTGTAAATTGGGGACCTCAAAACGATGAGTGTGCGGGGGCATTTAGCGTCCCAGTAGGTGCAGTTTGTACAACTACTTTTGGTACAACTTTCGAGTCTACTCAATCCACTCAAGTGGCTCCATCTTGTGCGGCAACTGGTATTAATGATGATGTTTGGTATAAGTTTGTTCCCGATAGCTCTAGAACACAAATTAATATAACAGGAGCAGCAGGTTTTGATGCCGCTTATGTTTTGTACGAAGGTGGGTGTAACGCACTTACAGAAAAAGCTTGTATTAATGATGCTAATTCTGGTTTAGAATCTAAAATTTTTGGTTCTTTAATATCAAGTTTAACGTATTATGTAAGAGTATTTAGCACACCAAGTGTTCCTATTGCAGCATCTACTTTTGACGTGTGTATTCAGTTTCCGCCACCGCCACCCACAAACGACGAGTGTGTAAACGCAATTACTTTACCTACTGGTATAAATTGTTCGTACACAGCAGGTACAACATTAAATTCTTCTCAATCGCCACAACCGCAGCCCAATTGTGGTAATGCAAGCTATGATGATGATGTTTGGTTTAAGTTTGTAGCAGATAGTAGTCGTATTAAGTTAGATATTGATGGTAATGGTACATTTAATCCGGTATTTACAGTTTATTCTGGAGATTGTTCTTCTTTTACTACCTTAATGTGTAACGACGCAACTTTGAATGGAGGTTTAGAAACTACCATATTATCTAATTTAGTTAGAAATCAAACTTATTATGTTAGAGTTTTTGGTTTGGGAACTGCCTTTAATGCAAACCCTACTTTTGATATTTGCGCAACCTATGCACCACCTGCACCGCCAAACGACGATTGTTTTAATGCAATTCAACTTGGAACAGCTAAAGATTGTGAACTTACCTTTGGTAATACTTATGGAGCAAGCAGTAATTTTGATTACCCAGACCCAGGTTGCGGTAACAATGGTGCTGATGATGATGTTTGGTATAAGTTTTTTGCTGGCAGAGATAAATTTGAGTTGACGCTTAATAGTGGCAATGGTTTTGATGGAGTTATTGCTTTTTATGAAGGTAATTTTTGTTCTAATTTAAATTTAGTTACATGTGTTAATGCTTCAACTTCTGGTCAAACAGAAACAACAATTCTTTCATCATTATCATTAGGGCATACTTATTATATACGAATTTTTGGTAGTGGTAATTCTAGCGCAGCAACATCTGATATTTCTAGTTTTTCTCTTTGTTTAACTGATGTGCCTTCAATTTTTTGTGGTGATGCAAGCCAATTTTGTACTCAAGATGAACCTTATGTTTTTAATCCTGGCGCAGGAAGCACTTTAAATGCACCAGAACAGAACGCTTTAGGGCAAGATAATTTTTATGGATGTATGCAGACGCAACCTAATCCAAATTGGTATTATCTTAAAATGCTTACATCTGGTCCAGTTATTTTAAATATGAATTCAACGCCAACTTTAGATATTGATTTTGTAATTTGGGGTCCTTTTGCTGATGGCGAAGATTATTGTAATTTATTAAACCAAGCCCATTATATTGCTTGTGGTTATACAACAACCCACTCAGAAACTGGAGTAATACAAAATGCTATAGCTGGACAAAATTATTTGGTACTAATTACAAATTTCTCGCGACAGGCTATACTGGTTGAATTTGATCAAACAGGAGGAACTGGAGAAACCGATTGCTCATTTGAGTGCCCTAAACCTGTTGGCTTAACGCCTGTTAATTATTGCAAAAACTCCCCTGCAACAGAGCTTACAGCTGGTGGTGTTAATTTAAAATGGTACACACAAGCTATAGGCGGTGTAGGGTCAACAGTAGCGCCTATACCAATTACTACGGCAGTAGGTACAACCAAATACTGGGTAAGTCAGTCGCCACCATCCTGTGATGGAGATGAAAGCGAACGTTTTGAAATTACGGTTAATGTTACAGATAAACCATCTGCGGCAAATATAATTGTTACCGATGGAGATTGTTTAGGTACTAACGCAGCTAGAATTCGTGTAGCGAGTGTTACAGATGGTGCTGCTCCGTTTACTTATAGTTTTAATGGCGCTCCTTTTGTTAATAATAACACAATTACTGGTTTAGCAACCAATGATAATTATAGTGTTGAAGTTAAAGATGCGGCTGGTTGTACTTATTTAACAACGGTTTCTGTAAGTAGTTATCCGGGTGTTTCTACTTTTACTTTATCAAAAACCGAAGCTGCTTGTGGTCAAACAGATGCTTCAATAACTGTAAGTAATGTAATGGATGGAACATTGCCTTATTTATATTCATTTAACAACAGTTCTTTTACAACAAATAATGTACTTACTGGTATTTCAGCAGGTAACTACCAGGTAGTTGTAAAAGATCAATTGTTTTGTACTTATTCCCAAAACATTGCGGTAAGCAATAGTGGTGGTCCAACAGATGTTACTATAACTGTTACCGATGCAACTTGTGGTGCATCTAATGGCGCATTTACTTTAAGTAATGTAATAGCCGGTACAGCACCATTTAGTTATACTTTTAACGGTTCACCATATACTACTAATACTTCCTATATCAATATTTCGCCCAATTTACCTTCTTATTCAGTTTCTGTAAAAGATGCTACGGGTTGTATATATGTCGAAAATTTTGATGTAAATAATATTGAGGGACCAACTTTGGTTTCGTATACACCTACACCTAGCTTATGTGGTGTTAATAATGCAGCAATAGAAATAGTTTCGGTTACAGGTGGGGTTGCTACTTACAGCTATAGGTTTAATTCCAGTTTGTTTTCAACAAATGTTTCTTACACAGGTTTAACAGCAAACACATCTTATACGTTAACCATTAAAGATAGCGAAGGTTGTGAATTAGATACTGTATTTACATTACCAAACATCGCTGGACCCACAACGTATAATGTTAGTGCTTATGGTACAAGCTGTGGAGATTCAAATGGAAGATTGTTTATTAATTCTGTTTCAGGAGGAACAGCTCCATATAGGTATAGTTTTAATAACGCAGCTTATAATACAAACACCATTATTACTGGTATTAGTGTGGGTACATACTCGTTTAGTGTTAAAGATGCTAACGAGTGTACAATACAAGATCAGTTAATTTTTAACAATATTGATGGTCCTAAAGCTACAACTCTAACAATCGGATCAACTTATTGCAATCAAATTAATGGTAGAGTTATTGTGAAAAATGTAATGGGTGGTGCACCACCTTATAGATATAGCTTTAATGGCTCTCCTTTTAGAACAAATACAACAATAACAGGTTTAGCTGTTGGTTCTTATACTTTACAAATTAAAGATGATAATGGATGTATATTCGATACCACATACCGTATTGGTAGCGTACTATTTCCATCAGCTACAATAAGCGGAAGTGGCACTATTTGTGGTAACTCGTTAGACCCAGTAAAGCTTAATGTTAATTTGGTTGGTACAAGCCCATGGACATTTGTTTATACCGACGGAACTAATATCACAACAGTTACAAATGTAACAAGCTCACCTTATGAGTTAAGTACGTCCGTACAAGGTGATTACACCTTAATTAATGTAACAACACAAGTCGATGGTTGTGTGTCTAATATAGTAAGTGGTGTTTCAGAAGTGCTTGTTAAGCCAGTTCCCGATGCTCCACTGGTTTCAAATGTTAGGTATTGTTTTGATACAGATACTTTAAAACTGATGTCTCTAGGTAATGTTGGCGATATTTATAAGTGGTATAATGACGAAGCTAAACAAGAACAAATTGGTTCTACAACCAGTCAACTGTTTTACCCACCTACAGAAAGTAATGTTGGAGAAAATGATTATTATGTAACAAGAACTGCAGATGGTTGTACATCATCTGCTGCTAAAGTAATTGTTTCTGCAGAGCAAGTGGTTGCCGATTTTGTTGCAACACCTAATTATGGCGAAAAACCTTTAACAGTATTTGCAACAAATTTAACAACAGGAACAAATACTTACGTTTGGGATTTTGGTAATTCACAAACTAGCACAGATGTAGACGCTTCAACAATTTACGATGTTGACGGAACCTACATAATTACTTTAACGGCTACTAGCGATATAAAATGTATTGATACAGCTACAACAACCATTATTGTAGAACCAAACTATTCAGTAGTTATACCAAACGTGTTTAGTCCAAATGGAGATGGACCAAACGATATTTTCACAATTACTTACATTGGTGTAAAAAGTGTTAGCGGATATATTTACAACAGATGGGGTAAAAAAGTGTTTGATATAAATTCGATTACCGATCAATGGAACGGAAAAATTAAGGGAGATGGATCTGATGCGCCAGATGGAGTTTATTTCTTAGTTTTAAATGTAACTCCATTATTTGGAGAAGTAAAAGAATATAAAAACACAATTACCCTAGTAAGATAAAAAAATAACTATCTAAAGTATATAGTTTTTCATAGCCTCAAATTTTAAGTTTGAGGCTTTTTTTTGAAAAAACTTGCCTTTTTTTAACTTTATTTTAAAATATTTTTTAACCAGCTATTGTTTGTATCAAATTTTATTTATCTTTGCCCTCCCAAATTTAGGGAAATAGTACATAAATAATAAATAAAATTAAGTAAAAACAATAGTTTTAAACTGATAAAATGCCAACAATTCAGCAGTTAGTAAGAAAAGGACGCACCAAGCTGGTAAACAAAAGTAAATCAGCTGCTTTGGACTCATGCCCACAGCGCAGAGGTGTTTGTACAAGAGTTTACACTACAACTCCTAAAAAACCAAATTCAGCAATGCGTAAAGTAGCTCGTGTTAGATTAACAAATCAAACAGAGGTTACTGCGTATATTCCAGGTGAAGGTCATAACTTACAAGAGCACTCTATCGTTTTGATTAGAGGTGGTAGAGTAAAAGATTTACCAGGAGTTCGTTACCATATTGTAAGAGGTGCTTTAGATACTTCAGGTGTTGAAGGAAGAAAACAACGTCGTTCAAAATATGGTGCTAAACGCCCTAAAGCTGGTGCTGCTGCAGCTCCTGCAAAAAAGAAATAATAAATAAGTTATAGTATAGATTTCCGATGAGAAAATCCACTCCGAAAAAAAGAATTATTTTACCAGATCCAAAGTTTAACGATACTTTGGTTACTCAGTTCGTTAACAATTTAATGTACGAAGGTAAAAAAAGTACAGCTTTTAACTGCTTTTACGAAGCAATAGACGTTGTTACTAAAAGAAATGCTGAAGAAAATGCATTAGATGTTTTTAAAAGAGCATTAAACAATGTAGCTCCTTCAGTTGAAGTAAAAAGTAGAAGAGTTGGTGGTTCAACTTTTCAAATTCCAAGAGAAGTTCGTCCTGAAAGAAAAAATTCTTTAGGTATGAAATGGTTAATTTTGTACGCTCGTAAAAGAAACGAAAAATCAATGGCTTTAAAATTAGCTGGCGAAATTATTGCTGCTGCTAAAGAAGAAGGCGCTGCTTACAAAAAGAAAGAGGAAACTCACAGAATGGCAGAAGCTAACAAAGCTTTCTCTCACTTTAGATTTTAATATTACAACACAAGTTCTATAAATTACAATGAGCGAACATTTAAAATACACGAGAAACATTGGTATTGCTGCGCATATTGATGCTGGTAAAACCACTACAACTGAACGTATTCTTTACTACACAGGAGTAAATCACAAAATTGGTGAAGTACATGATGGTGCTGCTACAATGGACTGGATGGTTCAAGAACAAGAGCGTGGTATCACAATTACTTCTGCTGCAACAACTTGTTTCTGGAACTACCGCGATAATAAATATAAAATTAATATTATCGATACTCCAGGTCACGTAGATTTTACTGTTGAGGTAAATCGTTCGTTACGTGTATTAGATGGTTTAGTGTTTTTGTTTTCTGCTGTTGATGGTGTTGAGCCTCAATCTGAAACTAACTGGAGACTTGCTGATAACTACAACGTTACTCGTATAGGATTCGTTAACAAAATGGACCGTTCTGGTGCAGATTTTTTAAATGTTGTCAAACAAACAAGAGAAATATTAGGTGGTAATGCAGTTCCATTGCAATTACCAATTGGTGCTGAAGAAACATTTGTGGGTGTTGTTGATTTAATCAACTTCCGTGGAATGGTGTGGAACGAAGAAGATAAAGGAATGACTTATAAAGAAGTTCCTATTCCTGAAGATATGTTAGCAGAAGCTACTGAGTGGAGAGAAAAAATGTTAGAGGCAGTTTCTGAATTTGATGATAAAATTATGGAGAAGTTTTTCGACGCTCCAGAAACTATCACAGAAAGAGAAGTGTTAGATGCATTGCGTAAAGCTTGCGTTGCAAATAAAATTGTTCCAATGGTATGTGGTTCATCTTTCAAAAACAAAGGTGTTCAAACAATGTTGGATTTAGTTATGGAGTTAATGCCAAGTCCATTAGACAAACCAGAAACTAAAGGTACACATCCTGATACAGGAGCAGAGGTTTCTCGTAAACCAGATGTTAAACAACCATTTACAGCATTAGCATTTAAAATTGCTACCGATCCATTTGTTGGTCGTTTATGCTTTTTCCGTGCTTATTCTGGTCGTTTAGATGCAGGTTCTTATGTGTTAAACACAAGAAGCGGAAACAAAGAAAGAATTTCTCGTATATTCCAAATGCACGCTAATAAACAAAATTCAGTTGATTTTATTGAAGCTGGAGATATTGGCGCAGCAGTAGGTTTTAAAGATATTAGAACTGGTGATACACTTTGCGATGAGAAAAATCCAATTGTATTAGAAGCAATGAATTTCCCTGAACCAGTTATTGGAATCGCTATTGAGCCTAAAACTCAAGCAGATTTAGATAAATTAGGCACTTCATTAAATAAACTTGCTGAAGAAGATCCTACTTTCCGTGTTAAAACTGACGAAGACTCAGGTCAAACAGTTATTAGCGGTATGGGTGAGTTACACTTAGAAATTATAGTTGACCGTTTAAGAAGAGAGTTTAAAGTAGAAGTAAATCAAGGTCAACCGCAAGTATCTTACAAAGAAACTATTAACGGTACATTCGAACACAGAGAAGTTTACAAAAAACAAACTGGTGGTCGTGGTAAGTTTGCCGATATTAAAATTGTTATTTCTCCAGTTGATGCAGATCACGATATTGCTAAAAGTGCTTTACAATTCGTTAACGAAATTTCTGGTGGTAACATTCCAAGAGAATTTATTCCTTCGGTTGAAAAAGGATTCCGTGCTGCAATGGTAAATGGTGTATTAGCTGGTTACCCAATGGATTCAATGAAAGTTAGATTGATTGATGGTTCTTACCATAATGTCGATTCAGATTCATTATCTTTTGAAATTTGTGCACGTACAGCATTCCGCGAAGCATTACCAAAATGTAAGCCAGTATTGTTAGAGCCAATTATGAAAGTTGAGGTTTTAACTCCAGAGCAAAACATGGGTGATGTTGTAGGTGACTTAAACAAACGTAGAGGTCAGTTAGAAGGAATGGATTCAAGAAACGGAGCTCAAGTAATTAAAGCAAAAGTGCCATTGTCTGAAATGTTTGGTTATGTAACTACATTAAGAACAATCACTTCTGGTAGAGCAACTTCAACAATGGAATTCTCTCATTATGCAGAAGCTCCACGTAACGTTTCTGATGATGTAATTGCTAAAATAAAAGGAAAAGCTGAAAAAGTTTAATATATAACGTTCTTTATAAATAATTATGAGCCAAAAAATTAGAATCAAATTAAAGTCTTACGATTTTAACTTAGTTGACAAATCTGCTGAGAAAATTGTAAAAACGGTAAAAGCTACAGGTGCTATTGTTAATGGTCCTATTCCTTTGCCAACAAATAAAAAGATTTTTACTGTATTGCGTTCTCCGCACGTTAACAAAAAAGCAAGAGAGCAATTCCAATTATGTTCATATAGAAGATTAATGGATATATACAGTTCAACTTCAAAAACTGTTGATGCTCTAATGAAATTAGAGTTGCCAAGTGGAGTAGAAGTAGAAATAAAAGTTTAGTTAGCTTAAAAAAATTAATAAATAACAATAAATACAAGTAATGTCTGGAATAATAGGTAAAAAAGTAGGAATGACCAGTATTTTCGGTGCCAATGGACAAGCAATTCCATGCACAGTTTTAGAAGCTGGTCCTTGCGTAGTAACGCAAGTAAAAACCTTAGAAAAAGACGGTTATACTGCTGTACAATTGGCTTACGGAGAGAAGAAAGAGAAACATACTTCTTCAGCAATGAAAGGTCATTTTGCTAAATCAGGAACAACCCCAAAAGCAAAAATAGTTGAATTCAAAGGTTTTGAAGATGCTAAAAATGCTGGTGATGTAGTTACAGTTGAATTATTTGCTGAAGGCGAATATGTAGATGTAATCGGAACTTCAAAAGGTAAAGGTTTTCAAGGTGTTGTAAAACGTCACGGTTTTGCGGGTGTTGGAGGTCAAACTCACGGTCAGCATAACAGATTAAGAGCTCCAGGTTCATTAGGTGCTTCATCTTGGCCTTCACGTGTAATGAAAGGTATGCGTATGGCTGGTAGAATGGGTGGCGATAGAGTGAAAGTACAAAACTTAGAAATAGTAAAAATAGTTGCAGATAAGAATCTTATTTTAGTTAAAGGTTCAGTTCCTGGTGCTAAAGGTTCATATATCTTATTAGAAAAGTAAAATGGAAGTAAAAGTATTAAATATACAAGGTAAAGAAACTGCTAAAAAAGTAGTTCTTGCAGATACCATATATGGTATCGAACCTAACGATCACGCTATTTACTTAGATGTAAAACAGTTTTTGGCTAACCAACGTCAAGGAACACATAAATCAAAAGAAAGAGGAGAAGTTTCTGGATCAACTCGTAAGTTACACCGCCAAAAAGGTACAGGTGGAGCTCGTAAAGGATCTATCCGCAATCCATTGTACAAAGGGGGAGGTCGTGTATTCGGTCCTAAACCTAGAGATTACAGCTTTAAGTTGAATAAAAAATTAAAAGAATTAGCACGTTTATCTGCTTTAACTTATAAAGCAAAATCAAACAGCATTATAGTTATCGAAGACGTTAATTTTGATGGTCCAAAAACTAAAGCATACATCGATATGCTTAAAAATTTGAACGTTTCTGATAAAAAAACACTTTTAGTGCTTGCAAATTCAAATAAAAACGTATATTTGTCGTCCCGAAATTTAAGCAACGCAAAAGTTGTAATAGCTTCAGAATTAAACACTTACGATGTTTTGAATGCTACAAACTTACTTTTAGTTGAAAGTTCGGTAAAAGAAATTGAGAAAATTTATAGCAATTAATAAGAAATGGAAGTATTAATAAAGCCAATCATTACTGAGAAAATGACAGCTCAGGGCGAAAAATTAAACTGCTATGGTTTTGTCGTAAACCGTAAAGCTAACAAGTTGCAGATTAAAGAAGCTGTTGAAAAAATGTATAGCGTTACAGTTAACGAAGTAAGAACTCAAAACTACATCGGCAAAGTAAAAACAAGAAATACTAAAGCTGGTATGGTTACTGGAGTAGTAAACCGCAATAAAAAAGCTATCGTAGCATTGAAAGATGGTGATATGATAGATTTCTATAACAATATCTAGAGAGAAGAAATGGCACTAAAAAAATTAAGACCCTTAACACCGGGACAACGTTTTAAAGTAGCAAATACTTACGAAGAGGTAACAACTGCTACCCCTGAAAAAAGTTTGTTAGCTCCTTTAAAGAAATCGGGCGGTCGTAACAATACTGGTAAAATGACTATGCGCTACATTGGTGGTGGTCATAAAAGACGTTATAGATTAATTGACTTTAAAAGAGAGAAAGATAATATTCCTGCAGTAGTTAAAACTATTGAGTACGATCCAAATCGTTCTGCTTTTATCGCATTATTAGTTTATGCAGATGGAGAAAAAAGATACATTATTGCACCAAACGGTGTAAAAGTTGGTCAAAAGTTAATGTCTGGTAAAGATGTTGCTCCAGAAGCAGGTAACGCAATGTTTTTAAGTGATATTCCATTAGGAACAATTATTCATAACATTGAATTACGTCCAGGTCAAGGCGGAATCATGTCAAGAAGTGCTGGTGCTTACGCACAATTAAGCGCAAGAGATGGTAAATTTGCAATTATTAAATTACCTTCTGGAGAATCTAGAATGATTTTAGTAACATGTAAAGCTACAGTTGGTTCAGTTTCAAATAGCGATCATAGTTTAGAGCGTTCTGGAAAAGCTGGTCGTGAGAGATGGTTTGGTAGAAGACCAAGAACTCGTCCGGTAGTAATGAACCCAGTAGATCACCCTATGGGTGGTGGTGAAGGTAGAGCTTCAGGAGGTCACCCTCGTTCAAGAAATGGTGTTCCATCAAAAGGATATAAAACTCGTTCAAAAACTAAAATGTCTAATAAGTACATTTTAGAGGGTAGAAAAAAATAATTTAATTAAGATAAAAAAGCGATAAATGGCTCGTTCATTAAAAAAAGGACCCTTTGTAGATACTAAGCTAGAGAAAAAAGTTTTAGCTACTATAGACTCTACAAAAAAAACAGTTGTAAAAACATGGTCACGTAGATCAATGATTACTCCTGATTTTGTTGGTCAAACTATTGCAGTGCACAACGGAAATAAATTTATTCCTGTTTATGTAACAGAGAACATGGTAGGACACAAGTTAGGAGAGTTTTCTCCAACAAGAAACTTTAGAGGTCACGCTGGTTCAAAAGATAAAGGCAAAAAATAATATTTAAGAAGTCATGGGAGTTAGAAAAAAAAATACAGCGGATGCGATTAAAGAAAATCGTAAAGCGCAATACTTTGCCAAATTAAACAATTGCCCAACTTCTCCGCGCAAAATGAGATTAGTTTGCGATTTAGTGAGAGGTATGGAAGTTAATAAGGCATTACATGTTCTTCGCTACAACCCTAAGGAAGCTGCGGGAAGAGTAGAAAAAGTATTGTTGTCTGCAATTGCAAATTGGCAATCAAAAAACGAAGGCGCTAGAGTAGAAGATGCAAATCTTTTCATCAGCAACGTATTGGTAGATAGCGGTTTTCAATTAAAAAGATTACGTACTGCACCGCAAGGTCGTGGTAACAGAATCAGAAAACGTTCAAACCACGTAACTTTGTTTGTAGATAGCAAAGCCATAGTAGCACAAGAAACAGCAACAAACTAATATAAATAAATTTAGGATATAAAGTCGAATGGGACAAAAAGCAAATCCAATAGGTAATAGGTTAGGTATCATCAGAGGATGGGATTCTAACTGGTATGGCGGAAAAAACTATGCTGATAAAATTGTAGAAGATTACAAAATCCGTAATTACCTTACTGTTCGTTTAGCTAAAGGAAGTATTTCTAAAATAGTTATCGAAAGAACTTTAAAATTAATTACAGTTACTATTAATACTGCTCGTCCGGGTATTATTATTGGTAAAGGTGGTAAAGAAGTAGACAAATTAAAAGAAGAGTTGAAAAAAATCACTAAAAAAGAGATTCAAATCAACATCTTTGAAATTAAACGTCCTGAGTTAGATGCTCAATTAGTTGGAGACAGCATTGCTCGTCAAATCGAAGGTCGTATTTCTTTCCGTCGTGCAATTAAAACATCAATCGCATCAACAATGCGTATGGGTGCCGAAGGTATAAAAGTTTCTATCTCTGGTCGTTTGGCTGGTGCTGAGATGGCTCGTACAGAGCACTACAAAGAAGGTAGAACTCCATTACATACTTTTAGAGCTGATATTGATTATTCATTAGCAGAAGCTCATACAACTTATGGTAGAATAGGTATTAAAGTATGGATTTGTAAAGGTGAAGTTTATGGTAAAAGAGATTTATCTCCAAACATAGGGCAAGCTGCTGTAGGTGCTAATTCAGGCAACACAGGTGCAAACTCTGGACCAAAACAAGGTGGAAAACCAGCACCTCGTTTTAACAAATCAAACAAGAAAAAATAATTAATCGTATTACGTAGTAAATATAAGTACAAATGTTACAGCCCAAAAGAACGAAATTTAGGAAAATGCATAAAATGGTTGGCAAAGGAAATGCTGGCCGTGGGCACGAAATTGCATTCGGTTCCTTTGCTATTAAAGCCGAAGAACCAGTTTGGATGACAAGTCGCCAAATTGAAGCTGCTAGGATTGCCGTTACCCGTTTTATGAAACGTGAAGGTAAAATTTGGATCCGTGTATTTCCAGACAAACCAATTACTAAAAAACCTGCAGAGGTTCGTATGGGTAAAGGTAAAGGTGCTCCTGAGTATTGGGTTGCAGTTGTTAAACCAGGTAGAATTATTTTTGAAGCAGACGGAGTTTCGTTAGAAACTGCAAAAGAAGCAATGCGTTTAGCTGCACAAAAATTACCTTGTACAACCAAGTTCATTGTTAGAAGAGATTACGTAGAAGAAACAATATAATAAAAACAAAAAATGAAACAATCAGCTATTATTGAGCTTTCTACAAAAGAGTTGCAAGATAGAATTGCTACTGAGAAAACACAGTTAGTAAAATTGCAAATGACTCACGCCATTTCGCCAATAGAAAATCCTAAAAAGATTACTGAGTCTAGAAAGACAGTTGCACGTTTAATGACAGAGTTAACTAAAAGATTAACTAAAGAAAATTCCAATTAATAATAAAAATGGAAACAAGAAAATTTAGAAAAGAAAGAGTTGGAGTGGTAACTAGCAACAAAATGGAAAAATCTATTGTAGTTGCGGTTGAACGTAAAGTAAAACACCCAATGTACGGTAAGTTCGTTAAAATGACGACAAAATTTGTTGCTCATGACGAAGCTAACGCTTGTAACATAGGTGATACAGTTAAAATAATGGAGACTCGTCCTCTAAGCAAATCCAAAAATTGGAGATTGGTAGAGATAGTAGAACGTGCTAAATAATAGGTTGTTAAAAAAAATAATTGTAACAAACAATGATACAACAAGAATCAAGATTAACAGTTGCGGATAACAGTGGTGCAAAAGAAGTGTTATGTATCCGTGTGTTAGGAGGTACAGCAAGACGTTACGCTTCTATCGGCGATAAAATAGTAGTGTCTGTAAAAAATGCAATACCTTCTGGTAACATTAAAAAAGGCGCTGTTTCTAAAGCCGTGGTTGTTAGAACAAGAAAAGAAATTAAAAGAGCAGATGGTTCATATATCCGTTTCGATGATAATGCAGTAGTGTTGTTAAACAATACTGACGAAATGAGAGGAACACGTATTTTCGGACCAGTTGCGAGAGAATTAAGAGAGAAACAATTTATGAAAATTGTTTCATTAGCTCCGGAAGTAATCTAATAAAGATATATAGAATCATGCAAGTAAAACTTCACATAAAAAAAGACGACACTGTTGTTGTTATCACTGGTGATAACAAAGGACAACAAGGTAAAGTGTTATCTGTGGATACAAAAAACAATAGAGCTATTGTAGAAGGCCTAAACTTAGTTTCGCGCCATACAAAACCTAGCGCTGCTGCTCCTCAAGGTGGTATCGTTAAAAAAGAAGCATCTATTCACATCTCTAATTTAATGGTTGTTGTTGCTGGAAAAGCTACAAAAATTGGCCGTAAATTAGATGAGAAAACTGAAAAACTAGTTCGTTACTCTAAAAAAACTGGGGAGGTAATTAAATAATGGCTTATACACCTAGATTAAAAAGCGTTTATAGCAAAGAAATAGTTCCTGCTATCGCTAAACAATTTCAATACAAAAGCTCGATGCAAGTGCCTCGTTTGCTTAAAATCTGTATAAATCAAGGATTAGGTATTGCAGTTGCTGACAAAAAAATTATTGATTCTGCTGTAGTTGAAATGACTACAATTACAGGTCAAAAAGCAGTTGCAACTAAATCTAAAAAAGATATCTCAAATTTTAAATTGAGAAAAAACATGCCAATTGGTGTACGTGTTACATTAAGAGGTGATAAAATGTACGAATTTTTAGATCGTTTAATAGCTGTAGCCTTACCACGTATTCGTGATTTCAAAGGAGTTAACGATAAAGGTTTTGATGGAAGTGGAAACTACACTTTAGGTGTTTCTGAGCAAATCATTTTCCCAGAGATTTCTATTGAAAAAGTTAGTAGAATTTTAGGTATGGATATTACTTTTGTAACGTCTGCTAAAACTAACGAAGAAGGACACGCTTTATTAAAAGAATTCGGAATTCCTTTTAAAAAATAATAAAAACAACTAAAATAGCTTAGCTAAAATAGAATGGCAAAAGAATCAATGAAAGCTAGAGAGCGTAAAAGAACCGCTCTTATTGCAAAATACGCTGATAAAAGAAAAGCTTTGAAAGAAGCTGGAGATTATGTAGCTTTGCAAACTTTACCAAAAAACTCTTGTCCTACACGTTCAAGAAACCGTTGTAAACTAACTGGTCGTCCGCGTGGATACATGAGAGTTTTTGGATTGTCTCGTAACACATTTAGAGAAATGGCTCTAAACGGAAAAATACCGGGTGTTACAAAGGCAAGCTGGTAAACTAAAAAATAGAGTATTAATATATAATTATCCCGCTGTGGGATAACATATAAAATTTAAATAATGAATATAACTGATCCAATAGCAGACTATTTAACTCGCGTTCGTAACGCAGTTACTGCTAAACACAGAATTGTAGAAATTCCAGCTTCTAAGCTGAAAAAAGAAATTACAAAAATCCTTTTCGAAAAAGGTTACATCCTTAACTATAAATTTGAGGATCACGCGGTACAAGGAACAATTAAAATTGCTTTAAAGTACCATCCTGTAACAAAAGCTCCTGCTATTAAGACTTTGTTAAGAATTAGTAAACCAGGTTTACGTCGTTATACAGGTGTTGAATCAATGCCAAGAGTATTAAACGGTTTAGGTGTTGCTATCGTGTCAACTTCTCAAGGAGTTATGACAGATAAAGAAGCAAGAACTAAAAAAGTTGGTGGCGAAGTATTGTGTTACGTTTATTAATCGATAGGAGGAAAGCAATATGTCACGTATAGGAAAACAACCAATAGCATTACCTTCTGGAGTAGAAGTAACTGTTAATAAAAATATAGTTAAGGTAAAAGGAAAAATGGGCGAATTAACGCGCGAAATTAATCCTGATATCATTGTAAAAGTAGAAGGAAGCGAAATTATCGTTTCTCGTCCTTCTGACGAAAAACAACACAAAGCATTACACGGTTTATATCGTTCATTAATTGCTAACATGGTTAAAGGAGTTTCTGAAGGCTACACTACTGAGCAAGAGCTTGTAGGTGTTGGTTACAGAGCTGCTAACACTGGTCAAATGTTAGAGTTAACTTTAGGATATTCTCACAATATATCTTTTGAATTACCAAAAGAAATTAAAGTTGAAACAAAAACTGAAAGAGGTAAAAACCCTACTATTTCTTTAACATCATGTGATAAAGAATTAATAGGTTTAGTTGCTGCAAAAATCAGAGGCTTTAGAAAACCTGAGCCATACAAAGGAAAAGGTATTAAGTTTGTTGGCGAAGTATTGAGAAGAAAAGCTGGAAAATCAGCAGGTAAATAATTAAACCTTAATTAAGGATCATCATTTTATACTGAATTAAAATGGCTATTACAAAAGCATTTAGAAGAACAAGAATTAAAAAAAGAATACGTAAAGTTGTTGAAGGTACTGCCTCAGCACCAAGAATGAGCGTGTTCAGAAGTAATAAACAAATCTACGTTCAATTAGTTGACGATTTGTCTGGTAAAACTTTAGTATCAGCATCTTCTCGTGAAAAAGAACTTGCTTCTCAAAAAGTTACAAAAATTGAGCAAGCTGCCTTAGTTGGTAAAGCTGTTGCAACAAAAGCATTAGCTGCAGGTATTACAGCTGTACGTTTCGATAGAAATGGATACTTATACCATGGTAGAGTAAAATCTTTAGCAGAAGCAGCTAGAGAAGGTGGATTAAACTTTTAAGAAATTATCATGTCAAACGCAAACGTAAAAAAAGTAAAATCGAGCGAAATCGAATTAAAAGATAAGCTTGTTAGTGTTCAAAGAGTAACTAAAGTTACTAAAGGTGGTAGAACATTTAGTTTCTCTGCAATTGTTGTAGTTGGTAACGAAAATGGAGTAGTAGGTTACGGTTTAGGTAAAGCTAAAGAAGTAACAGACGCTATTACTAAAGGAATTGAAGACGCTAAAAAGAATTTAATTAAAGTTCCAATTGTTAAAGGAACTGTACCTCACGAACAGTTAGGTAAATATAGCGGTTCTCTAGTTTTCTTAAAACCTGCTGCTCATGGTACTGGTGTTATTGCTGGTGGTGCGATGCGTGCTGTTTTAGAAAGTGTTGGAGTAACAGATGTATTAGGTAAATCAAAAGGTTCATCAAACCCTCACAACGTGGTAAAAGCTACTTTTGAGGCATTAAGCCACATGAGAGATGCTGTTACAGTTGCGCAACACAGAGGTATTAGTTTAGAAAAAGTATTTAACGGGTAATTCCAAAAAAAATTAATAGTTACAGCAATGGCAACAATTAAAATAACACAAGTTAAAAGTGGAATCGACAGACCAGAGCGTCAAAAAAGAACGCTACGTGCTTTAGGTTTTACTAAAATGAACCAAACAGTTGAAGTAGAAGCTACTCCTCAAATATTAGGAATGGTTAATACTGTAAAACACCTTGTTTCAGTACAATAAGCAGAATAAGAAAAATTTACGATAAAGATTTTTGAAATGGATTTGAGTAATTTAAAACCAGCAACAGGCTCGGTTAAAACAAAAAAAAGAATTGGTAGAGGTCAAGGTTCTGGTAGAGGTGGAACTTCTACAAAAGGACACAAGGGTGCTCAAGCGCGCTCTGGCTATTCTTCTAAAGTAGGTTTTGAAGGTGGTCAAATGCCTTTACAACGTCGTGTTCCTAAATTCGGTTTTAAAAACATTAACCGTGTTGAATACAGAGGTATCAATTTAGATATTATTCAAAAATTGGCTGAAACTAAAAATATAACAACTATTGATTTTAATGTGTTAATCGAAAGTGGATTGGCTAACAAAAACGAAGTAGTTAAAATTTTAGGAAGAGGCGAATTAAACGCTAAGTTAGATATTAAAGTTCATGCCTTTACTGCTGCTGCAAAAGCTGCAATAGAAAGCAAAGGTGGAGTTGCTACTACAATCTAAAAAAACTGAATGAAGAATTTTATAAATACAATTAGGAACATTTTTAAGATTGAAGATCTTAGAGTCCGTATTATAAATACAATTGGATTTCTATTAATCTATCGCTTAGGTTCTTTTGTTGTTCTTCCGGGAGTTGACTCTGTTGCTTTGCAACAAGTAAACGGTAACCCAGAAGGATTAGCAGGTTTAATTAATATTTTTGCTGGAGGAGCTTTTTCTAGAGCATCTATTTTTGCTTTAGGAATTATGCCTTACATTTCTGCATCTATTATTGTGCAGTTGTTAGGTATGGCAATTCCTCACTTTCAACGTTTACAAAAAGAGGGTGAAAGCGGTAGAAAGAAAATTAATCAGTATACTCGTATGCTTACCATTGTTGTTACAATGTTGCAAGCTCCAGGATACATTGCATCTCAAGTTCCAAAAGAAGCAATTTTAATGTCGGGAACTTTCTTCTGGGCGCAGTCAATTATTATATTAATTGCGGGTACCATGTTTATTATGTGGTTAGGAGAAAAAATTACTGATAAAGGTATTGGAAACGGTATTTCTTTAATCATTATGATTGGTATTATTGCAAACTTACCAGTTGCATTTGTGCAAGAGTTCGTATCTCGTTTAGAGAATCAAGGTGGTGGTTTAGTAATATTGTTAATAGAGTTGGTTGTATTGTTCTTCATCATTATTATTACAATGATGCTAGTGCAAGGGGTTAGAAAAATTCCTGTACAGTTTGCTAAAAAAATTGTTGGAAACAAACAATATGGTGGTGTTCGTCAGTACATACCTTTAAAAGTAAATGCTGCGGGTGTAATGCCAATTATATTTGCACAAGCAATTATGTTTATTCCGTTAACAGTTGCTGGTTTTGCTCAGTCAGAATCGATGAGTTCATTTGTTCAAACATTTAGCGACTATACTGGCTTTTGGCATAACTTTACGTTTGCAGTTTTAATTATAGTGTTTACTTATTTTTACACTGCAATTACAATCAATCCAAACCAAATGGCTGATGATATGAAACGTAATGGTGGTTTTGTACCAGGAGTTAAACCAGGAAAAGACACTGCTATGTTTATTGATAACATCATGTCTAAAATAACATTACCAGGCTCTATATTTTTAGCAATAATTGCAATTTTACCAGCATTTGCTACAAAAGCAGGTTTAAATGCACAATTTGCTCACTTTTACGGAGGTACATCGTTATTAATTTTGGTTGGTGTTGTGTTAGATACTTTACAACAAATTGAAAGTCATTTATTAATGCGTCATTACGATGGATTAATGAAAACTGGAAGAATACAAGGTAGAAATACGCAAAGTGCTGTTTCTATGACTAACACAATGTAATAAATTAAGAGGATTAAGAAAAATAAATGGCGAAGCAAGCATCAATAGAGCAAGACGGAACAATTTTGGAGGCCCTGTCAAATGCTATGTTTAGAGTGGAGTTGGAAAATGGACATATAGTAACAGCTCATATTTCAGGAAAAATGAGAATGCACTATATTAAAATTTTACCTGGAGATAAAGTAAAAGTTGAAATGTCTCCATATGATTTAACAAAAGGAAGAATATCTTTTAGATATAAATAGTAGTTTTAATACAAATAAGAACAAAGATGAAAGTTAGAACATCAATTAAAAAGAGAAGTGTTGATTGTAAAATCGTTAGAAGAAACGGTGTATTATACGTAATCAACAAAAAGAACCCAAAGTTTAAACAAAGACAAGGGTAATTGTTTTTTTATTAGTTTTGTAGAATTTTAAATAAATTTATATAATGGCAAGGATTGCAGGTATTGATATTCCAAAAAATAAGAGAGGCGAAATCGCTTTGACTTATATTTATGGAATCGGAAGAACAACAGCACAAAGAATTTTATCAGACGCTGGTGTTGATTTTAATACAAAAGTTTCAGAATGGAACGACGAACAAACAACAAAAATTCGTAATTTCATTAGCGACCATATCAAAGTAGAAGGTGCTTTACGCTCTGAAGTACAATTAAACATCAAACGTTTAATGGATATTGGTTCTTATAGAGGAATTCGTCATCGTTTAGGTTTACCAGTAAGAGGTCAAACTACAAAAAACAATGCACGTACACGTAAGGGTAAAAAGAAAACAGTTGCTAACAAGAAAAAAGTAACTAAGTAATAAATAATTTCTTAGTAGAAATAGATAAATAAAATGGCAAAAACAGTTAAAACAACAAAGAAAAGAGTTGTAAAAGTAGAGGCTTATGGGCAAGCTCATATCAACGCTACGTTTAACAATGTGATCATCTCATTAACCAACAATAACGGTGAAGTTATTTCTTGGTCTTCGGCAGGTAAAATGGGCTTTAGAGGCTCTAAGAAAAACACTCCGTATGCTGCACAATTAGCTGCTACAGATTGCTCTAAAGTTGCTCATGATGCTGGCTTAAGAAAAGTAAAAGTTTACGTTAAAGGTCCGGGAGCTGGAAGAGAGTCTGCAATCAGAACTATTCACAATGCTGGTATCGAAGTTACTGAAATTTTTGACGTTACACCGGTACCACATAATGGATGTCGTCCTCCAAAAAGAAGAAGAGTATAATTTTTACAATAATTTTACAATAAAATAAAATGGCAAGATATACAGGCCCCAAGTCTAAAATAGCAAGAAAATTCAAAGAGCCAATCTTTGGACCAGATAAAGCATTAGAAAAAAAGAACTATCCTCCAGGACAACATGGTTTAGCTAGCAAAAGAGCTAAAAAATCGGAGTACGCTATACAATTAGCTGAAAAGCAAAAAGCAAAATATACTTACGGTATTTTAGAAAGACAGTTTGCTAATATTTTTGATAAAGCTTCTCGTGCTAAAGGTGTAACTGGTGAGGTATTAATTCAATTAATTGAATCTCGTTTAGATAATACAGTTTACCGTTTAGGAGTTGCTCCAACTCGCGATGGTGCACGTCAATTAGTTTCGCACAGACACATTACTGTTAATGGTAAAGTGGTAAACATTCCTTCTTATACTTTAAGACCAGGTGATGTTGTTGCAGTGCGTGAGCGTTCTAAATCTTTAGAAATAATAGTTAACTCTGTAAAAGGATCAGCTACTATGCCTTGGTTAGAATTTGACGCAAACACCTTAACAGGTAAGTTTGTTACAACACCAGAAAGACAACAAGTACCAGAAAATATTAAAGAACAATTAATAGTAGAGCTTTACTCTCGTTAATAGTTAACACTATTTTTAAGTTTGTTTGTCGATTAAACAGTAAAAATTAATACAACATATAATATGTCAATTTTAAATTTTCAAAAACCAGATAAGGTAATAATGGTTCAGTCAAATGAAACCTCAGGTCAATTTGAGTTTCGTCCATTAGAGCCTGGTTATGGTATTACTATAGGCAACTCGCTAAGAAGAATTTTATTATCTTCTTTAGAAGGTTACGCCATTACTTCAATTAAAATTGAGGGAGTTGACCACGAATTTTCTACTCTTAAAGGAGTTGTTGAAGATGTTACAGAAATTATTCTTAACATCAAACAAGTTCGTTTTAAAAGACAAATTGAATCTACTGATTTCGAAAGATTAATGGTAACTGTATCTGGAAAAAATACTTTTACTGCAGGTGATATTGGCAAATTTACTTCTGGTTTTCAAGTATTGAACCCAGATTTAGTAATCTGCAACATGGATCCTTCTGTAAAATTAAAAGTAGAATTAATTATTGAAAAAGGTAGAGGTTACGTTTCTGCAGAAGAAAACAAAGGTGGCCACGCAACGCAAGGTACAATTGCTATTGATGCTATCTACACGCCAATAAAAAACGTAAAATACAGCATCGAAAACTTTCGTGTTGAGCAAAAAACAGATTACGAAAAATTAGTAATGGATATTGTTACTGATGGTTCTGTACATCCAAAAGATGCTTTAAAAGAAGCTGCTAAAATATTAATTCACCACTTTATGTTGTTCTCTGACGAAAAAATTACGTTAGAAACGCATGAAAAATCTACCACTGAAGAGTTTGACGAAAGTTCGTTACACATGCGTCAGTTATTAAAAACTAAGTTAGCTGATATGGATTTATCTGTACGTGCGCTTAACTGTTTAAAAGCTGCTGATGTTGAAACTTTAGGAGAGCTTGTATCTTTCAATAAAAATGACCTATTGAAATTTAGAAACTTTGGTAAAAAATCGTTAACAGAGTTAGAAGATTTAGTTCACGCTAAAAACTTAACTTTTGGAATGAACGTAGCAAAATATAAATTAGAAAAAGACTAATAAATAGATTTTAGATATGAGTATTGAGATAGGAGACAAGTTCTCTTCTCAACATCTCAAATCTCACATCTCAATACTAAATAAAAATGAGACACGGTAAAAAAGTAAATCACTTGGGTAGAACAAGTTCGCACAGAAAAGCGATGCTTGCAAATATGGCTAACTCATTGATAGAACACAAAAAAATTACAACAACTTTAGCTAAAGCAAAAGCTTTACGTGTATATGTTGAGCCTCTTTTAACTAAATCTAAAAACGATACTACACACTCTCGTCGTACTGTATTTAGTTACTTAAAAAATAAAGAAGCGGTTGCTGCTTTGTTTAGAGATGTTGCACCAAAAATTGCAAATCGTCCGGGTGGATACACACGTATACTTAAAACAGGTAATCGTTTAGGCGATAACGCAGAAATGTGTTTTATTGAACTAGTTGACTTTAACGAGTTTTTATTAGGCGATAACAACGCAGCTGCTCCAGCTAAAAAAGCAACACGTAGAAGCAGAGGTGCTGCAAAAAGCACTGTAGCTGATGCAGACGCAACAGTTGTAGAAGAAACTAAAGAAGAAGCTCCTAAAAAAGCAACTCGTGCAAAAAAATCGAAAGATACTGATGCTACTGAGTAATTTTTTATAATACAAGTATTAAAAAAGGATAGGGTTTATACGCTATCCTTTTTTTTTGCGCAATACTTTTTGATTTAAGAAACTAAACACTTTGTAAATTTTTACTATATTTATTCTTATTGATTATTAGCAACAATGATAATGCATTCACTAAAAAATAATCTATGACTAAATATAAATTTTTATTTTTTATAACTATTTGCATCACATTTAGTGCCTGCAAAAAAATAAATTATAAAACCACAAGTGTAAAAGGTGTGTTTTGGGATTATTGCGGAGAACGCCCAATGCCAGGGCTAAAGGTTGCTTTGTTAGAAGGCACCTATAAAGGTTCTGGCTATTCAATAAGAACAATAAAAGAACTAACTACTAACACTGACGGAACATTCGATTTTGGTGAGTTTGATGCCGATAAAAGAGAACAGAAACATTTTTACAAAGTAGTTTATATAGCGAGTGATTCAGATTACACAAGCAGAGGTTTAGGAGAATCTCAAGGTGTAAAAAACATATCAGAATGGAAAATAATACCCAATACTTTAAATAATGATACATTAAGAATCTGTGGTGAGTTAAATTTTAGATTGCAGGTTAATCCTAATCCACCTTATAACGCAACTGATTCTTTAGAAATTACTTTTAAAGGAAAGTATAATAATAATTTTGGAGGTGAAGTTATCTTAAAATATATTCAACCAGATGGTTTTGTTAATTCTTATTCACAAGTAATGGCTGGTTATTACGATGTTTTGATCAAAAAAGTTAAAAACAATACAAAATCTATTTCAACTTCAAAACTATATCTTGGTTGGAAAGAGCATCAAATATATCTTATAAATTTTTAATACAAATGTATAAGCTAAAAGTTGTTTTATTTGTATTGTCTTGTTTTACTTTTGCAACTTGTAAAAAAATATATTACAAAACTACCATTAAAGGTGTTTTTTGGGATTATTGTGGAGAGCAAGGATTGTCAGGCTATAAAATTAAATTAATAGAAGGCTGTGAGTGTGGAGGTAAGTTAGAGTATAAGGAAATAGCCGAAGTATTGAGCGACATAAATGGCGTTTTTGACTTTGGAAGCTTAAAACTTGATAAAAGAAGTAAAAAATTCTACAAAGTGTATGCAGTAGTAAATTCTGAAAAAGATAGTTTATCCAAAGGTTTAGGAGGCAACGTTACATACCCTAATATCAAGAATATAGAGTCATGGTTTCCAAAAGCTAATTATGACAATTATGACACATTAAGATTATGCAGTTATATTAATGGAAAAGGAGGATATATTCGTTTAAATTATATTCCAACTGATGATTTAGATTCTATTTATGTGGAACGATATCATAAAGTATTCAATCTTGATATTTACAAATATTCATTTTCATCTAATTTTTTTAAATCAAATCCAAACGGATTTGATTTGGTTGGATATAACTACAGTGGTTCTTATCACTATAAGTTTAAAATAAGAAAAAATGGTGTTTACAAAACATATGAAGACGATATATATGCAAAGTGGAAACATACGCCACCATTCGATTACACTATAGTTTTTTAAACAAATGAATAAGCTAATAGTTGTTTTATTTGTATTGTCTTGTTTGTTTTTCACAACTTGTAAAAAAATAAATTATAAAACAACAAGTGTAAAAGGTGTTTTATGGGATTATTGTGGAGAACGCCCAATGCCGGGGCTAAAAGTTGCTTTGTTAGAAGGCACCTATAAAGGTTCTGGCTATTCAATAAGAACAATAAAAGAACTAACTACTAACACTGACGGAACATTCGATTTTGGTGAGTTTGATGCTGATAAAAGAGAACACAAACATTTTTACAAAGTAGTTTATATAGCAACAGATGCAGATTATACAAGCAGAGGTTTAGGAGAATCTCAAGGCGTAAAAAACATATCAGAATGGAAAGTAATACCCAATACTATAAATAATGATACATTAAGAATTTGCGGTAAGTTTGATAGAATTACAATGGTTTCTCCACCACCTCCATACAATGGTATTGATACAAATAATTATAAAATAAACATCAATTTTGTCACTAAATATCATGTGCTAAATGGTAGTATAGATTTAAGATTTGTAAAAGATGATGGTTATGTTTCTACAGGGCTTCTTGATGCTGGTTTATACACTATAACAACCATTAGAAATAAAAATAATATTATAACAACTACCATAGAGCAAAAATATTTTGCACGAGGAGATAAAGTTACTTATGTTGTAGAATTGTAAAGATTATTGAAATTATTATGGTTTAAAATTGTAATTAGTTTGCCCTTAAAATTATTTTTAAGCAAAATAGTAACATTGTTTTTAACTAAGCATTTTACATACTACTTTTGCACAACCCTAAATTAGTTTATGCAAACTAAATACATTGAAAAAAAATCGGCAGTTTTGCTTTTGCAAGATGGAACCGTTTTTTACGGAAAAGCCGCCGGAAAAATTGGAACAGCAACAGGCGAAATTTGCTTTAATACTGGTATGACAGGCTACCAAGAAATTTTTACCGACCCATCATACACCGGGCAACTCATGGTAATGGCAAGCACACACATAGGTAATTATGGCGTAAATGCTAACGAAACCGAGTCGGGCGGAATTAAAATTTCGGGCTTAGTATGTAAAAATTTTAGTGCTATGCACTCGCGCAAGTTAGCCGATGCTTCGTTACAAGATTATTTAGAACAAAACAATACCGTTGCTATTTCTGATGTTGATACGCGTGCCATTGTTCGTCATATTAGAAATAAAGGCGCAATGAATGCTATTATTTCGTCGGAAGTAACTGATGTATCTGCATTAAAAGCATTGTTGCAAAATGTGCCAAGTATGGAAGGTTTGGAGTTGTCATCAAAAGTATCTACGAAAGAACCTTATTTTTATGGTGATTCAAACGCTAAGTACAAAGTAGCCGCAATAGATTTTGGAATAAAAACAAACATTTTAAGATGTTTGGCTAACGAAGATTGTTATGTAAAGGTTTTTCCTTACAATGCTTCTTTCGCAAGTATAAAAGAGTTTAATGCCGATGGTTATTTTTTATCAAACGGCCCTGGCGACCCAGCTGCTTTGCCAGAGGAATTAAATACCATTAAAGATATTTTAAACAGTGGCAAACCTGTGTTTGGTATTTGTTTGGGGCATCAACTAATTGCATTAGCAAGCGGAATTTCTACTTACAAAATGCACAACGGACACCGCGGAATAAATCATCCAGTAAAAAATTTAATTACAGGTAAATGTGAGGTAACTTCACAAAATCATGGTTTTGCGGTTAACGAAAACGATGTGAAAAACAACACAGAAATTGAAGTAACACACGTAAACTTAAACGATAACACCATTGAAGGTATTCGTTATAAAAACAAACCTATCTTTTGTGTGCAGTATCATCCTGAAGCATCACCAGGTCCGCACGATTCGAGGTATTTGTTTGCCGATTTTGTGAAGTTGATGAAAAAATAAGCCCCTCCCAGCCTCCCCGAAGGGGAGGAGCGAGTAGTGCTGAAAAAAATTGAGATAAAAAAATAACAAAAACATAAAAAGCTTTTGTCATTCTGAGGAACGAAGAATCTAAAAGCTGATAAATTAAAAAAAGAAATAGAATTAATAAAAAAAATAGATTCTTCACTACATTTCATTCCGTTCAGAATGACAAGTGGAGAAAATAAAAATAAATTAGTAATAACAACTCCAACAATTCTCCCCTTTTGGGGGAGTTTGAGGGGGCAAAATTTTAAAATTATGGGATTTATAGCAAACATTTCTGCACGTCAAATTTTAGATTCTCGTGGAAATCCAACTATTGAAGTTGATGTAGTTACTGATGCTGGTGCATTAGGACGAGCAGCAGTGCCATCGGGTGCATCTACTGGTATACACGAAGCCATTGAATTGCGCGATGGAGATAAAAATGTGTATTTAGGTAAAGGCGTTTTAAAAGCGGTGAACAATGTAAACACTGTAATTAAAGAAGAATTAAATGGCATGTATATTTTCGATCAAAATGCCATAGATAAAAAAATGCTTGAGTTAGATGGAACCAACAACAAAGGAAACTTAGGCGCAAATGCTATTTTAGGCGTTTCGTTGGCTTGCGCAAAAGCAGCAGCTCAGGAGTTAGGACAACCTTTGTTTAAATATGTGGGTGGTGTTAATGCAAACACATTACCAATACCTATGATGAATATTATTAACGGTGGTTCACATGCCGATAATAGCATCGATTTTCAGGAGTTTATGATTATGCCAATTGGTGCTAATTCGTTTACTGATGCAATACGTATGGGTACCGAAGTATTTCATCATTTAAAAACAGTTTTAAAAGGTAAAGGATATTCTACTAACGTTGGTGATGAGGGTGGTTTTGCACCCAATATTAAATCGAACGAAGAGGCTATTCAAATTGTATTAAAAGCTATTGAAGCTGCGGGTTACCGTCCGGGCGAAGATATTTATTTAGCTATGGATGCAGCATCTTCTGAGTTTTACAATGCCGAAGAAAAAATGTATCACTTTAAAAAATCAACTGGCGATAAATTAACATCGTCTCAAATGGTTGATTTTTGGGCTGATTGGGCAAAAAAATATCCAATTGTTTCTATTGAAGATGGTTTAGCAGAAGAAGATTGGGATGGTTGGAAAATGCTTACCGATAAATTAGGAAGCAAAATTCAATTAGTTGGCGATGATTTATTTGTAACCAATGTAGAGTTTTTACAAAAAGGAATCGACTTAAAAGTGGCTAATTCAATACTAGTTAAGGTAAATCAAATTGGTTCTTTATCAGAAACTATAGATGCAGTTTCGTTAGCCAACAACAATAGTTATACTGCTGTAATGAGCCACCGTTCTGGCGAAACAGAAGATACAACTATTGCTGATTTAGCAGTAGCTTTAAATACAGGTCAAATAAAAACGGGTTCGGCATCGCGTTCTGATAGGATTGCAAAATACAATCAATTATTACGCATTGAAGAGATGTTAGGAGCAGCTGCAAAATTTCCAGGAAAAAAATTTAAGTTTGTTTAATGCAAAGCGCTTGTTTTTTTGAAACTTGCTCCCTACATTAGAGAACAATTTTTACAATAAAATTGGTAAAAAGTAAAATAAAGTTATTTTAACAACCTACACAACATGGATACTTTAAAGGATAAGTTTGTAAGTAAAGCAGTGCCAATGCAGGCAGAAGTTAAGCAATTAATTAAAGAGCATGGCGAAAAAAAATTAGGCGAATACACTGTGGCGCAAGCCTATCAGGGTATGAAAGGTATTGTTGGATTAGTAACTGAAACATCTAAATTAGATGCAGAAGAAGGTATTCGATTTAGAGGTTACACAATTCCTGAGTTAAGAGAAAAACTTCCGAAAGCTCCAGGTGGAACAGAACCATTGCCAGAAGGAATTTTTTATTTAATGCTTACAGGCGAACTTCCTACACAAGAAGAAGTGTTGAATTTAGGAAATAACTGGGCACGTAGAAGCAATGTACCAAAACACGTTTTTGATGCAATAGATAAATTGCCAATGTCAACCCATCCAATGACTCAGTTTAGCATTGGTGTAATGGCAATGCAAACAGAATCTTTATTTGCTGCTGCTTATGCAAAAGGAGTAAACAAAAAAGATTATTGGGATTATGTTTACGAAGATTCGATGAATTTAATTGCGCGCTTACCTCGTTTAGCAGCATACATTTATCGTAGAAAATACAAAGGTGGCGTTCACATCGAACCAGATCCAAAATTAGATTGGGCTGCAAATTTAGCGCACATGCTAGGTTACGAAGAGTTTGATGTAAAACGTTTAATGCGTATGTATTTAACTATACACGCCGATCACGAAGGTGGAAACGTTTCTGCACACACTACTCACTTAGTGGGTTCTGCTTTGGCAGATCCATACTTGTCGTTTGCAGCAGGTATGAATGGTTTAGCTGGACCATTGCATGGTTTAGCAAATCAAGAAGTTTTATTTTGGTTAACAGATATGCGCCAAGAGTTAGGTGGTGGTTTACCAACAGAAGATGAAATTGCAGCTTACATTAAAAAAACGTTAGAGAACGGTAAAGTGGTTCCGGGATACGGACATGCAGTGTTGCGTAAAACAGATCCTCGTTTTACAGCTCAACAAGATTTTTACAATCGTTATATTTTAGGTCAAGGAAAAACAGACGACATTTGCGAAATTGTTCAACGAGTTTACAAAGTTGCGCCTCCAATTTTAGAGAGCACAGGTAAAATTAAAAATCCTTGGCCAAATGTTGATGCGCACTCAGGAGCATTGTTACAGCATTTTGGTATTGTAGAATACGATTTTTATACTGTATTATTTGGTGTTTCTCGTTCGTTAGGTGTATTAGCTTCATTAATTTGGGACAGAGCACTTGGTCATCCAATTGAAAGACCAGGTTCAATAACAACCGAAGGAATAAAGAAAAAATTAGGAATTTAATTCTTGCAAAGAGTCGCTGAAAAGCGACTCTTTTTTTTAGCAAAGCTTTGTTTAAAACAAAAAAAATCACTTTGCTTTAGCGAGTTACAATTGCTTAATTTTGTTATTGAAATTAGATTATGAAAAACATTTTTAAGTTTATAAAAAATAAATACGCCATTACATTTTTAACCTTATTGGTGTGGATTTTATTTTTTGATAGGTATGATTTGTTTTCGCAATTAGAGCAGCGTAAAGAACTTAAAAAGCTTGAAACTGACAGAGATTATTATATATCGGAAATAGAAAAAAATAGTAAAGATTTAAATGAGCTACAAACAAACCCAGTTACGCTCGAAAAATATGCCCGCGAAAAATACCTTATGAAAAAAGATGATGAGGAAATTTTTGTGATTATAGATAAAACTAAAATTTAAGTAATTATTTAACCACGGAGACATAGAGAGCATACAGGCTCAAGGAGTTTGTTTGAGTAACTGTTACTAGAGATTTTATTTATTTATTATTATTCTTTTCGTTATTGTTTCTTCTTCTGAACTTAAATTAACAATATAAATTCCGTTTGCTACATCTTTTAAATCTACTTTGGTTGTTGAGTTGCCATTACTCGTTTCTATTTTTTCGTTATAAATAACTTGTCCAATTATAGAAAATATTTCTACTAAATATTCTTTCGATTTTGCTGATTCTATTTCAATAAACAAATCATTTTGAAGTGGATTAGGGTATATTGTAACAGTTGAAGATGCAATTTCTTCAATGCTTGTACAATTATCTACAATAATTGTTTGAGTTACACTTTCTGAACATGTACCAATAATTTTAGTATAAGTTATAACAATTGTTCCTGTTAAGCCACTTGGATTAAAATTTGTACCTACAATACCAGTTCCGCTATATATTCCACCACCTGGTGTGCCAGTGTTAATTTTTACTGAATTTGCTATTGAGCAAATATTAGTAAAACTTAATATATATGAAACGGATAGCGCACCAATACTATTATTATTATCATCACAATCATTACTGTTCGTAACATATCCTATCGGTTGATTACAGCCTGATACCGAATTTAGTGGGTTGCCTAAACCATCATTATCAGTATCTAAAAAATAAGTTATACTTGAGCCTATTGTTATTATTACGTTATTAGACGTGGCAGTTAAAGGACTGGTACAAGTGGCATTACTTGTGATTACACAATTCACTTGATCGCTATTATTAAATGTACTAGCAAATGTAGCCGAGTTAGTGCCGGCATTAACTCCATTTATTTTCCATTGGTAAGTTGGGGATGCGCCTGCATTTGATGGTGTTGCTGCAAATGTTGCTGTTGCTCCTGCACAAATAATTGGCGTTGTTGTGTTGATACTAATACCCGGTATTAAATTATTTGTTATGGTTATAGTTATAATATTTGATGTTGATGATAAAGGGTTAGCACAAGTAAAATTGCTTGTAACAACACAACTCACTTTATTACCATTGCTAAATGTGCTAACAAAAGTTGGCGCGTTTAAACCAGCATTTACGCCATTTATTTTCCATTGGTAATTTGGATTTGTTCCAGCATTAATTGGTGTAGCTGTGAATGTTGATGTAGTTCCAGCACAAATAGTTGAGGCTGTAGTAGTGATGCTAACACTCGGAACAAGTGTTCCACTAACTGTTACCGTTACAATATTTGATGTAGCTGTTAATGGGTTAGCACAGGCTAAGCTGGAAGTTAATACACAAGTTACTTGATCAGCGTTGTTAAATGTACTTACAAAAGTTGAAGAGTTAGTTCCAGCGTTCACTCCATTAACTTTCCATTGGTAACCTGGCATAGAGCCACCATTAGTTGGCGTGGCTGTTAATGTTGCAGTTGTGCCAGTACAAATATTTTGTGTGCTTATATTTATATTTATGTTTGGGCTTAGTGTTCCACTTTCATTAATTGTAATACTATTCGATGTTGCTGTAAATGAAGTTGCACACGTTGGATTGCTTGTCATAATACAACTTACTTGTTGACCATTGTTAAATGTACTAACAAAAGTTGTAGCATTTGTGCCAGCATTTGTTCCATTTACTTTCCATTGATAACTTGTTATACCTCCTATATCGGTTGATGTTGCTGTAAATGTAGCAGTTGTTCCTGCACAAATATTTGGAGTTTCTGTATTGATGCTTATACTTGGTGTAACACTCGAATTAATTGTTAAGTTAAATCCATTATCAGTTCCAAATACTGAAGGGTTTGATGAAACTATTCTTATTCTATATTCTGTACCTGCTATGTTTGGAAGACCAATGTTTGTTATTAACGTTCCGTTGCTTGTTGTGCTCAATGTACCCAAATTGGTTGTACTAGCAAACGATCCAAACGCATCACTTAATTGAGCAGTAAAAATATTTCCACTAATAAAAGTTCCTGTTTTTGTATAAGGTATAGCTATACCTGTGGTTCCAGCACAAAAAGGACTACCTGATATAACTCCGGTAGTGATTGTGTTAGTTGCAGGATTTCCAACAACATTAATATCATCTAAATAAATATTATTTCCCCATCCGTTTATAGATTCAAAAGATAGTAAAATTGGTTGACCAGCAAAAGCGGTTAAATCAATTGTGTGTATACTCCAATCGCTCGCAAGACTAGGCGTATAGGATGTGGTTGTAACGTATGTTGGTCTTAACTCCGTTCCACCTTTTGAAAAAAGAGCAGGTGAGTATGTGTTTCCGCAATCTGTTGATACCCTAACTTTTAGTGTATCGGTATAAATTGCACTAAACACTGCATATGATGTTTTAAAAGTTAATGTTGCGGATGAATAACCAGATAAGTTAATTGGATTACTTTGTAAATAATCTTTTTGACCAGCATCAGGGCTGTAATTAAAACAGTTAATAGCTGCGCAACCTGCAGTACTACCCGAATTACCGGGTGCAGCTCTAAGTTCCCATTGCTTGGTTCCAAAAACACCCCACACAACTTGAGGCTCGTCTGCACTATAAGTTGCCCAGCCGGCAGGAGGAAAAACTCCTCCTTCAAAATTTTGTGTATATGGCAGAGTTGAGCCTGAAGTCCTAGTAATGGTAACATCACTAATTGAAGGTGGACACCCAAAATTTGTGATTGTCCACTTAAACACATTATTACCTAAGCCTAAAGCTGTAACAGTAGAATTATTTAAAGTTGTGTTTGTTATTGAACCTGCACCACTTACCAAACTCCAAACACTTGTTCCAATATAAGCAGGATTACCTAATAGCGTGGTGTTTGAGCCGCACACTTCTTGGTTTATACCTGCGTTAGATACTGTTGGTAGCTCGTTATACATAATTGTTACATCACTTGTTGTAGTAACGCAACCAGAGTTACCAATTGTCCATCTAAATACATTATTACCTAATCCTAAAGCACTAATTGTAGAATTATTTACAGCAGAACTAGCTATCAAACCTGAACCACTCACTAAGCTCCACTGGCCAGTTCCTACTGTTGGATTATTAGCAGCCAATGTTGCGCTATTAGTACATACAAGTTGATTTGAACCTGCGTTTGCAATTGTTGGTATTAAATTGATTGTTAAATTTGGTCCATTATATGTGCCGATAACTACTGGGTTAGAAGAAACTACTCTTATCCTATATTTTGTACCTGCAACAGCAGGTAATCCTGTTGTAGTAACTATTGTTCCGGCATTTATAGAAGATAAGGTGCCTAGTATTGTTGGTGCTGCAAATGAGCCAAATTCATCACTTAATTGTGCCGTAAAAACATTTCCGGCAGTATAAGTTCCAGTTATGGTGTAAGGCACGGAAATACCGCTAGTTCCTTCACAAAATGGACTTCCATTTATTGTACCGGTTACAATTGTATTTGGTGCGGGAGCATTGCTAACATTTATATTATCTAGGTATAATACATTACCAAAACCAGCTAAGTTTTTAAAAGCAATTGTAACATTAGACATACCAACGTATGAGGTTAAATCAATTATTTCTGTCCGCCATTGCTCCTGAGTAGGAACGAATGAAAGTGTTGTTGCAGGCATTGTTGCTAAATCCGTATATGTTTTTATATATACTGAGGTAAATGAAGTTAAACATTGCTTATCAACTAAAACTTCCAATCCGTCAAAATTTGTTGCATTGAATGGTGCGTATGCTACGTTAAAGGTTAATATTGCTGTTGTATAAGTTTGTAAATTTAATGCTACTAATCTTATTTCATCTTTACTTCCTATATCATTATAACTAAAATTATCAAAAAACATTGAATTACCACTTGTAGGACTAAGACCAACAGTTGCAGATTTTGCCCATGTTGTTGTTGATGCGTTTGTGTTAACTAAACTCCATCCATTGGGAGGGAAAGCACCGGTAAAACCCTCTGTTAAAGGAGGAGTATTACCAACTGGATTTAAAACAACTATTAAATTTGTTTGAGTAGAGGTATGAGAACCTACTGCGTTACTTGCTGTTAATGCAACAGTATATGTTCCTGGTGTTGTATAGGTTATTACAGGATTTAAAGCTGTGCTTGAATTTGGTGTTCCGCCTACAAATGACCAGGAATATGATGTTGGCGTTCCAGTAGAAGTATTAGTAAAAGAAGCTACCGAACCAGGGCACAATGTTATTGGAATTGCCTGGAAATTTGCTATTGGAGCTACTGGAGTGTAAGTATACAAATCACTGTCCCATGTTCCTCTACCATAAGTTGCAGCTCTTAATCTACCGGTAGGATAATATATTTCTAAATCTCTAACGGCAACACGCGGAAGGTTAGACGAATATGATATCCACGATGTCATTGTATTGTCTCTATAAAAAACACCAACATCAGTACCAACATAAACTGCAGCATCTGGCGAATTGTTTGTGTAAACAATTGTATTGCATGGTATTGCGGGCAATCCCACGCTGAAATTTACCCAATTTGCACCACCATCTATTGATTTGAATACTTTACTTATTGCGCTGTAACCCGAAAATGTAATCCAAACAACATTAGGATCTGTATTTGAAATTGCAATGTTTGTTGGAGCAAGAGCTGTTACCGGAAGAGTTCCCGTTATTGAATTAAAGGTTGCGCCACCGTTTGTGGATTTAGAAATTGCATTTGCACCAGATTTGATAGCATAAATAACCTGATTATTGCTTGGTGCAATGGCAAACTCAACAATATTTCCTGTTCCTGTTGGAGTTCCTATTACAGACCACGTAGTGCCAGAGTTTGTTGTTTTATATAAATCAGGTCTACCACCAGCATAAATAGTTGCTGCTGTTACAGGATCTTGGTGCCATACAGACAGCCAATCTGCATTACCTTCTCCATTTGGAATACCACTAACTATATCTGTAAAACTCGCACCGCCGTTTGTTGACTTATAATACTTTCCAAAAACATAAGCTCCAAAAATAGTATTATTGTTTGTTCTGTCTATAAAACAATCCATTCCATCTCCGCCAAAAACCTCATTCCAAGTGCTACCGTTATAAATATTTGTTCCATTATCTTGATGTCCGGCAACAATTAAATTTGGTGTAGAAGTTGATAATCCAATTCTATATTGCTGAGCTATAGCTAAATTGTTACTTAAATCTGTCCAGGTTGTGCCAGAATTAGTTGTTTTAAAAATACCTCCATCGTTAGCACTAAAAAGGGTTGTTCCACTACCCGGTAAAAAAACAATATCATGCACATCTGCATGCACATATGGTTTTCCTCCGGCTCCAGTCCAATGTGAATTTATTATCCAATTTACTCCGCCATCAGTTGATCTCCATTGATTAACACCACCAACAAAAACTTCATTTGCGTTTTGAGGAGATGCAGCAATTGATAAATCATAAAAAGCTTGTCCGCCTATGCCGCTTCCGTCCAAACTCCAATCGAGTATATTTGGTGTAGTTCCATCTTTAACTTGAGTAAAACTTGTTCCACTATTTGTAGAACGATATACACCAATCAAACCTTGATCTAGGACTCCACCAACATAGCCTCCAGATTTACCAACTAAGGCGTAAACATAAGCGCTATTATTTGCCGAAACAGCTAAAGCAATGCGTTGTATGTTAGTTGTTGGCAAGCCCGAAGTTATTGTGTTCCATGTAGCCCCATTGTCTGTTGATTTACACACAATTGTCCCAGATGCATAAATAGTATCATGAGCTCCGGGTTTAAATTCCATATCTTTTATGTTACTTACAAAAACTAGTGTCCAATTTACACCGGCATCCGTTGTTCGATATATTCCACTTGATGTTCCAGCTAAAAGTATAGATGAGTTTGTTGGATCCATCAGCAATTTTGAAATTCTTCTTCCTAAATTCACATTCCAGTTTAAACCTGTAGGATTCCATGTATTACCCCCATCTACTGATTTTTGTACACCAATGCTATAAGTATCTCCTCCATCTCCGTCGCCAGTTGCTAAATACATAATTTGTGTATTTGTAGGGTCAATAGCAATGTCAGAACATCCTATAACACTCATTATAGTTGTATTGGTTGTCCATGATGTTCCTGCATCTGTTGATTTCCAAAGACCACCATCAGGCGTACCAACATACATTGTGTTAGAATTTGTTGGGTCGAATCTAATAAAGTTAATTCTGCCAGCACCACCACCTGTGGGCTTACCAATTGGACCTAATAATGACCAAGTTCCAGATATTGATTTTGCTGTGCCAGATGATGTAGAATTGTTTTGTGCCAACCATGCATTATAATTCTCATATGTTTTTGAAGGAAGTTTAATGTCGCCATTTGGATAAACTCTTGGCTCCATATAGCTTTCCCATCTTTTAAATACATTATATCCATTTCCTTTTTCAATGGTTCTATTATTCCAATACGAATTAAACGATTGTTTAATATCATAAAAATTAGCATTCGGATCATCGATTAAATCAACCCAAGATGCTTGACCTTTATTTTGTGCCAAAGAAAACAATGTGCACAACACCGTAAAAAAAAGTGTTAAAAAAAATGTTTTAGAGTATAAATTTTTCATTTCAACTAATTTTTACCTCAAAATTTGAATTGTTCCTTTTGTAACAGTCTCACTGTATGTAAGCAAATAAAAATAAACACCGGCAGGTAGTTCTTCTCCTTCATTATCTCTTCCATCCCAATATGCTTTAATGTCTTCTGCTTCGTAAACTAAATTTCCCCATCTGTTAAATATAATTAGGTTAAAAATATCATTTTTACACCAACCTTTTAACACAAAAAAATCATTTATACCGTCATTATTGGGTGTTATTACATTTGGTAATATGGCATCTAACCCTGTACATTTAAGCATTTCAACGGTAATTGAGTCGAATCCAATACAACCACGCTCATCTTTTACAGTTAACTGATAAGTATGAGGTAATTCGTCGCCAATACCTGTAACAACAGGGTTAGGGCAATTATTACAACTTAAATATTGAGCTGGCGACCACGAATAATAAAAAGTATTATTTTGATATCCCGTTACAAATGAAGCAACATCAAGCAAACTATCCTCTTTTAAAATAGTATAAGCCGGCTGGGCATCAACTGAAATATAATTTTTTACAACAATAGAATCCATAGGATCAAGAAGTGTTTTACAAACAAATATGTTTCCATCAATTAATTCTTCATTTAAAAGGTATAAATACGGAGTTGCAATAATTTCATCTTTGTAAATATGACTAACTGTGTCAACCCCACTCGAATTAGTGTTTTTAAGGGCGTATCCATCACCGAAATCCCATTCGTAGTGCAAAGAATTAGGACTTTCGCCTTTAAAATAAACCTTTAGTGGAGAACAGCCTTCTGTTGGAGAATAACTATAAGTACCAATTGGACCTGGAACTTTAATAATATTTTCTTGAATAATAGTATCAGAGCAACCTGCAATGTTTGTAACCACTAATTTAACAGAATATGAACCAGGTGTACTGTAATTTCTAATTGGATCTTCTAATACTGAATAACCTCCGTCATCTAAGTCCCAAAACCAGCTTTGTGTAAATTCTGAGTCGGGTGTATTATCATAAAAATGAGCTTTAACTAGGCCACAAGTTGCATCTCTAACAATATCAAAATCTGGATGTGGTGTTCTTACTTGTATTTTTTTACTTACAGTATCACTACATCCATTAC
Source organism: Bacteroidota bacterium (assembly GCA_040385525.1). Taxonomy (GTDB): domain Bacteria; phylum Bacteroidota; class Bacteroidia; order UBA4408; family UBA4408; genus JAZKHE01. The sequence goes on from JAZKHE010000011.1 coordinate 238,804, forward strand.
GATCTGTTAATGTAAGTTTTACAAAATAATCGCCTTCGTTTATAAAAGTGTGTGTTATAGTTGATTGTGGATTACTTGAATTTATTTCACCATCACTAAAATTCCAAGTATAACTGCCAAAATAGGATTGAGAAGTACCAGCATCGAAATTTATGCTAGATCCCGGGCAAATAAAAGTGTCGCTCACAGCAAAGTTTGGCTTAGGAAATGTGGGAGAAATAATTGAAGAGTGTAAGCTATTACAACCTTTTTCGTCGGTAACTCTCATTCTTACATTGTAAGTTCCTGTGTTTACAAAAGTATAGGTATAAATCGGAGAGGGTGAGTTTACTTCAAATACCCCATCATTGTCAAAATCCCACTCCCAGGAGATTGCTCTGTAAGTTAAGGTAGACACATCAGTAAATTCAACTTTAAGTGGTACGCAACCTGCTATAGAATTTGTTGTGTAACTGGCTATTGGTCCATATATTTCTACACTTGTTGTGGTAACATCTGTACATTGATTTATATCACTTATAGTTGTTGTAACAATATATGTTCCATTAACAAAATAAGGGTGTGATGTGTTAGCTGCACCACTTAAACTACCGCTAGAACTTCCATCAGCAAAAGTATACGTGGTTGTGTATGCATCTTGAGATGTGTTTTGAAAAAAAATTGAAGCTGGCTTACATGCTTCGGGAGGTACAGCTTGTATATGTGCTTCAGGAATTGTAATTGTTATGTTTGAATTCTTGTAAATACTATCCCTACAACCTGTAGAGTCATTAAATGTTACAACTTTATATGGATAAGTACCTCTTCCCGGGTAAGTGTACGTTGCAATATTTATATTACTAGCATCAACTGCCGTAACATTAAGTGTATCAAAATACCAAACAATTGAATCTGCCCTGGTTGAGGTATTCTTAAATTCTCTAAAAAATTTATTATTACAATCAATAGGTGTTGTTACAATGGCTCCTGTTTTAGGAGGCTTTACCTGTATATATTTTGGTTTTTTAATTGTTGTTTTACAACCTCTATCAAAAACATCGAGTGTTACATCAAAACGCCCAACGTCTATATTATAGTTAACAATAACGGTATCTCCGGCGGTGGCCGAAGAATTAAATGTTGGTGGTGTTCCTTTTTCAAAAGTCCAGGAAACACTATCAGCAATAAACGAAGTGCCTGCATTTGATGTAAACGTAATAGTAGAGACGTAAGTATTGTAACAAATGTCAGTAAGCGAAGCCACAAAATCATCGTTACTTATTGCACCTGTTTGAATATAATTACTTTTAGTTATGGTGCTCACACAACCGCTTTCGGTTTTTATTAAAAGTGTTACATCATAAAACCCACGGTCGTTAAATGTAACAACAGGAGTTGGTGTATACGCAGGGTTAGCTCCAGAGTTTGGAAAAAGCCAAGTATAGCTAACAATAGGATCAGCTGTTGATATACTTGTGTTTGCAAATGAAACTATAAGTGGCACGCAGCCTTGTCTTGGAGAAGCAATAAAATCAGCTACGGGCGGACTAATGCTAATTGTTTTAGTGGCCAAAGTACTACAGCCAAAACCGTTAGTAAATGTTAATGATACAACATAAGTACCAAAATTGGTAAAAGTAGCCGTAGCAGTTTGAGTAATTGTGCTTGTAGCAGTTGCGCCCGGAAATTTCCATGCATAAGTTCCTGTTGTTGGGGCACTAGCTTGAAAATTTACTACTAAAGGAACATTGCAAGAGCCTGTTGCACTTGAAGTAATACTGGCAACCGGAGATGGATTTACAATAATAATAGAATTTTTAGTAATGGCATCAGAACAACCTCTATTATCAGTTACAGATAACGCAGTAGTATAGGTGCCAAAATTAGTGTAAGTTACAATTTGAATGCCGTTACTAAGTGAAGTGGAGGGCGCACCACCACTGAATGTCCAGGAGCTAAAGCTTAAACTTGTGGATGGAAGGGGAATACTAGCATTTGTAAATGTTACTGTGTTACCTTCGCAGATTGTAGGCGTTGTATTTGAAAAACCGGCTTGTATTTTACCAATTGTAACAGTACCAATTGTACTGTTTTTAACCGAACACTCGGGCTGAGTTACAGTTAAGCTAACAGGAAATGTCCCGGTTGTGGTATATACATTTGTTGGCGATGTTGCTGTAGAAGTTTGCCCATTTCCAAACTCCCAGAGGTATGAAAAAGTACTTGAAGTGGTTGTTGAATTATTTGAAAAATTAACAGTTAAAGGTGGTGTACAGCTAAAAGTTGGAGAAACACTACCCGCAGCAGTTGGGCCATTAATAATAGAAATGAATATAGGATTTGAAGCTTTTTCGCAACCATTAACATCTCTAATACGCACATTTGTAGATAAAGTTGGAAACGCATTGGTATAGGTGTGTGACGAAGAATTTGCAGTTGTTGTTTCATTAGTTCCATCACCAAATTCAAATGTATATGTTCCGATTCCTCCAGAGGTTGAAGCAGTGAATGGAACTACACTTCCTTTACAAAAACTAGATAAATTAGCTGGAGAAGTTAAACTAACCGTTGGATTTGGAAATACTGTTACTGGTATGGTATGTAGTACACCATCTACTGTTACTCTTGCTGTGTAATTACCTGGGGTTGGGTAAGTAAAAGTAGGGCTTGATATAGTTGAAGTAGCGTTGGAAGGGTTTCCGGCCTGCCAAGCCCAAGAACTACCAGAAGGAAAAAAAAATTGCACACTTAAATTTCCACAGCCTGTAGCAGGAGACGGAACTGTTGAAATTTGAGCAAACAAAATATTTGTAAAACCAATAAAAGAAAGTAAAAGTAGGCTCGTCTTTTTTAACATTATTTTAAATTTAAAAGCATCAATATACAAAAATATTATTTAATAATTATGAGTTGTACTTAAAAATGTTTTTAATTATTATAAAATAGTTTGAGTTATAAGCTAATTTAATAGCTAATTTTTTAGATTTTATGCCCCAATTTTAACTGAATTATACCAATATGATATCTGTAATAGTCCAATTATTTTGCCCTAAACAACTATGAAATCGGTGTTAACAACTGTAAATTATATTTTAATTATTTAATAAAATATAAATACAATTAGTATAAGCGGTATCTTTGCGTAAATTATTGAAAGTATGAGTTCTACACAACTAGTTTCTTTGTTTGAAACTGCAAAAATAGATGGCGAATTAATTGAGATAGCAAAAAAGGTAACTAACGGTCAGCGTATATCTGCTGAAGATGGTTTGTATTTATTTAAAAATGCCGAATTGGGTTTTTTGGGAACTTTAGCAAATTATGTTAGAGAACAAAAACACGGAAATAAAACTTATTTTAATCGTAATTTTCATATTGAACCTACAAATATTTGTGTGTTCGATTGTAAATTTTGTTCGTATTCTAGTCAGTATAAAGACAGAGAAAAGGGTTGGGAATTAACAATAGACCAAATGGTGAATATTGTAAAAAAATACGATGGTAAGCCGGTTACAGAAGTTCATATTGTTGGAGGAGTTCATCCTAAAATGGATGTTTTCTTTTTTGGTGAATTGTTAGGAAAAATAAAAGCGCATCGCCCAGATTTACACATAAAAGCTTTTACACCAGTTGAGTTAGATTATATGTTCCGTAAAGGAAAAATGAATATTTTAGAAGGCTTAACTTACTTAAAAGAAAAAGGTTTGCAATCTTTACCTGGTGGCGGTGCAGAAATATTTGACGAAAAAGTTCGTAAAGAAATTGCAGGAGATAAATGTGGTTCTGATATCTGGTTAGAAATTCACGAAACGGCGCATAAACTTGGTATGCATAGCAATGCAACTATGCTTTACGGACACATTGAAAGTTTTGAAAATAGGGTAGACCACATGGAACGCCTGCGCACTCTGCAAGATAAAACAGGTGGCTTTAATACATTTATTCCATTAAAATTTAGAAACGATGGCAATCAAATGGATTATTTGCCAGAATCGAGTGTTGTAGAAGATTTAAGAAACTACGCAATAGCTCGTATTTACATGGATAATTTTGCGCATATAAAGGCGTATTGGCCAATGATAGGAAGAACTACGGCACAACTTTCGTTAGCATTTGGAGTGAATGATATTGACGGAACGATAGACGACACCACAAAAATTTATTCAATGGCTGGTTCTGAAGAGCAGTCGCCTAAACTTACTACAAAACAGTTGGTTGAATTAATAAAACAAGTAGGAAGAACTCCAATTGAGCGTGGCACATTATATGATGTAATTCAAGATTATACTGATTTTGATTTTGCAAATGATGTTGAGGTAACGGTTAACTAGTTATGAGTTATAAGTTATGAATTATGAGTTGTGGTTTAAGGTTGTTGGTTTACAGTTTAGAGTTTTTGGTTTTTGAGAATTATTAGATGAAAAAAGTAATATTGTTTTTTGTTTTATTTGTTTCTGCATTCGCTGCTAATGCTCAGTCTGACTTTAGTTTACGAAACGATTCGTTGTTTTATAAAACAGAATTTTGGTACACAATAAAGCACAAAATAAATGTTAGTGGTGGTTATAAATACCTTTTAATTGATAAGGAAAAAAAAGTTCATGCCGATTTTACAATTGCCGCGCAAAACAATTATTTGTTTTTGTGTGATGTAATTTTTCCTGAAGCACAAAAAGCATTTAACTCTACTTTTTTATCAGAGAAAACAGAAACACACGAAATGTTTTTTTTAGAAATGCTACAAGAGCTATATAAATACGATGTGTTTTTAGATAAAAAAATTAACGCAGAAAAACTTGCTGAATATTGTAAAGAAAATACTTTTTACCTTAATAAATACAGCAAAGCCGCTTACTATGTAACTTATCCTGTTGAGTAATTAATTCTAGGTTTAAGGTTCAAAGTTTAAAAAGTTTTTGAGTTGGAAAGTTATTAAGTTTTAAGTTTAAAACTCTCAACTCTTTACTCATAACTCTACACTCTCAACTAAAATCTTATTTGTCAATATTTATTTTTATTACCTTTTTAAGGTTTAATAAATTAAGCGGATTACTAGTTAAATCTTTTACATTTTTATGATAAAAAATAGCTGTAGCATCATAATACAATGGAACAACTGGAGCTTCTTGTATAATTAATTTATCCATTTCTTGATAATAATTATAACGCGCGGCATCGTTTACTTCGCTTGCTGCTAACTCATACAATCCATCAAAAGCAGCGCTTTTAAAATGAGTATAATTAGGTCCTGCTGGCGCTAAATTTTTACTATAAAATAAAGCTAAATAGTTTTCTGCATCAGGATAATCTGCTGTCCAGTTTTTTCTAAAAAATGAAGCATCGCCACGCGCTACCATTTCGCTGTGTACTGCTGGCGATAGTATTTCTATTTTTAGTTTTATTCCAATTTCACTTAATTGACTTTGCATAAACTCGCACAAATCTAAATACATACTTGTGCTTACTAATGTAATTTCTCCTAAACCTTTTCCTTCTGGATAACCAGCTTCGGCTAATAATTTTTTTGCTTTATCAGGACTATAATAATAGCCTTTTACTTTTGTTGAATCGAAACCAGGCATACCCAAAGGAATAAAACCTGAGTTAGCTGGTGTGCCAATATTGTTTCGCAAATACGCTATCATTTTTTTGCGATCGAAACCATAGTTTATTGCTTGACGAACTGCTTTAGATTTTAAAGGACTTTTTTGTAATTTTTCATCCATCATGATTCCTAAATAATCTGTTTTTAAATAGGGCTGACTATACATGGTAAACTTATTTGCAAAGCGTTTATTTAAAGTTCCATCTTTGCTCAACACTTCGTCTTTATAAGCGCTTTCAATACCACTCATAAAATCAAAATTACCTTTTACAAATTCTAAAAATGCAGATTGTTTATCTTTAATAAACGAAATAGCTACAGCATCTAAATAAGGCAAACGAGCATTGCCATCGTATTCAAAATAATTATCGTTTTTTACAAAAATTAATTTTTCTCCTTCTTTCCATAATTTGAATTTAAATGGCCCGCTTCCGCAAGGATTATTTCTAAAATCATTACCATAATATTCTACCACTTCCATAGGTACAACAGAGCAATATTGCATACTTAGTAAACTTAAAAATGGTGGAAATGGTTTTTTTAAATAAACTTGTAAAGTAGTATCATCTTTTGCAACAAAGCCTAAATAGCCACTTTTAGCTGATTTGTCAATGTTATTAAAAATCCAAGCGCCTGGCGAAGCTACATTCTCATCTATAATTCTTGAGAAACTATACACAAAATCGTTAGCAATTACTTTACGACCTTTACCCTCTTTAAATTGTTTGCTATCATGAAAATAAACATCATTACGCAAATGAAAAGTATACACTAAAGCATCTTCAGATATCTCCCAAGCGTTAGCAACGCAAGGTTCAACTTCTAGCTTATCGTTTAACTGCACTAAGCCATTAAACAATTGATTTACTGCCCAAATGTTTTCTACACTTCTTGCAAAAGCAGGATCTAATGAAGTTATACCTGCCGATTCGTTATATCTAAAAACAGTTTTTGTATTATTTTCTTGATCTTTTTTGCTTGAACAAGCTAAAAAAAATGCTGAAGTCAACAGCAGTAATACTATTTTACGCATAATTACATTATTTATCAATTAGTAATTTTAATCAATTTATCAGTGTTAATTTACTTTGTAAACGCTAAATAATTAACAACTTATTGTTTAAAGAAAAAGGCATAATTGCTTATATTTGCAGTATGAATTCCAATAAAAAAGTTGCTTTTTATACGCTTGGCTGCAAGCTTAATTTCTCTGAAACATCAGCAATATCAAGAAATTTTGTTGATAATGGTTTTGAAAAAGTTGTTTTTGAAGATAAAGCAGATGTGTACGTTATTAATACTTGCTCAGTAACCGAAAACGCTGATAAAGAGTGCAAAAAAATTGTAAAACAGGCTTTAAAAACCAATCCCGAAGCATTTATTTGCGTTGTAGGTTGCTATGCTCAACTTAAACCCGAAGAAATATCGGATATTGAAGGTGTGGATTTAGTTTTAGGCGCTACCGAAAAATTTAAAATTACCGAATACCTTAACGATTTAACCAAAAAAGAATTTACCGAAATACATTCGTGCGAAATAGCCGATGCAAATATTTTTGTTGATGCTTATTCTATCGGCGACAGAACGCGTGCTTTTTTAAAAGTGCAAGATGGTTGCGATTATACTTGCAGTTATTGCACAATACCTTTGGCTCGTGGCATTAGCCGTAGCGATAAAATTGAAAATGTAATAAAAAACGCAACTGAAATTGCAGAAAAAGGCATTAAAGAAATTGTACTAACTGGTGTAAACATTGGCGATTACGGAAAAGGCGAATTTGGGAATAAAAAACACGAACATACTTTTTTAGATTTAGTTAAAGAATTAGATACAATTGAAAACATCGAAAGAATTCGTATTTCGAGCATTGAACCTAATTTATTAAAAAACGAAACCATAGAGTTTGTTTCAAAATCAAAACGATTTGTTCCGCATTTTCATATTCCATTGCAATCGGGCAGCGACAAAATTTTAAAATTAATGCGTCGTCGTTATTTAAAACAATTGTATGTAGATAGAATTGTAAAAATAAAAGAAGTAATGCCGCATTGCTGCATTGGGGTTGATGTTATAGTTGGATTTCCGGGCGAAACAGACGATGATTTTTTAGAGACTTATAATTTTTTAAACGATTTACCTGTTTCTTATTTGCATGTTTTTAGTTATTCGGAAAGACCAAATACAGATGCCATTTTATTAGATGGAAAAGTTCCGCAAGAAATAAAACATAAAAGAAGTAAAATGCTTAGAGGATTATCTGCAAAAAAGCGCAGACAATTTTATGCAGAGCAATTAAATTCTACACAAATTGTTTTGTTAGAAGCCGAAAACAAAAATGGTTTTATGTATGGTTTTACGCCTAATTATGTAAAAGTAAAAGTTCCTTTCAACGCTAGTTTAATAAACACTTTGCTAAAAGTAAAACTGACTTCGTTCGATGAAGAAGGAAACGTAAATTGTGAACTTGTTGAGGAATTGGTGAATTAAGGAATTAGTGAGTTAGGGAATTGACAAATTAGCACGTTTTCAAAGTATCAAAAACTAAAAACGAACAACCGTAAACTATAAACTAACAACCTGAAACTTTAAACTATTTAACCTTACTCGTTCTTCCGCTCTTAGATTTAAATAAACCTCCGCCATTGCGAGCCGATTTAGTTGCGTGATAGCTCTTACGTGTTTTTTTCTTGCTTCGTGCACGAGTTTCTTTTAACGTTTTATTACTTCTTCCTCCACGAGCGCCATATTTGTTTACACTTCTACGAGCAGAACTGTGGTAAAAACTATTTGAGCGCTGTACACTTGCCCAATCGCTTTTTTTCTGACGTTTTTTGCTTTTATGTTTTTTTCGTAAACCCGCTTTTTGTGATCTTTTTGACATTGCTGCCGATTGTGCATAGGTATTTTCGGCAACAAATACTGTCGCAAAACATACTATAAGTAATATTACAATTCGTTTTAACAAAATAGGTTTACTTTTGTAGCCGCAAAGTAATAAAATTTTTGTTTCCAAAAAACTCACTTTCATGATAAGTTATAAAGATATATGTGAACATGTTAGAGAAAATTGTGCCAAAACTGGAGAATTTATCCTAAACGAGCGAAAAAAGTTTTCGCAACAGGCAGTAGAAATCAAAGGAAACAACGATTTTGTATCATATGTAGATAAAACTGCAGAACAACAATTGGTTACCGCTTTAGAAAAAATTATACCCGAAGCAGGCTTTATTGCCGAAGAAAATACATCAAACAAAAAAGGACAAACATATAACTGGATAATTGATCCATTAGACGGCACAACAAATTTTATACACGGATTACCAGTGTTTTGCATAAGCATAGGTTTAATGAAAAACGATAAAATGGTGCTGGGTGTTGTGCACGAATTAAATTTTAACGAATGTTTTTATGCTTGGAATGAAAGTCCTGCCTATTTAAATGGAAACGAAATAAGAGTTACACAGAGTACAAATATTAAAAATTCACTATTTGCGACAGGCTTTCCGTATTACGATTATTCGCGAATGAACGAATATATTGAATTGTTTAAACATTTTATGCAACACTCAAGAGGCTTGCGTAGATTAGGTTCAGCAGCAGCAGATTTAGCTTATGTAGCTTGTGGAAGATTAGATGGTTTTTTTGAATATGGTTTGCGTCCTTGGGATGTTGCTGCAGGAAGTTTTATTGTGCAGCAAGCTGGTGGAAAAAACTTTGATTTTAAAGGAAAAGACGACTTTTTGTTTGGAAAAGAAATTGTATCGTGCAACAGCACTATAGCAGCTGAAATGGAAGAGTTAATAAAAAAATATTTTTAACCTACTAACTCTTTTATTTTAGAAATTAGTTCTTCTTGCGAAAAAGGTTTAAATAAAAAATGACTTACGCCTTTATCTTTTAAACTTGCAATGGTTGCCGAATCTGAATTGCCTGTTGTTAAAATTACAGGAATTTTAATGTTTTCATTTTCCATTTGATTTAAAACATCAAGCCCCGTAACGTTAGTTTTTAATTTTAAATCTAATAAAATAACATCTGGCATTGTTGATTTAATTAATTCTAAAGCATTATCACCTTTATCGGTTTTTGCACAAACGCTGTAGTTATTTCTTTGTAGCGTTTTTTCAATAAAAAGTGCAGTAATTGTTTCGTCTTCGGCTATAAATATTTTTTTCACTAGTTTTTTGTATCAAGCGTTAAATAAAATGTTGTTCCTTTTGTTGTTGTTATTTGTAATTCTGCATTTATTTGTGATGCTAATCTATGAATTAAATTTAAACCCAACGTGTTTGCATTTTCAAAATCAATAGATTGTGGCAATCCAATTCCGTTATCGCTAAAATAAAAAACAAATTTATCTTTTTCTTCTTTTACTCCTAATTCAATTTTTCCGTTTTCTTTGCCAATAAACGCGTATTTTAAAGCGTTGGTAAGTAACTCGTTAACTAATAATCCTAACGGAATTGCTGTATCTATTGTTAAAAAATGGGGTTGTTGTTCAATTACAAATTCAATTTTAGAAGCACTTTCTTTGTAACTGCTCGAAATGTGTTTGCAAAGTTTTACTACATAACTATTAAAATCAATAAACGATAAATCGTCTGACTGATACAACAATTCGTGTACCAACGACATTGCTTTTACCCTGTTGTTTATATCATTAAAAATAGGATTTATTTTTTCGTCGTTTACATATAATTCTTGCAACTGCAACAAACCAATAATTATTTGCATGTTGTTTTTTACGCGATGGTGAATTTCTTTTAAGAGTAATTCTTTTTCAATTAAATTTTGATTTAACTTTTTATCGTACAAAACTTTTGCGGTTACATCTTTAGAGAAAACAGCAACATAACTTGTTTCGTTAGATATTTTAATGTGATAAACTGCGTTTTCTAAATAAACAGTATTGTCTAAAATTTCAATCTCATCAAACTCTACAAAGTTTTCGCCAGCAAAACATCTCTTGTAATTTTTTTTCCATTTTTCTTGGTAATTTTTCCAGCTTGGATAAAAAAGAGATTTAATTTCTGCTACATCATCAATTAGTTTGTAGCCATTAAAAACATCAATTCCAAAACCAGATTTATAACCAAACTGGAATAGATTATTAAATTTTACAAGACGATAATCTTTGTCAACTATCCAAATTAAATTGTTGTTTGTTTCAATAACTGCATTGGTAATTTCTTCTGACAACTTAGCTTGCCTAAGCGATTCTTGCATGCTTTTTTCTGTTGTATAAAACTGATAACTATAATACAACATACCTAAAACTAAGGCGAATAGTGTAGAAAAAGCATTGTATAAATAATCGACTCTTAAATTTTCTGCTGTTTTAAAACGATTCATTCCTGTTAATTCGTAATCGTAAAACTCTAACAACGAGTAACATAAAATGATAAATAAAAGTGATATAATAATTTTTAATCGTTCTTGAAAACTAAAAATTAAAAAAGTAATCATAAACGGAATTAAAAAATTAAAGGCTATTCCCGACGCTCTATCTTGCAAATCGGCCATTAGCGTAATTACCAAAGTAGTTAATAGTAAATAACCAGCTCTAGAAAAATTATAGAATTTTTTATAATTAGCCCACAAATACAAAATGCAAACTAAGGAGTACGATGCAATTATAAGGCGATCTACAACAACATCGTTAGAGAAATTAAAAATAACTAACGGTAACTGAAAAATTACACCAACAAGTATTATAAAGTTAGTTGCTCTAACTTGTCGAGCTAATAAAGAGTTGTCGCTTTGTTCAACACCAATGTTTAATAACCAAAAGTAAATCTCTTTAAGCTTCATTTTTTCTCTTAATCAAATACAAACCTACAAACGTAAAAAAGCCATTTACTACCAAAAGCTCATAACTAAATTTATAACCATTAAACCACGTTACAGAATTTTCATTCAACACATAACTTAAAAGTGGAGTAATTACGCAAACTACGGGTACCCATTTATCTTTTACATTTATTTTGGTAAATAATCCAAAGCTAAACAATCCTAATAACGGTCCGTAGGTATAAGCAGCTACACTAAAAATTGCATCTAAAATAAATGTTTTGTTTAAATACTTACATAGTAAAATGGTTATAAACAATAATACAGCAAAACCAATGTGTGTGTAATGACGTTGCTTTACTTTTAATTTTTCGTCAGTTTTGTTTTCAAAGCCTAAAAAATCAATACAAAACGAAGTTGTTAATGTTGTTAAAACAGAATCAGCACTCGAAAAAGTAGCAGCAGTTAAGCCCACAATAAAAACAAACGAGGCAAAAACGCCTAAATGTTCAATGGCCAACATAGGGAAAATTGTATCTGTTGCTGGCTTACCTGTTATTGCATTTACTGGTATTTCAATTCCTTTTTGTTGCATGTACATAAACAACAAAGCACCCAACGAAACAAAAAATAAATTTACAATTACCAAAACACCACTAAATGCATAAATATTTTTTTGCGCATCTTTTAACGAAGGGCAACTTAAATTTTTTTGCATCATGTTTTGATCTAAGCCAGTCATAACAATGGCTACAAAAGCACCGCTCAAAAATTGTTTAACAAAAAAACTTTTTTCCTTCCAATCGAAAAAGAAAATTTTTGAATAGGCACTGTTTTTAATCTCTGTAAATGCTTTGCCAACCGACCAATCTAACTGTGTTAAAATGGCGTAAATTGATAATACAACACCTAATAACAAAAGCAATGACTGAAAAGTATCAGTCCACACTAATGTTTTAATTCCGCCTTTGTAAGTGTACAATAAAATTAAAATAATAATAACCATAACGGTTACAAAAAACGGCACATTCCATTTATCGAAAACAAAATATTGCAAAACCCCCGCTGCCAAAAACAAACGAAGCGCTGCACCAATTAAACGAGAAATTAAAAAATAAAACGAACCTGTTTTTTGTGTTGCTAAACCAAAGCGCTGGTTTAAATAACTATAAATAGATGTTAAATTGTATTTGTAATAAATGGGCAACAGAACTTTTGCAATAATAAAATAGCCCAGCAAATAGCCTAACACCAATTGCATGTAAGAAAATTGCGCAGCGCCTACCGAACCTGGCAACGAAATAAAGGTAACGCCAGATAGCGAATCGCCAATCATACCAAAAGCTACAGCATACCACGGCGAAGCATTATTACCTAAAAAATACGAATTATTGTCTGCGTTTCTGGAGGTATACCAAGCTATTGCCAGTAAAAACAGAAAATAAACAAGTATAGAAATTAGTATTAAACTCGGCGACATCTTAATGGTATGAGCAACAAAGTAACGAAAATTGTGTTAATAATTATAGCATTGCTTTTTTAAAAATAGATAGTAAATTTACTGCATGCATTATCCGTCAAAACTTTTAGAAGAAGCCGTTAATCAATTTAACCAATTGCCCGGTATCGGAAAAAAAACTGCCTTGCGCCTTGCTTTGCATTTGCTAAAAAAAGATACTAAAGAAGTTGAATTCTTTGGAAACACCTTTATAAATCTGCGAAGCAAAATACAATACTGCAACTCTTGCCACAATATTTCGGAAACTGCAGTTTGCAACATTTGCTCAAACACCAAACGCGACACCGAATTAATTTGTGTGGTAGAAGATATTAGAGATGTTTTAGCTATAGAAAACACAAGTCAGTTTAATGGTGTGTACCATGTTTTGGGCGGAATTATTTCGCCAATGGACGGCATTGGACCAAAAGATTTAACCATAGATTCTTTAATTGAAAGAGTAAAATTACATTCAGTTCGGGAAATTATTTTAGCGCTAAGCACAACCATGGAAGGCGATACCACTAATTTTTATATTTACAAAAAATTAAAAGATTTATCTGTAAATGTATCTACCATTGCTCGCGGAATTGCCGTTGGCGATGAACTTGAATATGCCGATGAAGTTACGCTGGGTCGTTCTATTTTACAGCGCACACCTTACGAAAAAACAATAAGTTCGGTTAGATAATATTTCCAGAATAGCTTTAGTTAAAGTGAATTTCTTTCATTATTAGATTTTTTTTAACGACTGACCTTTGAAAAATAACACTATAAAATCAAATGAAATTTTTCGCGAGGGCGTTTTGTAAGTAATCAACGAGTGAGCTGATTAGAAAAGTGTGTGGAGCGAACGGCTTTGGTTACGTGAAAAAATCGATATGCAGATTTTTGTGTTATTTTTCAGCAGTCTTGATTTTTTGTTTCTTTTGTATCAAGACAAAAGAAAGTAATATTGCGAAACGATAATGTCCATTCATTACAAAATGTTATAACAGTAAGAAAATCAATGTTTTTGTTTTACGCATATACACGTTCAATTAATATTTTCTATTAAATTTACAAAGTGAAACTTTCTGTTGTAATTGTAAATTATAACGTTGCTTATTTTTTAGAGCAATGTTTGCATTCGGTTAGGCTTGCTGCTAAGCATTGCCCAACAGAAGTTTTTGTGGTCGACAACAATTCGGTTGACGATTCACTAAAAATGGTTCGCGAAAAATTTCCGGAAGTTACACTTATTGCCAATAAAGAAAACGTAGGTTTTTCTAAAGCCAATAACCAAGCCATACACATTGCCAAAGGCGATTATATTTTATTATTGAATCCTGATACCATTGTGCAAGAAAATACTTTTAGCAAAGTGGTTGAGTTTATGGATAAAACTCCCGATGCTGGTGGTTTGGGAGTAAAAATGGTTGACGGAAAAGGAAACTTTTTACCAGAATCTAAACGTGGTTTACCAACACCAATGGTTGCCTTTTACAAAATTTTTGGTTTATCGTCGTTGTTTCCAAAATCTAAAGTGTTTAGCAAATATCATTTAGGTTATTTAGATAATGATAAAATTCATGCAATAGATGTGTTGGCAGGCGCATTTATGTTGTTACGAAAATCAGTAATTGATAAAATTGGCGCCCTCGACGAAACATTTTTTATGTATGGCGAAGACATTGATTTATCTTACCGTATAACGCTTGCAGGCTATAAAAACTATTATTATCCCGAAACAAAAATTATACATTACAAAGGCGAAAGCACAAAAAAAAGCAGCGTAAATTATGTTTTTGTTTTTTATCAAGCCATGATAATTTTTGCAACAAAACATTTTTCGAAACAAAATGCAAAAGTGTTTTCGTTTTTAATAAACATTGCCATTTATTTTAGAGCAGGCTTAGCCATAACAAGCCGATTCGCTAAAAAAGCAATTGTGCCATTTCTTGATTTTGCAGTTACTGCAACACTATTTTATTTTGTAATTAAATATTGGGAACACAGCTCATCGTTGCGAAGCGGCGGTAATTTTAGTGAAATTTTTTATTATTACATAGCTCCTGCCTACATTTCATTTTGGCTGTTGGGAGCCTATTTATCGGGCAGTTACGATACACCCAACAATTTTAAAGCCTTAGTAAAAGGCATAGGATTTGGCACCATTTTTATTTTATTAGCGTATTCGCTCTTGCCGGAAAACTTGCGTTTTTCGAGAGCCTTGGTGTTTTTAGGAAGCGCTTGTGCATTTGTTTCTTTTTTAGCAGTGCGATTAATTTTAAGTCAGTTAAAATTAAGTGCGTTTCAGTTTACTGAAAATGTTACCAAACGTTTTTTAGTGGTGGGTAGCGATGGCGAAGCCAAACGTGTTCAAAATTTATTATCGCAAACTGCAATAAAGCCAAGCTTTACAGGATTGGTTAGTTTAAACGAAAAAACTGAAAACACCGAAAGTTTAGGCAATTTTAATCAGCTAAACGAAATTTGTGAAATTTATAAAATTGACGAAATTATTTTTTGTGCGAAAGATTTAAGTGCACAACAAATTATAGATAGCATGATAAACCTCAGCAATTTTAAACTCGATTTTAAAATTGCACCGCCCGAAAGTTTATATTTAATTGGTAGTAATTCTATTGATACATCGGGCGATTTGTATGTAATAGATTTAAACAGTATTACGAAAAAAGAAAATAAACGCAACAAACGATTGTTTGATTTTGCAAGTGCTTTGCTGGTTTTAGTGTTATCGCCAATTTTATTTATTGTAAATAAATTTTCGTTGCAGTTTTTCAGCAATACCTTAAGCGTTATGTTGGGTACAAAATCGTGGGTAGGATTTAAAAACAAAAGCGAAAATAAAATTTACGATGCTTTGCCAAATATTAAAAAAGGCGTGTTAACTCCAGTTGATGGAATTAAAAAAAGTAATTTACAAGCCAATACTATAAATAAAATAAATATGCTGTATGCCAAAGACTACAGCGTGTTTAACGACGCCAAAATTTTGTTTTTAAATTTGAATAGGCTGGGGTGAAAATAATATTATCAAATTTTAAGTAACACATTTGAAGAAACAACTTTAAATACTTCTTTAAAATAATGAAAAAACTATTTATAATATTAACAATCTTCACTATCATTTCATGTTCTGAAAAAGAACCTAGTACTGAACCTGTTAAAAATGTTGTAGACAATACTATAAAAAGAAAATTTAGTAGAAACTATCCAAGTCAAAGACAAAAGTGGACTAAACATTTAGATTCAACTTTGGTATACTACATGGATTCAATTATAGCTACAGATAAACACGACTACATTATCAATCTTTACACAACGTGCAGTAACGTAGTGCCTTGCGTAAATGAACTAATTTCATTACGATTTAATCTAAAGGATAGTTTATTAATTTCAAATGTTTGGACTTCTTCATTAATAATTAACGATACAACTTTTATGCCTTTTACGGCACAAAATATTAATTGGCATAATAAGTTTTACAACCCTGTTGACACAATTTTGAAAGATTTGCAAATGTCAGATTGGTTGTTTGGTCAACCTCCTGAAATTGAAGTTGATGGTGGTGATGGATACATTATAATTCTTGAAGTTAAAACAGAATACAGTGAAAAATATATACTCAGATGGGCTCCTAATTGGGATAAAATGGATAAATTTTATCCGAAGCGTAAAGAACTAGTAAAACTAATAAATGATATAAAACGATTTAGTATTGGAAATTATCCGTTACACTAATGAGTTAAATATAATACGCTAGACTGCTTCGTGCCTCGCAGATAAAGAAGCAGCCTGCATCTTTGCGAGGAGGAACGACGATGCAAACTAATGAGTTTAACAAAAAACCATTTTAATCAACTAATTCACTAATTCAACAAATCTCTAATTTAAAGATACTTTTTCTCTAGTTCTTCAATGCCTTTTCCGTTAATAAAATTTTTGCAGTAGCTTTCCACTTGCTCTGCATCATCAGTAAAAAACCCTAAGCCATTTAGTTTTTTTATTTTATTTTTTTCGCGCATAGATATTTGTCCATCTAACACAAAACCACACACCAAAATAAAACTACAAAGTTTTTTTATGGCATCGTTTTGCTGGTTTAAAACGCTTATGTAGTTGGGTGGACAAACATGTTGAGGCTTGATATTTATATTGTAAAACTCCAACACATTTTTAGATAAATAGTAATGGTTGTTATGAAAATCTCTTTTGTTCATAGCCACAAATTGTAGCGTATCGTACACAATTTCTTTTTCGGTATCGCTTAAATTTAATGCAGGTAATTTTTGTTTTATTTCGTTTACTAAATTATTTCCCATAATTATCAAACGGGTTTCTTTTAGTACTTTATGAGTTGCATAAGCATTCCAAAATGCAAAAATAGGAATGCCCAACATATCTAAAACTTCGCGCACAGCGTATCTTCCAAGCACACGTTTTACAAAAATGCGAATAAGCAAATTGCTTAATGTTGCTTTTAACGTAAAAAATAAATTGAGTAAAAACACACTTTTGTTAGATAGCCCTTGGTACGGATTTATACCCAAACTCAAAATCTTTTTGTCTTTTTTTTCTTTTCCAATTCCTAAAATTGCACTCGATTTGGCTTCGTCTAACTTATTGCTTTCGTTTATAAAACCAGTTGCCACAGCAATATAATGTGCGCTATAAATATTTAAAAAAGTAAGCAAAACAATTTCTAAAAAAACTAAAATCATTCCGTAGCTAAACGATAAAAACGAAAACGGAAAATCAATATTTAAAAACGGAATTTTATAATTAACATCGCCAAAAAAATCAGAAAAATAATATTGTGGCAAATACAACAGCAAAACCATTGCCGCACCAATTAATGCAGAACCTAAAATGGCATTTCGTTCAATTTTACGAATGGCATTTATTTCTTGCTCCGACAAAACATACATTTTATCGTCGGCATTGGGTTTATGTATCGTTAGTTTTTTATAAAATGAGTTGTACACGTCTTAAATTGCTATAATTACAGCAACAAATATATAATTTACCATTATTAGTGCCTCAGTAAATTGATTAATTAATTTTTTACTTTATTTTTGTGCTCAAATTCACGCAAATTAGCAAACAATACCAATACATACTATGGCGCAGTTCGATTTAATAATGCCTAAAATGGGCGAGAGTGTTGCAGAAGCAACGATAATTAAATGGTTAAAAAACGAAGGCGATACAATTGATACCGACGAAGCCGTTTTAGAAATTGCAACCGACAAGGTAGATTCTGAAGTTCCTGCTCCAAAAGGTGGTGTTTTGGTAAAACGTTTGTTTAACGAGGGCGATGTAGTTCAAGTTGGTGCTCCAATTGCAATTATATCTAGCGATGGCGCAGGAGCAGTAGCTCCAAGTGCAGCTCCAGCAGCAACAACTGCACCAGCTCCCGTTGCACCAGCAAGTACTAATGCACATGTGGCAAGTACGCACACCGTTCAAGATTATTCAAAATCAGATAAATTCTTTTCTCCATTAGTAAAAAACATTGCTAAAGAAGAAGGTATTAGTATACAAGAGTTAGAAGCTATTGCTGGTTCTGGCGCTGGCGGAAGAGTTACAAAAGAAGATATTTTAGCTTATTTACCCAACAGAAACCAACAGCAAGTTGCCGCCCCTGCTTCTAAACCAGTAGAAGTTGCAAAACCCGCTGCTTCTGCACCTGCACATACAGCATCGGTTGGCAAACCTGCTATTTCATTAATGGCTGGCGATGAAATTATTGAAATGGATCGTATGCGTAAGCTTATTGCTGAGCACATGGTAATGAGTAAACATACTTCGCCACATGTTACATCTTATGTTGAAGTTGATGTTACCAATATGGTAATGTGGAGAGATAAAATTAAAAAGACTTTTGAAAAACGCGAAAACGAAAAAATTACTTTTACTCCTTTATTTATTGAAGCTGTAGCAAAAGCAATTAAAGATTTTCCTATGATTAACGTTTCGGTTGACGGAACAAACATCATTAAACGTAAAAGCATAAATATTGGTATGGCTGCGGCTT
The DNA here is from genome assembly GCA_040385525.1 of Bacteroidota bacterium. Classification (GTDB taxonomy): domain Bacteria; phylum Bacteroidota; class Bacteroidia; order UBA4408; family UBA4408; genus JAZKHE01. Next base: position 257,719 of record JAZKHE010000011.1, read on the forward strand.
TACCAAGCGGTAACTTAATTGTACCGGTAATTAAAAATGCAGATCAAAAAAACCTATTGGGTTTAACTAAATCGGTAAACGATTTGGCAAACAGAGCAAGAGCTAACAAATTAACTCCAGACGAAATATCGGGCGGAACATTTACTTTAACTAACGTAGGTTCGTTTGGTAACGTAATGGGTACACCAATTATTAATCAACCACAAGTAGCTATTTTAGCAGTGGGTGCAATCCGTAAAAAACCAGCAGTTATAGAAACTCCTCAAGGAGATGCCATTGCAATTCGCCACATGATGTTTTTATCGTTGGCATACGACCACAGAGTTGTTGATGGCTCGTTAGGAGGTATGTTTTTACGAAAGGTGGGAGATTACTTAGAAGCTTTCGACCTAAATCAAGAAATTTAACGACAAACAAGCAAAAGGGAGTTATCAACTCCCTTTTTTTTATAACAAATAGTACTATTTGTTTTATTTGTTGTATAAAACAAATACTTTTGCTATCAATTAAATAAATTACGAATATTTTACCCTATTTATATGAAACACCTTTCGTTTTCAGGATTGTTTTTAGCTCTTGTTCTTATTTCTACATCTCTTTTTGCTCAAGACCATAAAGATTTTGAGAAAAAATTGAAAGAAGCTGATAACTTACAAGTTGAAGAACGTGTTGAAGAAGCTATTGCTGCTTATGGGGAGTTGCTTAAAATGGAACCTGATAACGCTAATGTAAATTATAAAATCTCATTGTTTTATACAAACAGTCCAGAAAAAATTAAGGCAATACCGTATTTAGAAAAAGCAATTAAAAACATAAACCCAAATTACAGCGAAACATCTTTAAAAGAAACTGGTGCTCCAGAAATTGCTTTGTTTGAATTAGGAGAAGCTTACCACTTAAACTACGAATTTGATAAAGGAATTGAGTATTTTGAAAAATATAAACAAACTGCAAAACCAGAGGAAAAAATTGTTGCTCAAGTTGATAGAAAAATTCAAGAGTGTAAAAATGGTAAAGAATTTAAAGCTAAACCAGAAAATGTTACCATAAAAGATTTAGGTGATCATATCAATTCAAAATATGCTGATTATGCTCCTGTAATCTCAGCCGATCAAAGTACTTTAATTTTTACTTCACGAAGAGAAGGTGGCGTTTCTCCACTAAAAGATAACGATAGTTTATATGCTGAAGATATTTACGTTTCGCATAAAGAAGAAAATGGTGATTGGAGCACATCTGTTTTAATGGAAAATGTTAATTCTGCAGGTAATGATGCGGCAATTGGTTTATCTCCAGACGGACAAATGTTGTTTATTTATAAAGATGAAAACGGAGACGGCAATATTTGGAAGAGTGATTTAGCTGGCGACAAATGGAGCACACCAGAAAGAATGGGTCCAGAAATAAACACGCCAAAATCTTGGGAACCTAGCGCTACCATTACTGGAGATAGAAAAACACTTTATTTTGTTTCAGACAAAAAAGGCGGTTTAGGCGGTAGAGACATTTACAAATGTGTTGTGTTGCCAGATGGTAAATGGAGTTTAGCTCAAAACCTAGGCCCTACAATTAATACTCCTTTTGATGAAGATGGACCATTTATTTCATTTGATGAAAAAACATTATATTTCTCTTCAAACGGGCACAAATCAATGGGTGGATTCGATATTTTTTCGAGTACATATTTCCCTGATGATAATGCATGGTCACCTCCTCAAAACATTGGTTATCCTATTAACACAACAGAAGATGACGTGTTTTTTGTAACAACTCCTGATGAGAGATTTGCTTATTATTCATCAGCTTTAGAAAATAGTGGTTATGGAGAAAAAGATCTTTACTTAGTTAATTTTCTGGATAGAAAAGCGACCAATATTATTTTAGCAATTGGTAAAATTATAAATACTGATGGTCCAACTATTTCTAGCGATATAGAAGTTATGGTTTACAATCTTACTCATGAAGGTGAGCCTGGCGATTACCGCCCAAATACAAAATCGGGTAAATACATTGTAGATTTAGAACCAGGTTCAGATTATAATATTCAGTACTTAATGGCTGGCAAAGTTTTTAAAGAAGTAAACGTAAATATACCTAAAGCACAAGGCTATACAGAAATGATGTTAGAGCCTGTGTATTATGGAAAAAATCCACCTCCAGCTAAAAAAACAACTATTGCTGATGTTAAAAAAGAAGAGCCTAAAAAAGAAGAACCAACTTCGGGTAGCAATTTTAAAGGCGAACGCATTAAAACAATTAATTTCTTGTTTGCTTTTGACAAGTATTATTTATCAGAAAGAGCAAAAGAAGAGTTAAATAAGTTAGCTAAAATAATGACAGATAATGCTGATTTAACAATCGAAATTCAAGGGCATACAGATGCTGCAGGCTCTGATTCTTACAATCAAAAATTATCTGACAGACGTGCACAAAGCGTTATAAATTATTTAACAGCTAAAGGTGTTGCTAAAAACAGATTAACTAAAGTTAGCAAAGGCGAAGCCGCACCAGTTGCAATTAATAATTTAGAAAATGGAAGTACTTGCACAAAAGGTATGGCTTATAACAGAAGAATAGAATTGCGTTTAAATAAAAATCAAAAAGATTTTATTGAACCAATGTTTATTCCAAAAGAATTTCAAATTAAAGGTGTAAACTACGAAGCTCAGCCAGAAAGCGGTGATACAAGTTCAGAGAAAACTAAATTTTAATTGCTTTTATGAAGCTAAACTATTTAGTTTTTCTTGCACTAATTTTTAATTCGTGTTACTTGTTTGGTCAAACTGATGCAAAACAATTCAGAAAAAAATTTGACCAAGCAGACGTTCTACTAAATATCGATAATATTCCCGAAGCCATAATTGCTTTTAAAGAATTATGGCTACAAGATAGTGTCAACGCCAACCTTAATTACAAGTTGGGTATGTGCTATTATAAAACAAAACTCGAAAAAAATAAAGCAGTACCTTATTTTGAAAAGGCAATTCTTAATCTTACCAATAACTACATCGAGTTTGAATCAACAGAAAAAGCTGCGCCTTACAACACACTTTATTTGTTAGCCAAATCGCATCATCATAACAATCAATTTAACGAAGCTATTGAAGATTACACCAGTTATTTAAAATATTTAACTGAAAACGATGGCGACAAAAAAGAAATAAAAATTATTGAAAGAGAAATAGAACGTTGTAAATACGGAGCCGAAGCTATTAAAAAACCTACACGTATTAAAGTAGAAAATTTAGGCGAAAATATAAACTCAATTTATCCTGATTACGCTCCATTAATTTCTGCCGACGAATCGGTACTTATTTTTACAACTCGTAGAAAAAGTATGTATAATGGTAACGACGGCATGGACGAGCGTACGAAGTTTAATGATGATATTTATATTTCGTACAAAGAAGGTGGCGAGTGGCAAGAAGCAAAACCATTAAATAGTTTTATCAATACAAAAGAAAACGATGCTACCGTTGGTTTATCTGCTGATGGGCAACAACTTTTTCTGTATAAAGAAGGCGATATTTATGTAAGTAAATTAGATGGAGAAAATTGGACGCAAGCCATTAAACTAAACGAAAACATCAATACAAAATATTTTGAGCCTAGCGCTACAATTTCTTCAGATGGTAACACACTTTATTTTGTAAGCGATAGAAAAGGTGGCTTTGGTGGAAGAGATATTTATAAATGTGTAAAACTGCCTAATGGCGATTGGAGTAAAGCTCAAAATTTAGGTCCAAATATAAATACCGAAGTAGATGATGAAGGTCCATTTATTTCGTTTGATAACAGAAGTTTATATTTTTCATCAATGGGGCATCAATCTATTGGTGGTTACGATTTGTTTGTAAGTAAAATAAATGATGATGGTAATTTTGAAAAGCCCGAAAACATAGGTTTTCCTGTAAACACAACCGACGACGACATATTTTTTGTAACTACACCTGATGAAAAGCATGCTTATTATTCTTCTGCAAAAGAAGGAAACATAGGTGAAACAGATATTTACCGAATTACTTTCGAAGAAAAAGTAGAAACTGAAGTAACTGTTTTAATTGGTAAAGTAATTAATAGAGATGGAGGACCACTTTCGCCCAATATCGAAATTATTGTTAACGATGCACTTGGTAAACAAGTTTCTCAATATTACCGACCAAACGTAAAAACAGGTAAATATATATTTTCGCTAATAGCAGGATCAACATACGAAATATTGTATTTAGTTGATGGCGTTGAGTTTGATAAAGAAATTTTAGATGTTCCAGAAGGAACAGGTTACCAAATAATTAACCGAGAAGTTTATTTAAAAACCGTTGGTTACGGAAAAGAACATATCGAAAAAGCAAAGCTTGCACAACTTCAAAATGCAAGTATAGACACTACTGGAGCTGAAATTAAAGTGAGTGGAATGTCTACTTCTGCTATGGCATTAGTAAATCATTTAAAAGTAAATATTGATAGTGTAGCTGCTGGTAGCGGACAATTAGCTACAACCAATACTACAACAGAAACAAATGCTGTTAACCAAACAGAAAGCAAAACAAATGGTAAAACGTCAGTTTCTACTAACTCTACAACAAACAATACAACGCAAAACGCTGGAACTGTAAATTCAACAGCTAATAAGCCTAGCACAAAAATAAAAGCATCGCACTTTTTGTTTGGTTTTAATCAATCAACATTATCAGAAGCAGCTTTGCGCGATTTAAGAAAGTTGGCTAAAATAATGAAGAAAAACCCAAATTTAACTTTACAAATTGAAGGACATACCGACAGTGCAGGTAGCGATAAATACAATCAAGCACTTTCTGCCCGTAGAGCCAAATCGGTTAAAAATTACTTAGTGAGTTTAGGTGTGCCAGTAGCAAGAATAAAATCTACAGGAATAGGCGAAGTCAAGCCAATTGCTATTAATACCAGCGCAAACGGAGTTATGAATAAAAAAGGTATGGTTTATAACCGAAGAATTGATTTAATTTTAAATGAACGCCAAGAGGAGTTTATCGATCCAATTGTTGTTCCTGATGAATTAAAAATTAAGACAGAATCAGACAATACAATTAAGACGAAGTTTTAATTTATTTTTAAAAGAAATTTATTTATTGCAAATTATTTATTTAATTTGCATAGCAGAAGTTTAACTTCTAAGAAGTATATATGATAGATAACACAAAAGCTATAATTGTTTTTAAACAGAATAACGAAAGTTTATCTGCTGCAAATCTATCTAATGCTCAGGAGTTGATTAATCGTCAAACAGAAACGCTAAACGCAATTTCTGAAATAACAGCTCAAAAATTTATTTTTTATAGCGATTATATCGAAAGAGAAGACGTTATGGAATTTGATAATTGGGTAAAAATGCCTCAATACGGAAACACTTTTAGCGCAAAATTAAAAGACGCCTTCCACATTATTAAAAGTGGCGATTACAAAAAAACAGTTTTTATAAACAGTTTAACTCAAAATTTAAGCGCAAGCATTTTAGAAGATGCGTTTAATCGTTTAGATACAAACGATGTTGTTTTGGGTGTAGATTCAAACAATAATTGCTATTTATTGGGTTTTACGCAGTTTAATAGCGAATTTTTTAACGAAAAAACTTGGGATTTAGCTCCCAATCCTAAAGATATTGAAGCAGAAGCCGATAAATTGGGCTTTTCGGTATCTAAACTCTCTCAAACACCTGCATTAGTATAGTTTTTAGAGTTAGCAACAGTAATTTGTAAAGAAATTTATAAAATACTTGCTTAATTTAATTTTCCATCATATATTTGCAGTCCTTAAAAAGAAAAACAGAAAGAAATGGCAAATCATAAATCATCAATCAAAAGAATTCGTGCAAACAACGTAAAACGTTTACGTAATCGTTATTATGCAAAAACAACTCGTAATGCAATAAAAGCTATTCGCACTACAGAAGATAAAAAAGAAGCTGCAAAAGTATTGCCTTCAGTTATTTCTATGATTGATAAATTAGCTAAAAGAAACGTAATTCATAAAAACAAAGCTGGTAACTTAAAATCTAAGCTTACTAAATTTGTTTCTGCAAAATAATTAAGTAGTTAAATACTTTAAAAACCCTTCCGAATATCGGGAGGGTTTTTTATTTTTATACGAACTATCAAAACATGCAAGAACCACAGCAAAACTTAAACATTAAAACTTGGGCAGAAGAAGATCGTCCGCGTGAAAAACTTTTACTGAAAGGCAAATCAGCACTTAGCGATGCCGAGTTACTTGCTATTTTAATTGGTTCGGGCTCAAGAAACGAAACAGCTGTAGAATTGTGCAAAAGAATATTAGGTAGCGCTACAAACAACTTAAATCAATTAGCTAAATTAAATGTAAGTGAGCTTACTAAATTTAAAGGCATGGGCGAAGCAAAGGCTATTACAATTATTGCTGCGCTAGAGCTTGGTAGAAGAAGAAAAGAACAAGACAGCTTAAAACGCGAAAAAATTGTTACCAGTAAAGATGCATTTAATGTGCTTTATCCCGATTTAGCAGATTTACCTCACGAAGAATTTTGGGTATTGTTTTTAAACAGAGCAAATTATGTAATTAGCAAAAGTCACATCAGTAAAGGTGGAACAGCTGGTACAATTGCAGATTCAAAACTAATATTTAAGCAAGCCATAGAGCAATTAGCTTGCACAATTGTTTTGTGCCATAATCACCCATCAGGAAATTTAAAACCTAGCGATGCTGATATTAAACTTACCAAACAATTAAAAGAAACAGGAAAAATAATTGATATACCTGTTGTAGACCACTTAATTATTGCAGATAATAGTTACTTTAGCTTTGCCGACGAAGGAATTTTATAAAAAATAAATATGATTAAAATAGTTACAATTATAGGCGCACGTCCACAAATTATAAAAGCTGCAGCACTTAGTCGTGCCATTAAAAATAATTTTAGTAATCAAATAACCGAAGTTATAGTTCATACTGGGCAGCATTACGACGAAAATATGTCGCAAGTTTTTTTTGATGAATTAGGAATTCCTACGCCAAATTATAATTTGAATGTTGGTTCTGGTTCGCACGGAAAACAAACAGCAGCAATGATTACAGGCATAGAAGAAATTCTTGAAAAAGAAAAACCAAATTGCATTGTGTTGTATGGCGATACCAACTCTACTTTAGCAGGAGGAATTGCTGCATCTAAAATACACGTTCCGGTAGTACACATTGAGGCTGGTCTGCGTTCAAAAAACAAAGCTATGCCCGAAGAAGTAAATAGAATTATGTGCGATCATGTTTCTACACTACTATTTTCGCCTACTCAGGTTGGTTACAATAATTTAATTAAAGAAGGTTTTTATACTCAATTAAACCAAAAAGCAACAACCGATAATCCAAATATTTATCATTGTGGCGATATTATGTTTGATAATAGTTTGCACTTTGCTGAGATTAGTGAAACAAAAACCAATCTTTTGCAAAAGCATAATTTAACAGCAAACGGCTTTATACTTTCTACTATTCATAGAAACAACAATACCGACGAGCCTGCTCGTTTAAATGCAATATTCACTGCTTTAAATACAATTTCAGAAGAGAATAAAATAAAAATAGTTTTGCCTTTGCATCCGCGCACAGCAAAATTATTAGAAAAAAACTTAACGAGTGATTTATACAATAAAGTACAAAACAATTCTAATTTTATAGTTATTCCTCCAGCTTCGTTTTTAGAAATGATAGCATTAGAAAAAAATTCAAAAATGATAATTACCGATTCTGGTGGTGTACAAAAAGAAGCTTTTTTCTTTAAAAAACCTTGCGTTATTTTACGCCCAGAAACAGAGTGGGTAGAGCTAATTGAATGCGGTAGCGCTATTTTAGCTGATGCCGATGAAAAAAGAATTATTGACGCTTATAACAAATTAATCAACAACAATAATTTACAATATCCATCTTATTTTGGCGATGGAAAATCGGCAGAATTTATGTGCGGGCAAATTATTAAAAACTTTTCTTAATGCTTTTAATCTATTCTTCTCAAATAACAAATCGTGTAAGATATATTTTTAAATATATTTTTATTGATATAATTGGTTTGGAGAATATTAAGTTTACTGATAATAAAGAAGAGTTTATAGCATCTTCTGACTTTAAAATAAATTATAGTTTACAACCTTTTGCCGACGAAATATTTTTTGCTTCAAAATCTATTTTATTTGAAACAGGTTTAAAAAGTTTTGAAGTAAATGTTTTTGATTGGAATGGGTACAAAGCTTTTTTTCCGGTAAGTAAAAACTCATCATTACCATTTGATGTATTTGCGGCTTCGTTTTATTTGATCTCGCGCTACGAAGAGTATTTACCTACTATTCATGATAAACACGATAGATTTGATGCGCACGAGAGTTTAGCGTATAAAAACGATTTTCTAAAAAAACCACTTGTAAACCAATGGGCTGTTTTAGTAAAAAACATACTTACTGAGCGTTACCCTAACTTAAAAATTAACGAATCAAAATATTCATACATTTCTACCATTGATATTGACAATGCTTTTGCCTACCGAGAAAAAGGGATAACAAGGGTTTTGGGTGGTTATTTAAGAGCTTTAACGCAATTAAATTTTAAAGAAATAAAAGAAAGAACAAAAGTTCATTTTAATAAATTAAAAGATCCTTACGATACTTACGAATATATTCGCTACCTAGAAAAAAAATACCAACCCAAAACAATTTACTTTTTTTTGGTGGCCGATTATGGTGTTAACGATAAAAATGTGCCTATACAAAGTAAAGTTTTTAGAACACTTATTAAATCAATAGCGGATACTTCTGCGGTTGGAGTTCATCCATCTTACGGCTCAAATAAAAATCCAGAAGTTTTAGCAACAGAAATTGCTAGAATAGAAAAAGTACTAAATAGACACGTTACAAAAAGCCGTCAACACTTTTTAAAACTGCAATTTCCAAAAACATACAGAATACTTCAAGATATTGATATTACTGATGATTACACAATGGGTTATGCTAACGAAGTTGGTTTTAGAGCATCAAGCTGCACGCCATTTAATTTTTATGATTTAGATTTAGAATTAGAAACAAAATTAAAAGTTCATCCATTTCAGGTAATGGATGCAACACTAAATTTATACATGAAACTTTCGCCAGAAGAAGTTATGCCCATTTTAAAACCAATGATTGATGAGGTTAAAAAAGTAAACGGAACTTTTGTGAGTTTGTGGCACAACGAAACACTTTGCGACGAAAAACAATGGATGGGTTGGAAAAATATTTTGGAAAAAGTAATGAACGAAGCAACGAAAAGCTAAATTGATAAAATACCTAAAGCATAACGAAATAGATAAACAAAAGTGGAATGAATGTATTTTAAATTCATTTAACGGAATAGTTTATGCTTACACGCATTATTTAGATGTGGTTTGCCCTAATTGGGAAGCACTTGTAAAAGATGATTACGAAATGGTTATGCCACTTACTTGGAACAAAAAGTATGGTAAATACTATATTTATCAACCACCATTTACACAACAGCTGGGCGTTTTTTCTAAAGAACATTTAACCGAAAAAATTGTAGAAAAGTTTTTATTAGCTATTCCTAAACACTTTCAATTTTTAGAATTTAATTTAAATACTTACAATAAATTATCGAATAAAGAGTACAACAGCAAAGCCTTTTTAACCCATGAGTTAGATATGATTTCGCCTTACGAATTTCTTTATAAAAGCTACAGCGAAAACACCAAAAGAAATTTAAAAAAAGCAAATCACCATCAACTTAAAATACTTAATAATTGTAAAGTTGATGAAATAATAAATCTATTTAAAAAAAATAAAGGCAAAGAAGTTAAAGCTTTTAAACCCGAACACTACGTTATGCTAAACAAATTGTATAACAAGTTTTATAAAGTAGGTTTTGCAAAAGCCTTTGCCGTTTGCAACTCAGCTAACGAAATAATTGCAGGAGCTTTGTTCTTTTTTAGTAATAATAAAGCCATATTTTTATTTTCGGGCAACAGCACCGAAGGCAAAGAAAAAGCAGCTTTGTTTTTTTTAATTGACCAATTTATAAAAAACCATAGCGAAAAAAACCTAACACTCGATTTTGAAGGTTCAAATAACCCGACTTTAGCTAGGTTTTACAAGAGTTTTGGCTCTAAACCAATAACATATTTACATGTTAAAAAAAATGACCTACCTTTTTACTTAAAATGGTTAAAAAAGTAAGTAACTTTAGGAAATAATTCAAATCCTAAAATCTACTTTTCATGGTAAATATTTTAAGCAAAGAAAATTCAGTTTTTAACCAGTTTGTTGCCGAAATTAGAGACGTTAACATTCAGAAAGATAGCATGCGTTTTAGAAGAAATTTAGAACGTATGGGCGAATTATTTGCTTATGAGATTAGCAAAAAGTTAGAGTTCGAAAATAAGGAAGTAGTAACACCTTTAGGTATTTCAAACGAATCGTTAATAAAAGAACAACCCGTTATTGGAACCATTTTACGCGCTGGTTTGCCTTTGCACCAAGGTATTTTAAATTATTTTGATAAAGCAGAAAACGCATTTGTATCGGCTTACCGCAAACACCACAAAGACGGAACTTTTGATATTCAAGTAGAATACATGGCTTGCCCAACATTGCAAGATAAAGTTTTAATATTAACCGACCCCATGTTGGCAACAGGTGGCTCAATGGTGCTAACTTACAAAGCATTGTTGCACAGAGGCACGCCAAAACATACACATATTGTTGCAGCTATTGCTAGTGCCGAAGGATTAGCTTATGCAAAAAGTCATTTGCCTTCAAACGTTAGTTTTTGGATCGGTGCTGTAGACGAAGAGCTAACAGCACAGTCGTATATCGTTCCAGGGCTTGGTGATGCTGGCGATTTAGCTTACGGAACAAAAATTTAGTTAAAATTATGGGCGAAGAAATAGCAACACTTATTGGCGTTTTTTTGCTCAGTGCAATAAAATTTGGCATTGGTGGTGTTCCTGCTGCTGTGTTTGCAGAATATAGTCTTTTTAAATCCTTAGCTGTAACTATAAGCGGTGGTGTTTTTGGCACATTCTTTTTTGCTTTTTTTAGCGAGTGGGTAAATAAAAAATTGGCTTTATTATCAACTAAAGACAAAAAACCAAAAAAGAAATTTACCTACACCAACAAAGCAGTTGTTAGAGTTAAAAAATATTTTGGTTTAGTTGGTATTTCTATAATTACACCTTTGTTTTTATCGTTACCATTGGGCGTTTTTTTGGCTATGCGTTACTACAAAGACAAACAAAAAGTAATTAGTTATATGATTATTTCTATTATATTTTGGGCAGTTGTGCTGTATTATTTTTACAACTCATTTAGAAATTTGATTTCTTAAAATGTATAAATTACTATTTGTTTTATTGTTTATTAACTCAATTAGTTTTGCTCAAAAAGATTCTACTTCTGCAAAATTTTCAGCCTCTTTACTTGTTTTTCCTCATTCAAGACACGAAATAAATGGCTTTAACGACACAACAGTTGTTGGTTATACTTTCGAGAAAAATATTAGCAGCAATATCTCTTTTAAGATTTATAAAAATTTTAATGCTGGAGTAAAATTATTTGCAGTAAAATTTAAACAAGAGTATTATAGCGGAACTACAACTATTGTAAACGGATATTTAACAGGTCCTTTTTTAAGTTTTAGTCATAACAAAACTACTAGTTCAATCTATGCATCTGCAAGAGTTTCGTATTTATTTGGAAACTTTATAATAGCAGATGATTCTTATTATCATTTTATAGCATTCAACAGAAATAACACAAACTATATTGCCTTAGATTTAGAATTAGGTTTAAAATTGCATCAAAATATTTCTGCAATACTTGGCTTAAATTTCAGCAAAACATTTGTAAAAAATACTTATGCAAATAATTACGGCACTATAGGAATTATGTATAGTTTTTACGGCAAAAAACAAAAATCGAAAACTGTTTTTAAATCAGTTAGAAATTTGTAAGCATCATTATTATCTTTGAATTAACATTATTATTGTGAACTACGAACATTTATTTTTTGATTTAGACCACACTCTTTGGGATTTTGAAAAAAACTCAAGCGAAACGTTACGCGAAATATTTTCACAATACGAACTACATTCAACAGGTCATGACTTTGAAACTTTTCATAGTAAGTACAAAGTTGTAAATAAAGATTTGTGGGCAGATTATAGAAAAAATAAAATAGACAAAGCTTTTTTACGCGATAATAGATTTTATTTTTCTTTACAAAAAATTGGCGTAAATGATAAATTGTTAGCCAACAGAATTAGCGATCATTATTTAGAGCACAGTCCTAAAAAAGGATATTTGTTTCCGCATACACACGAAGTGTTAGCTTATCTTGCTAATAAATATCAATTGCATATTATTACCAATGGCTTTAAAGAAGCGCAAGTGGTAAAAATGGAAACTTGCGGACTAACCAACTATTTTAAAGAAGTAATAATTTCAGAAGAAGTTGGTTTTAATAAACCCGACAAAAGAATTTTTGATCACGCTTTAGAAATTACTTTTTCCAATACAACTAACGCTTTAATGATTGGTGATGATTTAGAAAGCGATATTATTGGTGCTAAAAATGCAGGAATAAATCAAGTGTTTTTTAATCCACATCAAACACCTCACAACGAAGTAGTAACGCACGAAATAAAAAGTTTAAACGAATTAAATTCGTTTTTATAATTTATTGTTTTCAATTAAATACTTGCTTTAAAAGATTGTACTATGTGGCTTGTTAAAAAATTTCGCACCTACGGAGCTTGATTTTAAATTTATATTTTGTCTACCAATAGTTCGTTCCTACGGAACTAAATTTTTGATAACTCCTTAGGAGTTTACTCTTTATAGAAATAAAACCAATCCATTTTAACGCCGTAGGTGTGAACTAATTTTTAGTTAACTACATTAATTATAATTCGAACACAACTTCGTTTTTAGGCACTCTTAATCTTGCACCATAAACACCTTCTGGTTTTCGTTTTCCGTAAGAAATTATCATGTTTATTTCTGCTCCGCATGGCAAATTCAATAGCTTTTTCATGCGTTTGCTATCAAAGCCTTCCATTGGGCAGGTATCATAACCTTCGGCAGACATGCTTAGCATAAACGTTTGTGCAGCTAATGCTGCACTTTTATGAGCAACAATGCGCATATCAGTACCTGTTACTTCGTGCACGGTTGGTTTTTTCAATCCGACAAAAAATTGCATTATTTTTTTTCCTAAACTCCACAAACCGGTTGGTTCGCTAAAATAAAGCATCGGCATTAGTTTTTTATAATAATCTAACGTACTAAAGCCCGTTAAACTTTTTTTATCGGGCATGGTTTGCTTTATTTGATTGTAATTGAACAAAGCTCTGCTTTTCCACAAATCACGTCGGGTAACAACTACAAGCATTTCGCTGGCAGTTTTTGCCGCATTTTGATTTAAACAATTGTATGCCACTTGCTTTTTGACGGCATCACTTTTTATTCTATAAAATTCCCACAATTGCATGTTGCTGCTGTTGGGCGCAAGCAAAGTTCTATCCATACATCTGTTAAAAACATCATCTGGTATTGGGTTTCCATCATATATTCTAACCGAACGTCGGTAGTTCACTATCTCATCAAAAACCTGGGCATTATGTTGCATAATCGTACAATTGCTGTTTAAGTCTTGCAAAATTAAGGCTATAATTATACTTTTATGCAAGAACAGTAAATTAAAATGGAAAATACAATTAGCACAGGTACAAAAGTTTTGCACGAAAACTACGGCAGAGGCAAAGTAGTTAAAGCAGATGATATTGCTTTTACAATAGATTTTGGCGAAAAAGGAATTATAGAAATTTCGCGTCGTTCTATTGATAAACTTAAAGTTTTAGAAGCACCAATAGAAATGGAAAAAAGCGACGACGAAAATTTACACGAGTTTGAAAAAATGTTGATTCGTGTTTTAAATAAATACTCAGATATTTCGCAAGTTGTTGAAATGGGCGATAAATGGGCTGGTGGAAAAATGATTTTACAACCAGGTAGCGATAGTTTAAAAGCAAAGGAAATTCCTATCGAAACATTTTTTCATAAAATTGTAATGGTTAGAGATAGACTGCGTGTTTTGGAGCAAAACATTAACGCAAATGCTAAGTTAAACGACGAAGACAAGGTAAATATGCAGCAATACATTACTCGTATTTACGGAAGTTTAACTACTTTTAATATTCTATTTAAAAATCCAACTGATAATTTTGTTGGCGAAAAATCTAAAGACTAAACAAATGCTAAAAAAAATAATTACATTTTTATTTGCTGCACTTACCATACAATTTGCAAATGCGCAATACGCAACAAAATCGTTAGACTTAAAAAAGCTAGATGCTTATTTTAATAAAGCAATAAAAGATTGGAACGTACCAGCAATGGGCGTTGCAATTATACTTAACGACAGTGTAATATTTGCAAAAGGTTACGGAGTTACAGATATTACCACAGGCGAAAAAGCAAACGAAAACACTTTATTTTGTGTGGCTTCCAATTCAAAATCGTTTACAGCAGCAAGCATCGGGACGTTAGTTGATGATAAAAAATTAAAATGGGACAGCAAAGTAACCGAGTTTTTACCTTGGTTTGAAACTTATAGTCCTTATGTAACCGAACAATTTACTGTGCGTGATTTATTGTGTCATCGCAGTGGATTAGAAACATTTAGTGGCGATTTAATTTGGTATGCAACCAATCACTCCCGCGAGGAAGTTGTAAAACGCTCAAAATATTTAAGTCCTGTTTATGGTTTTAGAGCACATTATGGATATTCAAATATTCATTATTCTGCTGCAGGTTTGGTAGTACAAGCTGTTACAGGTAAAACTTGGGAGCAGTATGTTAAAGAAAATTTTCTTTCTCCTTTGGGCATGAATAGAACTTTAACAAGCACTTCGCAAATAAATAGTACAACAAACGTAGCACAACCGCATAATGATGTAGATGGAAAGCTAGTTAAAATTCCTTTTGTAAATTGGGATAACATTGCTCCTGCTGGTGCATTAATTTCTAGCGTAAGCGATATGAGTAAATGGCTGCGTTTACAAATGAATCAAGGTATTTGGGGTAAAGACACCTTGTTATCTAAATCCGTTATTAACGAAATGTGGAGCATGCAAACGCCCGAAGCAGTTAGAACTGAAAACTATAAAAACATGCAGTTAAAACATTTTGATGGCTATGGTTTGGGCTGGGGCGTTATGGATTACAAAGGTTATAAAGTGGTTAGCCACTCGGGTGGTTACGACGGAATGATTTCTCAAACAGCCTTTTTACCAGAATTAAAATATGGCTTTGTGGTGCTAACAAATAGCAATAGTTATTTACCTGCAGCAATATTTAATCAGTTGCTTGATGAATATATTTACACTGAAGAAAAAGATTGGAGTTCAAAATATTTAGATTTCTTTAACAAAAGAAAACAAGCCGATAAAGATGCTAAAGCGAAAGAAGAAAGCGAAAGAAATAAAAACACAAGACCAACATTAACTTTACAAGATTATGTGGGAACATACGGAGGAACAATGTATGGCGATGCAGAAGTATATTTAGATAATGGAAAGTTAAAAGTTAAATTTATTCCAACTCCTTTGTTTGAGGGCGAATTAACTCACTGGCAATACGATGTGTTTAGTATTAAATTAACAAAAGTTCCATCATTACCCGAAGGAAAGGTACAGTTTTTGCTAAATGAAAAAGGTAAGGTAAGTCAAATGAAAGTAGATATTCCAAATCCTGATTTTGACTTTAAAGAATTAGAATTTTATAAAAAATAAAAATGTCTGTTCGGTTTTTTTACCACAATACTATTTTGAATATGGCTTAAACTTAAGTTCAAGAGACGCGCGTGGGGCTGACAAAACGCGAAAGCGAGTGGCATTGTGTAAAGCATTCGTTTTGTCTTGACTTTTTTTGGTTCGTTTTTTGTGTCAAGACAAAAAATGAACGTAAAGAACCACAGCTGGTTTATATAAAGTTGCTGTTTAATTAGAAATAAAAATTACAAAAAAATAAAAACAATGAAAAACTTAAAAGCATTAACAACAATAACTTTTTTAAGCATTGCTCTAATTAGTTGCATAGCCTTTGCTCCAAAAAAAAAATATAAAGTAACTGGTGTAGTTACCGAAACAGCTGACTATTGCGGTGGAGCTCGCCCTCCAAAAAAATTAGAAGAGCAATTACGAACTCCTAAACCATTAGCCAGTAAAAAGCTAATTGTTAGAAAAGGAAATAGCAATTCGCAAAAAAACAAAATTGTTGCCGAAATAACTACCAACGATGAAGGGAAATTTGAATTAGATTTACCTGCTGGAACTTACAGTTTTGTTAGTGAGGAAAAAACTAAATTAGTAATTCCTGCCAACGATAAGTTTAATACCTATGATGCGGAATGCCTAAAAAAGGAATTTGCAAAACCCGACGGATTACTAACAGTTAAAGACGGCGAAAACAAAATAGAAATAAATATACACAAGCACTGCTCTTACAAAAAACCATGCCTAACATTTACTGGACCAAAACCACAGTAAATTTTATTTTTTGAATCTATTTTATTAAATTTAATAAAAATTAAAAATGGCAACTGTTGATTCATTAAGAAACGATTTGATAAATAAGCTTTTAAGTATTTCTAATAAAGAATATTTAAGTGCTTTATCAAAGCTAATTGAAAGTAATCCACTTTCAAATGAAAGAATTATCTTGACTAAAGAGCAAAAGTTAATGTTGGAACTTAGCGAGAATGATATTAAAAATAAAAATTTAATTAGTCAGAAAGAATTAGATAAAAGTGATTTGCAATGGCTAAAAAACTTGTAGTTTGGACTCAAACAGCAGCCAAGCAAAGAAGAGAGATTTTAAAATACTGGACACTAAGAAATAAAAGTACTAAATATGCTGAAAAGCTAATTTCAGTAATAAACACAAGAATTGAAACTATCGAAAAAAATAATAAAATTGGCAAGCTAACCGATTTTAAAGATACAAGAGCAATTGCATTAGGTCATTTTAGCATTTTTTATAAAATTACACCCACAAAAATTATCATCACAGCTTTTTGGGACAATAGACAAAATCCTAAAAGTTTATTACGTTTAATCTCAAAATAAATTGTTAAAAATCGTTGTTCACAACTTGTGTTAAAGGTGCCTTGTGCACCTTTTTTACTTTTTATATTTGTAGTACTATATTCGCATGTTATGATAAAAATTGGAATTGTTTTTGGTGGGTTTTCTAAAGAAAGAGAAATTTCTTTTGCGGGAGGTCGCACTGTATACGATAATCTTAATAAATCTATCTTTGAAGCTGTTCCGATTTTTGTTGACAGCTTTGGAAATTTTGTTTTGCTAGATTGGCAATATATTTACAAAGGTAGCATCCGCGATTTTTATCCTCCTGTTGAATTTTTGCAAGAATCGCCTAACGAATTTCAGTTGTATGCCGAGTGTTTAGAAAATACAGACAAACAAAAACAACTCGAAATTATTTCTAAAATTGGTAAACACATTCCACCTCACGATTTAAATACTTTAATTGATTTTGCATTTTTATGTTTGCATGGTCCATTTGGCGAAGATGGAAAAATTCAAGGTTTGTTCGATTACTTAAAAATTCCGTACTCAGGCTCAGGCGTGTTGCCATCAGCTATTGGAATTGACAAAGTAGTACAAAAAAAGTTAATGAAAAACGCCGGATTTAATAGTCCAGATTTTACTACAATAAAAAGAAACGATTGGTTTAATAACATATACAACACAACAAATTTTAAAACTGTTTTCGAAGAAATTAAAAACACAATTGGTTCTCCAATGGTTTTAAAATCAGCATCGCAGGGTTCTTCAATTGGTATCAGTATTTTAAAAAGTGCTACCGAACAAGAATTTATGAATGCCGTTAACAAAAGTTTTTTTGCAAAAGAATTAAGCGCATCAGAATGGAATTCGTTTTCTGAAATACAAAAAGTAGAATTTGTGCGTACACTTTCTGATATTCGAGAAGGTATAGGAATGCCTTTAAGCATAAATCTTTTCGATAGTCGCGTAGAAGGAATAAAACACCCAGAAGAGCTACTTACTTTTTTAAATTTGAATTTAAAACCAAATAGCGATAAAAAAATTCTGTTAGAAAGTTTAGATGCAGAAGACGAAGTTTTGATAGAAGGTTTTATTGAAGGAAAAGAATTTTCGTGCATTGTGGTGCAAAACGAAAACAACAAAGCTATTGCATTGCCACCCACCGAAATAAAAAAAGGAAAAGAGTTGTTTGATTATCGCAGCAAATATTTGCCCGGTTTAGCACGAAAAATTACACCAATTGATTTACCGATAGAACAAATAAACACCATTAGAAAAGAGTGCGAACATTTGTTTGACGCGCTACAGTTCAATGTTTACGCACGCATTGATGGCTTTATTCAAAGTGATGGAAAAGTATTTTTAAACGATCCCAATACAACATCGGGAATGATGCCTTCATCTTTCTTTTTTCATCAAGCAGCAGAAATCGGATTAAATCCTTCGCAGTTTTTAACTTTTATTATTCGCACATCTTTATCGCAACGTTGTCAACACTCAAAAAACAACAACAAGTATTTTGCACTATTAAATAATTTAGATAATGCAATTCAAGCACAAAAAGAAGAGAAATCAAACAAAATAAAAGTGGCAGTATTTTTAGGCGGCTACTCATCAGAGCGACATATTTCGGTAGAAAGCGGTAGAAATATTTACGAAAAACTGGCTTCTTCAACTAAATACGAAGCTACTCCAGTATTTTTAACAGGCAACGACAACGAGCATTTATTGTATCAAATTCCAATTAATGTTTTGCTTAAAGATAATGCCGACGATATTAAGGAAAAAATAGAACACTACGCAATACATCCAGCTGTTGAACAAATTATTTCGGAGTGTAAATCTATTACCGAAAAATATTCGGATGCAAATAGTTTGCAAAAACCAAAACAATTAAATTACAACGATATTTCCAACCAATTTAATGCTGTTTTTATTGCTTTACATGGTCGCCCAGGCGAAGATGGAGCTGTACAAGAAAAATTAGATGCACTTAACGTTCCGTACAATGGTTCAGACAAAATAAGTTCTGCTATCACAATAAATAAATTTGAAACCAACGAAATACTAAGTAAAAACGGATTGTTAGTTGCTAAGCACAGAGTAATTAAAGAAGATGAATGGTTGAACAATCAAACAGAAATTCTTTCATATATCGAAAAAGAATTGCACTATCCATTTATTGCTAAACCTGTTGATGATGGCTGTAGTTCGGCAGTTCGTAAAGTAAAAACAAAAGAAGAGTTAATGGCTTTTGCTGAATTGATTTTTAGAAAATCAGAAGAATTAATTGCTGCACCCGCAGAATTTTTGCACATTAAACCAAAAGAAGAATTTCCGCGCAAGCGCGAATTTTTAGTAGAAGAATTAATTTCGAGAAAAGAAGCCACCCACTTTATTGAGATTACTGGCGGAATGCTTACGCGTAAAAATGCCAAAGGAGAAATTGAATACGAAGTATTTGAAGCATCAGAAGCATTAAGCGAAGGTGAAGTTTTGAGTTTAGAAGAAAAATTTTTAGCAGGACAAGGACAAAATATAACCCCAGCGCGTTATGCTAAAAAAGATGATGACCGTCAAAAAATATCCGATTACGTAAAAATTCAGTTAGGCAAAGCTGCAAAAGTTTTAAATGTGCAAGGTTATTGCCGTATTGATGCTTTTGTAAGAGTTTATAATCCAGATAAAGTAGAAGTTGTTTTTATAGAAGTAAACTCTTTACCAGGAATGACACCAGCAACCTGCATTTTTCATCAAACAGCGCTTCAAGGCTACAAACCCTACGATTTTATTGACAATATTCTGCAGTTTGCTTTTAGTAAAAAGGCGTAATTTATCGCTAATTTTGTGTTGCGTATTTAATAGCGAAACACTAACTTAGTAGCATGTTACAATTTATTAAAAGCAAAGCTTTTTTAAAACATTTTGGTTTAGCCTTGGGCGTAACTGGGCTTATACTTTGGGTTTGTTTCGCGTTTTTATCGTCATACACCAAGCACGGCGAAACCATTGACGTGCCCAATGTTATTGGCAAAACACAAAAAGAAGCCGAACAAATACTAAACGACGCAGATTTACGTTTTGTAATTGCTGATTCAATTTTCGATACCAAAAAACCAAAAGGTTCGGTACTCGATCAAAATCCGTCAGCAAACTTTAAAGTGAAAGAAAACAGAACAATATACGTTACCCTAAATGCTTTAACACCACCAAAAGTGCAAATGCCCAATTTGGTTGATGCATCGTTGCGTCAAGCAAAATCGATGTTAGAGAGCTATGGTTTAATTCTTGGAAAAACCACTTACGTGCCCGATTTTGCAAAAGATGCGGTTTTAAAACAGCGTTTTAAAGGCAAAGAAATTAAAGGCGGTACAATGCTTTTAAGTGGTTCTAAAATTGATTTGGTGTTGGGCGACGGCTTAAAAAGGGGCGAAAGAGTTAGTGTACCCAATTTAATTGGCTTAACAAAAGATGAAGCTGATAGAAGATTAAGAAGTATATCGCTAGCAATGGGTGCAAAAGTTTACGACGAAACTGTTAAAGATTCATTGTCTGCAAGAGTTTATCGCCAGTCGCCACAATACTCTTCTGATGCACAAATTAGCGAAGGGCAGTCTATTGATTTGTTTTTTACACAAGATAAAAATAAAATTAACGGTTCTTCTGATGAGGAAGATTCAGAATAAAAAAACAAATTGTTAAAATCAAAAATTTATACTTTTTTTATCTTGTTATTAGCTGTTTCAGCTAGTGCGCAAGAAGCTATTTTTCCGTTAAACGGGAATAGTGTTTTGCAAAATATTGAGCAAAAAAAAACGACTCAAATAGTAAATACACAAAAAAGTATAAATGCTTTTGGCGATACTTTACTACTTCCAGTTGTTGATGATTTCTCGTATTCAAACCCATTTCCAAACAACAAAACTTGGTTAGATAGCAACGTTTTTATAAACACATCAATGGGCGCAAAACCACCAACTTGGGGCGTTGCTACATTTGATGGATTAAATAAATTGGGTAATCCATACAATCCAAATCAAACTAACGCTTACGGCATTGCAGATTACTTAACATCAAAACCCATTTTTTTAGATTATCCTGCTGTTGATTCTATTTACTTTAGTTTTTATTATCAAGCGCAAGGTTTTGGAAATAATCCGCAGCCACAAGACTCATTAATATTGGAGTTTAGAGCTCCAGGCAAAAACTGGACAAAAATCTGGCATGCCAATGGCAGTCCAATTCCTACCGATAGTTCGTTTAAAAAAATTATGATTCCTATTGCATCAACCGATTATTTGCAAAAAGGATTTCAATTTCGATTTAAAAATTACGCTACACTTTCTGGCTTTTTAGATCATTGGCATATTGATTATATTGATTTAAGAAGAAATAGAACATACAACGATATTTATGCTGATGATGTAGCTTTTGTAAGTACTACCGAAACTTTTTTAAAAAACTACAAAGCAGTTCCTTACGAGCATTACACAGCTGCGTTAATGAATAATACCTTAAAAAATGAGATTGTTAATTTACACAGCACAGTAAAAAATACGAGTTATAAATTTTCTGTTAAAGACCGCGACGGAAATGAAGTGTATGCCTACGATGGCGGTAACATTAACATTGAACCTTTTAGCACAAACGGAATTCATAATTACGCACCACACGCAACGCCTACATTCGATTTTAGTTTTCCAGAAAATGGCAAATGCTCAGAATACACTATTTCGCATATAGTTAGAGCGGTACCCGATGCAAATCGTAACAACGATACATTGCGTGTTAAAGTTCAGCTAACCGATTATTTTGCTTACGATGATGGAAGTGCCGAAGCAGCCTACGGAATAACTGAAGCCGATGGATTGATGGCTTATAAATTTGAAGTTGCAAAAGAAGATACTTTAAACGGAGTTTGGATGTATTTTAATCCGTTTATCAATAATGTTTCTTTATTTAATTTTAATTTGATAGCTTTTAGTGCAAACGAAGAAGGTAAACCAAATTTGCCGATAGCAATAAATGCTTTGCCATCAAACCCAGCAAATAATGGCTATATAAACGGTTATTGGTATTATGCTTTTGAAACACCTGTAAAAGTTAACGGAACTTTTTTTGTTGGCTTTCAGCAACAATCAGCGCAAACGTTAAATATTGGTATTGATAAACATAACAAAATAAGTGATAAAATGTATTTTAATATTGATGGTACTTGGAATTTATCGCAGCATAATTTTCCTTGGATGATGCGACCGTCATTAGGAAATTGCGTTGGATTTTCGATGGCAATCGATGAAAAAGAAACTAAAAAAGATGAACTAACGTTTAAGGTATATCCTAACCCTGCTCAAGATTATTTTAACTTCGTATCTCCAGCTAATGAAGAAGTAAATAAAATTGAAATTATTAATCAATTAGGATCTGTTGTAGCTGAATTTACTGCGCCAGAGCAAAACGACAAAATAGATATTACAACATTATCAAAAGGAATTTACTACGTAAATTTGCATACTAAAAACGCTACTTTCCGTAGTAAATTAATTATTCAACCTAACTAACCACATTGTGCTCAACAACGATTTTAGTCAAGAAATAGAAGATAGCGAACAAGAACTATTTGAACACTACAAAATAGAAGCAGGCAAAAAACAAGAACTTTTACGCGTTGATAAATTTTTAATGAATCACATTGAAAACGCAACACGCACTAAACTTCAAAATGCTGCCGAAGCTGGAAATATTTTAGCAAATGGTAATCCTGTAAAATCGAATTATAGAGTAAAGCCACTAGACGTTATAACCATAGTTTTACCACATCCACCTCGCGATAAAGAAATTAAACCCGAGCCAATGGATTTAACTATTGTTTATGAAGACGAAGAAATTGTTGTTATTAATAAACAAGCAGGAATTGTTGTACACCCTGGTTTTGGCAACTACGAAGGTACTTTAGTAAATGGTTTAATGTATCATTTTAAACATTTGCCAATGTTTGATACCAAAGAAGATATTCGCCCAGGCTTGGTGCATCGTTTAGATAAAGATACAACAGGAATTATGTTGGTGGCAAAAAACGAAATTGCATTAGCAAAACTATCTAAACAATTTTTTGATAGAACCACAAAACGAACTTATAACGCATTAGTTTGGGGAAATTTTGATGAAGACAGCGGAACTATTGTTGGAAATATAGGAAGAGATTTAAAAGGAAGAAAAATGATGGCTGTGTTTCCTGAAGGAAGTGAAAACGGAAAACATGCTATTACACATTACAAAGTTTTGCAACGCTTTGGTTATATAACTTTGGTTGAATGTAAATTAGAAACAGGCAGAACACATCAAATACGTGCGCATTTTAAACATATTGGTCACCCATTGTTTGGCGATAAATTATATGGTGGCGACAGAGTTTTAAAAGGAACAACATTTACTAAATACAAACAGTTTGTAGAAAATTGTTTTACTATTTTGCCACGCCAAGCTTTGCATGCAAAAAATTTAGGTTTTTTTCATCCAACAACTCAACAAGAAATTTTCTTTGATTCAGAATTACCTGAAGACATGCAAAAGGTAATTGAAAAATGGAAAATCTATACTGCTAATAGCAAAGAATTTGTTGATTGAGTGATTAGAGAATAGTCGATAGTGCTTAGTAATTTCACACTGAAAAAAGCCCCTTAAATTTTGAACTTTAAATCTTGAATTAAATTTAATCAAGCGCTTTTTTGTTAAAAATAATATAGCCAAACGAAAACAATAAGCTAAAAGGTTTTTCTGTTTTGTCGTAGTAATTCGCACTTAAACTTATTGGTCCAACTGGGCTGTTGTAAACCAAAGCACCCGATGCAATAAAATATCTTTTGTTTAATGCAAAATCGTAAATAGATGAGTTGTCTTGTTCAAAAGATAAAATTTCTCTGTACGGTTGAAAAATATACCCTTCGATTCGAGCATCTAAATTTTTAAAAATAGTGTATATGTTTTTTATTCCAAATGCTGCGTAGTTGTGCGTTCTAAAGTTGGGTAAAAACAAAGTTCTACTTTCTGGAATTGGTAAAAAAGCAGGAGCACTAAGCATTGTAGCGGTATAATTTGCAAAAAAAGGTTGGTTAGAAATTACACTTTCTATCAAGTATCCTAATTTTAATTTGCCCTTTTGTTTATAATAATTTTCATGAGAAATTTTTAATTGAAGCCATTTGTGTTCGCTCGAAAACAAACTATTTGTTTGTGCTGTAGAGCCAGGTGTGTTTGTTTCAAAGCCACTAATGTAACGTGCTTTAATTAAAAGATAACTTCCTTTTGTTGCATATTGTTTTTTATCTAAAGTATTAAATTCAACAAATGCGTAAGGTGTGCTAGCAATAAAAACATTTCTGTCGCTGGTGTCTGCCGACGAAAAATTCGTGCTCTGATAGTATCTATTGTTGCTGTTAACGTAAGAGGCACCCGTTACAAATTTTGCTTTATTTCCTAAAGGAAGACCAACATTTGCATCGCCATAAAATTCTGCTTGAACTAAAAATGACGGTTTTGTATCTTCAAAAAATGCAGTGCTACTTTTAAAATAATCCCAACTATTTCGAGTTACAGATGCTTCAATATAAAATGGAATATGTAAAGGTAAATCAGCTCTTGTTTTAACTTGATACGAACTATAAAACCTGCCAAAGTAGGCGTTTGCCATTGTACTTACAGCAATTCGTCCTAAATAATTGTATTGAACACCAATGTAACCTGTGTTTATTGGTCGTGATGCAAAATTGCCACCAAAGTATGCAAACACATCTTTTTCTTTTTTAATTTTCAAATTTAATTTATAAAACCCTGTAATGCTATCGTGTTTAGATAGTGGATAAATTTGTTTTATTTTATCATCGGCAACTAATCTAAAATATTTAGGTTTTAATTCTTCTAAAGTAACTAGCTTTTTTTGTTTTGGTAACAATAAATTTTCAACGTATTTAGCTTGAGATTTTTTTAAACCAGTAATTTCTATTTTATCAAAAATTACAGCATTTTTTTTAGTTTGAAATGCGTGACGTTTACAGTTTAAAAGATAAATATCTTCTGTTCGTGTAACTAGTTTTTTTATGTCGTTTATTTTTTCTAATGCTGCCAAATACCCTGCTGTTACTGCTTTATTGCTAGCGTCAAAATCAAACAATGAAATTGATTCTACTTTTGGTTCTATTATAACGGTATTGGGATTGGTGCTTGTGTTTTTACTTCGGTTAGTAACCATACTTTTAACTTGAGAAATAATATCGTCTTCATCTGGAGATGAAATAAGTTCGGATACATTGCTACCTATAATTACATCAGGTTTAAACTCTGTTTCCATAACATCAATAGGGAAATTGTTATACAATCCACCATCAAAATACAAGTTGCCATTAATGTTAATTGGTTTTAAATAAAATGGATAGGACATAGAAGCTCTAACGGCTTGTCCCAAATCACCCTCTTTAAAAACTTTTAATTTTTTATTGGTAACGTCAGAAGCTACGCAACGATATGGGATTAGTAGGCTGTCAAATTTATATTGAGCTGCAGCTGATTGATTTGCGAAAAATTCTAACAAAGCAAAATCTATCGGTATTGGAGAAACAAAATTGGTTGGTAAAGAAGCTTGAAGCAAAGTATCGGTTGAGAATTTAAAACTTATCCAATTGGCATCGGCATCTCTTCTTTTAAAATAATACAAGTATTTTTTTTCAATATCACCTTGAGCAATTCGTTTAAATTTTTCTGAACTAATTAGTTTTTCAATTTCTTCAGGGGAATAACCCGAAGCATAAAAAGCACCAATTAAAGCGCCCATAGAGGTTCCTGTAATATAATCTATTGGAATTTTATTTTCTTCTAAACATTTTAAAACACCAACATGCGACAAGCCATCGGCGCCTCCGCCACTTAAAACTAAACCAACTTTTTGGGCATAAGTGCTACTCACGGCAAAAAGAGTAACAAAAAGCGTTGCTAAAAAGGTCTTTAACATTTAGTTTATGAGTATACACAAATTTAGCAATAAAATTTGTTGAGAGAACTAAATCGTTAGTTTATGGTAAGTTTTTTAAAATTTGGGAGAAATACTTTGGACTCTGTATTAACCGAGAACCATACCAGCTAAAAAGTTCTCCATCAACTATTTGCACTTTACTTTTAGGAAGTATTTTCTGCAATTCGTCAATATGTTTTTGTTTAAACGGAAATGGCTCTGACGACAAAAAAACGATATCAGGATTTAATTTTTGTAGTTCTTGTTCGTTGGTTATAGGATAACGTTCGGCAGAATGGTTAAACACATTTTTAAATCCACAATAATTGAGCATGTTGTTGATAAACGTGTTTTTAGCTGCGCACATATAGGGTTTGTTCCAAATAAAATAAGCAACCGTTTTTTGTGATTTATTTATGTGTTCTAATGTTTTAAATTCATTTTGAATTTGTAATGAAATTGAATTAGATTTTGTTTCAGTTTGTGTTAATTTACCAATGCTTTCAATCATACTTAGCGCATCATTTAGCGTGTAAATATCACTAATCCAAACAGGATATGTTTTTGCTAATTGCTCAATATCTTCTTTGGTGTTTTCTTCTTTGTTGGCGATAATTAAATCGGGTTGAAGTTTTTCTATTTGTTTAAAATTTACATTTTTTGTTCCTCCAACTCTTGTTTTATTTTTAAACCATTCGTTAGGATGTATACAAAATTTTGTAATGCCAACAACTTCATTTTTTAAACCTAAATCATACAGTAATTCGGTTTGAGAGGGCACTAACGAAACAATCCGTTTGGGATAATTTTCCAAACGGATTGTTCTGTTTAATTGATCGGTAAAAGTAAGCATTAAGCTAACGCTTCGATAATATCTTGTTTTGTAATTATGTGTACTTCGCCAGCTAAATCGTTCACCAATACTGCATTACATTCTTTTGTAATGTTTTTAGAAATTTCATCTATTGTGGCATCTGCACTCACAAATGGAAAAGCAGCTTGCATTAACGAACTTACTTTTTCGTTTTTTAATTCTGGATTTGCCATTAATTTAGTAAACAAAAAGCTATCGTTTAAGCCACCAACAAAGTCATTTCCTTTGGTTACTGGTATTTGCGAAATATTATATTTACTCATTTTAGCAACAGCTTCAGCAATAGTAGCATCTTGCTCAATGGTTAATAATTTTTGGTTTTTGTGTTTTTCAATTAACTGAATTGCTTTTGGATTTTTAATTTCTAAAAAGCCTCTATCGCGCATCCAATCGTCGTTAAACATTTTGCCTAAATAACGAGTTCCGTGGTCATGAAAAATAATTACAACCACATCACCTTCTTTAAACATATCTTTCATTTGCAATAAACCTGCAAGTGCTGAACCTGCTGAATTTCCAGCAAAAATACCTTCTTCACGAGGAATTCTACGAGTCATTATTGCAGCATCTTTATCTGTTACTTTTTCAAAATGATCAATAACGCTAAAGTCAACATTTTCTGGTAAAAAATCTTCACCAATACCTTCGGTTATGTATGGATAAATTTCGTTTTTATCGAAAATGCCTGTCTCTTTATATTTTTTAAATACAGAGCCGTAAGTATCTATTCCTAAAATTTTAATGTTAGGATTTTTTTCTTTTAAATATCTTCCAGTACCACAGATGGTTCCGCCTGTTCCAACGCCAACAACTAAGTGTGTAATTTTACCATCTGTTTGATCCCAAATTTCTGGACCTGTTTGTTCGTAATGGGCCAGAGAGTTAGATAAGTTATCGTACTGATTTGGTTTCCAAGAATTAGGAACATCTTTTACTAAACGTGATGATACAGAGTAGTAAGAACGTGGGTCTTCTGGATCAACGTTAGTTGGACAAACGATAACTTCGGCACCAAAAGCACGCAAAGCATCCACTTTTTCTTTCGATTGTTTATCGGTAGTTGTAAAAATACATTTATAGCCTTTTAAAACAGCCGCAATCGCTAAACCCATTCCTGTGTTACCAGATGTGCCTTCTATAATTGTTCCGCCTGGTTTTAAGTTGCCATTTTTTTCAGCGTCTTCAATCATTTTTAAAGCCATTCTGTCTTTAATTGAGTTACCAGGATTGGTAGTTTCAATTTTCGCTAAAACAGTTGCTTTAACATCTTTAGTTATTTTGTTTAATTTAACTAAAGGAGTATCGCCAATAGTTTCGAGTACGTTGTTGTAAATTTTTTTTCTCACGGCTTTGATTATATTTTATCCAAAAATAATAAAATTTGGATTATTAATTAATAAAATTTTGATTCGCTTGATATTAGTACATTCTAGCCTTCTTACCTTTTTTACCTTTTTGCTTTTCCAGTTTTTTCTGTTGCTCTTCTGTCATTGGTGTGTTATAAACTGGAGGACATTTTTCGGTTGGTGCTTTTAACTCACGTTTTATACCTATGCGCAACTCCATTGATGTGTTTCTAATTGCAACAACATCTGGTGTTCTAAACGATTTCATAATACCAGGATTGTAATGATACTCGGTAAAAAATACCCACGGACGTTTATGTAAAAATTCTATTCCTATACCTGCAGAAGCGCTTAAATGAATCTTTTTAGGGTTTGGTAAAGGGGAACCTAAAAGATATTCTAATCGTGGACCTATTAAAAAATAGGGTGTAAAATCGTATAATTCTTGACGGATTTTTAAAAAATTATTAAAAGCTAAATAATTGGTTTTGTATTTTAAACCTTCGTTTGGAGCTAAGTTTTCTTTAGCACCTTTTCTGTTGTATTGTAATTCAGAAACAATTCGTAAATAGTCATGGGCAAGCCACTCTACCAAAGCGCTAGCGTTGAAACCATATTTAGCTTTTTTTCTAAGATTGTTGTCTAGCGAATCAAAATTCCAAATTTGATTACTTCTTGTTCCTCCAATTGTAAGTCCCCAAGCCTTTACAAATTGTGCATTTGCAAATGTTGTATTAAAAATTAGTATTACAGATAAAAATAGAATTCGTTGCATATTAAAAAATTATTTTAGCTTCTTTTTTTAATTGATTGTCGCCGTAAACACGCATTAAATAAGTTCCAGCTTGTAAGCCATCAACTTTCCAATTAAACGGAAAACTTTTGTGGCCAGGATCTTGCATATCGTTATTTATGAAAAGTTTTATTAGTTTTCCTTGAGGCGTGTAAATTCCCAAAAGTACATTGGCATTGTTTTGTAAATAATAAGTAAACTCGCCAGTAATTTTTGTTGCTTTGTTAGAAAATACGGCTGTAGAATCTCCATCAGTAAAACTAATTTCGTACCAAGGCATTTGTATGGGTTTACCTGCTTCGTCTTTAATTCCGAGTGTAGTTAAATAATATTTTATGTTTTTTACTTGTAGTTCGGGTTCGCCACTTATGGTTTCTAATCGGTTGCCATCGCTCAAAACCCAAACCGCTTGTTGTGCAGGATAAAATTCGTTGTACTTATATTTTTCAATAAAATTGGCAAGTTTTACAAGGTTTTTGTTGGCGCTTAATTTACCAACTTTGTATTTATGGTCTAACTGCGGACTTCCTTTAGTAGCTTGGCAACACATTGCAAACAAACCTAGTTTTTGTTTTTTTGCAGGTAAAAGTTCTACTAAATAGTTTTTTGTAACTAATAAATCTTGTTCAGTTTCAGTTTCTGAATCAAAAATATGCCCAGCAGGAATTGATAAAATAATATTTTGTGAAGAATTATTTTTAACATCAACGCTTAAAACGTCGCCAGTGTAACCACCTTTTGATGTAGCCGAAAATTGTATTAATCCTTTTACCACAGCAAGGTCAATGCTAATAGTATCGCTTGCTTTCACTGCAAAAGTAGCGAGTAAAAGTATGGTAACTAATATTGTTTTTCTCATTGAATTCGTTTTAAGTAATAGTCTTAAAACGAGGTAAAACAATATTTATTTTACTTCGCTTAACTCAAACTGGTATGATTCCATTATTAGATTAGCTAACAATTTTTTGCAAGCTTCGTCAACTTTTGCATTCGCAACATCTTTGCTAGGAGCTTCTAATTCTAAAGTAATGTGTTTTCCTATTCTTACATTTTCAATTTCAGCTAAGCCAATATTTTTCATATTGTGAGAAACGGCTTTTCCTTGAGGATCTAAAAGTGCTTTGTGAGGCATTACGTCTATTTCAGCAATAAATTTCATGAGGTTTTGGTTTTAAAAAGTAATGAAATAACTATGTACAAAAGTAAAATGATTGGTATTGCTATTATTTTAAATAGTACAAAAGTTATTAACGAAATAATAAGAAATACATATCGAATTTCATTTCCTTTTAATTTAAAATTTTTGAATTTTAAAGCAAATAAAGGTATTTCAGCAACTAACAAATAACTCGAAAGCACAGTTAATCCTATTAAAAATGAAGGATTTAAAATTAGTTTTTTTAACTCTTCGTTTTGAGTTGTAAATAACAATAGCGCTACAGAACCAATTAAAAATGAGTTAGCAGGAGTTGGCAAGCCAATAAAACTATTTGTTTGGCGGGTATCAATATTGAATTTAGCTAAGCGAATTGCTGAAAAAATGGTAATTAAAAAACCAAAATAGCTTAAATAAAATGTAGGATTAGTTTCATCAATAGATTCGCTGTTATATTTTAACGAAAAAACGAGTAGTTTGTGCATTATGTAGCCGGGTACTAATCCAAAACTAACCATATCTGCCAAAGAATCAAGTTGTTTTCCAATTTCCGAACTCACATGTAAAACTCTTGCCGCTAAACCATCAAAAAAATCGAAAATTGCAGCAATACCAATGCAATACGCAGCCATATCTAGCATATTGTTAGAAATATATAAAATGGCAATGCAGCCAATAAATAAATTTAAACAAGTAATTGCGTTTGGTATTTGTTTTTTAATCCACATAGGTTTTGAAAATAAAATACAAGTTTAGGCAATTTTTAGCGATTACTTTTCGTTTGAACAAGCTTAAAATATAATTGTTAATATTTTTGACTTAAACAACTTTATGACTTATCTTTATAAGTAATTATGAAAAAACTGCTTGTTATAATTTTGAGTGTTTTTGCTTTTTCAACAAAGGCACAAGTGGTTCGTAAATACAGCAACGAGTTTTTAAATATTGGAGTAGGTGCCAATAATTTAGGAATGGGCAATGCTGTTGTTGCAAGCACAGCCGATGTAACTTCTGCCTATTGGAATCCGGCAGGTTTATTAAAAGTAAAAAGTAATTTTCAGGCAGGTTTAATGCACTCAGAATATTTTGCAGGTATTGCCAAATACGATTATGGTGCCGTTGTTAAACCGCTCGACGAAAATAGCGCAGCTGCTTTTAGTATAGTTCGTTTTGGTGTTGATAATATTCCAAATACAACACAATTAATTGATGCAAACGGACAAATTAATTACGATAGAGTTACCACATTTTCGGCGGCAGATTATGCTTTTTTGTTTTCGTACGCTAAAAAAATGAAAATTGAAGGTTTACATGTTGGTGCAAATGCAAAAGTAATTCGTCGTAAAGTTGGTGATTTTGCTGGAGCTTGGGGGTTTGGTTTAGATGCAGGAGCGCAATATCAAAAAAATGGTTGGTTGTTTGGTGCAATGGCAAAAGATGTTACAACCACTTTTAATGCTTGGAGCTTTGATTTGACTGATGAAATGAAAGAAGCATTTGTTTTAACTGGAAACGAAATCCCAACAAGTTCTGTAGAATTAACTTTACCTAAATTAATTTTAGGAGCAGCAAGAAACTTTTCTTACAAAAAATTTACTGCACTTACCGAATTAAATATGGATGCAACTTTTGATGGAAAACGAAATGTTTTAATTAAATCGAAAGCAGTGAGTTTAGATCCAAAATTAGGTGTGCAAATTGGATATTCTAATATTGTTTTTTTAAGAGGTGGATTAAGTAATTTTCAAAAAATAAAAGAAGAAGGCGGTAAAACAGTTAATACAATACAACCCAACTTTGGTGTTGGCGTAAAAATTAGAGCTTTTACTTTAGATTATGCATTAACTAATGTTGGCGAAAATGTAGGTTTATTATCGAATGTTTTTTCGCTTAAAATAGATTTGAATCCAAAACAAACTAGATAAAAAATGAAAAGAAGTATTGCATTTTTATTTTTATTGTTTGCGTTTAATTCGTTAATAGCTCAGCCTTATGGTAACGAGTGGATAAACTACAATCAAAATTATTTTAAATTTAAAATTGCCCATGATGGAGTTTATAAAATATCGTATGCTGAGTTAAGTAATGCAGGTTTCCCGGTAGCGTCAACCAATCCTAAAAACATACAAATTTTTGGAAGAGGAGTTGAAATTCCAGTTTACATAGAAGGCGAATCAGATAATGTTTTTAATTCAAGCGACTTTATAGAGTTTTACGCACAACGTAATGATGGTTGGTTTGATAAGGAAACGTACGATATTGCTGCTAACCACTTAAATCCGCATTATTCATTAATAAACGATACCGCAACTTATTACATAACTTGGAATACTTCTTTAAACAACAGAAGACTTGTTGTTGAAAACGATGTTGCTTTTGGATCTTATCCAACAGAAAATTATTTTTTAAAAGAAAGTACAAATTACCATGCAGATGTGTATTGTGATGGTTACGAAGATGTTTTTGGATCAACAGATCCTGAACCCTCTGAAGGAGAAGGATATACGGGGAATTGGTTTCCAAAAAACACAAACTTTACTGAAAATTTAAGTACAAAAAACAGTTATGGTTCTGGACCTGATGCAATTTTTAAAACAAAAGTTGTAGCAGTAACTATTCAGCGTAATAACGAGTTACCTGATAATAGAATTAGACTTACAATTCCTGCTGTTGGTTATCAAGTTTTAGATAATGTTTTTAAAGGAGTAGAAACTTTAGACTATCAAAATTTAGTTGTTCCGCTTAATAAATTAGGTGCAACATCTACTTCTTTTTTGTATCAAAGTGTTGATATGTTTACGCCAAATGCTGGCTACATGTCCGTGCCATTTGCAACATTAGTTTACCCGCATACTTTTGATATGGAGGGCGCTACAACTTTTGATTTAACGTTACCAATAAATACTTCTTCAGCCAAATCAACATTATCTTTTTCTAATTTCAGCACAACTTCAACTGTACGGTTTTACGATTTGACTAACGGAAGAAGAATGACAGCAACTAATGTTAGTGGTGAATACAAAGTGGTTAGTCAAAATTTTGGTACAGAAAAAAAATGCTTTTTGTTTTCGGATAACGAAGTTAAATCTGTTTTAACTATTAAACCAGTAACAACATCGCAACGTTTTGTAGATTATTTTTCGATAGGTTCGTCAAGCGATTTTATTTTACTTACAGCTAAACAATATCTGCTTAAAGCAAATGAATATGCAACTTATAGAAATACTAAAGGATACACAAGCTTGGTAGTAGATGCAGATGACTTATACGATCAGTTTGGATTTGGTATAAACAAACATCCAATAGCATTTAGAAAATTTTCGGAATTTGTTGTAGATAAATGGCTACAACAACCTAAAGGGATTTTAATAATTGGTAAAGGTTTAGAACCAAAAACAGTTAGAAATGGTGATTACCAGAATATAAATGTTATACCTACAATGGGTTATCCTGGCACAGACGGACTTTTATTTGCAAGAGTAAATGGTTTACAATTTGTGCCATCAATTCCGTACGGAAGAATAGCTGCCCAAAACTCTGGAGAAATTGATAATTACTTAAATAAAGTAAAATCGTATGAGCAACAAGCCCCAGGTTTATGGATGAAAAGTGTTTTGCATTTTGGTGGTGGCGCAAATGCTTTTGAACAAGGATTAATTAAAAATAATTTAAAAGTTTGCGAAGACATAGTTGAAGATACATATTATGGAGCAAATGTTTTTAATTTTTATAAAACATCTTCCGAACCAATTCAAATTACAACTTCCGATTCTTTAAAAAATATTTTAGAAACAGGTAGTTCAATTTTAAACTTTTATGGTCATGCGGCAGGTTCTGGATTTGACCAAAATATAGATGATCCATCTGTATATAATTGGAATGGAAGATACCCATTAATTATTGCAAATTCATGTTACATTGGTAATATACATCGTTTAAATAACTCAACACAGTCAGCATACAACGAGCGTTTTGTATTGGGCCAAAACATGGGGTCTATTGGGTTTTTAGCTCAAACAGGAACTGGTATTTTACAAATATTAGCAGTGTACTCAAAAAACCTATACGAAAATTTCTCAAAAAATTTATATGGAGAATCAATAGGAAGATGTTACCAAGAAACAGTGAGACAAATTCAAACAAATGATTATTTTGTAAAATCAGCTTGTTTAGAAATTAGTTTACATGGTGATCCTGTTATAAAGTTAAATACTCAAAACAAACCAGATTATTCTATTACAGTAAAAGATGTGTTTTACACACCCAAAAACATATCAACAGTTGTAGATAGTTTTGATGTGAATTTGATTGTATCAAACATTGGTAAGGCCGATGATGATTCGTTAACAATTGAAATAAAAAGATTTTTACCAAATTTAGCTGAACCAAAATTGTATTTTAAAACAGTACAATCGCCCAACTATAAAGATACTATTGTGCTACGATTACCAATAGACAATGCTAATGGTATTGGCTTTAATGATTTGGAAATATTTTTAGATCCAGTTGGTGAACACGATGAATTAAGAGAAGATAACAATCAAATAAAAGTTAGATTTTTTATAAGGTCAGACGATATAAGTCCTGTCTATCCATATAAATATGCAGTAATACCAGCTAATACTGTTAAGCTTGTTGCAACTACAGGAGATCCATTTTCTACAATTAGCTCTTATGTAATGGAAATGGATGTAACAGATTTGTTTAATTCAAGTTTTAAAATAACAAAAACTGTTACGCAAGAAGGTGGCGTTGTAAAGTTTGATCCAGGAATTACTTTTACAGATAGCACCGTTTATTTTTGGCGCGTTGCTAAAGTGCCAACAGATGGCGAAGCATACAGATGGAAAGAAAGTTCTTTTCAATACATAAAAGATAAAAGCGGTTGGGGACAAGCCCATTTTTTTCAGTATAAAGACAATGACTTTAATTTTATAAATTACGACAGAACTAGTTTAAAATTTAAATTTTCTGAAAATAAAAAGAAGCTTACAGTTAAAACTTGGGTAGATCCTCCTGGTCCAACTCAATATTATGCTACAGAGATTTTGCTTGACAACAGTGTTTTAGATTACGGAAGCTGTGGAGCAAGTGCTGCAATATTAGTTACTATTATAGATCCAAAAACATTAGAACCTTGGGGTACTCGTTTTTATAACAATGAAACTGGTGTTTGGCAAAATCCAAATAATAATTTTGGTAATGCAAACGACAATTTAAGTACAGGCGCATGCAATAGAATAGGTATTGATCATCGTTTTGTTTTTCATACCAGTAGTTTATCTGGTATGCAAGGTTTAAAAGATATGCTAGAAAATAAAGTGCCTAACGGACATTATATTGTTGCTTATACCTTTGGTAGAGGTAATTTTCAATCGTGGGCCGAACCAGCAACAATAAACACATTTGAAAATTTAGGTGCAAATATTGCAACAGTACCTAACGATAAAGGCTGGGCTTTTGTGGTAAAAAAAGGTGATGTAACAACAGCAAAACAAGTGCTCGGCGGGCCTGGTAATGTTTTAATTACCCTAGAAGACACTTTGCAATGTGATTGGAATTTTGGCAAAGTAACATCTGAAATTGTTGGTCCTGCTTTGCGTTGGGACGAATTTATTTGGAAACCAACCTATAGCGAATCTCCAAATTACGACTCTACTCGAGCAAAAATTATTGGTGTAAAAAATAATGGAAGCGAAGTTGTTTTGTTTAATAATATATTACCATCAACAGTTAACACATCTTTATCAACTGTTAGCGCTTTAGATTATCCATTGTTAAAATTACAAATGTATACTAAAGATGATACGAGTAAAACACCATCTCAATTACGTCGTTGGCATGTGTTGTATCAAGAAGCGCCAGAATCGGCTGTTGCACCTAATTTATTTGCTCGTAGGCCACCCACTAATGTTAACGAAGGTGAATCTGTTTCGTTTGCAACTGCAATAGAAAACATAAGCAGTTCGCCAATGGATAGTTTACTTATAACCTATTGGATTGAAGACAAAGACAGAAACATTAAAACTTTAAAAACAGAATATTTAGATTCGTTAAGAGTAGGAGATACCTTGCACACATCGGTTACTTTTTCGAGTAATAATTTACCAGGATTAAATTCATTATGGTTAGAAGTTAATCCTAAAAACGCAACAACAGGTTTTTACGACCAATTAGAACAATACCATTTTAATAATTTTGCTTTGTTTGAAATTAACGTAAAACCTGATAAAACAAATCCAATTTTAGATGTTACGTTTGATGGAATTCATATAATGGATGGTGATATTGTTTCTGCAAAACCAAACATAGTAATGCAACTTAACGACGAAAATAAATACAAAGCATTAAGCGATACAAGTTTTTTTGCAGTGTACTTAAAACATCCTAACCAAGAATTGTTAGAGCGACTGTATTTTAATTCTGCTGCTGGCGAAATTATGAAATTTACACCCGCTACATTGCCTGCCAACAAAGCAAAAATAGAATATAATCCTACTTTGTTTATTGATGGAGTTTACGAATTGCAAGTGCAAGGTAAAGATGCATCCAGCAATAAATCTGGCGATGTTGAATACAAAGTAAAATTTGAAGTAATAAATAAATCAACCATTACGCAGGTATTAAATTATCCAAATCCGTTTTCTACTTCAACACGATTTGTGTTTACATTAACAGGTAGTGAAGTGCCAACTTTTATGAAAATACAAATAATGACTGTTACTGGAAAAGTTGTGCGAGAAATTACCGAAAGCGAATTAGGACCAATACGAGTTGGACGCAACATTACAGAATACGCTTGGGATGGTAAAGATGAGTTTGGCGACCCATTAGCTAACGGAGTTTATTTATACAAAGTGTATGCACGTATTAATGGCGAAAATATAGAAAAGCGTGCAACAAGTTCCGACCAATATTTTACTAAAGGAGTTGGTAAAATGTATTTGATGAGGTAATTTTTTAAGCACTTTCGTCAAACATGATTTCGTCTGAACTTCCAATTTTATAC
Organism: Bacteroidota bacterium; assembly: GCA_040385525.1. GTDB lineage: Bacteria > Bacteroidota > Bacteroidia > UBA4408 > UBA4408 > JAZKHE01. The sequence continues at coordinate 295,035 of JAZKHE010000011.1, forward strand.
AATGGTTCTTCTATTGGCAAAGTAAAATAAAACGATGAACCTTCGCCTTCAATACTTTCAACCCAAATTTCGCCACCATTTTTTTCTAAAAATCCTTTTACCAATAATAAACCAATTCCAGCGCCTTTATTTTTTTTCCTTGTTTCCGAAAGCGTTTTCATTTGTGGTGTAAAAAGTTTGTCCATTATTTCTTTCGACATTCCAATTCCTGTGTCTTTAACTTGAACAATTATTTTATCGTCTTTTCTTTTTGCTGATACAGTTATTTTTCCACCTTTTTCGGTATGTTTTATAGCGTTTGAAACAATGTTTTGAATAATAGAAATCAACATTTTTCCATCTGCAAATACAGATGTGTTAGCTTCAATTTCGTGATGAAGATTTATTGTGTTTATAGAAGCTGTTTCGTTTAGGTTTGAAAAAACTTTAGTAATGTAATCGGTTAGTTTAATTTTTGTTGGAGAAAACACATCTGCTGCATATTTTATTCTTGCCCATTCTACTAAATAATCTAACATGTCTAATTCATCGGTTGATGATTTATAAAGTAAATCGAGCATTTCCTGAACTGCTTCAGGTTTCATTTTTTGGAAATTATCTTTTAAATATTTTGTAGTTCCTATCATTGCAGAAAGTGGACTTCTTAAATCGTGCGACAAAATTGCCATCACACTTTCTTTATGCGTATTCAAATCTTCTAATTCGCCTATGTATTTTTTTATGGCGTCTTCCGATTGTTTTCTATCTGTTAAGTCGCGCAAAATTTTTACATAACCCAACATTTCTCCGTCAATGCCAATTAACGGAAACACCAAACCATAAGCATAAAACAAACTTTTATCTTTAGCAATGTGCCATCTGTTATCGGTTGCTCTGCCATCTTTTAAAGCTGTTTCAATTTCTTTTTTTGGCACACCACTTTTTAAATCATCTTCAGTAAATATTAAGTCGAAGGGTTCGCCAATTACTTCATCAGTTTCGTAACCAAATATTTTTGTGGAGCCAGAACTCCAGCTATTTATATTGAATTCTTTGTCTAAAGTAAAAATGGAATAATCTTGTAAGCTATCTATTATTTGACTATAAAATTCAGAACTTGGTATATATTTACTTTTAAGAACCTTAGGTTTCTCTTGATTGTTTTCCATTAAATTGATTTTAGTTTTATTCGCATTAGGAGTAAAAATTTACATGCGAATTTTTTTGTTTGTGTATCTACCTTAATTAGAGGCGATTGCAGAACTATTTGTTCGTATACTCAAATATACAACTAATAAGTTGAGTTGGCAAATAATTTGTTGCTTGTGCTTGTATTGGCTATGTTTGAAAGAAATAGTATGTAAAAAAAACTCTATTACTATTTTACCAAAGGAGTGGGTGAAATTTAGTTGTTGAAGTAAGTTTTTTTGTTTTGCCAATCAGTTATTAGATGGATAATTATTTATCTGGTTTCCAGTTTCTGTCTTGTTGATTCTTTTCAATCATTTCTTGTGTTAATATAAATGCCATTTCAAAAGCGTGTGTTGGATTAGGAATAGTTAATGTTAATGGGATCATGTCACTTTCTTTAATTTCTTTAGGTGCTGGAATTACAATTCTGAATTCAAGGTCTGTCATTTTTTGTTTAGGCTTTGTAAAATATGGCGGATGTTGAATAGTTGAAGAAAGATCGTCTTCTTTAAGATTGTAAGCAACAGGTCCAAACAATACAGGGTGATTCTCGCCAAATTTATTTTTAACAGCAATTTCAACTTGGTTTAAGAAATATCCGAAATTATTTATACAAACACAGTGTTCTTTGATTGCAGTACTTGCAGAGGAAGCAGTAGCACAAAAAGCCCATGCATCAAATAATTTTCTATGTTTATAACCAATAGAAATACAGCCTCCAAGTGAATGTTCAGTTTGATGAACTGTTTTAAATAAGTGAGTCTTCTCAGTTTCATCACGAAACCTATCATCAGTTAAATTTGGAAAAGCTGAAATAGTATTGAAAAATATTTCGCCTTTAGTAACCATAGCTTCTGCGTGTTCTTTTTTCGAGAAGAATCTATATAATGGAAGTGGAAAAATAGATGGCATCTTTTTATAATTTACTGTCTCTTACAATATTAATCAATTTATAGTAAAATTGTTTTTCTAGGTCTTTAAATAAAAAAATATATAGCTAAAAAGTCTAAATCTATTTCTTTACCACAAACTTCTCCGTTTTTGTGTTGTTTACTTTATCAGTAACAATAATTTCAAATTCGTTTTGCTCTTTGTTAAAATAGTCGTCAACAAAATAAATTAAACGATTTGTTTTTGCATCGTATTCCATCAATACCCATTTTCCGTTTAGTAATGCTTTGTAATCGCTTATTCCTGTTAATGCATCCGTAATTTTAAATTCAAATTTTGTGGTGTCTTTGCTAACTAAACGTTTTATTTCTGGCGCAATTGTATCAATAGCAATTGCAAAATTGCCAAAGCTTTTGGTTGATGCTTGCAAAAAGTTTCCATTCCAAGTGCTTCCTTCGTAATCGTTTACCTTGTTGCCAACTACGCTGGCTACAAAGGCTTTTTCTTTTAAATTGAGTGGTAAGTTATTTGGTACAATGTTAATTTTTACTGCTTTGTGCAAAGGTGTATATGGGTTGTGTACTTTATGTATTGCCGAATAAAAAACTTGCGATGCAGTTTGTTTGTAGGTAAAATTCAAATTTTCGTAAAGTGCATTAGCAGGTATTTCTATTGTAAAATTTGGTGCTTTAAAACTGCTAGCTCTATAATACGGAAAAAACATATTGCTCAGTGTATCGGCTGCAGTAGTGTCGGGTTCTTCTGGCAGTTCAGTTTTGTTAGGTTTTACAAAAAAGTAAATCAAGTTTTTTAATTCAAAACAATCTTCGGCATTAATTATAATTCTGTTTACACTATCTTTTCCAAATTCAATAATACCATTGTTATCTATTTTAGAATAAATTTCTAACTGATTGTTGGGCATTAAAAAACAGCGCTGATAAACTCTACCATCTTTTTTCTTTTGTGCGTAATCTATGTGTGCGTTGGCATACCGTGTATTATCAAAACTAAAACTTTCCATTTTGTGCTCGTAAACCAAAGCAGTGTCTTTATAAAGTTTTACATTATAGGTTCCGTTTTTATTACCGGTCATTTCTTCCGTATCGTATGTTTCAACTCCAAAGCCAACTTTTCCGCTAATAAAAAGTGTATCAATTGCTAGTTTATCGTTTTTAACTGCAACAAAAAGCGTTTTGTTTTTTCCATTTATTAGTGTGTTTTTGCCAATTGGGTAAACTGCAATGCCCGAAATGCTAGGTGGCGTTTTATCGCGAATGGGTAAACCAAATAGTATTGGGTTTATTGGGAATTCCGTTTTAGTATCTCGTATTTCAAAATGAAGGTGCGGACCAGATGAGCCGCCCGTGTTGCCCGACAAAGCAAGCGTATCTTTTTGTTTTACTTTTAACTCGTCGCGCATCGGGAACAACTCTACCTCAAAACTTTGTTTTTGGTACTGCGCCTTTTTTACATAAGCAGCAATAATTGGGTTAAACTCGCTTAAATGCGCATAAACAGTTGTGTATCCGTTTGGGTGATTAATGTAAATTGCTTTTCCATAACCATATGGCGAAACTTTTATGCGAACAATATAGCCATCTGCGGCAGCAAAAACAGGTAAACCTTCTTTTCCTTCGGTTTTGTAATCTAAACCAGAGTGCAAGTGATTGGGACGTATTTCTCCAAAATTTCCGCTAAGCGAAGGAATAATATTTATAGGCGCAATAAAATCCTTTTTTGGATATTGCTTTTGAGCAAATAAATGGCTTCCGCACATTAAAACAAGCCAAAATGTTACACAAATGTTAGTTTTCATGTTTACAAGGTATTAAAAATGCATTTTCAATAAAAATAGTTTGCAATGCTTTATACACAGCCATCTGTTTAAAATTTGATATGTTATTGATAAATACTACATTTGCAATATTGTATTTTGGCTTCATAAATTATGCCTGATTTAGAAATGGTTGTAACCAGCCTTCAATCAAAAATTGAAAAACTGGTTCATTTGCATAAAAAACTGGAAGACGATAACATTAAATTAGTTATCGAAAATCAGCAATTGGCTCAAGAAGTTGATAGACAGGCAGGTTTAGTTAGAATAATTGAAGATGAAAACAGAAGCCTTTTGTTAGCTTCGGCAAACGGAGGTTTTAAAAATATTGGTAGTGCAACCGAAAGTAAAGAAAGAATTAATGAGTTGGTTCGGGAAATAGATAAATGCATTGCCCTTTTAAATAAATAATCTGCTTAGGCAGAAAAAGGCAGTAGTATGTCAAACATATCAGTAAAAGTTGTAATTGCCGGTAGAACTTATCCAATAACGGTTAAGTTAGAAGAGGAGAATCAGGTAAAGCAAGCAGCTAAATTGATAAACGACAAGATAAAAGAGTACGAAGAAAATTACTTTGTGCGCGATAAACAAGATTTGTTGGCCATGTGCGCATTGCAAATAGCTAACGAAATGAGACAAGCCGCGCCCACAGAAATAACTCCCCAATCTGATATTGCCAGTAGAATTATTGAAATAGAGAAATTTGTTTCAGATTATTTAAAAAGGGAATAAGTTAAAATTTAAAACAAGTAGTTCTTGTTACGTTTTAACTAAAAAAGCATTTAGTAGTTCCATTCATTTTTCAAACTTTATTTTCATTATCTGGTCGGGTTGCGCTGTTTGAGATTAACGGCTAGATGGAAGTTTAACTTAAATTTTTGATTAAGAATATGGATATTTTAATTATTGTAATTGTAGCAATAGTAGCTTTAGGTGCAGGTTACGTATTTGCTACAACTGCGTTACGAAAAGGAATAGAGAAAAAAAGTGAACAGTTATTAAAAGATGCTGAAGCTAAAGCTGAGATTGTAAAAAACGAAAAAATATTACAAGCAAAAGAAAAGTTTTTACAATTAAAAAGTGATCACGAAAAATCGATAAGCGAAAAAAATCAGTTAATTGCAGTTAGCGAAAACCGCATAAAACAAAAAGAGCAAGCTGTAACTCAAAAAACAGAAGAGTTGCAACGTAAACAAAAAGAAGCTGAAACGTTAAAAGAAAACTTAACCATTCAACTTGAGTCTAACGCAAAAAAACAAGCCGATTTAGATAAAGCACACCGTCGCCAAGTAGAGCAATTAGAAACTATTGCTGGCTTAAAAGCCGAAGAAGCAAAAGCACAATTGGTTGAAGCTTTAAAAGCCGAAGCAAAAACCAATGCCATGAGTCATATAAAAGACATAATGGAAGAGGCTAAAATGACTGCAAGTAAAGAAGCTAAAAAAATTGTTATTCAAACTATACAAAGAGTTGCAACTGAGCACGCTGTAGAAAATTCGGTTTCTGTTTTTAATATTGATAACGACGAAATAAAAGGAAGAATTATTGGTAGAGAAGGTCGTAACATTCGTGCATTAGAAGCAGCAACAGGCGTAGAAATTATAGTTGACGATACTCCAGAAGCCATTATTTTATCGTGCTTTGACCCAGTTCGTAGAGAAATTACTCGTTTAGCATTACACCAATTAGTTACTGATGGTAGAATACACCCTGCACGTATTGAAGAGGTAGTAGAAAAAACCAAAAAACAAATTGAAGAAGAAATTGTAGAAATAGGTAAACGTACTTGTATTGATTTAGGCATACATGGTTTACACCCAGAATTAACACGTATGGTTGGGCGTATGAAATACCGCTCGTCTTACGGTCAAAATTTATTACAACACTCGCGCGAAGTTGCTAATTTGTGCGCTACCATGGCAGCAGAATTAGGCTTAAATGTTAAGTTAGCTAAGCGTGCAGGTTTGTTACATGATATTGGTAAAGTGCCAGATGATGAACCAGAATTGCCACATGCAATTTTAGGTATGAAATTGGCCGAAAAATATAAAGAACATCCAGAAGTAATAAATGCAATAGGTGCGCATCACGATGAGGTAGAAATGACAAGTTTAATTTCGCCAATAGTGCAAGTGTGTGATGCTATTTCTGGCGCAAGACCAGGAGCACGTAGAGAAATTGCAGAAAGCTATATGAAACGTTTACGCGATTTAGAAGCATTAGCATTGAGTTATCCGGGAGTACAAAAAACTTATGCAATACAAGCAGGTAGAGAATTAAGAGTGTTGGTAGATGCAGCTAGTATTGATGATAAAGCTGTAGAGCAATTAAGTTTTGATATTTCTCAAAAAATACAAACCGAAATGACTTACCCAGGGCAAGTTAAAATAACGGTAATACGCGAAACAAGAGCAGTAAATTACGCTAAATAAAAAAATCGCTACAATGAATTCAGAACATAACAATCAGGAGATTGACGTAACTAAACTTATTAATAGTTTTTTAAAGTTTGTAAAACAAAACAAAATAATTGTTGGAGTATTAACTTTGTTTGGGGTTGTTTTTGGTATTTATAATTTCTCTACTAATCCAAAACATAGTTTGCGTGTTTTTGAAAAAACAGTAGTGATAAGTTCGCCAGTTGTTAAAACCGAAATTATAGAAGACGTTGCTAATTCAATTCATCTTAAAGTTAAAAACAAACAAGCAGAAGATATTGCTGATTTGGCAAAAAAAATGAATGTATCCCAATCAATAGTGAAAGATATGGTTGGTTTAACTTCAAAAAAACAAGCTAGCGATGGAATAAATTATTGGTTAACAATTGAAACAACTAACAAATCAACAATAAATGAAGTTGTAAATGGTATTACAAATTATTTAAATGCGAATGAATATGTTAAATTAAATCAAGATTTAGTTAACAAGCAAAGAAGAGATTTAATTGTAGAAATTGAAAAACAGATGAAATCTTTGCAAACTGAATTAGGTATTAATCACTTAACTAATTTAGATAATTTGCATCGCTCAAATAACTCAAAATACTTCAGTTACATTGATTTATTTGAAGGAAAACAAAGGATAGAAAAAGAGTTAGTATTAGAAGGTGATATTAAAACAATTGATTTTAATAATCCATTACAACCTAAAAGTAAATTGGCTAGTTATTTAATGATTGTTGGTTATGGATTTGCAGGTTTTATTATTTCAATTTTAATTGCAATAATTATTAAAATTGTAAAAAAATAATTAGTTAGCTTTTATTTGTTTGGTTAAAAAAGTATAGCATAACAAGGTAAAGAAAAACGCAAAAAACAAAACACCAGCTTGCATTTCGAGCATTGCTTCAAATAAAAAATTTAAGCTCGAAAACGCTAAAAAAGCAGATAATAAATAAAATTTGCTTTTTAATGATAAATATAGCGGAATTAAAAAACAAGCTAGTAAAAGTAATAATCCACCAATACCTAGTGCAATAAAAGTGTTTAAAAATTGATTGTGCGCATTCATTTTTATTTTTAACTCATTATTCATTCCTTTTTCTTCATATTTTTTAAGAAGATTATCTTTTGAATCACCAGTTCCAGTTCCAACCCAAAAATTATCAGTAGCAACATCTAAAGCAGCTTTCCACACTAATATTCTACTACCGCTACCTTCATCACTAGTAGTTATTTTTTTATTTTCACTATCAACACCTTTTATAGCTTCAACAATTTTATTCCATTGAGGCAATCGTACTAAAAAACGATGTTTAGTGTATACATTAAGTACTAAAAAAAGTAGAACTAACGTACCAAGTATTGTTAAAACATATTTTGTTTTTTGTTTTTTTAATAATTTAAATGAAAAATAAAGTATAAAAATTAAAAAACACAACCAACCTGCTTTAGAGCTCATTAGTAAAATGAAAATAGAAAGTAAAATAGAAACACTAATCCAAAATAAATTTAGTTTAATGCGTCTTTGTTTAACTAAATAATATATCGAAACAAGAGCAAAAACACTGTACAATGCAATATAGCTAGGATGCATAAAAACTGATAAGTTATGGTAGTAAAAGTAACTTGTTCCTAAGTTATATGGAACATCGTAAAGTATAACATAAACAGGTTTGTAAAATCGGTAGGTAGCCCAAATAAAACATACTAAAGCATTTACAGTAGTGCCTATAGCAAATAGTTTTAAAACTGATTTGTATTTTTCTTTATAACTTAATGCATAAGTTGATAAAGCTAATGGAATAGCGATAAATGATAATTTTGTCTCAACAACTTCTTTTCCAAATTTTATATTTTCTGTGTAAAACATTCCGATTAAATAAAAAAGGAATAAAGAAAGTAGTATTAAAATTGAAGTGTTGTTATAAATGTTTTTAAAACCACTCAAAATAAGTTTTGGTGCACTTATCCAATTTAATGCAAGTAGTATTATACAAGGTGCTACTAACGATGGATAAGCAGGAATTAAAAAAGCAATAGCACAGGTAAGATAAAAATTAGCTCGTTCGTTAAATTGTAAAAAAGTCATATCGATTTTATTAATCTTAAAATGGTTTTCTTTTGTCAATTAGTTTTGATACAATAAATAGCAATAGTAAGTTAATGAATAAACTGAAAAGGATAATATTGCTGTTTTTACTTGTTAAATAAATTAATAAGAACAAAATTACATTTATAAACATAGCATATAAAACAGTTTTTTGATGAGAAAAACCACTTTGTACAATTCTTTGATAGAAATGTTTACGATGAGGTTGGCTTAATTTTTCTTTATTTAAAAAACGTTTAAAAAGTGTATAAGTGGCATCAAACCAAAAAACTGATGTTAAAATTAGTGAGTTAATTAAACTTATTTCGTTAGTGTTTTGATAATGAATGGCGATAACAATAATTGTAAATCCAAGTAGAGTACTGCCAATATCGCCCATAAAAATTTTAGCTTTTTGCCAATTCCAAATTAAAAAACCTAAAGCAGAAAAAGCGAGTATTAGTGATAAACTTTGACCAGTTAATAAAAATAAAGCAATGGCTATAAAAATAGTTTCGCTAGCTGTATAACCATCAATACCATCAATAAAATTGAACAAATTAATAAACCAAATTATTCCAATAAATGCAATTGCACTTAGTAAGTAAACATTTTCTATTACATAAAAACCTAAATCTAATTTTTGTAAACCACCAACAAAATAAAGTGCTAATCCTGCACAAATGGCTTGCACAAATATGCGTGGCGTTGATTTCAAATTGTAGATATCGTCAATAAAACTAATTATTGATATTAAAATTCCGCTAATTAATGCGTAGTATAAATTTGAATCAATATCATTTGTGAAAAACAAAAATGTAATTCCAGAAAACCACGTAATAGCTATTGCCAATCCGCCTCCACGAGGAGTTGCTATAGTATGCGAACTTCTTTCGTTAGGGATATCCATAATTGATTTTTTTATGGCAAACTGTCTAACTAAATAGGTTATTAAAAACGATGAAATAAAAATTATAAAGAAAAAAATCATTTTATGAATTTTTATTTTTTAAATAATATTGAATCATATCTTCTAAACCACTTTCAATTGTATGGTTTGTACTAATACTTAAATTTTTGCTCGGTTCAATTTTTAGCGTTCCAAATAGTTTGTCAAAAATTTCAGGTTTTAATTTTTTAAGTACACTTAGCACTAATCTAGGTAAAGGTAAAAGCGTTATTTTTTTATTTAGAATTTTAGCAATTGATTTTACTAAATCTTTTGTACTTATTGCAGTATTGTCAGTAACCAAAAAGAGTCCGCTTTTATTTTCAGTAATTACATTTTCAATGTATTGAACAAGGTTTTTTATATTTATAAAATCTCTAGTTCCGTTTGCATTACCGAACGGAAGCGGGAATCCTTTTTCAACCAATTTAACCAAGCGAAGCATGTTGCCTGGTGGATTTTCACCACCGTAAATCAACGGTGCTCTAAAAATAGTAACAGCAAATGTTTCGCTTATTAGTTTTTTTAAATCAATATCGGCTAATAATTTAGATTTACCATAAGCATTAATAGGCTTTTCTTTTGTAGTATTATTTATTTCTTCTACATTACCATAAACAGCAATTGTACTGAATTGGATAAATTGTTTTACTCCATTTTGTTTTGCTTGGTTTGCAAGTTTAATAGCTAATTTGTGATTTACATCAAAGTAAATTGAGTCTTCAATTTTTGTTTTTTGGTGAACAATTGCTGTGCAATTTATGACTACATTTTTGTTTTTAAAAACTTCATCAGAAATAGTGTTGTAATCTTCAACAACAATAACATTTGTATTTTGCGATTTAGTTCGACTTACTAATGTGATGTTACAATTAATTTTGTTGTAGTTAACAAAACTTTTAGCAACAAAACTGTTGCCTCCAATTACAAGTATTTCTATTTTTTCTGACACTATTTTTTGAAAAACTGTTTTATTTTTGGTAGTAATCTAAAAACTGGATATAAAATAGAAACACTTATATCGTTTACTTTAAAAGCTTTGTAACACTCAATATTTTGATTGTAAATATTTTTTAAATTTTTATTTGTTGCGCCACCTAATCGCATTTTTATAATTGCTTTTGGCAAATAGCAAGATGAAATTTGATACTTTTCTAAAAAGCGAAGCATCAATTCAAAATCTGCTGCAAGTTTAAAATCTAAATTAAAATAACCATATTTTTTATAAACTTCGTTTTTTACGATAAACGTTGGATGTGCAGGATGCCAACCTGTTTTAAACGAATTTTTTACAAATGGTTTTTGTTTCCAATACCTAACTTCTGTATCAGGATTTTCTTCGTTTACATATATTAAATCGGCAAATATGCTATCCGTATTTTGCTTTTCAAGTTCATTCACAACATCTTCAATTGCAGTGTTGTTTATATAAAAATCATCAGAATTTATAATGGCTAAATAATCGCCAGTAGCCATTTTTAATCCTTTGTTCATCGCATCGTATATGCCTTTATCTGGCTCGCTAATAAACTTGGTAATTTTATTTCCGTACGATTTTATTATGTCAATAGTTTTGTCTTTAGAGCCACCATCTACAATAATATACTCAATGTTTGGATAGGTTTGATTAATTACAGACTCTATCGCAGATTTAATGTGTTTTTCGCTGTTGTAACAAACGGTTACTATGCTTATTTTTAAATGCTGCATTTATAAATTGTTTCTGTTAAATAAATTATAACGTAAATATTTTTTCACAAAATACTTTAGTTTTTCTCGCGCGCCTTCAAAGTCACTAATTGCAAATGGACGTAAGCTTTCTTCAAAAGCAGGGTCAATTTTTTGAACTATATTTAATGCATTTGCTAACTCTTTTATGTAGGGTGTATAAATGTTGTTTACATCACTTTTGGTTAATTTAAACCAACCTAAGTCGGCTAAATTTCCTAAATAAAATCGAACATAATGAAAGTGATAAAAAACAGCGTCAAACTTTTTATTTGTGCTAATTTCTTTTAGAGTTAGTTTGCTTTTTTCTTGTTCAATTACTTCGTATTGTTGAATATTCCAAGGTGCTAATCCACCACCTAAATGTTGCAAAACATGTACGCTGTTAAATCGAGTTGTCCAGTCGTCTAAATATTTTTGATCACCAAATTTGCCATCTTCATATCTGTCGTAACACCAATCAATACAAGCATCTGCCCACCAATTTAATACTTTTTTACCTTCTTCGTTATTTTTAAATGTTACAAACTGAACACAGTATTTACCTGCAATTTCAGTTCTGTCGTATTTAGATGTATAACGATGTTCGGTTATTAAAACAGATTTGTTGCTTATCTCCATCTCATCAAAAAGAATTTGTGGAGATGTGTAGAAATATAAATCGGCATCAACATAAGTACAGTTATCAACTGCATAGTTGTTTAATACATGTAAAATAGTTGATGATGTGCAAGTCCAACAATATTCAGCTCTACTTCGTTCTTTTTTTACATTTAAAAGACGTTCAGTTTCAAAATCTTTTAAAGTAATAATTGTTGCATGTTTTAGATTGAGCTTTGTTAAAATTTCAAAAGCTTTATCATTAAATGCAAAAATATATAGATGAAAATTACTACAATTTTTTTCGAGAGAGTTGTACATTGTTAACCCTCTAGTTAAATAAAACGAATCGAATAGGGTACAGAAATTAAGCATAGTAGTTTTCACGCAGATAAACGCTGATTTAATCGCTAATTTACGCTAAAATTATAAATTATTCACTATCCTAACAATTGAATTCTTTAACGATAGAGAGTTGAAATTAATTAAAAGTCCTAATTTTTTGTTTGATAATCTGAGATAAGTGAGTAATTGCTTGTGATGAACATCAGCAAGAGTTTCTACTGATTTTATTTCAACAATAACTAAATCATTAATTAGCAAGTCTAATCGGAAGCCAATATCCATTTTGATGTTTTCATAATGCATCGGAACGCCAATTTGATTTTTAACATCGTAGCCATGTTTTCTTAATTCAAACATTAAAGCAGTTTCGTAAACAGATTCTAATAAACCTGGACCGAGCGCAGAATGTACTTTAAACGCAGCACCTCTTATTTGATACGAGATTTCGTTTTCAATTAATTCCATCTGTAAAACTCTGCTTTTAATTTGCGAAACTCAGCGAGAAATTAAAATTTATTCATTACTTCAATGACTCTATTTACATCGTTTTCAGTATGGAAATACGAAATTGGTAAACTCAATGTTGTAGTATGTATTTTTTCACTAATAGGAAATTCGTATTCTTTAAGTTGGCCTTTTAAAGCGTTTTGTTTACTAGGAGATAAAGGATAATGAATTTCTGTTTTAATATCATTTTTCAATAAATACTCTTTTAGTTCGTCACGTTTTTCATGACGAATATTAAAAATATGATACACATCAAAATAATCTTGGTGTATAACTGGTTTTATATAATCTGATTTTAAGTTGTTTAAATAAAGACTTGCCAGCTTGCGTTTGTGTGTATTTATTTCGTTTAGTTTTTTTAGTTTTATCGATAAAAATGCAGCTTGTATTTCATCTAATCTTGAATTATAACCAACAACTTCGTTGTAATATTTAACATCAGATCCATAATTACGTAATCGGCGAATTTTTTTTGTTAAATCTGTATCATTACAAACAACTGCACCAGCATCGCCTAAGGCACCTAAATTTTTAGTAGGGTAAAAGCTAAATGCACCAAATTCGCCAAAAGTTCCTGTGTGTTTACCTTTGTATGTTGCGCCATGCGATTGTGCACAATCTTCTATTAATTTTAAGTTATGTTTTTTACATAAATCTATAATAGGATTCATGTCGCACGATTTTCCGTAAAGGTGAACAACAACAATTGCTTTTGTTTTTGAAGTTATTTTTTCTTCAATTTTAGCTGGGTCAATATTGTATGTATTGATGTCTGGCTCAACTAAAACGGGAGTCATGCTATTTTGCATAACACTTAATATTGTGGCAATATAGGTGTTGGATGGCACAATAATTTCACTTCCTTTTTCAAAATTAAAAGCAGCAATAGAAAGTGTTATAGCATCTAAACCCGAAGCTAATCCTACACAGTGTTGTGCTTTGTTATAGGAAGCGAATTCTTCTTCAAATTGTTTTACGCTGTTACCTAAAATGTACCAGCCCGATTTTAAAACTTTATCAAATTGTTTGGTATATTCCTCAAAAAATGGCGCATTTAATAAGGCTAAGTTTTCGTATTCAATCATTTTAATTATTTATAATTTTCAAAAATATAATCGTTTTGGTCAAAATATTCTGATGCTAATACCATTAAAATAGCATCTGGAGTAAAACTGTGCATTTGATGCCAGTCTTTTGGCTCAAGAATTAAACATTTGTCGGGAGTGTCTAAAACAAATTCTTCTTTTTTAGTACCATCATTATTAGAAATTATGCAACTTCCTTTTATGCAAATGGCAGCCTGAACTGTTTTTATGTGTCGGTGTCCACCTCGAACAGAATCATCTACACCATAAATATAAAATATACGTTTTATATCGAATGGAATTGTTTTTTCAATCACTGTTAAGTTTCCTCGTTTGTCGGTAAACGTTTTTAAACTGATAAAATTTGCCATACTGTTGCTGAGTAAAAATAAATATAACTTATTCTTTTGTATAAAAGTTCTAAATTTAACTACAATTTAATATTATTTGACATTTTCTAATACGTAAATATTACCAAAATACATATCTTCATTTTTTGGTAAAATCCATAATATAAGACCTAATAAATTATTAATAAAACCCAATGGAACTAATATTATCCAGGCTAAAGGTGAAGGAAGGTATTTTTTTAATATTATATAGAAATAATTGTTTATTAGTAAAGAAAATAATCTAAAGTCTTTTAAATATTTTTTATGCTCAATTACTTTAAAACCATGTGTTTTGAACATATGATTTAGTCCAAAAGATGAGTAACGTGCATAATCATAAGGTTGTTCGTGCTCACCCCAAATAAAAGGAATTGTAATTAGGCATTTACCTCCTGGCTTTACTACTTTTTTTATCTCTGTAAAAAACAAATCAGGATTAAAAACATGTTCTAAAACTTCAAAAAAAACTAATGAGTCAAAAGTATTAGCTTCAAACGGAAAGTGAGTTCCATCATAAAAAACATCAATATATTCTTTTTGATGAGTGTGACCTGCCTGCTCAATATCCATTCCAATATATTCTTTAACATTAGAAAACAAGTCAATATATGGTTTGCTTCCAGTTCCCACATCTAAAGTTTTTCCTGAAATTTCAGGAGCGTATTTTTTTACATTATTGTAAATAGCAGCTCTTCCCCAAAAAAAAGGATTTACAAAAAAACCTAAAAACGTGGGTTTAAATAATTGCTTGTATAAAAATTTTCTCATTACTTTTCGATTAATCAACTAAAATTAGTTATTTCTATTTAATAAAATAGATTTTTGTGCAGAATTGTAGTTATTGGGATTGTTTTTAATTAGTGAATCTATTTCGTCTAATTGTTCTCTTGAGAGTATAAAATCTTCAGCTTTTTTCTTACCTAGCCCAATTTCTGTTAGAATTTCTATGCCTGAATTTTCTTGAATTAATGCTTTTTGAGCTGCATTATAGTTGTTTGGGTTAGTATTGATTATGGTTCTTATTTCTTCTTTTTGCTGTGTTGTTAATTGCAAACTATCTAAATTAATTTGTCCCATTCCAACTTTTAGTAGAATATTTTCTGAAGTTTTGTCCGTTTTTTTTAAATCTAATTTAGAAAGATTGTAGTGTAAAATAAATACTAATACTACTCCAATAATTTGAGTTGTTATTTTTTTAAGAGTACTTATTTTCATTTTTTAAGTTGTTTAGATTTGAATTACTTCTAAAAAAAAAGCTAGCTACATCATATCCTTTGTTAATCGATTTTCTATGTTTTAAAGCTACTAGGCTAATCATGACATAAGATATTAATTGATTTTAAAACGAAAGGCAGTTGAGTATATTAACTGATTCTATATTTAGAATTTGATGTTGTTGCTTAAACTGAAATTTTATTTTAATTAAAAAAATCGATTATTTGATACGTGAATATACAAATAGCGAATCATTACCTATATTGGTCCACGGAATTGAGAAAAGCTTTTCGCCTCGGTTTTTTTTAACGAAACAGGGGTAATCTAGGCATTTTTCTTCTGCTAAACTTAACAAGAAATAAATTTTATCTTTAGTAAGTTCTGATTTGTTAAACGCTTGGCAAATATACTGGTTAGCTGATTTAGAGCTACATGGATAAATTCCATAACCAATAAGTTTTTTGTCAAAAACATAAGCTAAACCCATCAATTCTGTTGAAGTACAGAATGCTAAAGGTTTTGAAGCTGAAATGGAATTAGCTAACAAGGTTAAATTGTTTTTTAAATCTTTATCTATATAAATAGTCTCGTTCGTTGTCTTTATATAAAGTGGCTCTGTTTGAGTATATAAAGTACCATTAACTCTATAAGGTTCAGTAACTGTTGCGGTATAAACATTAAGGCAGCTTTTTATTACAAATGCAAACAACAGAAGCAACAACAAAATATTGAAATTTGGATTTATTGTTTTTACATATAAAAAACATATAAATGCTAAAATAAACCAAGTGCTTAAATGAAATATGATTTGAATATGTATGAAATTAGTAGATCCTAAAGCACAAATAATTGGAAAAAATAGAAATAAAATTACTATGAAACATTTTTCAGTAAACTGAAATGAAAATTTTCTTTTTTGTTGTAGCAACCAATTACTAACTAAAATAATTGTGATTAGAAATACCATGATTATATAGACTACAGTCTGTGTTCCAATATGTTTTATACCTGAAACAAAATATTCTTTCTCATAAAGAATATACATTAGAGATAAAAATACTCCTATAAATATAATATTTGCTATATTAAATAACCAGTTATATTGTTTTTGTAATAGTAACACTAAACAGAAAGTAAGAATTAATAATGTGTATTTATAATTACTTAAATGGTATTGCCAAATATCTTTACAACCAAAAATATAATTACCCACAAGATCCCAAATATTATGGGCAGTTGATTGAGATAAAATAGAAAGTTCGTTATAATAATCTTTAATAAAATAGATAGGAGTTAGGGGCAGAGATATTAATGTTATTGTAGCAATTACAGAAAGTAATACTATGACTAGGTTTACAAAAAAATAATTCTTAATAGTTTTAAAATGAAAAAATTGGGTAATTAAATAGGTTAAAAAAAATAATAAAGAGTTAGGGGCTTTCACATAAAATTGAAAAGCTAAAATAACTCCTAGTATAGCACTTAGAATAAAAATTCTTTTTTTATTTGTTATGTTTACTGAAATAAGTAAAATAAGAGCCAAAAAAACATTTCCAAAAATTAATGTGTAGTGGTTGTATGATAAAGTTTGTGGGCCTAAGCCATAACTTGCTAAACTACCGATTGAAGTAATTAGACCAAGAGTAATTAAATTTAATTTATAATTTTCGTGCTTAAAAAAGTTAAACTTATTTAGCCATTTTATTACAGCATAACTTAAAACAAAACTACTGAGTAAAGTTAAAAGCAACCTTACAATTCTAAAATAAATTAAACCCGAACCAAAATGAGATAGTGTTTTTTGTGTGAAAAATTGATATGCAGATACATTGTATTGTTTTTCAATTAAATTATTATAACCTGTAATATACACACCTTCATCAGACAAATCAAAACCTTTATTTGCAGACCAAACTAATGTAATAATACAAAATAAAAGAGCTGAAAATAAAAGGAAAACTAATGTTTTATTTAGACAATACATTTAATTCTTTTATTAGTATTTCATTTAATCTTTTAACCCTATCCCCAATAGTATGATCTTTTAAAGTTCTTTGTTGCCCAGCCAATGCAATTTTTTTTCTTTCTTCTGGGTTATTGATTAGCCATTTTACTTTATCAATACACTCATCAATTGTTTTATAAGTAACTATTTCTTTACCTGGCTCAAATAAATCCGTAATATTTTCCTTCCAATCAGTAACTAAACAAGAACCTACTCCTGTTGCTTCAAATAAACGAATATTACCTGCACATTTCTCAGCAACTTCCCCATGTATATTAAAACAAATGTCGGCCTTTGAAAGTAGTTTGTACATATCAAGTCCAAAAACAGGACTTTTAGAACTTTGAATTAGTTTTTTTGAGTATTGTTTAATAGGGATATCACCGTAACTGATGTAGTTTTTTATTACAGGTAATTTATGCACTAATTTCCCCAATTTAATAGTTCTTAAAAAATTTATAAGATTGTACATTAATTTTTTCTTTGCAATTTTTCCTTTTGTTTCTAAATTGCAATAAAGATCAATTTTTATAGACGTATCAAGCATTTTTTCAATATACTCAATTCTACTTTTATGAAATCCGGAGCCAGTATATAAAGAACCCGAAAATAAAAAATTTGTATGAGGTAAATTGTTGTTATCTTTTATTCTGTCGAGTATAGTTTCTTCAAAACCATGATACAGTAAAAACGTTTTTATACCGAGTTTTTCTAATTCATTTTTTTGACATGGAATACAGGTAAACATAATATCGAACAATTTAAACTTCTGCTCAATTGCTTTATTGTATGGTGCACATGTATGACCTACCAACAATTTTATTGAAGGGACTTGTGTTAACAGTTTAGTCTTCCAATCTATATCAATAATTGCAAAATCATCTATCCATAAAACATCAGGTTTGTAGAATTTTAATTGATCAATAATTATATCTTTATTTGATGTTTCGATTGGCAAGTTGTTTTCTTTTTTCCAAGTGTTTTGTAGTGGTTCAGCATTGGAAATAATATCAAAAGCTTTTACTCCGATTTTATTAAGGTTTTTTGAGTAAACACTAGCGCTTTCAAAAGAGTCATTAATTAATAAATTGTATTGTTCTAAGTAACTTTTTTTTACGTAGTTAGGATTGTTACTATAAAAATTTTTAATGTGCTCTGAGTAATTACTTGTTACTCTTACAAAACAATAGCTCATGATGTTTATTGGTTATTTAATTGAGGTGTTTTTTCTTTTAGAACTACCAATGCAATTAAAGAGAAAAGGATTAAGCCGCCAGTAATTAAACAGGTCATTAATGGTGCGCTTAAAAGTATAAAAATATAGCAAAAAAATAGTCCGAAATACCCTTTGTGTAGATTTAAAGAATTAAAAAAACTAAATAACAAAGTAAATATAATTGAAAATAATAGAACACCAAAGTAGCCTAAATTCATAAACCCATCAGAAACAATTCCATTATTATTATATGCATCTGATCCATTCCAGTATATTTTGGAAATATAAAATGCAATAGGCATATCATAAGGACTTTTCACAAAAAGATTAAAAAAATGTGTTTCAGCAAATAAAAGTGGTGAACCATCAAATAACTCAAAATAAAAGTTTGTTAATACAGCTGGTATAAAAAACATTCTATTAACAAAAGTGCCCGTTAAAATAGGTGTTTTAAATAACTGAGAATCAATTATTGGAAAAATGGAAAAAACAACTAGTGTTAAAATAAAAAACAAACCAATTTTTTCGGAGAAATTTTTGCCAGCATAATAAAAGTAAATAACAATAATTGAAGTGAAATAAACTATTTTGTTTCCTGATATTACAAAAAGGTAAAGTAGAATAAAAAAAAATAAAATAACATAAATATTTTTCTTTTTAATAAGAAAAAAAATCAAAGCTATGGGTATTATTGTTTTAGTTAAAAAATTATATAAATAATTTATACCTCCTCCAATCGTATCAGAAAAAGATTCTCTTGTTGAATAAATATCAGATAGTAAGAGTGTATTTAAATTAATTTTTAGTTTAAATACTAAAACAATTGGTATTAAAAATGTCAGTGAAATGATAGTGATAATTAGCCCTTTACTTTTTGAAGGCATCTTGATAGATGGTAGGCTAAATTTAATAAATGCTGAAAAAACAAAAAATGCTACAAAAAAAAACGTAGAAAAAAATGGTGAATAAGAACCATTGCTAAACGCAAATAAAACAGCGATTGGATTGTAAAAAAAGAATACTAAGAGCAAATATATTGAGTATAAGAACATGCTTTTTTTATACAAAATAACGGATAGAAGTATGAGAAAAATGTAAAATATTTTTGAAATAATATATTTATCGGTACTAAAATCAGCTACAAACCCTAAGTAAGCATATTTTTCTGAAATTATATACTCGTAATAAAGCTCTAGGGATAAATAAATGAGTGTTAAGAGAACACTTATAATTATAAAATCTCTTTTAATTACTATTTTAAATGGTAAACTCACTTACTTCTTTTTTATGATATTGTTTTCTCATACTTATTTACTATCAAATAAACTAATAATAAATAACTAAGGTGTATTATTACTTCTATAGCAACATACACTTTTATAAAATCAAAAATGTTTAAATGCTTAAAAAAATACAAACAACATATGGCACAAAAGTAAGTTATTTGCCAAATACTATTGATTTTTATTTTTTCGAAAGTGATAAAAATTGAAGAAAATGTGGAGCCAACAAAGTTTAATGCAAAACTAAAAACAAGTATTTGCGAATATAAACCCGAAATCTCATAGTTAGTGCCAAAAATAAAGCCAAATAAAAATGGTGCGGCAAGTTGTACCACAATTATTTCTAATGCAATAACGCTAAGTAGCAAATACAAAATATTTTTTATATCGCCTTTTACGCTTTTATTTTCGTGTTTTTTTTGAGTGGTTTGCTGAAAAAATACTTGCGAAATTGTTGCCGAAATAAATATTAGCGGAATAGAAAGCACAAGTCTTGATAAATCTAAGTAACCAACAGTATCAGTTGAATAAAACCGATTGATAAATAAAAAGGGTAAAATAGTGGCAGCTGTGCTCAGTAAAGTAGGAAATACATTGTATTTAGGGTATTCAATATACTTTTTAAAAACATAAATCATTTTTTTTCGCGATACAAATTTAAAATCGAATAAGTTTTTAAATATTTGACGAAAACCTGCGCCACAATTGGCCAAATTACCTAACAAATCGCCTACAAATAAACCTCCTGGTATTTTAAAAACACCAAATAAACTTTGGGTTAAGCCTTCAACACTACGTCTAATAATTTTGTTGTTGGTGCTTGCTTTAAATGCTTTTTGGCGAATTAACCAATAATTCATACTTTGATAAATACCAAATGCGCTGGTTGCAAATGGTAAAAAGTAAAGATAGTTTGCGTATTGCTTAGGAAAATTGACTAGTTCAACCAGTTGATTTTTAAACAATAAAATTCCAAAAAACAAAAGTGTGCTAAATAGTAAATTAATAATAAATGTAAGCGTTAAAATATTGGCTGCTTCGTTATTGTTTTTAGGCAATACAACAGTTGCTTCGTAACGCAATGCCGATACTATAGTTAAAGCACTAAATATATTTAAATAAACAGCCATTGCTCCAAAATCTTCGGGCGTATAAACTCTTCTTAAAAAAGGATGTAATAATAATGGAATACTTTGCGCGGCAACAGTTCCTAAAACCAGAATAAATGTGTTTTTGGTAAATTCTGATTTGGATAAAAGTCGCTTTAACATGAATGAGCTTGTTTGCTAATAGGCTTCAAATATAAGCCATTTTTGCTTACTTACAGGTATTCTAACACTGAATAAATCAATCCAATTTTTCGTAAATAGAGTTGTTACTTTTAAATTCTGGTACAATTAGTTTCATTTTTTTAACAATGTCAAAATTGTTTTGAGAATCGAATAATCCTACCAAAGTGTCTATTTCTGTACTTATTTCTTCAAATTTATATTGCGGTACTTTGGCAATCATTATTTGAGAATGATGTGTGGGAACTGTGTTTTCGCTATTGTTTAATAATTCTTCGTATAGTTTTTCTCCAGGTCTTAATCCTGTATAAACAATCTGTATATCTTTTCCTAGAGTTAAACCCGATAGTTGAATCATACGTTTTGCTAAATCAACAATTTTTACTGATTTACCCATATCAAAAATAAAAATTTCGCCGCCTTGTCCCATTGCACCTGCTTCTAATACCAATTGGCAAGCTTCAGGAATTGTCATAAAATAACGAGTAATTTCTGGGTCAGTAATAGTTATTGGTCCACCTTTTTCAATTTGTTTGTAAAAACGTGGAATTACAGAACCATTGGAGCCTAACACATTACCAAAACGAGTAGTAACAAATTTTGTTTTAGTGGTTTGGTTAAGCGCTTGTATATAAATTTCGGCAATGCGTTTTGATGCACCCATTATGTTTGTTGGGTTAACAGCCTTGTCGGTGCTAACCATTACAAATTCGTTTACGTTAAACTCAACCGATAAATCTGCAATATTTTTTGTGCCTAATACATTTGTAATAATAGATTCCGACGGATTGTTTTCCATCATAGGAACATGTTTGTATGCAGCAGCATGAAACACAACATTGGGTTTAAATGTGTTAAAAATATTGTGCATTCGCGCTTTGTTACGGATATCACCAATTACAACTTCAATGTTTTTTAAATTACCAATCTCAATTAATTCTAATTCAATATCATACAAAGCAGATTCAGCTTGGTCTACAAGAATTAATTTTTTAGGATTAAATTTTAAAATCTGTCGGCACATTTCACTACCAATAGAACCTGCAGCACCAGTAACTAAAACAGTGGTGTTAGATAAAAGTGTGTTTATTTTTTTTGTATCTAAAACAATGGTATCGCGTTGAAGTAAATCTTCAATTTTAATTTTTTTAATTTGTTTAAAACTCAATTCGCCGTTAATCCAATTTTTAATTGGAGGCACGTTAAGCACTTTAATTCCTTTTGTGTAGGCTTTTTCAACTATTTGTTGCTTTTTTAATACCGAGATATTTTGAACCGAAATAATAATGTGAGCTATATCGTTTTCATCTTCAATCGTGTCAAAATAATCCATCGAAAATATTTCAACATTTTCTAATTTCCTGCCAATTTTATTTTTGTCATCATCAATAAAAGCAACTACTTTGTATTTAGACCCCGCATCTCTATCGAGAGCGCGTTTCGAAATAATTCCAGAATCGCCAGCGCCATAAATAATCACATTTGTTTTTAATCGAGTAGGATTATTAATTTCTTGATACAATACTTTTACTGCAATTCTAGAAGAAATCATAATAAAAGTGGTTATAAAATAATCTATTATTAAAATAGAAAATGGGATTAAATAACTGCCCGTTTTCCAATTTAAAATTGGGTTGATAAGTGCAATAAATAATGAGCCTAAACTTACCACAACAAATATACGTTGTGCATCTTTAGAGCTCGTGTACCTAATTATACCTGTGTATGTTTTGCTTACCAAAAAGCTAATTAAACGTAAGGTGATAAAAATGGGTAAAACGTTTTTAAATCGAACTAATTCTGGTTCTGGAATAACAAAATTAAAACGCAATAAGTAGGCAAAAATAACAGCAAACAAGCATATTATTAGGTCTATAATTAATATAACCCATCTTGGTATGTTATTTAGTAGAAAAAAATTTCTCATTTATTTAAAAACAGCTTAATAACTCTTTAATTTCATTTACTTTTTCTGGGTAACCTAACTTTTCGTAAGCGCCAATTAAGTTGCGCAACAATCTTTTTACAATATCAATATTACTGCATGGCTCGTAATATTTTTTGCTGGGTTCTAATTTTAATTGTTTTAAAAACGAATCAATTTCTTTTTTACTAAAAATGGTGCCTTTGCTAAACGTGTTTATGTAAAACAAAACATTGCTTCCTTCGTCTAACTGACTAATTTTCCACAACACATTTTCTTCAACATAGGCCAAAATAAAATGCTCTGGTAAATTTACACCAAAAACTGGCACATCTAACTCTTGGCACAAATGCGAATATATAATTGATAATGAAAGCGGATTACCTTTTTTTGTTTCTAAAACGGTATTGATATAAGAATTTTGCGGCGCATGAAAATTACCTGTATTGCCACTAAAACCATACACATCAAAAAAAACATGGTTTACTACTTTTATTTGTTCTAACGCAGTAAGGTTAGGATTTAGCTCTAACCAAATATCATCTTTTATTTTTTTTAGTTGTGCATAAAATTTTTCTTCGTCAAAATCAGGATACTGATATTTAGCAATTAAAATAACGCCTTTTAGCAAATCTTTTCCTTCATCTTGTTTCCACTCAACTAAGTTATTTCTTACTTCTCCAAACTGAATGGTATGAATTAAATTTTCTATGCGTTGCTGCAAAACAGTATCAAACGAGCTTTCCCAAGCCGATTCTAAAAACGGAATAACTTCATTTCCTAACGATATTATTTTTGAACTTATTTGCTCAAAAATAGCATCATCAGGATCATCTAACAAATTAATTAAAGCACTAACTTCTTTCTGGTTCATGTTTAATTACACAATCTTTCTAGCGTAATTTTTATTAATTCGTTAACAGTTACTTTATAGTCTTTGCTGTATTGTTTTTTTATTCTATTCGCAATTATAGCGCAAACAGTTGCTGTATTGTGTCCTAATAAACTTCCTAAACCATATAATGCCGATGTTTCCATTTCAAAATTGGTAATTTTTAAACCATCTTTTTCAAAGGCTGTAAGTTTTTCATTTAAGTTATCTACTGCGGGTTGCAAACGTAATTGGCGACCTTGCGGACCATAAAACCCACAAGCTGTTGCAGTAATACCCTTGTTCATGCCCTTTTCTAATTTAGAAATTAAAGCATCACTTCCTTTTACAAGGTAAGGCGTGTTTAATTGCGATTGCCAGTTAACTTGTTCTGTAAACGACTTTACCAAACTGTGATTAAAAGCAGGATGATTATTGGTATTGTAAAAATTTAATAAACCATCAAAACCCAAACCGTAATCGCTAATTACAAAACTATCTACATCAATATATTCTTGTAATGCGCCAGATGTGCCTAAACGAACTAAGTTTAACGATTTTTTTGTGTCTTTAATTGTGCGTTCTTTTAAATCAATATTTACAAGCGCATCTAATTCATTTACAACAATATCAATATTATCGGTGCCAATTCCTGTAGAAATAACACTAATTCTTTTGCCATTAAAATAACCTGTGTGTGTGCAAAATTCGCGGTTTTGAACTTTATGTTCAATTTTTTCAAAGTATTTTGAAACACTTTCTACTCTGCCTTGGTCGCCAACTAATAAAATAGTATCGGCAATTTGTTCAGGCAATAAATGTAAATGAAAGATGCTTCCATTAGGATTAATAATCAATTCAGATTCTGCTATTTTCATAATTGTGTTATGTTTTGAAAGGAATAAATTTACAGTTTTTTTTTTAAAGTATAAAAATGATAAAAATGATTTGTAATTATTGTATTTATTGCTTAATTTGCAGTATAATTTATTAAATGATTACTGTTCAAAACATAAATTTAAGCATATTTCCAAGTTTGGTTGTGCCTGTTGATGCTAAGCAATCGGTAATTAGTTTGGTAGATAGAATTAATGCGAACGTTAAAGATGCTAGCAAAAAACCAATAATTCATTTGGTTAGCGTGGTGAAAAATGTAAACGATTACGAGCTAAACCGATATATGTTGCAGTTAAATAATCAAAAATCTGTTTTTGTAGAAAATGGATTTATTGTAACAGCGGAGTTTATTAAAATTTCGGAAGGCGACGAGAAAATTGCAGAAGCTATAATAGATTACGCTTCGCGTTTAGAGAGTACTTTGTTAGTAGACGAATCCTTATTAAAGAAAATAGATACTTCTAAAAAAGATTTAACGGAAACGAATTCATCAATAATTTTCATCTAAATACATATATTATGAAGCAATTTGAAATTAAAAACATCCTTATTCCTGTTGATTTTTCAGCAACTTCAATGTTAGCTTTAGACCATGCCACTTTTATGGCAAAATTGTATAAAGCAAACATTACTTTGTTACACGTTTTAGAAACGTATACATACAAAGTTGAGCTATACAACTTTCAGCCTTATGCTTCCGATAGCGAAAAATTTGTTGATAGTTTAAAAGAAAAATTAAACGAATTAGCAGAAAAACTTACTTCAGAAATTGGAAGCAGAGTTAATGTTGTAGTGAAAAACGGAAAAATGGCTTCTTCAGTTTTTGAAGTTTCAAACGAAATAAAAGCTGATTTAGTTGTTTTGGGTACGCATGGCGCAAAAGGAATTGAAGAATTTTTTATTGGTAGCAATGCTTTTAGAGTAGTTACTGAATCTTTAGTTCCTGTAATTTCTGTACAATCGCACAACAAAAAATTAGGTTACGATAAGTTGTTTTTACCAATTGATGATTCAGTTTCGTCACGTCAAAAAATCAATCACGCTTTAATCATTGCAAAAAAATACAATTCTAAAATTCATTTGTGTGGTTTAATTTCTGACGATACAGACGAAGGTCAGCAAAAAGTATTTGCTGTAAAAGTGAAACAAGCTGTTGATTTTTTAACTAAAAACGAAGTTGCAGTTACCTCAGAAATTAAAGTATCTGACAACTTTGCAAAAACAACTTTAAAAGAAGCTAAAGCACAAAATGCTGACATGACTTTAATTATGAAAGGCTCAGATGCTGAGGATAATTTTACAAGTATATTTTTAGATAGATACGCGCAACAAATTGTAAATCATTCTAAAATACCTGTGATGAGTATTACTCCTACTGATTCGTTAGAAAACGTTTCAGACAATATGTTTAACTGGGGTTAAAATTTATAATGCTACCAAACACAAAAAATCCCGAGAAATTTTTCTCGGGATTTTTTTATTCTAGAAACTTTGAACCTTGAACTTGAAACTTTGAACTGATTAACCGAAAACTTTTTTCAATAAATCACTAACTCTCGAAGCAGGGTCTTTTCTAATTTTAGTTTCTTCTTGCCCAACTAATTTAAATAAACCTTCAATAGCTTTAATAGTTACATAATCTTCTAAATTCGGATTCACTTTTTTAGCCATGGGTACTTTGTTGTAAGTAGTAGCTAATGGATTCCAATATTTTGTAATTTGTACCGATTTTAAAGCAGCTACAACAACTGGCATAAATTTTCCTTTTAACTCAGTTGTAGTTTTGTCTTGCAAAAATTTAGTAGCAGCATTGTCGCCACCTTTTAAAATGCTAATTCCATCCGTTAAACTCATTGATGTAATAGCCTTTAAAAAAATAGGCGCAGCATCTTTAGCCGCTTTTTCGGCAGCACGATTTAAAGTTTCAGTAAATTTATTTACTTGGGTAGTCATACCCATACTTTTTAAAGTAGTTTCCATTTGTTTAGCTTCTGGCGGAAACGGAATTTTTATCAATGAGTTTTTATTAAAACCATCAGCTTTAGAGGCAGAAGTGCCAGCTTTGTTAACACCAACTGATAAAGCTTCTTTTAAGCCTTTCACAATTTCGTCGTTGCCAACAGTTTGTCCGCTACCATTTACAACGCCAGTGGCAACACCTGTTGCATTTTTAATAATATCGCCAATTTTTTGCGCTTTAAGTCCGGTAAACGAAACGCTTACTAAAAGCAATAAAATAACTTTTTTCATAATTTTAGTTTTAATCTAATACCAAACATACAAATATTTTGCCAAAAAACGATTTTATCAGTTTTTTGTGTTTAGGATTGGCTTTTTCAGTACTTATGGCAATTGTTTTAAAAATTATTTTATATTTGTTAAGCATAAATCATTAAAGAGATTCAACAAAGCAAATTGTAATTTGATTAGAAACAGCAAAATGAGATTGTTTTTTATTTTATTTTTTTCGTCTTTTTTTTTGCTTTTTAATTCTTGTAAAAAGGATTTGTTAAATACTACTGTTTCTGGAGTTGTTACCGATTATAAAACTGGAAAACCTTTAGCAAATATTAAAGTAGAATTATTAGAGTTGATAATTTATGGTTATGGTGGTGATAAATCAGATCCAATCTCTAGTAGAACTGCTTTTACTGATGCAAACGGAAAATATTCATTTAAATATAAGTCAAGTAAAAATAAGAAAGTAAATAGTGGCTTAGTTAATTTTTTTGACAACAATATTATGTACGTTATCTCTATAAATGATAATCCTTTTTATAGTTATACGAAAAACATATACGATGTAGAAAATAAGAATAGTAAGATGTATGAAGCAAACGCAACTCTTACGCCACTTACATATATTAAGTATAAGTATAAAAATGTAGCACCATTTAATGATAACGATAAATTGTTAATTGTAAATGCTTTTGAGGATGTTGTTTATTTTGAAATAAATGGTGGAAATATTGAAGGTATTACCGAGCCAATAGTTTGCGAAATTGATAATGTTAATGAACTTTTGGATTATAGAGTGTTTTGGAAGGTGAGTGGAAACCAAAGTGCTTTTAAACAAATAGTGAAATGCCCAATTGGCGACACAACACAAGTGGAAATAAATTATTAAGCCAATTTTTATTTATTGATACGTAGTAACCAAAAACCACCAACCCTAAACCAAAAACCTTCCAACTTTAAAACTTTCCAAATCAAAAGCAATTTTTTTACCAGATAGCAAAATTGTTATAAATCATTGCTTTGCCCCATTTTTCTTTACCAAAATCTTTTTCTATCTGAGTTTTTAATTCTGATGATTTATATATTTTTTGTTTCGACTTTTTGGGTAATAAAATTGATACGTCTGATTTAATAATTTCTACATTTTTTGCAAAATAAATAACACCGCCATCTTCGGTTGCTAAACCTAAAATTGCGCCAGGCAAACCAACAAAACTTTCAGGACCAATTGATGAGTTAATTTCAGCACAAA
This sequence comes from Bacteroidota bacterium, assembly GCA_040385525.1. Lineage (GTDB taxonomy): Bacteria > Bacteroidota > Bacteroidia > UBA4408 > UBA4408 > JAZKHE01. The sequence goes on from JAZKHE010000011.1 coordinate 323,259, forward strand.
ACCATGCGTAAATTCTTGTGCTGTCGTTTGCTTGGCAAATAGCTTTGCGGCATTCATAACCGCTTATAACACGTTTGCTATCTGTAATTTTCCAAGTAAAAGTACGAATAGAATCGGCTATTAAAAACGATTCTCCCCATATTTTTTTTTCGGTTAAACGCTTATTGCTTAAATGATTTTGATACACAATATTTTTAGTTGTAGACCAGCTCATTTGGTCAGCTAACTCGCTTTCTTGGGGTTTAAAAACAGATAAGGAATCATTAAAATACAATTCAAAAATATCTATTTTGTTTTTATCTTCTTCTTTTAACCATTCTTTTACATCACCATTATTTTTAAATTTTTTATATAAATTGGTTTTGCGTTCGTATGTAATTTTCCCATAAGTTATTTGCGATAATGCTACATGGCTTATCATAAAAAAACAAAATAAAAGCAATAAGTAATTTTTAAAAATCATCGTCATCCTCTTCTTTAACTTTATTACTATTGAATTTAAATACGGCTTTTAATAAAAAATAACGAGAAATAATATCTGTTTTAGTATCGGTAATTACGTTGCTATTTATATTACGATTAACACTAATGTTTTGATTTAAAATATCGTAAGCATATAAACCCACTATAAAATTTTCTTTTTCTAAAAATGTTTTATTTATAGAAGCATTCCAAACCAAAAAATTAATGTTATAACCATCGCTTCGTTTGCTGTTAATAGTGTAATTAGCTTCGCTCTCAAACACAAAATTATTTGGTAATTGAAAGCTTACATCACCCGATATACCTTGAGAAGAATAGGGTTTGTTACTTAAACTATTTAAAGTTGAGGATGATAAATTGTTTTCAAAATATCCATTAACACCAGCGCTAAAATTTTCTAGATTTAATGATATTTCTAAAGTAACATTACTTCTTACATCTTTGGTTATATTTTCTTTTAAATTAACAATTGTTTTATTGCTTATATAACTAATATTTGCATTATGACCAATCTCTATTTTTTTTGAAAATAACGGAATACTTGTTCCAATAAATGCATCTGCTTTGTAGTTTCCGTTTACATTAATTGCTTGAGATAAAGTACGGCCAATACTGTCATAAGTAATAGAATTTGATATATCGTTATTCGTGTAGTCATAATTTAAACCCATCCAAAAATATTTTCCACTTATTGGTTTCCAACTATTAAAATTTATACTCAAACCATTTGTAAATGTTGGTAATAAATTTGGGTTTCCTACATTTATAAAGTTTGGATTTGTATTGTCTATAACGGGTTGCAATTGGTTTATTGTTGGGTTTTGTGAACTTGTTTTATAATTAACATTTATCATTTTATTATCAGAAAACTTATAACGCAATGTAGAAAATGGTAAAATATTATTAAAATTTTGAGTAATTTGTTGGCTAGTAAAAACATTAGTATTGTTTACAAACACATTACGCGTTTTTGTGCCTAAAGTAAACCGTGCTTTTTTTATTTCATAAATAAATTTTAAACCAGCTCTATTAATTTGTTTTGTATTAATAAAATTGTTTGTAAGAGCTGTATCTAATTGTGTGTATTCTCCGCCAATATTATTTAATGCTTTTTTGTCTTGCGCACTTTTATACCACATAAAATCGTAAGAGCCTTCTACTTTTATTTTTTTTGTCAGCGGTTCAATAAACGTAGCGCCAGTTAAATGACTTTGATTATGATTAGAACTTTCTTTTTTTTGATTCACAGCAATTAAATCGTCTGAGTTAGAAAAGAAAACATGATTGGTTTTTAAAACGCCATCTAAGTTATTTTCAGAAAACGAATTGTTGTACGTAACGGTTAACAATCTATCTTTTTTCATAAACTTTTTTAACAGTTTTAAATTATTAGAAAGATCAAAACCATCACTTTTACTAGTATTATTTATGGCAGTATTTCTGGTTATAAGGTTATTGCTACTAATAAAATCTGTTTCATCAGAACTTGTTAAACTATTTTCAAGTAATTTAATTTTCGAATTAATTATAAAATCAGTTAACGAATCTATTTTGTGTTCTATGCCTATGTTTATTGTGTTAGCTTGGTTTTTCTGAAAAGATTTTGTAACATTTGAAACAGTATAATTGGTATCTACTAAAAAGTATTGTGAGTTGGTAGTTGTTTTAGCTGTTATTTGATTGCTATTATGCGAATAATTAAAATTTAATTTTGTGTTTTTTGAAAGTTTATCAGTATAATAAAAACCAGACTTAAAAGTTTGTGGTATGCCTTGAGGTTCATTATTTTGAAAAGTTACAAAGCTCGAGCCATCATCATTAAGTCTTTGGTCGAATTCATTATTTAAATCATATTTAATAACATCGCTCCATCCAAAGCTAGCGTTTGGCGTATTTGTTGCCAAACAAAATACAGATACTTTTAACTTGTTTTTAAAATAATTAGCCAAAGCCTCGCCTTCATAAAACTTTTTAAAATCGCTTGCACCACTTACTTTACCGAAGTAGCCTTTTTTAGCATCTTCTTTTAATTTTAAATTCAATATTTTTTGGGTTTCTTCTCCAGTTGCTGAATTTGTAGCATCGTCGCTTTTCTTTTCATAAACCTGAACCGATTCTATTGAACTTGCATTTAAGTTTCTTGTTGCAACAGTAGCGTCGCCACCAAAAAACTCATCACCATCTACTAATACTTTATCAACAGCTTTGCCTTGCGAAGTTATCTTACCGTCTTTATCTACTTTTAATCCAGGTAACTTTTTAAGTAAATCTTCAACAGTTGCATTTGCTTTTGTTTTAAATGAATCGGCTGTGTATATAAGTGTATCGCCTTTGTAATAGATAGGATCTTTAAACGCAAAAATTGTAACTTCATTTAACAAGATGTTTTTAGGTTGAAGAATAATTTCACCAAAATCATAATCTAAATTCTTACTATCTCCAAAAACAAAATAACCCATATCAGAAAATTTTGGATAAGAAATAATTACCTGATAAGTATCTATTGGTAATTGTTGTAATTTAAAAAGTCCGTTTTTATCAGTTCTAGTAAAAGCTGTTAGTGTGGAGTCGTTAAGTTTAATAGCCATAACAATACCATTAGCTAGAGGTTCTTTATTAGAAACCTCCTTAACATTGCCAGATATAGTTAGCTTTTGAGAGAAAGAAGAGAAACAACTAAACAATAAAAAATATAGTATGCAACTCCTCATTAGTTTTTTTATTTTAGCTAATGTATTAAATATTATCGAAAAACTTTTAATGATTCCCTAATTCTCCAAATCACTAATTCATAAATTCCCAACCTTTTAACCTTCCAACTTTCTAACCTTCCAACTTTCTAACCTTCCAACTTTCTAACCCAAAACTCCAAAAAGAAATATTTCCACAAAAACACCGCTTTAAATCATTTCCTGTTAATTTTGTGTCATGTTAGCAGAAATAATAACCATTGGCGACGAAATTTTAATTGGTCAAATTGTAGATACCAACTCGGCTTGGTTAGCGCAACAACTCAATTTAATTGGCATTAAAGTAAAACAAATTACTTCTGTTTCCGATAACGAAACACATATTTTAGAATCTTTACAGCAAGCCGAGCAAAGAGCCGATATAATTTTAATTACAGGCGGTTTAGGCCCAACTAAAGACGATATTACCAAACATACACTTTGCAAATACTTTAACACACATTTAGTTTTTAGCAACGAAGCTTATGCCGACGTAGAATATTTATTTTCCAAATTTGGTAGAACCGTTTCCGAAACCAATCGTAAACAGGCCGAAATTCCAGAATCTTGTACTTTAATTCATAATTATAATGGTACAGCACCTGGAATGTGGTTTCAAAAAAACAACAAAGTATTTGTAAGCATGCCAGGCGTTCCATACGAAATGATGGAAATGGTTACAACATCGGTTTTACCAAAACTAAAAGAGCATTTTAAAACACCGTCTATATTTCATAAAACCATTTTAACGCAAGGTATTGGCGAAAGTATGCTTTCCGATTTAATCGAAGATTGGGAAAATTCTTTGCCTAATCATATAAAATTAGCTTACTTACCTTCGCCAGGCTTGGTGCGTATGCGTTTAAGTGCGTATGGCGGAAATATAAATACTTTAGAAAAAGAAGTTAACCATCAAATAGATTTGTTGTTGCCATTAATAGAAAAATACGTTTATGGTTATAACGATGATGAGTTAGAAAAAGTTTTAGGAAGTATTTTAATCGAAAATAATAGTACAGTAGCTTGCGCCGAAAGTTGTACGGGCGGATATCTTTCACATAAAATAACAAGTATTTCGGGCAGTTCGGCTTATTTTAAAGGATCAGTAATTGCTTATAGCAATATAATAAAAGAAAAGGAGCTGTACGTTAGTTCACAAACTTTAAAAGAGTTTGGCGCAGTTAGTCAGCAAACAGCAGAGCAAATGGCAATGGGTGTTTTAAAAAAATACGATACCGATTTTGCCATTAGCACCACAGGTATTGCAGGTCCAAATGCCGATGGAACCGATAAACCAGTTGGTTTAGTTTGGATAGCAGTTGCATCTAAAGAAAAAGTTTTTTCTAAGCAATTTCAATTTGGCGATAATAGAGAAAGAAACATTCAACGCGCTACAATTGCAGCATTAGCAATGCTTCGTAAATTTATTCTAAAACAAGACATTGAGCGTTAGTTAGTGAAAAAAAATACCTTTTATAAACCTTTTTTTCTTATTTTATTAAGCACAATTGCTTTAATAGGATTGTCTTTTGTTCCTAATCAGATTTCTTTTTTTGGTTTCGAAATTAAAAAGATTGATTTTTTATCAGAAATAAAAACTAAAAAAGAAACCACATTAATTGTAAAAAAAGAGAATGCGCAAGATTCTACGGATACAGATATAGAAAAATCAGTTTCTATCGAGCCTATATTGCTTGATTTTGTTGGTGATACAGCTACGGGCTTAACGCGTTTTTTTGAACATTTAATGCGATTAAAAAAAGAAGTTCCAAAAATTAGAATTGCTTATTTTGGCGATTCTATGATTGAAGGCGATTTGCTCACTATGGATTTACGTTCTATTTTTCAAAAAAAATATGGAGGCGAAGGTGTTGGTATGGTTGCTATTACATCAAATACTGCGCCTTTTAGAATGACAATCAAACAAACTTTTTCAGAAAATTTTACAAATTATTCTTTGTTAGATACCAACGCTAACTCCAAAAGAGTTGGTATAACTGGTTTTTCGTCTGTGCCAGCTTTAAATGCTGATACATTAAATACTGATGATAATAGTTGGGTTTCGTTTTCGGCTTCTAACTTTTCTCGTTTAGATAAATTTAAAAAAGTAAAATTATTTTTCGGACCATCAAAAGCTAAAAACATTGTTAACCTTAAGTTTGGCGCAGAAACGAAACGCTTTTTGTTAGATGGTTTAAAGCCAGTAAATGAACTATCAATTGATACAAAATCGGCAAAAAGTATTCAATCAAATTTTAGTTTTAAAGAAGCAGTTAGTTTATACGGAATGAGTTTTGAGTCGGATAGTGGCGTTTTTGTTGATAATTACGCTGTGCGTGGTAATTCGGGTTTAACGCTTACAAAAATTCCTCAATCGGTTTTATCAGGTTTTAATACATACTTAAATTACGATTTAATTATTTTGCATTACGGATTAAACGCTACAAATCCTGCTGTTAAAAATTATGGTTGGTACGAAAAAGGTTTAGAAAATATGGTAAACCACATGAAACGTTCTTTTCCAAAATCAAGTTTTTTGCTCGTAAGCGTAAACGATAAAAGTTATAAAGAAAATGGAGAGTTTGTAACAGACCCAAGCGTTTTGCTAATTGTTGAGGCTCAAAAAAGAGTAGCTCAAAAAACAAAAATTGCATTTTTTAATCTTTACGAAGCAATGGGTGGCTACAACTCAATGGTTAAATGGGCAACAGCCGATACTGCTTTGGCCAATAAAGATTACACACATTTAAATAGAAGAGGAGCTGCAAAAGTTGCTTCAATGTTATACAAAGAATTAAACACAGGATTTGAAAATTATAAGAAAAAGCCACAGTTATAGGCTAATAGCATTGTTAATGCTTTTTAGTTTTAAAATTACTTTGGCACAAAGTAGTTTTAACGATAGTATTGTTAAAATAAATTATCCTTTTTTAAAATTAGAAGCCAATAAAATTCAAAACGATTCTATTGCGCTAAAATCGTATTATGCTTCGCTAAATAAATTACAAAAAGATAGTCTTAAAGTTGTTTCCATTCTTCACATTGGCGATTCACACATTCAAGCCGATTTTTTTTCGGGTAAGCTACGTCAAAATTATCAGTTAAAGTATGGTAATGCCGGTCGTGGCTTGGTAGTTCCTTATCGTTTGGCAAAAACCAACGAACCTTCATCATATCGTTTTAATGGCTCTAGCAATTTTAAAAGTAAAAAAATTGTTTCTAAAAAAGATTCTTTAAAAGTTGGAATAACAGGCGTTACAATCGAAGCGCAAGATTCACTCTCAATAATAAATTTCAAAACTTTTGATCAAGAAACTTTAAATTATTCTTTCAGTAAAATAACTATTCTGTCGCAGCCTTCGCCCAATCAAATGCAAGTTCAGTTGCTTGATAAAGATTTTTGCGAAATTAAGAATATAGAATTTGAAAATAGAAATTCAACAAACATTTCAGTAATAAAATTAGAAAACTCAACCAACGAGTTTTATTTAAAATGTTACAATCCCGATTCAGTAAAAAAAATGTTGTTTAAAGCACAAGGTTTTATTTTAGAAAACGATTCTGCCGGCGTGCTTTATCACGCAGTAGGTGTTAATGGTGCTGAGTTTCGTCATTATAACGATTCGCCGCTTTTCTACGAGCAATTGCCTTTGTTAAACCCTAGTTTAATTATTATTTCCTTAGGCACTAACGATGCTTACATGCCTAAATTTGACACCTTAGCTTTTGTAAATAATATTCAAAGCATGATGTTATCTATTAAATCGCAATTACCCAATGCCAATTTTTTATTTACTACTCCTGGCGATTCTTATCGAAAAAGAAAAGCTAAAAATATTAATATGAAAATTGCTCGTAATGTAATTATAAACTATTGTATGCAAAATGGTTATGCTTACTGGGATTTTTACGAAATTATGGGAGGTTTTGGTTCTATTAATAAATGGTTTTTAAAAGGACTTACATCAAAAGATAAGTTGCATCTAACTCGTAAGGGATATGAGCTGCAAGGAGATATTTTATTTAAAGCATTACAAGATGGATTGGAGCGCTATTCAGCAAATTGATTTAAATAAATTATTTCAACTATTTGTTTATAATAAGCAACAACCATTATTATTTAATAGTGCTTTGTTTTTATTATTGTTTGTAGCGTTTCTTGCTGTATACCCATTTATTGCTAAACGAGTTGCCATTCGCACCTATTTCATTGTTTTTTTTAGTATTTATTTTTACTACAAATCAAGCGGTTTTTATTTTTTATTAATGCTCTTTTCTACTGTAACCATTCATTACTGGAGCATTTTTATGTACAAGCAGCTCAATAAATCGGCTCGTAAATTTAATTTAATAGCTACGCTAGTTTTTAATTTGGGCTTATTGATTTATTTTAAATACACCAATTTTTTTATAGATATTGCTAATAATTTCCTCACCAAACCACTTAGTTTTGCTCAAATATTTCTTCCTTTAGGTATTTCGTTTTACACGTTTGAGTTAATTAGTTATACGGTTGATGTTTATAAAAACAAAATAAAACCAGTTAAAAAACTCATCGATTTTTGCTTCTACGTTTCCTTCTTTCCACACCTTGTTGCTGGTCCAATTGTTAGGCCTAACGAGTTTTTACCTCAAATAAGAGCTAAACTAAATCTCACTAAAGAAGATATAGGATTGGCAGTTTTTTACATTATTTCTGGACTTTTCAAAAAAGCAGTTATTTCAGATTATATAAGTAGCAATTTTGTCGATCGTATTTTCGATAATCCCACCCTTTATTCAGGTGTCGAGAATTTATTGGGTGTTTATGGTTATACACTTCAAATTTATTGCGATTTTTCTGGTTATTCCGATATGGCTATAGGTATAGCCTTGTTAATAGGATTTAAATTACCTAATAATTTTAACACACCTTATATTGCATCAAATGTTACCGACTTTTGGCGACGTTGGCATATTTCATTGTCAACTTGGCTTAGAGATTATCTGTATATTCCTCTCGGTGGCAATAGAGTAGGAGCAATACGTCAAAATTTTAATTTGTTTATTACCATGCTTTTGGGAGGACTTTGGCATGGCGCATCTTGGAAATTTATTTTCTGGGGAGCTATGCACGGATTGGCTTTGGTTATGGAAAAGGCTTTTAATAAACTGATTAAGTTACCTAAAAGTAAAATCATTACTTTTCTATCTATTCTTTTAACCTTTCATTTTGTTAGCTTTTGCTGGATATTTTTCCGTGCCAATAGCTTTCAATCCGCTTGGGAAATAGTGTTTCAGGTGATAAATAACTTAAATTTTAGTTTATTAATAGATGTAATTAAAGGTTATAAAGAAGTGTTTGTTTTAATTGGTATTGGTTATTTACTTCATTTTCTACCCACTATTGCCGAGCAAAAATTTAAAAACACAATAATAAAGTCAAATATCCTTCTTCAATCGCTCTATTTAGTATTAATTATTTGGTTAGTAATTCAGGCAAAATCCGCACAGGTTCAACCTTTCATCTATTTTCAGTTTTAATTTCTAAAATAATTCGAAAAAATATTAACATTTCCTTGTTTAATTAAAAGAGGTCATATATCTTTGCGCTCCCTTAGAAAATGAGG
>JAZKHE010000012.1:0-3617 GCA_040385525.1 Bacteroidota bacterium
CGATAAAGACCTTCTACACATGGTTTGCACTCTTTTTGGGTAATAAAATTAAGTCGACTTGGTATAACTGGATTAAAACCATCAGCCTTTTTTTCAACTCTGTAAGGTACAGTTACTATTCCCGTAGCCGCAAAAAACCCAAGCACTTGTTCATTTGAATCTGTTTCACTATAAATATTTCCATGAATATTTGCCGGTGGGGTATCAAAAATACCGCCAGAATTATTGATTTGGCCATCTATTTCCTTCCAATAAATATAGTTTTCTTTTGTCAAGACTTTTTGTTCAACCTGCAGAAATGTTGAAAAAACCGTATTGTAAGGGAATTTACCGATAAATTGGCGATTTATTTTTTTGCCATTGTTGTATTGATCACTGCCCAAATAGATACAACCAACGCAATAATTTACCGCCCAGCAGGGTTCGCAACAGATGTATTGACGATTGTCAGGACCAGTTTCTTTTATTTGTGCTGTTGCGAGGCAATAATCTATTGGGTCATAATTGGTGTAGTTCCATCGATAATAATCGCCAGTGGTTGCTGGGTCAATGGTATCTAAATACACATGAAACTCACCTCCAATAAAAACATTAGGATACCCCTTGTATGGCACATATTCGGTATAAATTTTATCAATAGGTATAGGTTTTTTAATTGTCTGCGGTGTCGACTTATATACTTTTTTATCACCTAATTTTATTTCTAAAACATAGGTTCTACCTATAACACCTTGTGTTGTATTGGTTTCAAATTTTCCATTACCCATATATGTTAAGGTTTCGGCATTACCCAAATTATCAGAAATACTCACAACAGCACTAGGTGGTGGCGGTGAAAAATCGCTAGTTCCAAAAGGGCTACTTTGTTGGAGTATAACACTATAAGGACCAGGCTTATTACTGATTTCACCGTCTACTACCAATTTTCTAATGTTTGTATTTAGGCCAGCATCATACAAATCGACACAAGAGACTAACAACCAGTAGATTATAATAAGAAATATGCTTTTTTTTGTTTTTTTAAATACGGAAATATTCATCTTGTTCATTTACAAAAAATATTACAAAATCTGTTTTTTAAAACTTGAAATTATACGTAATTGAAGGTATTGCAGAACCAAAAACAGATAGCCTGTACGTTTTTGCTCGGTTGTAAAACTGAATTACGCTACTATTTTTTGTTTTAAAAAAAATGGAATAGGCATTACGTTTTGATAACAGATTATACACATTAAAAACCCAACTATGTTTCCAATGTTTTTTTGTTTGTTCGTTAGGTTCAATAGTATAGGCAAAGTCAACACGGCTATAATTTGGAATTTTGTTTTGATTTCTATTGATATAATTTGGCACATATACACCACCTACAAAATATTTATCTACAGGATAGGTAATGGGCCTGCCTTCACTAAAGGTATAATTTAATGAAACATTCTTCCGCTTATTTACCTGATAGATAGTGACTACGTTGAGACTATGAGGCTTATTATAATTTGAGGGATACTCAAATCCATTATTTATTGTTTGTGATGCGTCTCGGCTCATCAATAACAATATTTGAGAATAAGTATAGCTAGCCCAGCCCGTGAAATAACCAGTGTTCTTTTTAATCATTAATTCGGCACCATACGCCCTTCCAGTACCTTGAATCATACTTGTTTCTGGCGTTTTTTGTAGCAGCAGATTGGCGCCATCTTTATAATCGGTAATATTATCAATTATTTTATAATATACCTCACCAGAAAATTCATAGGTATCGTCTTTAAAATTTTTAAATATACCCATTGAAATTTGATCCGATATTTGTGGCTTTATATAGGCATCACTAATTTTCCATCGGGCAGTTGGCAGGGCTGCTGTGGTGTTTGAGATCATCTGAATATATTGCCTCATTTTATTATAACTTAGCTTTATTGAGGTGTTTTTACTTAAACCAATACGTAGAGCTAACCTTGGTTCTAAGCCTCCAAAACTTGCAATTTTTTCCCCTTTAGTATAGCTTTTATAACCTGTTATTAACAAAGTATCTTTTGGTATATTTCCTTGATACTGAGCAACATCGGCTGGGCCTTTTGCTGTAAAATTCGAGTATCTTATGCCAGCCATAAACGTAATATTTTTCCCAAATTCAATTTCATCATTGATAAAACCGGCCAATTCTAACCCATTTTCTTTTTGCAAATAAACGCCGTTTAGCTCAGGCGCCTTGGCTGTAGGATTTAGAGAACCTGGGCTAATTGTATATTTAACTGCCGCTGCTCCAAAGTCGATCTTATTATGAGGAATTTCCAGAAAAAAATCCAATTTTACTGAATTATAATGTACACCTGAATTAAGTTTAAATGCATTTGTGCCTTCGGGGTTTATAATATTTGCCTCATATAAACTACTTATCACACTCAAATTGCTAGAAAAAGATTTATTAAAAAAATGGTTGTATTTCAAAGTTCCACTGGTTGTTTGCCAGTTAAAAATGGTTGATGACGAATTAATTTCTGATACAGAAAGGGAATCACTCGCTAATTTAAATACATCTTTCCCTCTATAACCTGTAAAAAAAAGCCGGTCTTTTTGGCTAATTTTTGCTTCAAATTTGGTGGTAATGTCATAAAAATTTGCTTTCGTATCACTTATGTTTTTGTTTGGGCTGTAATTGAAAAGAAAGTCAGAAAATGAACCCCTTCCGGCAACAAAAAAACTCAATTTATCTTTTATTAATGGTGCTTCAATTATTAACCTGCTGGCTACTATTCCGATGCCTCCTTGAACTCCAAATTTTTGAGCATTGGCATCCTTTAGTTTTATATCCAATACCGATGAGGCTCTACCACCGTATTGGGCTGGTATACCGCCTCTATATAAACTCAGCTCCTTAACAGCATCAGGATTAAACACCGAAAATAAACCCATAAGATGTGATGAATTAAAAATAGGTGCTTCATCCATCAGCACCAAGTTTTGGTCAATATTGCCACCTCTTACATTGAAGCCAGTGGCACCTTCACCAACTGTACTTATGCCAGGCAATAGCATAATACTTCTGATTACATCTACCTCACCCATAAATGCGGGAAGTTTTTTTAACGTTTTGATATTGAGCTTGGTAACACCCATTTTCACATCAGAAATATTATTATCCATTAAAGTTGTTTTTACTTCTACCTCTTGTAATTCCTTAAATTCTTCAGGCATTTCTAAAACAAATATTTCAGTTGCTTTGCTTACTTGAATAGGGAAAATAGCCTTTTTAAAACCAGAATAGGATACTTTTAAGTTGTAATTACCTTTAGGTGCTTTTATTTGAAAGTAACCTAGTTCATTGGTTCTAACAGTTTTATTTATTTCAGTAAATGTTACTGAAGCTCCAAATAAAATTTCTTTGGTTTTTTCATCGATTACTTTACCTGTAATTGTAATAATTTCATCTTTTTTTTGGCAGAAAATGGAATTGTTAATAAAAAAAATAAATATTGTAAATAATATAATGTTATATAGTTGCTTCATATATATTTTAAAATCTATACATTATAAATGACGTTTTAGAAACAAAATAATTAAATGTACCAATTTTTGGCAAAATAGCAATATTTGAATTTTGTAATTATCGTTTTTTCAAT
>JAZKHE010000012.1:3717-5291 GCA_040385525.1 Bacteroidota bacterium
GTACAACACTAAACCTGTTGATAACTAAGCTAAAAAAGATGTTGTAAAGGCAAAATATCAGCAGTGCTAGTTGGTGGAGGAAAAAGGGAAAAATATTAAATTTAAATATTTTTGTTAGGCTGATTTTACAGGTTAAATGGTGGGTAAATATTTTATATTTGGTGGCCATTTGTAAGTTTTTAGTTTTATTGTAATTTTAACTCTTATACTTCGAAATATTGTTGGAGATTGTTGGATAAGCAGCCAGCCAGCCGTTGATAGTTTTCATCAGGCAGAAAAGGAATATTAGGATATATCTTATATTATTGATGAAAACATAAAAACTACAACAGGGAGCTTAGTAGTTACCGATAGGTTTTACGTTAACCAAACCAAAAAAAAACTACTAGTTAGATAAATTAAATAAAAACACATTTAATTTTGTTATTTACCTAAAAAAATAAAAATTATGAAAAAATATATTGGTATTTGTATATTAAATTTTGTTTGTTACTATTCTAATTGCCAATCAATTGACAACAAGGTAGATGGCCTAACGTTCCAGAATTATTTGCTTGATATAAGAGATAAATCGATAGAAAGACCTTTTTTTGAAAACGATGCCAATATTGTGGGCTCACCTTTTTTGAATAGTGAATTTGAAATTGGAGAAGTATTAACAAAAAATGGATTATTTAAAGGTGTTAAATTGAAATATAATATTTTGAATGATACTTTTTTAACAGAAGTTAATGGAAGATTACTTTATTTGGAAGCTACAGACTACGTAAAAAAAGTGAGCTTTAATAATAATATTTTTTTAGTAAAAAACGTACCAAACTCAAAAAAAAATAATAATTTTTTAATGCTGCTTGATAGTAATAAAGTTTCACTTTATTGTAAAAAAAATAAAATTTTTAAAGATGCTGAACCTGCAAGAGCTATGGAATCCAGACCAAAACCAGCTTCATTTATTGATAAGCCAATTCAATATTTTGTTCAGTTGGGCATGAACCCATTAATACAAATTAATAATCTCAAAGATTTACATGATATTTTCCCTATGGAGAAGGAAATAAAGCAATACGTGAAGGAAAATGATTTAAATTTTAAAAAGGAAACGGATTTGATTAAAATTATGCAGTTTTGCGGACAAAATAAATAAATTTTTAATTCAATTTAATTTTAAAATTGTAAATCGTACAAATACTGACCTAGGTGTTGGCATGTTTTTATAAACCTTTTCAGCCTGAAAAAAACTACCAACGGCGGTGCTTATCATTGAATTGGGAGGCTGCGACTAAAAGAGTGAAAGTGTTTATAATTACAACCAAAAAAGTAATTTAATAGCCCGAAAAGTTAGTTGCTAACCCTGATGGTAGTAGAAAGCCTTTTTGCTGGCGTGCGTTCGGCTAAGCTCAGCAACAAGCCGCAAAAAGCTTGGAACGGACAGCGGGTATCAAGCCAGTAAATAGCCCATTTATTTTGTTCCAAATTCATAATCTCAAAAAAATAGGGGCAAATAAATTTGCCCCTAAAGATTATTTCTGCCTAAAAAAGCATTGAATAGGTACCCCTTGAAATCCAAAGTGCTC